>JBGSUN010000314.1:0-20107 GCA_041753475.1 Planctomycetaceae bacterium | reverse complement strand
TCGCCGAACTCGAACTGGCCACCGCGACCGCCCTCCGAAACAAACACCACCACCCGACCCGTGTCGCCGGCTACATCCGCAAAACCAAGCTCCCCTTCCGACTCCGACAAGCGGCTTTAACTTCCTGAGGAGCAATAATCTTGTCGACTGTCTCACTGGACGGGGGCACCGCGAGCGTCGGATGGTTCCCGGCAGTCAATTGATTACTGTGTAACCCGAGGGCGACAAAAATCACCGGATGCGTGTCGTTGAGCCGTGTCAGTTCGGGATCGGCCCAAGGCCGAACATCGAGGTCATGCCGGAGGGCGGAACTGAGTTCCAGAAAATCGAATTTGCGGCGTGTGGTCGCGATCAGTTTTCCGGTCCACGGGCCAGACGGTCTTCCAGGCAGGATGGGATTATCACGGGCCACAAGCATGGCCACGCTGGTCCAATCTCCGCCATAAGTCCGCAAAAGTTTCGGCGGCGTCCCGGCCGGTTGATCGGGCTTGAGAACCAAATCCTCGTGTGCCGGATAAAAATAGTGGTAGACGTGCAACTGCACGTCTTCGAGCCCGTCGAGGTTTTTCACCAGATCGTTGAGCAATTGGCTGCGATCATGCTGCAGGCGCGAGGCGGTGAGACGCAGGAGAATCGCTATCCCGGCCTGATCGATGACCTCTGCGGTGTACCAGAAACGGCCTTTGATTCGCGGGTTGCTGGGAGCCTCATTGTCCCATTGCTGCTGGATTTCGGGCAGATTCGCCCGAGTGTTATCGGACTTGTCCGTGACGTCTTCGCTGGCCAGCCACCCGGCGGGATCGAGCCAGGTTTCGCTCAACAAACCGGGGGGATCTTGAAAGGGAAACTTCACGGACGGCAGTTCTCCGGCGGGTGAAGTATCGGGGTCGGATGCCGCCCCTAACCAGACCGTCCCGGCGACTTGTTCCGCGGCCAAGCCGCGAAGCGTGCCCTGGGCCACGGACGGCTTCCGTGGAAAGGTGGCTTTGGTGCCGCGAGGACGCTTGCCCCACAGTTTGATGTCGCCCAGGTTGGCCACTTTCGGCAGCGGTTCAACCCCGTCTTCCGCTGCCGCTCGCCAGAGTGCACACGCTTCCAAGTAGCGCTTGGGGTCCACCGGATAAAACTTTTCGTCCGGGTGCAGCCGCAACACGGGGGCAAAACAAGGGTCTCCCCGATGGTTGGGTCAATTTGAAAGAAGGGACAGTTCTCGCAGTCCGTCAGGACGGTCGCGCGCATCTCCGGACGAAGGTTGCCGCCTACGAATGGGATGAGGTCGGTGTGCTCGGTGGAGAAGACGTCAGTTCGGCTCGACTGCCGCCGGTGGACATTCAGGGGGATTTTTCGATGGAACTCACCGTTCTCAGCAACGACCGCTGGGACGACAAGAGCCGGTCGCTGGCCATCACCTTGAGAGGCGCCGACAATCAGACACTGATCTTCCGTTGTTTCGAAGATCAAGCGGGGTTTATCGCCACACTTCCCCATGCGGAAGATTCGAAACCCTTCACTCTGGCCGGACGAACGCCCTACAAATTGCGACTGGAACGCCAAGACGGCACTTACCGCGTACTCAGCAACTCAAAGATCCTTCTGACGCCCGCCGATGACGATCACCGCGCATTCCATGTCTGCGAGTTGACGCTGTCGCCGAAAGTACACATCGGCAGTATCAAAATCGTCCCACTGGCAGAAGCGACCGGCGAGAAACCCGCCGCTGTCACACCCGGAGTCAAGTCGATTCCGAAGTCAAACGTTCGCAAAGTTCCATAGTCCATCCAGATACTTGCCGCGCGACCTGTAAGGATCTCATTCTCATACGACCTTCTCTGTTAACGATCCTTGCGATGGCGATGGCGATGGCGCTGGCGCTGGCGCTGATCACGAGGGCACGGGGAGGAAGCAGAGATTCTCCTCGCCGAATTCGATTCGGACGTCTCCCTAAAACGGTAACTGACAACTGGCATGTGTGTCCAACCGTCCTTCCGTAGGCCCGGTTGAGCACTGCCGAATGCTGTGAAGTTCAAGTCTGCATGCCCGACTCTTGACTATGCCGTCAGCGACCCAAGCTTGTCGCGCCGAATGCATGCAGTTGACCGTCTTGTGTCGCCACGAAGATGCGTCCTCTGGCAATTCCGATGCCATCGAACACTGGCTCGGCTGGCAAATTCAGGTCTTGAACGAGTTGACCGGACTTTAGATCGACCGTTCGCAAGAAACCACCTGCATGAGTGTCGGCTCGATCTCGGCCTCCACTGAGAATGAGCTGATTGCGAGTGAGAATCATTGAGGTGACTTGCTGCGGCTCTGCAATTGAGATCGTGGTCTGGGTGCCTCCGTTCAACTGCACCACACGCGATTCGGCATCGTACACTGCGGTGGCTGATGGAGAAAATGCCAGCAGTTGGCCTTCAGTGCCAGCGGCGGTCCATGTTTGAATTTCCTTACGCAGCGCCAGATCGTGCTTTGTCCAGGAAGATTCGAGAAGTCCGACCTTGCCCCCTTGCAGATGGACCGATTTCTTCGGTGCGGGACCATGTTTTCCCGTCTTCGCATCGAATTGCCAGTTCGCCAGATAAACAACATCGTCACCTGCAATCAAATAATCGCACAGACCGCGGAACGTGTCCCCTTCGACCTGCGATGACCAGACCGGAGTGCCCGTCACTGGGTCCAACGCATGTACGGCGATCCCACCGTCGGCGTCCGGAGCACGGCCCGCAGCAGCGTAGGCCAGGCCATTGTGAACGAGGATTGAACCGGCGACCGGCCATGTGGACTCCACATTCCCGAAGACAACGATGCGGCGATCAACCGGCGCAGCACGGAACTTCCAGACGAGCCGACCATTTTCCGCATCGAGGCCGTAGACATAGCCGTCGTGTGAACCAAACAGGCACAATCCGCGGTACAACGTCGGTGGACTGTCAATCCGCCCGTTTGCCTGGAACATCCAGCGAATGTGGCCATCCGCGAGATTGAGTGCCAGTAAACGTCCTTGATCGACATCTGCGACAAAGACGGAGTCGCCGGCGATTGTCGGGGCCGTGACCACATTCCCGGTGCGCAGCTTCCAAGCTTTTGCAGAGATCGAGTCGCTTTGAGTGGCAATCGCTGTCGACCATTCCTGCCGGAGCTTGACGGGCAACGTGGATTTCGCGACGCCGCTCCGAAGTCCATCACCACGATAGATCGGCCACTCATCGGATGATGCCATTACCTCGGTGAGCTTCGGTGTCGAAAAGACTTGGAGACGTTGCATGTGGTCCGCTTCGCTTTCGGCCAGCAACCGATCGTTCTTTATGGAGTGCATGCCGAGAAAGCCGCGGACCGCCTCCGAGAAACAGCCGCAGGCATGGGGGTGCGAGTAAACCAGCCCGTTGGCGGGGACGAACCCGAGACCGCAACCGCCGCGGACAAACTTGAACGGAAGCTTGTTCCCGATTTCCAGATCGATGTAGGTCGCCTGCCGCGGGATCATGATGTATTGATCGGACGCGATCATCAGCTGGCAGCCGATTTTTGCCGGAGCATCGGTCCGCGGCCATTCACCTCGCGTTGTCAGTTCACGCACAACGTCTCCGGTTTTGGGATCACGTCCCACCCAGACGCTCTGCCCATTCGGTTTGCGTGGGGAGTTCTGATCGTGCATCCACACGAGACCCTGACGGTAGAAATGGCCTACAAACCGCTCATCGGAATAATCCTTTCCTGGGCGGGCTTCGGTGGTGTGCGACCACAGATGTTGACCGTCTTCAGCAGAAAACAAGTGCATGTGGCCATGCGATTGCAGCGCAATGTAGCCGTCCTGCACGAAATTGATCTGCACGTTCTGGCTCAGCACCTGCGGCTGCGTATTCATTCGCCATACCGGTTCTCCGGTTTGAACTTCAAGTCGGACCAGTTCATGCTTGAAGTGACCATCTGGAGATCGGCCGCGAATCAGAAAATAGGCCGAGTTTCCCCTCGCAACTAGTCCACTGGAATTTCGTTGCGGGAACTTCCACCGCTGTAATTTGAGGTTGGCATCAAAGCCGGTCACTCCCGTCGCGGACTGCACCAGCACGACGTTTTCGTGGAAGAGCAGTTTATCAGCAGGGGCGTCAAGCTTCGTTTCTGCCAGCGTTTCCCCAGTGCGCGTGTTTACGGCCAACAGGGTGTTGTCACCGGCGAGGTAAACGCGGTGAGCCGTGGCGACCATGCGGGCATTGGTTTCACCGTCACCGGTCGTGTAGGGTCCCACCCAGGGGCGTTCCCAAAGGATCAACCCGTTGAAAGCATCCCGCGCTTCCAGGTACTGCCGTTTCTCATCCCGGCTCACATTCTGGAGCACGTTCTGTGTCAGATAGAAATTGATGCCCCCAGCGGAGACGAGGGACTGAGTGCTTGTTTTCCGGCCGGCCATGGCAAACAGCGGCCCGGACAGCCATTGAATTCCCTGCGGCACTCCCACCGTTTTGTCATTCGTCACCAGGCCACCGTCCGCGGCATGCCACTGATGCGTCCAGTCATCGGTATCTGACGGAACGGGTTTCACGAATTGGGAGACCGATGTGCCATTGACGGTGAGTGCGATGCCCCCCGGACACAGGACCCGCATGATCTCCGCCGGATCAATCCATTCCCGCTCAGCAACGACGATCAGATTCGCCAAGTTGTCCGCATGCGGCAGGCGCGATTGTTGCCAGTGTTCCGCCAGCAAGCTCACTTTCGGGGCCTGCAGGCGAACTCGCTCCTGAAGTTCCTGTACCACCTTCGCATCGCGGTCGAGGGCATGAATCAGTAATTGCGGATTGGCCTGACATTCAGCGGCGATCTCAGGCCGAATGCCGACGAGCAGACATAACCCTGCGGATTTGGCAACCGCGTGGGACACCGAGGCCGTGGACTCGACGACCGTTTTTTCATCCGCAGACAAGTTCCCGTCCCGGACCACTCCCAGCAGCGCACAGGCAAGCAGCAATCGTCGAAAACGTGTCATCGATGTCCCTTTCTCGGATTGGGGCGGGGAGAGAGAACGCTCGCGTGATAGATGCTACATCCGTCGTGTGAAGATACACGAACACGCCATGTGAAGATTGTGTGTGGGACGGGGCACCCGCGCTCGGATCGCAACGCTCACCGCGGGACTCCGTCGCGGAACAGATGGCGGGTGAGGTCCTTGTTGTATCGGAACTCCTCTGCCTCGGGTAACACGCCTTGATGATTGCAAATCATGAGTGGAACACGGAACTCATACAATGAACCGTGATTGCGGTACGTTGACGAGAGTTCTTCGAAGGAGTTATCCAGGTCACCGAACATGGTGGTCCGGTCGGCAAGCACGACCAGATCGCCGACGCGTTCGTGCGGCAGATGGAAGCGGTCGACAGCTTCGTCGCGCGACAGGATTTCTTCCACGCCCGCCAGTTCCGCGAGCGACTTACGAACCGGTACCGCGTCATCCGGTGTGTTGAGCCACAGGTACGAACAACCGGCCAGGTTGCGATGGTGCTTGATGTAATAGTCGCGTTCGGGAGAGAGAGCGAATTTGATGGGGGTACCCCGTTCAGCGAGGGCGCGGGTGAGGTCCCACGCACGGGTCTTGCGATTCATGCTGTGATCGGCGGTGAGATACAACGCCGCATCGGGAGCCACATCGCAAGCGCGGCCGATCAATTCATCGAGACGCGTCAGATGCTCCTGCGATTCCGTCGCTTCCGGAGCCCACATGTGCATCGGATAGTCCGTTGTGTGGACATACAGCACCTGAATGTCGGGCCGCTGTTGCAGCAGATGGATCGCCGCTTCCCACAGCCAGTAGTTGATCTCGCGGCTGTAGATGTCCGCCGGTTGCCCCAGTGTCTCGATCCATTCGGCGGTGGGACATTCCGCCGCAATCGCCACTTCAGTGTCGCGCGACAGGAGTTCGATCGTCTTGCGTTTGGATGTGAGCAACGCGGACTTCACCCCCTTCCCCGCTGCACGTTGAAATAACGTGGGACAGCGGACGAGGTCTGCCGAATTCATGTAGACGGCACCGTGCTCGGCCGGATCGTAGTACGAATTGCCGATGATGCCGTGCTCGGCCGGCCAGGCTCCGCAGCAGATTGAAACGTTGTTCACGTTGGTGACCGACGGGAACATCGCCCGGACTTCCCGACACAGTCCGGTCGCGGCCATCTGTCGCAAGCGCAGCATCGGTGTAGCCTCCCAGTACTCCCAGCCAAAGCCATCGACCATGGCCACGATCACACGTTGCGGCGAACTCGTCACGAAGACATCTCCTTGAAGGATGATTGTGGGTGATGAAGCGATTCAATGATTCGGAGTCAACAGCCGCCGACGGATGGTGGACCCGACCAGTTCGACCAACAGGACGACCACGAGAATGCACAGGATGATCGCCGACGCTCGGCGGAATTCGAACAGTTCCATCGCGACTTTCAGCTCAATGCCGATGCCGCCCGCGCCGACAATGCCGAGAACGACGGAAGCCCGCAGCGCACGTTCCAGGGCGTAGATCGACGTGTGGATCATGGTGGGGAGCGCCGCAGGGAGGACGGCTCCCAGCAGGATCTGCAACCGCCCCGCACCCAGGCTGGTGAGCGCTTCCTGCGGCCCACGATCGCAGTCATCGATCGCTCCCGCGAAGAAGCGGCCAGCAAAGCCGAGAGTGTCAACAACGATTGCCAGGACCCCCGCGATTGCCCCAGGGCCCAGGCACGCCACGAAAACGATTGCCCACACCAGTTCGGGGATCGTTCGCATCAGAGCAAGCCATCCTTGAAAGACGAGATGCAATCCGGCGATGGGGCCGTGTGTCCGCGAGGCGAACACACCCAACGGAATGCTCAGTGCCAGTCCCAACCCTGTTCCTGCGAGGGCGATTTGTGTGGTCACGCCGAGGGATGACATGATCGAGGGAAAGCGTGAGAAATCGGGCGGCACCATTTGCCGAGCGAGGCGGGTCATCCGGGGCAATCCGCGGAGCAGGCTCTCGACGGTGAAGCCGGACGCCGCGAGGCAGACGATGATCAATGCCAGCAGGATGACGAATGCCAGCACGTTCCGCGCGTTCTCCACGGTCCAACGTGGGGGTGTGGACATCACGGGGTGGGTCACGTTCACGGCGGAGGTCCTTCCGACAGGAGGCGGCTCCCATACAGTGTCTGCAATCGCGCAGCGGTCAAAGCGCCGGTTGGTTCGTCGATGACGACTTCCCCGTTACGCAAACCGATGATGCGATCGGTGTACTCCAGCGCCCGTGTCACATCGTGCGTGGCGATCAGCAGCGTGACGCCCTGGCTTTGGTTGAGGCGGCGCAAGCGTTCGAGAATCTCTTTCCCGGCAACGGGATCGAGACTAGCCGTCGGTTCATCGGCCAGAATGAGGTCCGGTTCGCGAATCAGGACCCGGGCAATCGCCACGCGTTGCGATTCTCCTCCGGAGAGCGATCGTGCCGGTTGCAGCGCCTTGTGTTCGAGGTCAACTTGTCGCAGACACTGCATCGCTTTTCGTCGAACCGATTCGGGAGCGGTGGCCTGCCAGCAGCAACGCCAGCCTTCGGGAAACCCCAGACGCCCGTGGACTACGTTCGTGAGGGCACTGTATTGCGGCACGAGTTGATGCTTCTGAAAGATCAACCCCACACGGCGGCGCAAGGCCGAGGTCCATGGTCGGGCATCGCAACCGGCCAACGTCATCGTTCCTGCCTGGGGGGTGATGAGCCCCGCGCAGCAACGGAGCAAAGTCGATTTCCCAGCTCCGTTGGAACCCAGCAGGGCGACACACTCCCCCGCCCGCACGGCGAACCTCACCCCGTGCAGAATGCGTGGTTTGCCGTAGGCGAAACCGAGGCCGCAGACGTCCAGGAGCGGCGCGTCGGCGATGGAGCTCGAGGCTCGCGGTGCGACAAAGTCAGCGACTGGTGGTGGCAAGTTGTTCAAGTCCCGCGCTGCGAAACATGCGGCGGACGTCATCATAGTCGGCGTCGGAAATCTCCGAGCGGAACTGCATGCCGCGATACTTCTGATTATCGTCTCCGGTCAGAATCGCAGCGACAAATGCTTCACTGTGTGCGTCGATCACCGCTGTGATCGCCTCCGTCACCGCGGAGGATAAACCGGACCGGGCGAGCAATACGTCCATGGGTAACGGTCCGCTTTCGGCAAGCAGCGTGACATTCGCGGCGGCCTCTTCTTTCATCAGCAGCAGATACTTGTCTTTGGTGGTCGCGAATGCTGCGACGTCCCCGCGAATGAGTGTTTCCCAACCGGCTTTGACGCCGGTATGAAACGGCTGCACGTCGTCCGGACCGAGACCGGCCGCGCTCAACATGTGCATCGGGGCGAGGTGCTTGGATGTGGACGCAATCGATCCCATCGCAATCTTCTGGCCTTTCAGATCAGCCAATGACTGATACTTATCGTCCTTCCGCACGAGAATCACCGCGGTGTAATCGGGACGGTACAAACCCACCAGCGGTTGGACGTCGGTGCGACTGCGAAAGATGACATATTCCGCTGGCCCGGTGAGGACCAGGTCAATTTGCTCATTCTCCAAGGCGGTGACCGCCGCTGTCCGATCGGAGACGGGGAAGAACTCGATCGACAGCTTCGTCTCTTTCTGCAACAGATCGCGGAAAGCTCCGAACTCGCGCTGGAGTTGCTCCAGCCCTTCGACATCGGTGATGGCAAATCGCAGCGTTGGCACCGAACTCGGTTGACTCGCTGCGGACTGACAACCCGCGCTGAACAGAGCGAAAGTCAGGATCGACAGGGACGACCATCGACGTGGACTCACGATCGCCCTCTCCAAAGAATTGGCATGCGCACGGAATTCGCGACTTGTTCCGAGTGTGCAGCGGCTGAGAACCGGCGCGTGTTTAAATACCACACTCGTATGAATCTCTTGTGAACTCCGAAAGTGGATTCGGGACCACTTGCGGTGCGAGACAGGCATCGACATCAACAAGCGGGAATCGGTCGATTTCGGCAATCCGAAGATCTTCCTGAGTTCACGCGATTTTCCGGACTTTCACCAACTCCTCACAACTTCCTCACACTTGTCCGGTACTTTGCAATCTGCCTCAGCGAGGGCATCTCGACACCTCGCCGCCTGATCGGCACTTCGCGCCAAGACTGTTCCGGTTCTCGTAAAGCGATGGGAGGGAACGTGAGCTCATACTTCTGGATGGTGCGCACCGCTGCTTTACTGACGGCTTGGATGTTGGCCGGGGACGCGACGCTCACAGCCACTCCTCCCGCCCCCCAGTCCCTCACCTTTATCCAAGGTGTGGACGGCTACAAAGGGACGGTGGACGTTGAAATTTGGGCACTGGCACCCACCACAATTCTTCACAACAATCCGCAGGTGACCGTCGACGAGAGCAACGGCGGCGCTGAGAGCCAAGTCTTGATGCGGTTCGATGACATCTTCGGGACGAAAGAGCGGCAGATCCCACTCGGCTCCACCATCGTCTCAGCACGGCTGGAAGTCAGCGCCTTCGATCAAGGTGACACCGTCCATTTGCATCGCATGCTTGTCCCGTTCGGCAACGCACCGACCTGGAACAAGATGGTTTCCGGAGTTTCTGCGGACGGCATGGAATCGTTGCGAGTCACTGAAACGTTTACGTTCGGCAAGATCTCTGCCGCCGCATCGTTTGTGGCCTTTGAAGTCACGGAGACTTTGCAGGCATGGTCAAACGGCACCGAGAACCACGGCTGGGTCTTCCTGAACACAGGCGGCAACGGCTGGGATTTCTATGCATCCGATTTTGACAAAACCGCGCAACGGCCCCGGCTGATTGTGAAGTTCATTCCTCCGACAGTGCCGTAATGACTGGCGGACCGGCTTCTCGATCAGCGCTCTCCGTCTGGTTTGCTTCATTTCCTGTTCGGCTGACGTCCCCTTTCTTGAGGAGTTCGACGCGATGTCTTCACATCCTGCCCCTGGCACCTGGCTTGCCGATCCGTCGCACTTCAGCCGTTCATCCCGACGTGAGTTTCTCTACGCTGGTTGGGCCGGTGGACTTGGCTTCACGTTAGGTCAGCTTCTGCAAGCGGAAGCCGCTGGTCCCAATCTGGGGGGCCGCAAGGCGGAACCGAAAGCGAAGTCGATCATCCACATTTACATGTCCGGCGGGTTTCCCCACATGGACAGCTTCGATCCCAAGCCCGACTCGCCGGTGGAGTATCGGGGTGACGTGCTGGGGACCACGCAAACATCTCTGCCAGGAGTACGATTCAGTGCGCACTTGGAACAGACCGCGAAAATTGCGGACAAGATGACTGTTGTTCGTAGCATGACCCACTCTGAAGTCGATCACGGCCGCGGTCAGCACAGCATGTTCACCGGCTATCGCCCCAGCCCGGCGGTCACGTATCCGAGCATTGGTAGTGTCGTCGCCAGCAAGCTCGGTCAACGTGGTGCGGTCCCTCCGTATGTCTGTGTGCCAACACAAGGTAGCCAATTCCTCGGCAGCGGATATTTGAGCAATGCCTTTGGTCCCTTCGCTCTCGGAACCGATCCGGGGCGCCCGGGCTTCCAAGTTCGCGACTTGGGCATGGCTCCGGGAATTGATGATGCTCGCTTTGACGAGCGGAAGAGCATGAAGGACCTCGTCGACGATCACTTCCGCGTCAAGTCGAAGGACGATTCGATCGCCACAATGAACGCGTTCTACCAACGCGCCTACGACATGCTCGCTTCGAAAGAAGCGCGGGCGGCTTTCTCGCTGGACGGCGAGACAGAAGAATCTAAGGCTCTGTACGGATTTGGTCGCGGTAGTCGGTCCTCCGCCGGTCCGCGGTTCATGATTGCCCGGCGGTTGATCGAAGCCGGCGTCCGCTGCGTCACCGCGACGTTCGGTGCGTGGGATACCCACTCGTTCCATTATCGGGGCATTGAAGTGCAGATGCCCGATTTCGACAAGGCATTCGCGGGGTTGATCCAGGACCTCGATCAGCGTGGCCTGCTCGATTCCACACTGGTGGTCGTCAACAGCGAATTCGGTCGCACCCCGAAGATCAATGCCGGTGGCGGCCGCGACCATTGGCCGCGTGTCTTCAGCATCGTCATGGCCGGCGGCGGCATCCGTCGCGGTCAAGTTTACGGGATGTCCGACGGCTTGGCTGCCGATCCCGCCGATTCGCCACTCTCCGTGGAAGACTACAGCCACACGGCCTATCACCTGCTGGGCATCAACGGCGACGACTACCTCATGTCCCCCGGCGATCGCCCGCAACGGATCGTCATGGACGGCAAGGTCGTGAAGGGTTTACTGGCCTAAAAGCCTAACCGAGATCGTCGATTCCGTGTGCCATGACCCTGTCGGTGGTGGCACGCCTCACTTGCGCTTGTAGCGGCACTCGTTGAAGGAACTGGTCGTGCATCACATCTCTTGTGTTGTGATTGTGTTCTCGGCCGTATTGGTTTCGACTGGTCTGGCAGCTGGGCCACGGGTCGAGAACGTAAAACCGGGGCTGGGTCAGCGCGGTACCACGTTCGATGTCCGCATTGAAGGCGCAGGGTTCACCGACAGCGTTGATCTGCTGTTTTATCGCACGGGACTGACCGCGAAGTCGCTGAAAGTCGAGTCCGAAACGGTGGTGCTGGCCACGATTCAGGCGGCGACCGATTGCGCGCTCGGTAGCCACGCCTTTCGTGTTCGGAGCAATCGGGGACTTTCCGAATTGCGGGTGATGCGGGTCATGCCTCTCCCGCTGGTCAATGAAGTCGAGCCGAACAACACGCTTTCCGATGCACAGTTCATCGCGCCAGGATCGACCGCAGTCGGTGTCCTTCCCGGTGAAGATGTCGATCTTTTCAAGATCACAATGAGGAAGGGACAACGGTTCTCAGCAGAAGTGGAAGGGGTCCGACTCGCGGCAACGCTTTCCGACATGAAACTGCTGGTGCGTGGTCCCGATGGTGAGCCGATCGCGACCGCCGATGACACGCCGCTGGGAAAGCAGGATCCGTACCTCACGCTCATTGCGCCTGCCGATGGCGATTATGTCGTGCAGATTGAATCCTCGTCCACAGACAGCGGTGACAACACGCGGTACGCCTTGCATCTCGGACATTTTCCGCGTCCCGACTACGTCTACCCGCCCGGTGGCCGCGTGGGGGAAGCGGTGACGGTTCAGGTGCGCGGTGACGCCACCGCCCAGTGGCAACAGACCGTCACCGTCCCTGAAGCTGGCACACACGATTTCTATCCCGAACACGATGGTCTCGCGCCGCCAACGCCGATTCCCTTTCGTGTTTCTCCGTTCGAGAACCTCTTGGAAGTCGAACCGAATAATCAGCCAGGCGACGTTCAATCCGCCGCCAATCAATTGCCGATCGCCGTCAACGGCGTGATCTCTGAACCAGGAGACCGCGATCTCTTCCGCTTCCGCGCGGAAGCCGGGACGATCATTGAGTTCGCCGTCTTTGCATCGCAACTCGGTTCCGTCGCCGATACGGTGATTCGAGTCCTTTCAGCCGACGGTACGGTCTTGACCTCTGCTGATGATGGCGTGGGTTTCGACAGCCGCCTCGTCTGGCCTTGTCCAACAACGGGCGATTATTTTCTCCAAGTGGTAGAAAAACGCCGCGCGGGGGGCGAGCGGTTCGTCTATCGGGTGGAAGCGAAGCCTGTCGATCCCGCATTGGTGGCGTTCCTGCCGCGACGCGATCGGCGGAGTCAGGCCGGTCAGTCGATCAGTGTGCCTCAGGGCAATCGTGTGCTCGGGTTTGTCGCGGTGCGGCGTCAGCGCTGGGCCGGTGATGCGGAGATCAACTTTCCGCAGTTGCTCCCCGGGATGGCGGCGGATCATGGGCGGATCAGCGAAGACGAGTTTCTCATGCCCGTGGTGTTTGAAGCCGCGAAGGACGCTCCTCTTGGAGCCGATCTCGTCCCGGTGTTGGCGCGCAGCTACAGTCAAAGCCCCACTGTCCTCGGTGAGTTCGAACAGACCGTCGACTTGGTCGCCGCGTCGGCAGACCGGCTCTATCAAGGTGTCACTGTGAACCGGCTGGCCATGGCCGTGGTGGAACCCGCTCCTTTCCGCATCAGCTTTGCGACACCACCGACCGCCCTTCCGCGCGGTGGGTCGCTGGAGTTGATTGTCGAAGTGGAACGAAATGAGGGCTTCGGAGACGAAATCGACGTCACAATTCCGTTCTTGCCCAGCTGGGTCGACGGTCCCGAAAAGATCACCATTCCGGCTGACCAATCCCGAGGTCGATTCCCGTTGCGTGCCCACCCGCAAGTGGCAACGTGCCAGTGGCCGACCGTCGCGGAAGGGAAGGCCAGACCCGCCCCGTCTCCGACGGCGGCGGCCAATTCTGTCGCTGCAGCAACGGGCCAAGGCCGTCCTTTGCGAGGGCGAAATCGGCGCAGTCCTGCCGGTGGCCACGAAGTTGCCAGCCAACTGCTGTCGCTGGAGATCGCCGAGTCGCCACTCATGGGCGAGATTGGACCGTTGATCGCGACACCCGGAAAGACGCTCCAGGTCACAATCCCATTGAAGAAATCGGGAACTGTCCCACCCACGATGACGGCAACGCTGCTGGGGCTGCCGTCTCGCGTCGAATCCAAGCCGTTGCAGGTTCTCGAAAACGACGAGCAGTTGGTCTTCACGGTTCAACTCGCTGAAGATGCACCGCTCGGAGTCTTCTCGACGTTGGTCTGCGAGTTGAGCGGAGAATGGGACGGCCACGTGGTGACCTACCGCATCGGTCGCGGTGCCAGCCTGAAGATCGTCCGCCCCGGCGAATTGATCGTCGATGAGACCGGCCGCCCGTTGTCCCCGCTCGAAATCCTGCGCAAGCAACCCGTTGGTTCCGGCGAAGCGGGCAAAGAGACCAGTTCCCAATAGTGTTTCGATCTTCTCCGTCCGGAAATTCTCTCAATCTGAGGGTGGCGATCTTATGAAGATTGATCTGCAATCGTTCTTATTTTCGTTGTTGATGATCGTCTCGGTCCTCTCTGGCCGGCCTGCGATTGGCGCCGATGCCGCTCCTTCGCGAAAACTCGTGGTTTATCCCACGGAAATCAGCCTCACTTCGAAGCGTGATTCTCAAGCCATCATTGCGGTCGTTGTCAATCCGGACGGCAGCACGCAGGATGTTTCCGCCACCGCGACATTCACGCCTGACCGCGACGGGTTGATTAATCTCCACGAAGGCATCGCCACCCCAGTTGCCGATGGGGAACTGGAACTCGTTGTCACCGCGGAGGATCTCACGGAACGAATCAAAGTGAAGGTGAGTAATGCCACAGATTCGCCGGCACTGACGTTCCGCAACGATGTGTTAGCCGTGCTGACGCGCACCGGGTGCAATACGGGACGTTGTCACGGACAGGCCGCGGGGAAAGATGGCTTTCGGCTCAGCCTGTTCGGTTACGATCCCGCCGGCGATTATCACCGCATCACGCGGGAGTTTGCCGGTCGCCGCATTAATCTGGCCACGCCGGAAGATTGCCTTCTCGTCAATAAAGCGTTGGGGAAAGTGCCCCATTCGGGCGGACAACGGATCGAAGAGGGAAGCCGGGAATATCGAATTGTCATGGACTGGCTGTCGGCCGGCGCACGGCCCGATCCGATGGACATGCCGCAGCCAGTGGGAATTGAAGTCTTCCCCAAGCAGGCGATCTTTAACGGCACGGGCGCGGATCAATTTCTGATGGTGCTGGCGCACTACAGCGACGGCAGTGACCGCGATGTGACCGACGACGCGGTCTTCCTCAGCAATAACGAAGGGGCGGCGGTCGTGACAAATCAGGGTCTGGTCACCAGTGCGGGACCGGGGACCGCATTTATCTTGGCCCGGTTCGATCAGTTCACCGCCGGATCGAGCATTGTGGTGCGGCCCAGCAAGCCCTTCACGTTTCCGGCCGTCCCGGCAAACAATTACATCGATGAACTGGTCTACACGCACTGGAAAAATCTGCATCTGACGCCCTCTGGGCTATCGACGGATGAAGAGTTTCTTCGACGGGTGTTCATCGATCTCGTCGGTTTGCTGCCCACAACGGAAGAACTGCACCGTTTCCGGGCGGACAAGCGTGCAGACAAGCGTGATCGGCTCATTGACGAACTGTTGGAGCGTCCGGAGTTCCTCGACATCTGGGTCATGAAGTGGGCCGAGACACTCCAGATTCGCACCGTGAATGGCATCAGTCCGAAAGGGCTCGAACTTTACGACAAGTGGTTGCGCAGCCGCATTCGATCAGGAGCGACGGTTGCCGACATTCTCCACGAAGTCCTTCCGGCCAGCGGCGGAACCTTTGAGAATCCGGCCAGCAACTACTATCAGACGGAGACCACACCGCAGTTGCTGGCGGAGAGTGTCGCTCAGTCCTTCCTCGGAACGCGAATTCAATGTGCTCAATGCCACAACCATCCGTTCGATCGCTGGACGATGGATGATTATTATGGGTTTGCCGCTTTCTTTAGCCAGGTGGGATACAAGCACGCTGCCGATCCCCGTGAGCTGACGGTGTTTAACGCCGGTGAAGGGGAGATGCGACATCCGGTCGGTGATCGGCCGGTGTTGCCGAAGTTTCTTGGCGGCGATGTTCCGAAATTTGACAGCGAGCAGGATTATCGGAAGTCACTGTCCAGCTGGCTGGCCTCCCGCGATAACAAAGCGTTCTCGCGGAACATCGCCAATCTCGTCTGGGCGCATCACTTCGGCATCGGCATCGTCGAGCCGTTTGATGATGTGCGGGTGAGCAATCCTCCTTCGAATCCCATGTTGCTGGAAGCACTTGGTGAACGGGTGGCTGAGTCCAATTTTGATGTCAAGGCGCTCGTCCGCGACATTTGCCGGTCACGGGTGTATCAGTTGTCATCTGACCGCACGCCGGACAATCAATGGGACGAACGGCACTTCTCGCACAGCAAGATTCGTCGGCTGCGCGCCGAAGTGCTGCTCGACTGCATCAGTCAGGTGACAGGGGCGAAGGACGTCTGGCCGGGCATGCCTGCGGGAAGTCGGGCAGTGCATCTCGCCGATGGGCGGACCCGGAACTTTTTCCTGACCACCTTTGGCCGTTCAACGCGGGAGACCCCATGCAGCTGCGAAGTGTCCACGGCTCCGACACTGTCGCAAGCGTTGCACCTGCTCAACGGGGAAGTGACGTCAGGGAAGATCGACGAAGGGGGCGTGGTCGACGCGCTGCTGGAAAAGCACAAAGACGCGATGGTGGTCGCGGACGACTTGTACGAACGCTGCCTGACACGCAAGCCTTCGTCGAAAGAACGGGCCGCACTGGCGACGAAACTCAGTGCAAGCCAAGACGTCAAGCGGACGCTGACCGATTTGTTCTGGGCGCTGCTCAATTCCAACGAATTCATTTTCAATCACTAACGAAGTCGTCGGTGTTGCGAGAAGCTGAGGGGATCAACGTGTTTCGATTACCTGTTGTTGCGCTGATGTGGGTGGTCTCGACGGCGTCCCTTACCAATGCTGCGGATGAGAAGCCGGTAGCCGTGACGTTTGACAAGCTGCAACCCGTGTTGCAAAAACGGTGCGGGTCGTGTCACGGCCGCAATGAGCCGCGCAGTGGACTCGATTTGACGAACCTGCCGGGACTCAAAGCGGGGTCCGAATCGGGGCCGGTGGTTGTTTCCGGTAAGCCCGAGCTGAGCCTGCTTTACTTGACGGCCGCGCACCTCGACGGTCCCAAGATGCCTCCCGGAAAAGAACGCATTCCCTCCGCCGAGCTGCAACTTTTTCATGACTGGATCGCCGGAGGATTGCAGGAACGGGCCGGTTCAAACCCCTCGACGGCGATGAAGAGCACGAAGCCAGTCGCTCCTGCGGCACTGGCCCCGGTGACTCCATTGACGCGTCCGACGGCGACGACGGCACTGGCCGTCGATCCGCACGGGAAGTGGATCGCCGTTTCGGGTCTTCGCCAAGTCGTTCTGCTCGATGCGAAAACGCATCAAGCCAGCACCGCATTTCCGTTTCCCGAGGGGGAAGTGTTCTCGTTGCGGTTCTCTCAGGACGGGGAATGGCTGGTTGCCGGCGGTGGCCTGGGTGCCGCAAGCGGCAAGGTCGTGATTTTTGAGGTTGCCACCGGGAAGCGCGTGCTGGAAACCGCGGAGGAGCGCGACTCGGTTCTCAGCGTTGACATCACGCCGGATCGTCAGACCCTCGCCTGGGGCGGTCCGTGGCGAACCGTCCAAGTGCTCGATGTACCCACGCAGAAAGTCACCGCGACTCTCACCGGCCCGACCGATTGGGTCTTGTCGGTGAATTTAAGTCCCGACGGACGGCTGGTCGCCGGGAGTGACCGCTTCGGTGGTGTTCGCGTGTGGAACATCGCTACCGGGAAAGAATTCTGGAATCTTCGCGGACATACCGGAGCGGTACCCAAGCTCGTCTGGTCTCCCAAGTCGGACCACTTATTGTCCCTCGGCGAAGACGGCTCAGCACGAATGTGGGATCTCCACACCGGTGAGCAGTCCGCGGTCTGGGAATTGAACATCGGCGGCCTCTGGGCGGCCGATTGGCATACTTCAAACGTGATCGCCATCGGCGGCCGCGGTAAGAAAGCACTCCTGATGGACCTACACGGGAAAGAACTCCATGCTGTGCCACTGACGGACGAAGTGACGGAAATCGCGTTCCATGCGGATGGAACGGAGGTCTTGATTGCCGACGCTGCGGGTCGCATCGTTCCCTTTGCGGTTGTCACAGGGAAACCGGAATCGGCGTTCTCGTTACCGTTGGCACAGGCAATGGCCCGGATCGAAATTCCCTGGCCTTCACGAACTCGACCTGCCCGAAGCGCGGCCGTCAAAACGACAGCAGCTTCGACGGTATCCCCCGAGGACGACCTGCTGCACGCTGTCCTCGAAGCGGACGAGGCTGTCAAAGCAGCCGAAGCGTCGCTGGCCAAGTTCCGAGAGACGGCTGCTCGACTGCGCAAGATTCTGTCGGAGCGCGAAACGCAGCAGCCTTGAAATAGCCTTGGCTGTGGCGCCACGCTAATCGTTCGAAGATGCACTCCGCGCGGCAAGTTGAAGAAGCGGGCGCGAAGCGAGATGGGAAGCAGGCGTCGTTCGTTGAACCGGCTGCAGTCTATTCTTTATTGCACTCCAAGCAGTGTTATTTTTCCATTAACAGACTGCGATTTCTCTTCGAAATGAGCCTCGAAAAATGAGGTTCCGGTTAATAACCGTTGTGAGAGTCAGCAGAAGATTGCGGACCCTGCGGCTTGATCGGTAGGTTGATGATCCTCAGCTTGCCGGAACACTCCAGTTTATCGGAAATGTCGTCAGGATCTCCGACATGCGGGCCAGCGTGTCGGGGTCGGATGGACTTGGGTTGTCTTTCACCGACCCCGGTGTGATCGCATTCCTGCAAGCCGGTTGTCGAAATCCGCTCCCGCTCTGCGTCTCCCCTCGCCAGGATTTTATTATGCCGTCAACTTGGCTCAAGAATCTCCAAGCAGGTCTGCTCCACGGGAAGCGTCGATCGATCCAGGGGATGGCGCGTCGGAACCGGAGCCCGCAACGAACCTCCGCGGCGGACGTGCAGTTGCTGGAGGACCGGACGCTGCTGGCAGCATTTACGCCGGGAAATCTGGCGGTTTATCGGATCGGCGACGGTAGTGCCGCGCTGACCAACGCTTCGACGGCAGCCTTTGTCGACGAATACACACCGGCCGGGGATCTGGTACAGTCGATCCCGGTCCCGACGGTCGACAGCGGGGCCAATCAAAGCCTGACCAACAGCGGCACCGCGACGTCGGAAGGGGCGTTGTCGCTTTCAGCCAACGGTGAATTCCTCACGTTTGCCGGGTACGATGCCGCTCCCGGTGTTGCCAGCATTGCTTCGACCGCATCGACGTCAAATGCGCGGGTTCTGGGGCGGATTGACGCCAATGGCAATGTGGATACGTCAACGACCACGACCTCGTTCTCCGCTAACAACATTCGCGGCGTGACCAGCACAAACGGCACTGATCTGTGGGCCGTCGGTGGGAACACGGGTGTTGTGCACAGCACACTCGGTGGCAGCGGCGCGGGGACTGTCGTGAGCAACACGTTCACGAACATGCGCGTGGCGCAAGTCTTCGATGGTCAGCTCTATGTTTCCTCCGGTTCGAGTACGCTTCGGCTCGGAACGGTTGGAACTGGGACTCCAACCGCCACAGGCGAAACGATCACTAACCTGCCAGGATTCCCCACGTCCGGCGGCAGTCCGTACGGTTTCTACTTCGCCGATCTGGATGCGGGAGTCGCCGGGGTTGACACCGTGTATGTCGCTGATGACAGCATCGGGGTGACCAAGTACTCGCTCGTCGCAGGAAACTGGACTGCCAATGGAACCGTTGGTGTGAATGCCGACGACTACCGCGGTGTGACGGGCTCCGTCAGCACCGGAACCGTTACGCTCTTCGCCACACGCGATAACGGGACCGGAGCCGATACGCTGGTGAGCCTCGTCGATGCCAGCGGCTACAACGGCGCATTCAGTGCCACACCGACGACCTTGGTCACTGCGGGGGCCAATACGGCCATCCGTGGCATCGCCTTCGCTCCGCAGTCTGCGTCGAACACGGTCCCGGTGGCGAATCCCAGCAGTGTGACCACCGATGAGGACACCGCCAAGACCTTCGCCGTCGCCGACTTCCTCTTCACCGACATCGAGTCCGACAGCCTGGTCTCGATCACGGTCAGTAACCTCGCCCTCGGAGCCGGGGACACGCTGACGGTCGATCAGGGTTCCGGTCCGGTCGCTGTCACCAACGGGATGACGATCACGGCCGCCCAGATCGCCACGCTGATCTACACCCCGGCTGCGAACGCCAACGGGGCCGCCCGCAGCACATTCGACTTCACCGCCAACGACACCGGACTGGGCACCGTCGCTGCTGCGATGACCATCAACGTGACCGCGGTCAATGACGCCCCCGCTCTGACAAACAATACAGGCTTGTCAGGTGTCGTTTTGAACAACACGGTGACCATCACTAGCCCTCAAACCAGCATGCCCTGGCGTCCGTTTTTGGGTGGGCGCGTGAAAAACTCGAAATCCTTCGGCATTGTTTGGGGTTTCATGGGTGTTGACGATCCATGACCCATTCGCAGGCAAAAGGATTTCGAGTGCG
>JBGSUN010000313.1:0-44494 GCA_041753475.1 Planctomycetaceae bacterium | reverse complement strand
CGTGTGCCACTGGCTCTGCCAGTGTAATGGTAAAGTGTGCTCCCTGCTGGAAAAAGACACTGGCAGAGCCAGTGGCACACCACCCGATCTCTTTGTCGAGACAAAGCACTCTCTTGTGTCTCTTCTTCCTCCTCTTCCGTGTGTTCCGTGGTTCCCCCTCTTCTCTTCAAATCTGTGTCTTTCTGTGAAATCTGTGGATCCCTCCTGTCTTCCGCAAAGCCGCCGTTCACGGACAGGCGAGGCTGACAGCGATCTGCCGGAAAAACTCGCGCCGCGGGAATTCTCACCATAACCGTCCGAGTCCGAAGGTCACCCACGACTCTGCGGATTCTGTCGAACTGTCGCGACTTGGGCTTTGCGCTGCTTGACAAAAAAGCAGATGTTGATATGTTGGAAGTTGCGAGTTTGTGAAAAACCGTGGAATTTCGTGCCCATCGGGATCCGTCTCGATTTGTGCGAAGTTGTTGCGGAGTGCGCCTGCCGACTGAACCTGCCCGAATCGCGCGGACTCCCCCGGGCGATTGCCTGCCTGATTGGTGCCGTAAACGACGGACCGTGGAGAATTGTTCCATGCCCAACCTGCGCTCGTTCTGTTCGCTGTTGTGGATCGCCGGTCTTTTGGTGTCGCTGGGAACGTCCCTCGACGCCGCGGCTCCCAAAGGTCTGGGCGACCCCGGCCAACTGACGGCGCTGCGGGTTGAACCAAACCTCACAGGCACCGGCCTGACGATTCGCGGCCGCGATAGCCGCCAGCAGTTGTTCGTCACCGGCGTCTACTCGACCGGTCAGTTGCGCGACCACACCCGCATGGTGCAATACGTCACCGAACCGGCGGGCATCGTGCAGATTGATGCCAACGGGTACCTGACGCCGGTCGCCGACGGGGCCACGGTTGTCAAAGCGATTGGTTCCAACCTCGTCGCCGAACTGCCCGTGCATGTCTCCGGGTTTGCGAATGACGTCCCGGTGAATTTCCCGAATCAGGTGGTGCCGATCTTCACCAAGCTGAGCTGCAACAGCGGCGGTTGCCACGGCAAAGCCAGCGGGCAGAACGGCTTCAAATTGTCGCTGCTCGGCTTCTATCCGGAAGACGATCATGAGTTCCTCGTGAAAGAAGGCCGCGGCCGCCGGGTCTTCCAACCGTCACCGAGCCAAAGTCTCCTGCTGACCAAACCGGTCGGCCAATCGCCCCACGGTGGTGGCAAGCGGATGGACGTCGGCGGTTACGAATACCGCCTGATTTCCCGCTGGATTGAACAGGGCATGCCCTACGGAGCCGCGACTGATCCTGTTGTGACCGGCATCAAGTGCCTGCCCGAAGGCCGGATCATGGATCGCAGCACCGATCAGCAGATCACGGTCGTCGCCATGTACAGCGATGGCAGCAGCGAAGACGTCACCCGCATGGCCCTCTTTGAACCCAACGATCCGGAAATGGCCGAAGTCAGCATCAACGGCCTCGTGAAGACGCACGATCTTGCCGGGGAAGTGGCAATCATGGCCCGTTATCAAGGCCAGGTCTCGACGTTCCGCGCGACGATTCCGCTCGGTGCCGAGATTGCTCAGAAGCCGACGCCGAAGAACTTCATCGACAACGCCGTCTTTGGCAAACTCGACATCTTGGGCATCCCGGCGTCCGCTCCGGCCGATGATGCCACGTTCCTCCGCCGCGTGTCGATCGACCTCACCGGCACCATCCCGACGGAAGCTGAAGCCGCGGCGTTCCTTGCCGATGCTGATCCCGCCAAGCGCGACAAGGTCATCGACAAACTGCTCGATTCCCCAGCGTACGCCGACTATTTCGCCAACAAGTGGAACATGGTCCTCCGCAACAAGAAGCGGGGCAATGACCAGCAGGCCACAACGTATGCCTTCTACCGGTGGATCTGGACCACGCTCTACGAAAACAAGCCGTACGATCAATTCGTCCGCGAATTGCTGACCGCATCGGGCAACGCCGACGATGTCCCCGCCGTCACGTGGTACCGCGAAGTCGATCAGACCAACGAACAGGTCGAAGACGTCGCGCAGTTGTTCCTCGGTCTCCGCATTCAATGTGCCCGCTGCCACCATCATCCGTTCGAGAAGTGGAGCCAGGACGACTACTACGGTCTCTCCGCGTTCTTCAGCCGCGTCGGCCGCAAGAACATTATCGGGGGCAACAACCAGATGCGTGACAAACGCATCTTCCATCAGGACACGCAAGGGGTCGCCCAGGCCCGCAACGAACGCTCCGGCAAGATGCTCGTTCCCGCTGGACTCGGTTCCAAGCCGCTGACCATTCCGCAGGAAGAAGACCCGCGGACGCACCTCGCCGACTGGATGGCCGACCCGCAGAATCCGTTCTTTGCCAAGGCCCTCGTCAACCGCTACTGGAAGCACTTCTTCAGCCGCGGCATCGTCGAACCCGAAGACGACATGCGGGAAACGAATCCGCCCGCCAACCCGGAACTCCTCAATCAACTCGCGCAGAGCTTCATCGACAGCAAGTTCGACCTGAAGCAACTCTGCCGGAACATCGTCCGCTCCAGCACCTATCAACTCACGTCGCTGCCGAACGAGTACAACCTCAAGGACAAGCAGAATTTCTCCCGCTATTACCCGAAGCGGTTGACGGCGGAAGTGTTGTACGACGCCTTCCATCAGATCACGGCGACGACGCAAGCCTTCGGCGGTCTGCCGGCTGGTTCGACCTCGATGCAGATTCCCGATCCCTCAATGGCCCAGAACGTCTACTTCCTGAAGGTCTTCGGCCAGCCACAGGGCGACACCGCGTGTGAATGCGAACGCTCGCAGGAAGCGAACCTTGCGCAGAGCCTGCACCTTCTCAACAGTGCCGAAGTGCAGAACAAAGTCGCCGCCGCTAACGCCCGCCCGGCGATGCTCGCCAACGACAAAGCCCGTCCGGACGACCAGAAAGTCCGCGAACTCTACCGCTGGGTCTACGCCCGCGAACCCGAGGCCGACGAACTGAACGTCGCGTTAGCCCACCTCGAAAAGCACAAGGACAACCCGAAAATCGCTTGGGAAGACGTGCTGTGGGCGCTGGTGAATACGAAGGAGTTCTTGTTTAATCATTGACCATTTCGATAGACTTCCGGTACCTCACGTAGGGCCGGTTCGACCGGCCAATCTTCGATTCCGAAGAATCGGCCCTACGTTACTTAATGCAAAGGATGAGAGAATGAGAGTGTGGCTGCCAACAACTTTCATGATCGCAAGCATCTATGTGTTTGGTGCGCAAGTCGTCGTTGCAGAAGATGACAACCCCGTCTCCAAGCTTCAGCAAGAAGTAGAGAAACTGCGCTCAGAAAACGAGAAGCTTGTCAAAGAAAACAATGACCTGAAAGAACAGATCGCAAACTTAAAGGCCCGCAATCCGAACTTAACAAAAAGGACGCTTTCAGATTTGTTGGTTCCTGACTCGTCGGTCAGCGGCGACTATCGCTTTTTGGACGGGAATAAAGAAAAGGGCGATTGGACGCTGATTATCAACGAACGTAAAGGCGCGAAATTCAAAGGTCAGTATGGCGACAAGGAAGCAGAAGGCACAATCATTGGAAATAAAATCCACTTCAAGACGATTAATACCGCAGAAGCATACACTGTCTCAGGTATAATGAAGGGCGACACAATCACTCTGGACTACATCGGCGCGCGCGGTCGACGAGCGGTATTAGTCGCAAAAGCACCTGAAGAGTGACCCCTGTGTGGCGGGGTGGCATTGCTCAAACCTGTCAAAAGGCGTGGATGTGCCACTGCTTCGGAGTCCGGACGGGTGGCACTCCTTCTTGATTCGGTGTGCCACTGGCTCTGCCAGTGTCTTTCTTGTGGGCTCGAACCCAGTCCGCGAATTGCAAGAGCACTGGCAGTGCCAGTGGCACACAATGCAAATTCATCTCCCTTCGGGGATTGAATCACCATTTCTGCTGGCGATACAATTCTCATATTGGACATCTTGGCGTGTGTCCCCTTTTTTCAGCGGATGACACGATGACTCTCTCAGCCGTTCCCGCGGATTTGTCGCAGTTTGTGCAGGATGAAGTCGCCAGTGGGCGCTTTGCTGATCCCGACGCGGTGGTGACGTATGCACTGCGGTTGCTGCAGCGCGACCGGGAGGAAGCGGTGCAAGGGATTCTGCGCGGACCGGAAGACGCTGACGCCGGTCGAATGCAGCCATTGTCCGCCGCCTTTGACGACATCCGCCGCGACGTTCCGGTGGCCGGCACATGAACTCCATCGTCTTCGTCACCGCCAGGGCGAAGGATGATCTGCGGCACTATTATCAACACGCCGCTCAGTATGCCCCGGAGACGGCTGTTCGGGGGGCGTCTGGATTTACAAGCGGCAGATTCAAATCGGCCTTTGTTTCAGCCCCACATCTTTCTCAGCCCTCTCGTGAACCGGGACATTGCGGACAGTGTTTGCGGCACCCGACGGTCGAACCCGTCCGGGCGAAGTGACACGACTTGAATGCACACGACGTGGCACAGCTTGCGAGAACTTCACAATGACGGGCAGCGGTTCGCTTGGCCACAGGGGCTTGCCGAATCCGCTGGGGACCGATTACGCTCTGCAAGCCGATCAACCGGTCGAGCATCACCACCGCATTCACCCGCACCGTTGAGCTTCTTTGTTTGTCCACACCACAGTCCCCCGGTGAACCATGACGACTTCAGCAATCGCAAGAGATCAGGAATCTGTGGGTTACAATTTGACGAGTTGTGTCGCACATCGCCCTCAACCCTGAGTCCCATGGACGATCCCCTTCTCACACCGGTGCAATTCGTCCGCGGGGTGGGGCCGCAGCGGGCCGAGTTGTTTGCCAAGCTCGACATCCATACGGTGACCGATCTCCTCTGGCATCTCCCGCGGGATGTCCTCGATCTCACGCAGGTTTCTGCCGTTCATGAACTGACTTCCGATCGGGTGCACAGTCTCCGCGGGGAAGTCGTCGATCGTGATGCCCGGCTCACGTCGACCGGGAAAACGATGACGGCGCTCCTCTTCAAAGCCGATGGCGGCTTCGTCCGGGCCGTCTGGTTCAATCAGCCCTACATGCTGCGTAAGTATGAACTCGGGCAGCACGTATTGCTGACCGGCCAACCCAAACTGAAGGAACGTCGCTGGGAGTTTTCCCATCCCGAAACGCAGCCCCTGGAAATCGACGACGATGACCACACTGCGGCACCGGGGGTCTTGCCTCGCTATCCGCTGACGGAAGGGCTGCGGATGCGCGAAGTCCGCCGGGCCACCGCCGCCGCGGTGGAAGAATACGCGGACCAACTGGCGGAGTTTCTGCCCGACAATTTTCGTATGGAGTGTGCGCTGCCACGGTTGTCAGACGCGATCCGTCAACTGCACTGCCCGCGGACGATGGACGAGTATCGCGCTGGACGCCGGCGAGTGTTATTGGATGATCTGCTCGAATTCGAGATTGCAGTGGTGCTGCGGCGGCGGGCCTGGAATCGAGAGAACAAAGCGTTGCCGTTGCCCTGTACGAGTAAAATTGATGCCCGCATCCGGCGGCTGTTTGCGTTCAAGTTCACGGCGGGGCAAGACCAAGCGGTGGCCGATGTCGTGGCGGACATCGCGCAGGACCGGGCCATGCACCGGTTGTTGCAGGCCGACGTCGGTGCGGGCAAAACCGCCGTCGCGGTGTATGCCATGCTGGTGGCCATTGCCAACGGGACGCAAGCGGTGTTGATGGCCCCGACGGAAGTTCTCGCACAGCAACATTGGAGCACGATCGAAACCATTCTCGAACACAGCCGAGTGGAACGTCGTTTACTCACCGGGCAACTGACCCCGGCGGTGCGCGAGAAAGTCCGCGGTGAAATCGCGTCCGGAGCCGCGCAGCTCATCATTGGTACACAAGCCCTCATTCAAGACAAAGTGGGCTTTCATCGCCTCGGGCTGGTGGTCATCGATGAGCAGCACAAATTCGGTGTCGGCCAGCGCGGGCGCTTTCAATCCGGCGCGACCGCACCGCATCGCCTCGTGATGACGGCAACGCCCATCCCACGCAGCTTGTGCCTCACCCAGTTCGGTGATCTGGATCTGACGTCCATCCGCGAACTGCCTCCGGGGCGACAGCGCGTGGTCACCAGCCGCGTGGCCGGGGCTGCGGTCCCGAAAGCGTGGGATTTCCTGCGGAAAAAACTGCAAGAAGGCCGGCAGGCGTTCCTCGTCTGCCCGCGGATTGAAGGCGATGACGACGATGATTCTCCCGGAGCCGAGGCCTTGTTCCGCAACGTGACGGCGGGCGAACTGAGCGGCTTTCGTGTGGGACTGATGCACGGTCAGCAAGACCGAGACACCCGCGCGGCGACGATGGATGCGTTCCGCCGCGGTGATCTCGATGCCCTGGTCGCGACAACGGTCATCGAGGTCGGTGTGGATGTTCCCAATGCCACCTTGATGATGATTTTTGCCGCCGAGCGGTTTGGCCTGTCACAGCTGCATCAGCTTCGTGGACGCATCTGCCGCGGACTGTTTCAAGGCTATTGCTTCCTGCAATCGGACGCCGTGCAGCCGGAAGCGGTGCGACGGTTATCGGCCTTGGAAGCCACCGCCGACGGTTTTCAACTGGCGGAAGTCGACTTTGAATTGCGCGGACCGGGGGATGTGCTTGGTACCCGACAGCATGGCGACATGCCGCTGCGCGTCGCGGACCTGGTGCGTGATCGTGACTTGTTGGAAGAAGCCCGCCGGATTGCGCTCGATGTCGTCGATCACGGTCGGATCGATACACCGGAGTTTTTCCCGCTCAAGCTGCGCGTTCTCGAACGCTTCGGGAAAATGATGGATTTGCCGCAGTCGGGATAGATAGGAAATTACGGAAGACTTCCATCGCCCGCTTGCGGTTTCGCGCCTAGTGATGAGACCGCTCTGTGTTCTCATCACGAGGCGCGAAACCGCAAGCGGTATGGGGGGCTTCGGATTTACGTTCCTGCGACCGCCGTCATGGCTTCACACAACGGTGTGCTGCTGGTGGGTTCGGCAAGAATTTCCGCCAGCGTGGAGGCTTGAAACGCCTGCTCGACGGAAGCCAGGGCGTCATCCATGCGGCGATGGAGCGGGCAGAGGTGTTTCCCGTGACTGACGAGTCCCAACGGGCAGGAATGAATCCGTTCGATTGGTTCGACGGCGTTGACGACTTCAAGAATGGTCAGTTCAGCAGGCGTTTTGCACAGAGTGATGCCACCACCGACACCGCGCTGTGTGTGGACCATGTTGTGCCGCGCGAGTCCCTGCAAGACTTTGGACAAATACGCTTTGGGGACATGCGTGGCGGCGGCAATCTGGTCGGTTGTTCGCGCTGCCGGTGCTTCGTTGGCCAGATAGACCACAGCCCGCAGTGCGTATTCCACCGTCTGTGAAAACATGCCAGCCTCTTCTGTACGGATGATGTCTCAGCAAACTCTCTATGATGCCGGGACACCCGTCCAATTGACTCGCACGGGGAGTGGTTGTCAACCGTGTTATGGAAACAACGGTTTTTGACGAAGTGACAGCACAGACTCTGCGCCATTTTCCCCTTCCGTGGCTAGGCTGGCCCATTCCGATGCGAGCCGAACCGAAATCGCCGAAGGCGCTGGCGAAGTTTGTGGGACGCTTTTACCGGGTAGGTGAGACTATTGCGGTGTGACCTTGCCGGGCCAGTCTTTCGGAACACCGCGGTGAGTTGCCACGAGGATTTCGCGGATCGCCTGCCGGTCAGCCGGGGAAAGATGCGCGAATTCCTTTTCCTCCGAACCGGCGAGAACCTCGTCCAGCCTTTTCCAGAATCGCGTCAACAACTCACTGGGGAGCGCGTCAAAACTTTCCGTTTCCACCAGGTAGCTGCACGGGAATTTGAACATCCGCGTCTGCAGGTCGAAGTCCCGCAGCGAGCGTCCTTGGGCATCTCGTCGGCCAGCCTTGGTGAACTCGACCGCAAACTCTGTTGACCCTTTCACCGGGGCAGTGAGGGCTGTTTCATTCACGAAGAGAAAATACTTCACCAGCGAATCCGCGGCGTTTTTCAGGATGGTGTTCGTGCTGTCCCAGCGGTGGTCCGGTGCTTCTTTTAATTCCCGATTGAGCGCGTCTTCGCGATGCAATGCCGAGCGGACATCAAATGCCGTTTTTGTCAGCAGATTGTGGCCCCCTGCCTGGTGCGAGAGGATCAGCAGCGCGACAAGATCGCTGTGCCCGTGGGGATAGGCACTCTGATCAAATTTGGAAGTCAGGTCTGTGAGATTCAGTCCGGACGGATCCTGTTCCGCGTCGTTATCGGGACGACCGCGGTAAGTGAGGTTGCCCAGATGCTTCTGGTCGCCGTGTTCACCGGAGACATACCAACCACCGAATCGGTCAGCAAGCGGGCTGCTATGATCGATGCGGAACGACCCGGAAGCAAGCAGGGGGTGTCCGTTTTTGTCGACATACATGGACCGGACGAGATGGCCGGGAACGCCGCGCGCCTGACCCCCGGCGTGACAGATCAGGCAGTTGTCGGTCTGGCGCCGAAACCGGGGGGCGTCCTGGGGGTGTTGGTCGAGAGTGTAGTACACCGTCCCCAATTGTGCGTCGGCGACGGAAATCTCCAGCACATCTCCATTGCGGCAGTAGCCGACATAAACTTCGTCGTTGAAGTAGAGTGCCCGCGGGGTCCGGGGGCTGATCTTATGCCGCTGCAAACTCGTCTTGGAGAAGACCAGCGACTGACTCGATTCCGGCACTTCCAGCGCGGTCAGGACCGAGCGGAGATACCCCCATGGCTCTTCGAACCGCAGTGCAGCCTCCTCCGTAACCAGCCGATCTTGCAGCCGCGTCACAATGTTGTCGGGCTTGGATTGGGAATAGCGAATCGGATCGCGATCGAAATCGTCCTGTGACCAACTCGGTTGTGCCACGGACAGGAGAAGCAGGAGCATCAGCCAAGGCCTCATCGAACTCTCCGACGAATGAGGATGTTGTTGTCCACAATTGAGATGGTAGCGGGTCGTTTCTGGAAAATCAATCGGTCTTTTCGACAGCGGGCGTGGAATTGGCAGGCGGAGGCGGTGCAGCACCGGGCGGCGAAGGCGGGGGTTTCGGCGTCGTCAGGCTCACTTGTTCCATCACTTTAGCTAACCGCTCCTTGGAGACTTTCAGCACCCACCGAGCCCACGCAAACTCCGTTGCCAGAATCCCGAAACCGGCAAAGATCGTCAACCAACCCGGTCCCGGCAAGGCCAGCATCGCCACCCCGGCCAGGACGACGGTTCCCCCCGTGATGGCAATCACAAACTTCCGCGCCTGTCGCCAGAAAAACAATGACCAGCGTAATCGCAGCCGCTTGGCTCGCAGAGCGAGTTTCTCGCGATGTTTCATATTGGGTGTGCCACTGGCTCTGCCAGTGTCTTGTTCAGTTTGGCGTGAGATCGTGTCAGGTACTCTCAATGATTCAAAATAAACTCGTTCGCGTTCAAAATCGCCCAGAAGACGTCTTGCAAGCCTTTCACGGGGTCGCGGCCGCCGGCGCGTTCGTAGGCGGTGCTGAGCGCCCGCAGTTCACCCGTTGAGGGCCGGCGAGACAACGCGGCGAGAAATAGGAATTCGATTTTGCCCGGAATCGTTTTGATCGCCGGCATCCCTTTCGCAAGCTTCGATTTTTTGACGGTCCGAGACTCCAGCAGGGCGGGCATGTCGCCGTCGTAAACGGTGCGGAGAAAACTCCCTTTGCCGCCACTGATGGCATTGCGGACCAGGTCACCGTTCATCATCACGAACGCCTGCGGCACGGTCCCGTTGAAGCTGGATGACTCGTCGTTCTCGTCGGTGCCGAAGGTCTGCACGAACTGTTGCAGCCATTCGTCCCGCTTCTGTTCCGACTGCTGAAAATTGCGGCCGGCCTGATCCGCCGCGGTGGCAATGATCAACGAATCATACAACTGCTCGGCAGTGAAAGGCTTCACGCCGACATGCGTGAACAACGGCGTCGATCCCGCCCCCGGATCATCGGCGGCGTTGTCGGATGTGCCTTTGCTGGTGAGGTTGTACGCCTCGCTCGCCGTGATCCAGCGGATCAGCCGTTTGGTATCGAACCCACTCGCTTTGAACTGTTTCGCGAGATAATCGAGCAGTTCCGGATGCGACGGCGGATTGTGCGGACCCATGTCGTCCACCGGTTTGGTGAAGCCGGTGCCGAGGAAATGGCCCCACATGCGGTTCACATACGCCTGGGCCAGCAGCGGCTGCGACGGATCGCTGATCATCGCCGCGAGTTGATGCCGCGGGGCGACGATGTTCGTCGGCGGATTCGAGCCATCCACAAACCGCCGGGTGACGGCTTCCATCGTGCCGTTGCGTTTTTCGAAGAAGACGACCGCATCGGCATCGTCGTCGGTCATGTAAATCGTTTCGTTGTTCTGCCCGACATTCTGCCGCCGCGTCCCCCGGAAGAAGGCGTTGAGTCCCCAGAACTGCGACTGTTTCGCATCATTGAACGGGTGGTTGTGACACTGCGTGCATTGGACCTGCAACCCGAGAAAGATCCGCGCGGTGATCGCCGTCGCCGGGACGGCGTTTTCATTCAGATGACTGGCGAGGAAACCAATGGCCCCGATGTCGTCGGAGCTTCCCGTCGCGGAGATCAACTCCGCGGCGAACTGGTCGTAGCTCTGATTCTTGGCGAGTGATTGCCGCAACCACTTGTCGAGATCATCCCGCGCCGTGCGGTTCCGCCGGTTGGAGCGACCGACCAACAGATTGCCCCAGATCGTCGACCAGTGCTGGATGTAGTCCGGATCGTCCAGCAACTCATCCACGAGACGGCGACGTTTGTCGCCCGAGGTATCCTGTAGGAATTCGAGCAGCGGGTTGAGCGCGGGAATCCGGCCGACGGTATCCAGCGACACCCGCCGGGCGAATTCGCCATCTTCCGTCCGCGGCGATGGTTTGACTTTGTTGTCGTCCCACGCCTGTCGAATCTGCCGATCGATCTCGGCAACGATTTCGTCGTCAGTCTGCGCGAACGCGGTCAGCGGACAGACGACCATCGTCACCAAGAGCAGCGCACCGATCCACCACGTCTTAGCCCCCGGCGAGCCGCCGGGGGAAGGACCGCGACCACTGATCACACCGCCGTCATTCGCCATGCGACACATCGGAGCACCTCGACAACCATCCCAGTGGAGCCACACCCACGCTGACCAAGCCAGACCAATCGATGTTACCGAGTTCCGCCGAACGATGCTGCATTCGATTCGCGAAATTGGTTACGATGACTCGGGTGAATTTCTCCTTGCGGATCAGGTTCATGACCACAAACGCCATCGCGCTGCTGGAAACGTTTGACGAGTTGTCGCACGACGAACAGCTTGCCGTCGCCGCCGCGATCGCGGCACGGCTGCGCCAATCTGCGGATTCGCTGAGCAATGAAATGTTGATCACCGCCGCGGACGAACTGTTTGTCGCACTCGATCAGGAAGAGGCCACCAGCAGGTAAAATACATCCGTCCGAATTCGCGACGGGTCACGGTTCCATTCGTCCTGCCAATGACCGTAAATTTCCCAGTTGGGACCACCGGCGGAGTACCCGTTGCTCTGACACCACTGGCGGATTGCATCGTGGGCGAGATGCAGTTGCCCATACGGCCCGTAATGCGTCGTCGTTGCCACCAGACCCGCGGGCGTGGAAGAGCCGACCACTTCGCCATGCCCGGCAAACGGCGTCGCCAGTTCGACGCCGACTTCCAGGTTGATCACGCCGTCCCAATAAATCGCGACATGCCAACCGGCATCGGGAATCTGCTGGGAACGGATCACGTTCCAGACCAGCCCGCAGCACTCGGGAACCACTTTGGCGAGTTCCACGGGTTTCGCCCGGCGTTTCACCACTGCGAGCGGAATGCCGATATGTTGCTCGGAGCGAACTTCGTAGGGCATCGCAATCTTCCTGCAGGGGTGGAGACTCGGCAAATCTTACCATGCACGGTTACAATCTCGCCTCGTAAATATCGGGTGGCTGGGTCGGAGTCTGCGACGACCCAGAAAACCGCGTGATGATCTCAAAGCATTTCAAAGCGAATCAGCAACATGGCCAGCAATTTGTTCGATCTGACAGGTGAAGTGGCGGTCGTCATCGGCGGCACCGGGGCCCTCGGCGGCGGCATGGCGGATGCCCTTGCGGCGGCGGGGGCGACCATCGCGATTGTCGGCCGCAATGCAGAGAACGGCCAGAAGCGCGTGCAGGACATCGAGAAGGCCGGCGGGAAGGCGATTTTCCAGTCGGCGGATGCGATGGACAAGGACTCGCTGACAGCCGGACGCGACGCCATTCTCAAAAAGCTCGGCGGCGTGACGATCCTCATCAACGCTGCTGGCGGGAACAAACCCGAAGCGACGTTGCCGCCGGGGAGCGACTTCTGCAAGCTGCCGGTCGCCGCGTGGAATACCGTCTTCGAGTTGAACCTCGCCGGCGGCGTGCTGCTGCCGTGTCAGGTGTTCGGCGAAACGATGCTCGCGGCGGGGAAGGGGAGCATCATCAACATCGCGTCGCTGTCGGGAATGACGCCGTTGTCCCGCGTCGTGGCATACTCGGCAGCGAAAGCGGCGGTGATCAATCTCACGCAGTTCCTCGCACGGGAATGGGCGACCAAGGGCATCCGTGTGAACGCCATCAGCCCCGGTTTCTTCCCCGCGGAACAGAACCGCAAACTGTTGTACAACGACGACGGCAGCTACTCGACCCGCGGCCAGCAGATCATCGGCCACACCCCGATGTCCCGCTTCGGCAGTGTAGAAGAACTCGGCGGCGCGACCGTCTGGCTGGCGTCGTCGAAAGCGTCGTCATTCGTCACCGGCCAGAACATCGTCGTCGACGGCGGCTTTTCGTCGGTGACGATTTAAGAGCGAATAGTGAGTAGGGAATAGCGAATAGCCAGAAAAACGACGATGGCTCCGCATTCCCCCTCTGGCTATTCCCTATTCCCTATTCCCTACTCGCTTCCCCACCATGACACCACAACCCGCGAACACCACCTCCACCATCATCCCCTGCCTGCGGTATCGCGACGCCCCCGCGGCGATTGACTGGTTGTGCGCCGCGTTCGGATTTGAACGCCAACTGGTCGTGCCCGGCGACAACGGCACGATTGCGCATGCCCAACTGAAATTCGGCAACGGCATGATCATGCTCGGCTCGGTACTCGACAACGAGTTCGGCAAGAACATGGCCCAACCGGACGAAATCGGCGGGCGGGAAACGCAATGTCCGTGCGTCATCGTGGAGGACGCGGACATCGTCTATGCCAGCGCGAAAGCCGCCGGGGCGAAGATCGACCGCGAAATCCGTGACGAAGACTACGGCGGCCGCGGTTTCTCCTGCCGCGATCTCGAAGGGCATCACTGGTATTTCGGCACGTACGATCCGTGGAAGAGTGAGTAAGAAACCATGCGCGTTCTCGGACTCTTGGTTGCGCTTTTTGGCCTGTACCGGCTGGCGATTAAACTCGTGACGATCTTCAGGATGGGCGTGTATGATACGCAAAGTTGGAGCGTGTCGTTTGCCGATATCGCCGTCGCCTTGGTCATTGTCATTGTCGGAATTGTGTTGATAAAGGCGGGCGGAAAGCCCTCGCCCAAATAAGCCCGTTCGGTCTCCGTGATTGATTTACTCGGCGGGTGGCTCAGATTGCGCAGCCATCTGAGCCACCCTATCAATCAGGGGCAACCGGGGGGCGCATGCTCTGAAAGCTCTGCCCCATGGGCGTCGATAAATGAGCAGAGTCGAGAGAAAACGTCCGGCTTCTCCCCGTAGAACTCGGCATCGAACTCCGCGAGTGAGCCCAGCACTTGCTGCCATCCGCCTTCATGCCGAAGGTCTCGCTCGGTTGGTGGAACACTGCCTGGGAACTTGCCCACCGCAGCTCGCATAGCTGCTGATGCGCGGTTCGCTCCGACTGCCTCCAGCGCAGATGCCGTGTCGGTTGCGTGATCGCCAGCCGAGTTGTAGAAGAATGCCGAGAAGCCGCCCAATTCAATCTCGAAGTTTGCCCGCGAGACTAGAAGCACAACTCGCTCAGTTTCGGTCAAAGCCGTCAACCCCACGCGCCGGGCTTTCTCGTCGCAATTATTCATTACGGCGGCATGATCCACCGAGCAACCCCCGCCTTAAAACGCTGTCTTTATGAATGGAACGTATGAAGAATACTCAGCGCGTGTGAGAGTTCAATACCAGATCGGCCCGTGAGACAGGTCCGATTTCGTGGGTGGCTCAGATTGCGTAGCAATCTGGGGCGGCACCGCCGCAAAGAGGCCGGTCGAAAAGGCATCCATGTGGCCAGCCGGGGTGATGGGTCGAACGATCTTTGCTCAATCCTCTATGCGGCTTCGCCGTCCCAGATGGCAAAGCCATCTGAGCCACCCATCAATCAGGGGCACCGGGGGTAACGAAGTGCTGGTTCTACGTCACTTAGTCGAGGGTCTCGACGCAACCATCGGTGATTCCATCGGCCAGTGTCCCAAAAACACAGAACACGCAATCGTCCAGCAACACCTCATCTTCTCCGCCCGCCATTTCAAAACGAATGTCATCGGAATCGTCATCACTCGAGGAGAACTCAATGCTAAACGGAACCGGCAGAAGCGTTCGTACCTGTGCCGCAGTCACTTTCTTAAACCCAGCTTGTCCACAATCCAAAATTTGATTCAGTTCTGACAGAAGCTCAGACGCAGCATACTCACGGAATGCTTTGAACCAGCGAACCCTCGCCTTCCAGAATCTGATGGCAGATGGGAGCAGCAACTCCAGCGCCTGTGGACTATCGGCGTTGATTCGTATTGAAAGCGGATTGCCGTTATGTTCAACCTTGACAATATATTGTTCGTACTCCCTGTTGTAGCGGAGGCGATCAAATGGCGCCGGTTTCTTTTGCTTGGCCATGTCAATTCCTCAATACATTTCTCGCGGTGAAGTGACGTAGGGCCGGTGGAACCGGCCCTACTCTGCTCTGTTTCTACGAACGGAACGCATGAAGAATACTCGACGCTTGTGCGAGTTCAATCCCAAGTCAGCCCGTGAGACAGGGTCATCGCCTTTTTGAAGATGGGGTGGCCGGGGCTGGACCGAAGGGAAGCCCCGGCATGCTGGCAACACGCTGTTTTCCGGGGTTTCGCGAGTACGCTCCAACCCCGGCCACCCGCTGCCGCTTTCTCCAAATTGAAACAGCCGATGGCCCTGGCCCGTGAGATCCGTCGGATTTCGCCGGGCGAATTGACCGAGGCATTCGGGCGCGTCAAACTGTCGCTCGTCTTTTCTTCGGCGATTCGCTGCTACCGATGGGGCCAGACGTCGGCTTAGATGCCTGGGTGTACAAGAGGGGATGGAACGACCGATGCCGCTTTTTCATCCTCTTGTGAACCCAGACGCTGAGGACAGCGTCTGGGCCACCCGTCAGAAAAGGCCGCTCTGACACTCGCATTTTCTCCGGCTATTCGCTACTCCCTATTCCCGACTTGCTGGAAAGAAACGGTCTTCTCCAGCGATCCACGAACCCCGATCCACTGTCCACTGGAAGTTCCATGTCCCTGCCGATTCGCACCGATGCCTGCCAGCTTGATTTCCTTGCCCTCGGGGCGCTCGTTCATCGTCTGGATCCGGGCATCATCCCGTTCCGCAAGGCGAAATCGTTCGATATTCACGTCTCTGGTGGCGAGTACAACGTCGCTGCGAATCTCGCCGATTGCTTCGGCCTGAAGACGGCGGTGGCGACGGCGATGGTCGACAACGGCATTGGCGAACTGGTGCAGGGCCGCGTGCGTGAGATGGGCGTGACTCCGTTCTACAAGCACTTCAAGCACGACGGCGTCCGTGGGCCGAACATTGCGACGGTGTACAGCGACCGCGGCCAGGGCGTCCGCGCTCCGGTCGTGTTCTACAACCGCGCGAACGAAGCCGGGGCGATGCTCAAGCCCGGCGACTTCGACTGGAAGGGCATCCATGCCGCCGGCGTGAAGTGGTTCCACTCCGGCGGGATTTTCGCCGCGCTGTCGGAAACGACTTCGCAGGTGATCATCGAAGGGATGCAGGCCGCGAAAGCCGCCGGAGCGATCACGTCGTTCGACCTGAACTACCGCGCGAAACTGTGGGCCTCCGTCGGCGGAGAAAAGAAGGGCCAGGAAACGATCGCCCAGATCGTCAAGCACGTCGATTGCCTCATCGGCAACGAAGAAGACCTGCAAAAAGGCCTCGGTATCGAAGGACAGGATGTCGAGCATGCGGCGAAGCTCGATCCGAATTCGTTCTTCCAGCTCATCGAAAAAGTGGTGAAGAAGCACCCGCACATCAAGATGGTCGCGACCACGCTGCGGGAAGTCCATTCGACCAACCGCCACGACTGGGCCGCGGTGTTGTGGCTCGAAGGCGAGAAATTCGTTAGCCCGACGATGAGTCTCGACGTGATCGATCGCATCGGTGGCGGCGACGGCTTCGCCGCCGGCCTGATCTACGGCCTCCTCAACGGCAAAACCCCGGAGCAAGCCCTGCGCCTCGGCTGGGCCCACGGCGCGTTGCTCACCACTTTCCCCGGCGACACCACGATGGCCAAACTCCCCGAAGTCGAAGCCCTCGCGAAAGGTGGCACGGCACGGGTGCAACGGTAGTCAACCGGGATTGACGGTTGCGTCTCTGAATATCAGAAAGAGACCCACGGTTAAGAAACCGTGGGCGTCATGGGCGTTCTTCCAGAAAGAGAGATTCATGTTCCAGCGTGTGTTGATGGTCGCGGCGGTGTTGGCGTTGTTCGGGACGCGGTCGGCGTCGGCGTTTCCGCCGATTGCGCCGCAGATTCCGGAAGCCTACAAAGACGTCGCCGAGTACAAGGCGTTTCTCACGACGTTTGAAGGTTTGAAGACCAAGTGCGACGTCTGCCACAAACCGGGAGCCGACAAGAAAGCCCGCGGGCATGGCCTGAACGACTTCGGCAAGGTCTACCACGATCGCTTCAAAGCCAAAGACTACAAAGCCGCGAATGAAGCGAAGGATACGGCCAAGACAATGGAACTCTTCAAGGCGGCATGGGAGAAATCGGTCACCGAAAAGAACGCCGACGGCAAGGTGTATCTCGATCTCATCAAGGACGGCAAACTGCCCGGCAAGAACGACTGATTCGTTTCTGTTGATGATGGATATCGCCGGAAGCCCAGGGTTTCTTAACCCTGGGTTTCTTCGTTTTGTAACGGTGATAACGGTCGCACGGCCCGCGTCGCAATTCTGCCACACGCAGACAAATTGTGAGCTAGGTTTCCCCTGTGGACCCAAAGGGGGCCGAGCGTGCGCTGAGCGCGAGCCCCCGCTGATCACCGACATGACGGAGTCGTAGACAACATGGCAGCCCCCAGTTATTCCCCGCCTCGCAACGGCCGCTCTTCCGGCGGCGAAATGGATTTTGAAAGCCTCAAACGCCTCATCCACGGCCGTCTGGTCGAAAAACTCGATTTGTCCCGCCTCGGTGATCTCGAAGGGGACACGCTTCGCCGGGAAATCCGCCTCGTTGTTGAACACCTGTGCGATACCGAGAACCCGCTGCTCAATCGCGCCGAGCGCGAACGCCTCATTGAAGAAGTCCTCGACGAAACGTTCGGATTCGGTCCGCTGGAAATCCTGCTGAAAGAGCAGGGCATCGCGGACATCATGATCAACGGTCCCAAAGCGGTCTTCGTCGAAAAAGGGGGCCGGATTTATAAGCATGAAGTCACGTTCCGCGACAACGCCCACCTCTTGCAGATTCTCGACCGCATCGTCTCCCGTGTGGGTCGGCGTTGTGATGAATCGAACCCGATGGTCGACGCCCGTCTGCCGGATGGTTCGCGTCTCAACGCCATCATTCCGCCGCTCGCGCTGGATGGTCCATCACTGACGATCCGCCGGTTCGGTTCCAAGCCGCTGGGTTTGGAAGACCTGCTGAAGTTCGGCGCGTTCACACCGGAAATGGCGTTGCTTCTCGAAGGGGCGATCAAAGCCCGGTTGAACATCATCATCTCGGGCGGTACCGGTTCCGGTAAGACGACGCTGCTCAACACCCTGTCGAGCTTTATTCAGAACGATCACCGGATCATTACGATTGAAGACGCCGCGGAATTGCAGCTTCAGCAGGAACACGTCCTGCGGCTGGAAACCCGACCGGCGAACATCGAAGGCAAGGGCCGCGTTTCGGCGACCGATCTGGTGAAGAACGCGCTCCGTATGCGTCCCGACCGCGTGATCATCGGGGAATGCCGCGGTGCCGAGTCGCTCGACATGCTGCAGGCCATGAACACCGGCCACGAAGGGTCGATGACCACGATTCACGCCAACACGCCGCGCGACGGTGTGGCCCGTCTCGAAACGATGATTTCGATGGGGGGCTTCGACATCCCGCTGAAAGCCCTGCGGCAGCAGTTCGCTGCCGCTGTCGACCTGATCATTCAGGTGCAGCGCTTGCAGGGTGGTCCACGAAAAATGACGTACATCACGGAAGTGCTCAACATGGAGCAGGAAACCGTGGTGATGCAGGACATCTTCCGCTTCGTGCAGGACGGTGTCGACGAGAACAACAAGGCGTTCGGTCACTTCGAAGCGACCGGTGTGCGGCCGTCGTTCATGTCGCGCCTGGAAGGGGCCGGGGTGAAGCTGCCCGCGAACCTGTTCCAGCATCGGGCCCTCGGCAAATAGTTCGGCAGCGCTGTTTCGCTCAAACCGCGCGGTGAGGAAGTGTTATGGATCCCATCCTGCTGTTTTCGATAGTCGCTTTTCTCGGCGCAGCCGCGCTGGCCGCGGCCATTGTGAACCTCGTGTTCGATTTTCAGGCCACCAAGGCGGAAGACCGTCTCGATGTGCTGGCCGGGGGCGGTCGTACTCCCAGTGCCGATGCCCGCAAGGGAATCGTCAAGGACGATCTCGTTCAATTGGGCAAAGGGACGCTGCAGGGACTGAATAAGTTTACCAAGCGATTTGGCTCGTGGGGGCTGTACCTTGAACAAGCCGATTCGCCGGTGACGTTTGTGCAACTGGTGATGATCGCGGCGGGGTGCGGTGTGGTCGGGGCGGTTGTGTCGATGGTCGTCAATGCGCCGTTGCCGTTGATTCCCATCATTGGCTTGATCGTCTCCACGTTTCCGTTTGTCTGGATTTCTTTCCGCCGCGCGTCTCGATTCAAGACCTTCGCCAAGCAGTTGCCGGATGCGCTGGAACTGATCGGCCGCGCGTTGCGTTCCGGTCATGCGTTGGGATCGGGATTGAACCTCGTGGTTCACGAAATGCCCAATCCGATCGCCCACGAATTCAGCCTGGCTTACGAGCAGCAGAACCTCGGTGTGTCGATTGAAACCGCTCTGAAATCAATGCTCAAACGGATGCCCAATCTCGACCTGAAATTCTTCGTCACCGCTGTTGCCATTCAACGCCAGTGCGGCGGCGACCTCGCGGAAATCCTCGACAAGATCGGCTATGTGATTCGGGAACGTTTCAAGATTCTCGGTACCGTGCAGGCGCTCACCGGCGAAGGCCGCCTCAGCGGTGTCGTGTTGATGATTTTGCCGATCGCCATTTTCATCGCCGTTTATTATCTCAATCCCAGCTATGTGATGTTGCTGTTCACGACCCCCTTGGGGAAGAAGATGATCACTGCCGGAATTGTGATGCAGATCATGGGGGCGTGGGTCATCAACAAGATTATTGACATCAAGGTTTGAGCGGGCCGCGCTTTGTTACGGCTGAGTTGGACAGCGATCCGCATCGAGAAAGACGCATTCCATGGACATCGTCACTCTGCTTCCGTGGGCGATTTTTGCCGCCATTACGCTTGGTTTGTGGGCGGTGATTTCGATCTTCAGCGAGAAAGAGAACCGGGCGGCAGACCGGCTCGAAGAGCTGAAGAACCCCTTCCAGCGGACCGACAAGAATCGGTCGCAGAAGAAGGGGATGGCCTCGATGATCGAACAAGCGGCTCCGGCGCTCTCCAAAGCCCTGGAACCCAAAACCGATCTCGAAAAGAACGAGCTCACCATCCGCATGGCGAATGCCGGGTTCAACAATCCGAAAGCGCCGCAACTCTATCTGGCGATCAAGTTCTCGATGCTGCTCTGTGGAGCGATGATCGGCACCGGCTTCGGCATGCTGCGTTACGGGATGACGCAAAATGGTTATGCGTCCATCGCGCTGTTTGCCGGCGGAGCGTTCTATCTGCCGGAAATCATCCTGTGGTACATCAAGTCTTGCCGCCAGCAGAAAATTTTCCTCTCGTTGCCGGACGCACTCGATTTGCTGGTGGTCTGTGTGGAAGCCGGGCTGGGACTCGATGCGGCGATGCAGCGCGTTGCAGAAGAACTGGCGGATGTCCATCAAGAAGTCGTGGCGGAGATGAATCTGGCACTGATGCAGTTGCGGATGGGTCGCAGCCGTCGCGAAGTGTTGCACGACCTTGGTGTGCGGACCGGTGTGGATGACATGAAATCGCTGGTGGCAATCCTGATTCAAGCCGATAAGTTCGGTTCGTCGATTGCCCAGGCGCTCCGCGTGCAGTCCGATTCGATGCGTGTCAAACGCCGTCAAATTGCCGAAGAAAAAGCCCAGAAAACCGCGGTGCAGATGTTGTTTCCGCTGGTGCTGTTCATCTTCCCCGGCATCTTCGTGGTCCTCGTGGGGCCCGCGGCCATCAAGATGTGTCAGGATCTGTTGAACTGATCGAATCCGCCGCTGTTCGTGGCCCGTCTGTGCTGAGCGGGCCACGGTTGTCCGTCACCGGCCACGGTTCCAATACAGTTTCACATTGTGCGTGGCGCGGCCACCGGCAACGAGGTCGGGACGGCCGTCGCCATTGAAGTCAGCGGCGAACGCATCCTCGACCGCACAGCCGCCGTTATCGATCACGTGTTTCTTCCAAACGGCTGGATCGTCACCCGTCGATTGATAGACGTAAAGTCCGGGTCCCACCACCGGTCCGGGGCCCGGTTCGCGGTGACCGACGATCACTTCATCGCGGCCGTCACCATCGACGTCGGCACACCAGACGGCGTGGCCTTGCTTGAGCGTGGCATCGAGCACGTTCCGCTTCCACAATCCCATACCATCAGCGGGCGGGAAATAGACCACGGCTTGCGTGCCGTGCATCGGTTCCACGGTGGCGAGAAACCGCTTTCCACTGCGATCCCAGCGGCCAATTTTCACTTCCCCAGTACCGCGCAGTTCCGGCTTGTCTCCCTCCGCCCCGCTTCCCAAGGGGAGCTTGGTGAACGCACCCTGGGAGTTGCGTCGAATCAGAAAGACACCTTCCGCCGCACCGACAAGGCTGTCGAACGGTGCTGTTTGGTCCCAATCGACATGCGTGTGGGCGTGCATCCGGTTGAGACTTTCGTCCAGAACGGTCGGCATCCACCGGTCAGTTTTCGGGTTCGCTGGAATCTCAAAGGCTTCGAACCGGACCCCCGCGCCATCGGTCTTCAACAGTGGTGATAACACAAGCTGTGGGCGGCCCTTGCCGAGGACGTCGGCGAAGCTCATCCGATGCAGGCTCAACTCTTTGCCGATGAAGTGCACGTTCCACTTGGCATTCGGATCGGTATTGCGGGAGATCCATTGAATCGTGCCGATTTTCGTCCACCCGGCACCGACGGCGAAATCGACTTTGCCGTCGCCGTCAATGTCGTGCGCGGCGAGGCAGACGTTATCGAGCTCCGTCTGATTTTCGAGGATGACGTGCTTGGTCCACGAAGGATTTTCATACCACTGGATGCGATTCTCGCTGACGGCGACCACGTCGGGCTTGCCATCGCCGTTGACATCCGCGGTGCTCACGGCGTAGCAGACCTTGCCGATGTCGGCGTCGAGTGTGACCGCTTCAAACCGCGGAAACTCGGCCGCCGATACCGTGGCTGTCAGACTGATGAAGACGAGTCCGAGGAGCGTGCGCATGGGGTGGATTCCTGGCGGTCATTGATGGGATTGAAGTTCCCGAGATGATATCGCCTGGAACGCTGCGCGGCGAATCGGTCCACACAACGAACGGATCGCAAGCGGTGTATCCTGCGAATCGGCAAGCGTAGGATGGCGGTTTCGTGTATGATGACGCCGCGCACCCGTTGGTTGATTTTCAGGAGCCGCGAAGAGCATGCATTTCGTCTTTATCCCCGTGGGCAGCGATGGCGACGTCAACCCGTTTCTGGGACTGGCCACCGCGATGCAGAGCCGCGGGCATACCGTCACCATTGCGGCCAACCCGTATTACCGCCCGAAAATCGAGCGGTTGAACCTCAAGATGATCGACGTCGGGACTGCCGAAGATTATCAGGCGACGGTCTCCGATCCGAACTTGTGGAAGCCGAACCAGGGTGTGGAAGTCCTGCTCGGCAGTCCCATCGTGCTTCGAACCGTGCGCGAGCAGTATGCCCTGATTGCCAAGCTCTTCGCTGAAGACCCGAACATCATTTTCGTCGGGGGAACGTTGGCGATGGCGGTCCGCGTCGCCGAAGAAAAGCTCGGTATCAAAGCGGCGACCGTGCATCTGCAACCGGTGGCGCTGCGCAGTATTCTGAATCCACCGGTCTATCCGCGAATCAAATTCGGCGAGCGCTGGCCCCGCTTGATCGTGCGCGGTCTGTTCTGGTTGATCGATCGTGGCAAACTCGATCCGTTGCTTGATCGTTCGCTCGGCGTGCTGCGGAAGGAACTCAGATTGCCGCGCAAGAAGCACTACATGATTGAGGAGATTCATGCGCAGCAGCTGTCGATCGGGCTGTTCCCGAAGTGGTTTGCATACTCGACCGACTGGCCGCAACAGTTCCGGCAAACGGGTTTCCCACGCTTTGATGCGGTCGCGACGCAGTTGTCAGAGCAGGTGGAAGCGTTCCTGAAGGCGGGCGATCCGCCGATTGTCTTTACCTTCGGCACGGGCATGGCTCAAGGGAAAGACCTGCTGACCGCATCCGCCGAGGCCTGTCGGATCATGAAGCGCCGCGGGATTCTGCTCACCAAGTTTGCTGACCAGGTGCCGAAAGACCTGCCGCCCGGTGTGGTCCATTTCGATTATGTCCCGTTGGCAACGCTCATGCCTCGCTGTGCGGCGATTGTCCATCACGGCGGGATCGGGACGACCTCACAGGCCTTTGCCGGTGGCGTGCCGCAGGTCATCACACCGTTCGGGTTCGATCAGATGGACACTGCCGACCGCATCCATAAACTGGGTGTCGGCGGCAGTTTGCTGCCACAGAACGTCACTGGTCCGAAGCTCGCGGAAGTGCTGGCGTCCGTGCTGAACAATCCGTCCACAGTGGCCGCCGCCCGCGAGATTCAAAAGCACTTCGCCAATGAGAACGTGCTGGCTGAGACGTGCGCGCTGTTGGAGTCGGTGAAGTAGTTCATCGTGGCTCGGTAACACGATCATGAAGGCATTGTGAACACGGGCGATCCGGTTAGAATGCGGGGGATTGGAAAACCCGGCGGCGATGGGGCCGCGGCTTCGATGGAGCGGAGTGGCCATGCGGTTGCGATTTTCTTCCCCCGAGCGACTTGGTGCGCGGTCGTGGGTCTGGCAGTTGATGTTCTTCATCGTGGCCTGCGTCACGGTGTTGATCGCGTTCCAGGCCTTTCGTCCACCACCGGCGACAACGTCGACGGAGTCCTCCGATGACGGCTTGACTTCCGCCGTCCCCTTCACGCCGCCAGCGCGGAATGAACTGGCGGATGATGAATTCAGCGCCCCGCCGCCGGATTTGGCCACGGATACGACGACGCGCACTCGTCCTGCCAAGGAACCCACTCCGCAGCCTGGTCGACGACTCAATGTCGACATCAGCACTGTCCGCGACAATACCCTCGGCGTTCGTGTCGATGAATCCGCCGCCTTCTTCGACTTGTTGCAGGAAGCCCGCCGGTTGCCCCCGGAGAATCTCGATCTGCAGGTTCGGCACGACGTGCAATACGCGAACCTGATGGCCGACCCGGCGACCTACCGCGGACAGGTGGTCGGTCTCTCCGGCGAATTATGGCGGTTGACACCGTTCCGTGCGGCCCGCAATCGGCATGGGCTGGAAACACTCTACGAAGCGTGGATTGTGACGCCCGATTCCGCGCCGCATGCCTACCGGGTGGTGACGTCACAAGTAGGACCGGGCTTGACACCAGGGGCGCAATCGCGCGTGCCGGTCTTTGTCACCGGGTACTTCTTCAAACGCGAAGGATACGCCGCGCCGCAAGGAGTGGAGGTCGCGCCGACAATTCTGGGGTCGCAATTGGCGTGGGACGAAACCATGGCCCATCCCGCGGGGATGGCAGCCTTTCCGCCATGGGTGCTGGGATTGGTCGTCGCCGGCGGATTGATTCTGACCGCCACAATGGTGTCATTGGCTCTCTCCGAGCGCCGTTCCGCGCGACAGCAACCCCGTTATGAATCGTTGCGTGTGGAAACACTCACCGCGCTCGCCGCACTGCCGCCGTATTCCGTGGCGAATGTGCTGCTGGAACTGGAAGAACGAGACCGTGCCCGTCAGTTTGAAACCATCCGACCGCCGCATACACTGAAAATGGCATCGTTGTGGTCTCGGGGCGAACAAGAACGTCGCACTTCAAGCGACCGGGCCGTTGACATGCCGACGCCGACCCCGCCGACTCGACAATTCCGCCGCGGATGGAAACAGCGCTGGACGGGGGAAACGCCGCCGAGTGACACGAACGGACAATGACATGAAAGACGTCAACTGCCATCGAATGGATGTGAAGCGTCGTCAGGAAAGCCGCTTTTGCCTGTCCCCCGGGAGCAATGCCGTGTTGCCGATGACCTTCTTTCCATCGTTTGAGGACATCATGAGGCTTTCCGTCTCGGTCGGTCTGTGGTGCCTGTTGATGTTCGGCCATGCTCATGCGGCCCCGCCGTTGCCGTTGGAGAAAGTCGCCTCGGCCGAGGATCTTGTTGCCGAGGCTTTGGCTCTTGGGGCTGACATTCAGACGTGCCTGGCGACGCAGGAGAGCTACGACGAGTACGGGGCGAAATTGAAGCACTCGACATCTCTGTTGATGCTCGTCGGTCAGGCGCTTGCGGAGCATCCTCAGCCATCGAAGCTGAAGGCGTCGGGTGCCGACTTGCGGGATGCCGCCATCGCTTTGAACAAGGCCCTGAGTTATGACGCGGCACGGTCGGCATATCCGGCAATTCAGGCCGCACTGGATGGGCAGGTGACCGGCAAGGCCGTGGTCGAAATCGAGTGGCCGAAGCTGATGCGCTACCGCCCGGCAATGGACCAGATGAATCAGCGGCTCCCCGCACTCCGCCGAGTGATGCGCCGGCCGAAAGATCCGGTGGTCGACAGTCGCCAGATGTTTGCGATGGCGCTCCTGTCACTGCCGATGCATGCCGATCCGCGTGTGAAAACCCCCGCAGACATCCCCGAATGGCAGGCATTCACCACGTCGATGCAGACGCATCTCTCGGATGCCACAGCGAAGCTCAAAGCAAAAGATTTCAGCGCCGCAAACGACGCCTTTGTTGCCGGAATGGCCAACTGCAACCAATGCCACGAACGTTTCAAAGAACGTTGATCGTCCGCACAGCGTCAATCGGGAACGAGTCTACCGGCGGTACTCGTCGGCTTGATAGGCTTCGACTTCAAACGGATTGTCGAGGTAGGGGTCTTTCCCTTTGGCTTTCAGCCATGCACTGGCAAGCAAATACGCTGGGATAAAGAAGGGGCCCCAGCGCTCGTACTGGCGGACATGGACACGCTCATGGCCGCGGGTGTCTGTGAGTGTGGCCTCACTTTGACCAACGACGACATGTCCCAGCGTGATGGCCGCAATGCCTCCTTCCACGGGAGCCCCGCGTGATAACCACCGCAGAAACTTCGGCCCGGTCACTTCCAGAACACCATCCACCCAGCGACCGCGGCCACCTTGCAACAGGGCGATTGACGTCGCCACCAACCCCACGGCGGAGCTCGGCGCAACCCACACATACACGACAATTCGCCACATCCGTTGCACAACAAAGTCGCCATCAGGCGGAGCGAGATGTCGGCATTTCATGATGCCTGCTTGACCTAACTCGGTTTCAGAATCTGCAATTTTCCCTGGCAAAACCGGCAGGCGACCTTGAGGCCGAGGTATTTCCGGTCAAACCGCAATTGCTGCATGCAGTGCGGGCACTTGGCGTAGATATCAGCCTGGCGGATCATGGGGCTTGCCGGGTCGAGCAGCAGTCCCGCCTGGCAATGCTTGCATTGCACGCGCTCACCGAGGTACTTGTTCGCGATTTTCAGTTCGCGCTGGCACTTGGAGCACGCACAGTAGATGCCGGCCGGTTCCACGTCCGCCATACAGTCCAGTTCCCGCAACGGTTCGAAAGTCGGCATTTCCACGCTGGACTTCGTCAACTCGGGGTTTAATAACTGCCGACACTCGCGGCAGTGAATCATGTTCGGCGGCATCCATTCGCCGCACTGGGGACAATTCCCGCCAGGCCATTCCGCCATGCCGCGCCTCGTGGTCCGTGAGTGAAGGCACCCGATCGATCGGGCGCGAATGTGTCCTGATGATCGATCCGCGATGGCCCATTGCGAACGATCATCCCCATCCGACCGGGCGTTCCCGGCGATGTCTTACTTCCCGGCCGATTGCGGCGCAGCGAGGCAGGACAGCCGATGAAACGACCGTAGATAGAGTTTCCCATTCGCGACCGCCGGTGTCGAGTGGCTATTGTCGCCGAGTTCACTGAATCCGTAGAAGTGATAGGTCGGACTGGCATCCAGCACGGCGACTTTGCCGGATTCGTCGATGCAGTAAATCTTCCCGCCGATGCAGATCGGAGAACCACTGAAGTTCCCGCCGATCCGCTCCTGCCAGATCGTTTCATCGGTCTTGGGATCCACGCACATCACCACGCCGTTGTCGTTCCACATGTAGAGATGATCGCCGTAGACAATGAGGCAGGGGACATACGGCAGCGTTTTTTCCCGGCGGAAGGCCGTCGGTGCTTTGCCGTCGGCGACACCGGCGAGGTCCACGCCGACGAGAATCGTCCCTTTGCCCCCTTGTCCGCAGGTGGCGTAAATCTTCCCCTGGCCATACACCGGACAGGAGACCGTCCGTTGCGCCAGCGGTTCCGATTGCCACAACGGCAATCCCGTCCACGGATCCAGGGCCGAGATTCCGGTGGCACCGTTCAGACAGATCAATTGAGGCTTGGAACCGGGTTGTTCGACAATGATCGGCGTGGCATAGGATGCTTCCCGGAAGGGCCGCAAGGTGCTCCAGACGAGTTTGCCATCCCGGCGATCAAAGGCCACGATGGAACTTGGGCCGTCCTGATCATTCGGCATGATGACCAGATCTTCAAAGACGATCGGTGACGCTCCCAGGCCGTGCTGGCTGCTGAACGGTCCCAGCCAATTGCGCCAGACGAGTGTCCCGTCGAAATCGTAGGCAGCCAGCGCACAGCGTTCCTGATCGGAGAATGCGACATAAACCCGTTCACCGTCTGTCGCCGGAGATGATGAGGCAAAGCTGTTCTTCTGGTGTTTGCGGTTGCTGTTGAAACCCATGGACCGAGACCAGCGGAACTCTCCGGTGTCGGCATCGAGGCAATACAGCGACCGCACCAGGCCAGCATCCACGGCCGAAGTGACAAACAGCGACTTTCCCCAGATTGCGGGGGCACTATGTCCTTCACCAGGAAGTTCGACGGTCCATTTATAATCCGATTCCTTCCAGGTGGTCGGAATTCCCTGCTCCGGAGCGACTCCACTGCCATCCGTACCACGAAATCGCGGCCAATTCTCCGCGGAGACCACACCCGAGACGAGAGCCACCAGACACACCGCCCGCAGCCAGTCCGCTTTCCGCAACATCAGTTCGCAACCTTCCGATCGGAGTGTGTCGGTGCTCTGGTGAATGAGTGAAGGCCGATGTGCCGACACGCACCCATCAACTCTTTAACATCTTTGGCCTAAGCATGGCGCGCGGACGTTTCCACTGCAAGCGCACCGTGGATCGCAGTCTCGTTGCGGCACGCGGTTGTGAACGGGTTCCCGGTTTCATTGATTGGGAGTGCGTTGCCACACGTCCGCCTGTGATCCTGACCGCGATCAATTTCGGTTCGCAGGAGAAATTGTCGCTTGGCGTCCATCAGGAATATCTTCACAATGAATGCCCATACTTTGCACTGACGAACGTGCTTCCCATCCACAGAGTTCGGGCCTTCGGAGTTCCATGTCTGCTGATGCCTTCCTCATCGTGAAAAACGGACCGCTGGAGGGGCGGCAATTTCGGCTCATTCCCGGCCAGATCACCACTCTGGGCCGAGCGCCGACTAACCGCATCGCCGTGCCCGATGAAGTCTGCAGCCGCAATCATTGCGAAGTCTTTCAGTCCAGCGGGCGATGGCTGGTCCGTGATCTTGGCAGCCGCAACGGGACGAAAGTGCAAGGGCAAACAATCGATGGCGATTGTGTCCTGCAACCGGGGCAGCAGATACAACTCGGATCGACCGTTTTGGCTTACACGCTCGATCCAAGCGCGGCTGTCCGTGAACCTTCGGGAAGTGATCTGCTCGAATCGGACACGGCTGCGGAAGTCATTATTGCAGGATCACACCCCGAGATTCTGCATCGAACCCGGCATTCCAGTTACCGGTCTGCCGAAGCCCACACACGAGACCGGCTGGGCCGTGATTTAGCACGGCTGTACCGCCTGGCAATGGAGATGGGGACGGCGACGGATATCGCCGATCTTGCGGAAACGGTCTTGGACGGTGTGCTCGCTAGTACGGCCGCCGATATCGGCGCAGTGTTGATGTTGACGTCACCGTCCGAGGGCGTGCCGAACTGTGCCGAATTGCAAGTCGTTGTTTACAAGTCGCGGACCCCGATGCCCTACCAGCGGGTGTCCGATTCGTTGTCGCAACTCGCGCTGACGGAACGAGATGCAATCCTGGCACGCGATGTCAACGATGATGCCCGGCTGTCAAAAAAAGACAGCGTGAACGAAATCAGTGCTCAGAGCGTTATTTGTGCACCACTGCGGTCCGGAGAATCTCTGCTGGGGCTGGTTCATCTCTACTCGACGGATTTGGGTCGTCCACTGGAAATGGATGACCTCGATTTTACGCTCGCCGTGGCGGATCAATTCGCAATTGCCCTGGAAAATGTGCAGCGTCGCGAACAGCTCGCCGCCGGATTGGAACGAGCCAAGACGGAAAACCAGACGCTGCGCGAGCAACTGCGCGTCGAGACGGAACTCGTCGGTGACAGCACGGCGATCAATCGATTGCGAGATCGATTGAGTCGGATTGCACCCACTGGGGCGACCGTCCTGATTCGTGGCGAAAGCGGCGTGGGCAAAGAGCTTGTCGCCCGGGCCATCCATCTGAACAGCGCTCGCCGCAACGGTCCGTTCATCACGATGAATTGCGCGGCCCTGAGTGAAAGCCTGCTGGAAAGTGAACTGTTCGGTCATGAGAAAGGTTCGTTCACTGGTGCCGTGAATCGCAAGATCGGCAAGTTTGAACAGGCTCATTTGGGGACGTTGTTCCTCGATGAAGTCGGGGAGATGAGCCTGGCTGTTCAGGCGAAGTTCTTGCGGGTCCTCGAAGGACATCCTTTCGAGCGCGTGGGGGGCGGGACTCAAGTCCGGGTCGAAGTCCGCGTGGTGGCGGCGACCAACCGCGCGTTGGAAGAAGCCGTTGCCGAGGGGCAATTTCGCAAAGATCTTTATTTTCGCCTCCAGGTCGTGGAACTGACGGTGGAGCCGTTGCGGGCGCGACGCTCGGACATCCCGTTGCTGGCCCGCTATTTTCTGGACAAATTCGCGCAGAAGATCGGCCGTCCCGCCATGGATTTCTCACCCGGGGCCATCGAGTTGCTGAAAGACTACGACTGGCCGGGCAACGTCCGTGAACTGCAAAATACGATCGAACGGGCCATCATTCTGGCGGTGGGCCCGCGAATTGAAATCGACGACATTCAGCTTTCGGCATTGGGACGCTCGGCACCGTCCGACACGATCACTGTCGATGCCCCGCGCCCCGCCGAGTTTCAGCCGCAATCGCTGGATGAAATGGAGCGACTGCACATTCTGGCGACGCTGCAAGTCACTGGCGGCAACAAGTCTCAGGCGGCGCAATTGCTGGGAATCGAACGTTCCACGCTGGATCGGAAGCTCAAGCGGTACGAAAGCGATCGGCGGACTTCAACGTAATAATCTCTCGGCGGTCAAGTCGGCTCCAGATAACAACTCCGTGATGTGTTCGGTGTTTGTCATGCATGGCAAGGATCAGCTTCAATCGATGTCCGCTCAAACATTCTGCGTGTTTCGCCTTGAGCAAAAACAAGGCATTTGCCTGCGATTTTTCTGGATCATCACGAGGTTTGGGATGGTTGACGGGGTAGGCCACGAAAAGCTTGTCGCGCGGCATCGGCAATCGCTTCCGATTTGGAAAAGGATGCGATTCTCTGGGGCGAGAAAAACGGCTGTTCTCCGGTGATCTCTGAGAATTTTTGTTGACAATCCGGTCGATTGCCAGAAGAATACCTTCGCCTCGATGATCTCCCTGCCTGCTGTCCTACCGGCACGACGCCCCGGTCCCACCGTGTGAGCCATGAATGGCACCGTTCTCAGCCTCCCCGCTGAGCAACGTCACTTTCGGACAGTATATTTGGAGTCTCCTGGCGCAAAACAGGGCCGGCCCGTCTCGTGTTAGAAGAGGCGGGTCGATGGTAGTCGGTGATGGAACGTCTAGTAGTGGAGTCGGGAATGTCGTTCGATTACGACGTAGATGAACTCGAAGATGAAACCGAAGTGGGTTACGCACCAGGTCACTCAGATGACGACGAGGTCGCTGAGTACGAAGACGGCGAACTGAACTTCGAAGAAATCGATTTTGAAGCGCTGGGGATCGATCCGGGTGCGCCGACCGCTGCCAAGCCGGGTTCGGAAGAAAAGGTGCTGATGCTGGCCGCCCGGTATGCGGCCGGAGTGCCGCTGTGGCACAACAAGGACTGTTACGATCACGGTCCTGGGGAAGCCGGTGCCCGTCTGCTCCGCATGCAGCAGCCCGCCAAGAACTGAGAAATACGCGTCCCCCCGGGCGCGAGAGTCCGCAGACCAACGCAGACCGCGACGTTCCTCGACGTCGCGGTCTGTTCGTTTTCCGGCCGTGAAGCCCAGGGAATGCCTTCCCTGGGGAGTTGCATTCAAAGTGCAGTTCCTTCGCACCGCCTCGGTGAAGCTGGTACAGTAACGCCCGTTTTCGTTTCCCGTTTCGTCGGAGTCGTTGGAATGACGTGGACGCGTCGTGAAGTTCTCCATTTGGCCGCTGGTGCGTCGTTGGCGGCGATAACGACTCTTCCCGGAACGCTTGCCGAGGCTGCCCCCATGCCTGTGACATCTGCCCCCAGCCGACACGGTGGTCCTTTCCGCTACTGCCTCAACACCAGCACCATCCGCGGGCAAAAACTGGGAATCGTGCAGGAAATTGAAATCGCTGCGAAGGCCGGGTACGACGGCATCGAACCGTGGATCAACGAACTCGACGAGTACGTCAAAAACGGCGGCACACTGGCGGATCTGCGCAAGCGAATCGCCGATCACGGATTGACGGTCGAAAGCGCGATCGGTTTTGCGGCGTTTCTGCATGAAGACGAAGGCGAACGGAAGAAGGGGCTCGACGAAGCCAAACGCTGCATGGACCTTGTGCGGCAGATTGGTGGCGAACGGATCGCCGCGCCGCCGGTGGGAGTGACGGACAAGACTGGTCTCGATCCGTTTGCGCTCGCGGAACGCTATCAGAAGTTTTGTGCGCTCGGCCAGGAAATGGGCGTGCTGCCGCAATTGGAACTGTGGGGTTTTTCGAAGACGTTGTGCCGCCTGGGAGAAGTCGCGTTCACCGGGACGGAAGCGGCCCATCCGTTCGCGTGCTATCTGCTCGATGTCTACCACATCTTCAAGGGCGGCTCACAGTTCGGTGGCCTGGCGATGTTCCCCGGCAATAAGATGCACAACTTTCACATCAACGATTACCCCGGCGATCCACCGCGGGCCACGATCAACGACAAGCATCGTGTCTATCCCGGCGATGGCATCGCTCCGATGACTGACATCCTGAAGATGCTGCACAAGAACGGTTACCGCGGTGCGTTGTCGCTGGAACTCTTCAACGAAAGCTACTGGAAGCAGGACGCGTTTGAAGTCGCTCGGACTGGGTTCGAGAAAACGCGGGAATGCGTTGCGAAAGCCTTTGGCTAATCCGCTTGCGCTAGGCGGACCCCACCGTCCGCGCAAAACCGTGCATCCTTGAGTGCTACTCAAAAATCTTCGCCACCTCCGTTGCGAACCCAGGTAGATGCGGCTCGGCGGTAATTGTTTCACGTCGGTTAAACATCTCGGGGTCCGCGTCCGTTCGATACACAGTGATCGTGGCGAAATGGGGGTCAACCAGCCAGACGATCTTGGTGCCGTTATGGAGGTATTCCTCGATTTTTTCGTCAACGATCTCCGCGCGATCGCTTGGAGACAAGATCTCTACAGCCAGTATTGGCGGGCCTTCAAACAATGTTGTGTCACGACTCGTTCTCGCTGCGACTTTGGCGTCCACATAGGCCACGTCAACACCCACTGTGGTTGGGGGATTGTCTGATAAGCGAAACCCCGCCTCGCCGCTCACAACTTCACCACCGACCTCCGGATGCGCTTCCAACCAGAGTTCCAGTAGAAAACCGATTCGAACCATTAGTCGGCTATGCCAGCGATTTCGCACCGTCATCGGTTCTTCCCGCAATTGTCCCCGAATCAGCCAGCGCTCCACCCCTTCCGTTTCCGGCAGCGCTTCAAACTCGGCGGCTGTCATCAGCACCGGTTCAATAATCGTTGACATGACACTCGTTCCCGATGGTTGAATTTCTTCTGTCTCGATCACCCTCAGCCATCAACCCTGAGCCGCTTACCCATACATCTTTGCCACCCAATCCCCGTATCCGTTGTATTTCACGGTGGGGAAGCGCTCCATCGTGCCCAGCATCCACTCGGTCCGTTGGCTCCAGCGGGGATGGGGTACCGACGGGTCGACGTTGGCTTCGAAGGTATATTCGCGCGGGGCGACCGTGTTCCAGAACGTTGGCGGTTGCTGATCGGTCAGCGTAATTTTGATAATCGACTTAATGCACTTGAAGCCATATTTCCACGGGAGCACCAGCCGTACCGGGGCCCCGTGTTGCTTCGGCAGTGGCTCGCCGTAGATGCCAGTCGCGAGGAATGGGAGTTCGTTGGTGGCTTCGGCGATCGTCAGGCCTTCCGTGTACGGCCACGGAAACGTGTTATCGACGCCGATGTACGGGGCTTGCTCTGAATCGTTGAACGTCTCGAACCGCACATATTTCGCATTGGCTTTCGGACCGACCAGTTTGATCAAATCAGCAAGCGGGAAACCGGTCCAGGGGACGCACATCGCCCACGTCTCGACGCAGCGGTGGCGATACGCGCGCTCCTCAAACGAGAATTCTTTGTAGAGATCGTCGAGGTCGAATTCCCGCGGTTTGTCACAGAGGCCGTCCACGGTCACTTTCCACGGTGTCGGTTTGAAATCGCCGACGAACTTGTACGAGGCTTTCGATGACGGCCCCGTGAACTCATAGAAATTCGTGTAGATCGCGGCTTCATTCTGAGCGGTTTCAGCGCGACCGTATTCGTAGCTCGGATTGCGTGTTGACGGATACACGCCTTTGGCGGTCGCCGTTTCCGACGGTGCTTCCACGGCGCCGGCTTTCTTCACTTCTTCCGCATTGGGTTTCTGAGCACAGCCCACGAGATGGCTCATCACGCCCCATCCCGCGGCGACACCCATTGCGGTGAGGACTTGCCGGCGATGCCAGCTCCGCCGGGCATACACTTCCGGAGCAGTATGCTGCGATTGCGGCAGATCCCAGATTTTGCGAACGATGTAATTCATGCGGAACCATCCTCGGCGTACGATCACTCTCTCGCACCCTGCGGTGCAGACTCGTATCGTAAACCAACCGCCGGGTTGGCGGCTACAGGAGTGTTTCGGATGCAGGGTCGCGATTTCCGTTCTGCCTTGTCAGTGCTCCAGGCAAATGTTCCCGCGGTAACGACGGCGTTCAACGAGATGGATGCCTGGTGGCGCTGTCTCCATGAACTGCTTTGGGGCGATCAGGTTCCCGATGAGAACATCGCGCAGAATCTGCGACACGGGCCGTTAGCCACGCCCGGGGCATGTGCTACGGCATCCACAGCGGTTGTCATGGAAGCGCTGACGGATGTCCCGCGCGGTCCGCAGAAGGCGTCGGTTCTCTCACGGCTGGCCCAATGGTGGCTGACCGAGTTCGGCGATGAACTCGCGCCGGAGTGGCGTGCCGACTGTGATCATTATCGACAAGCTCTGCGCGCCATCCGGGGCATCGGTCCCGAAACCGCGGATCGGCTGATTCTCGTTGCCGGGGGACTGCCTGTCTTCCCGATTGATCGCGGGACGCTGCGCATCGCCGTGCGTCACGGCTGGCTCGATTTTCCGGTTGACGACGAGCAGACGCAAGCCACGTTTCACAGTGCACTGGACGGCGACGCCACCGCGATGCAACACGCCGCGCGGAGTTTGAAATCGATCGGCACCCGTTTCTGCGGCCGCGTTCCTGATTGCACGGCTTGCCCGCTCGCCAGTTTTCTCCCCGAGTCCGGTCCGTTGCATCTCAACGAGTGTTGAATCCGATTCATAACCAGTGGATTGCACCCCTGTGTAGACAGAAGAAAGCACCCCGGCTGCTCAGAAGCAGCCGGGGTGCTGCGCGCGATGACCATCACTTTGCATCCGGTTTCTGAGCGTAACTCCTTTGAGTTTCAGGTGAAACGGCCGTCGTTGTTCAGGTGTTTTTCCACCGAAAAAATCGCAGGAAAATATCGTGTAACACTTTCCGTCCGATTCCGCTTCGGTTGTCAGAGGGGCAAACCACAGCACACCTCGACGAGACAACTCGAACGAATCTCACAAGCGGAAAGGGAAATCATGGTCTTCGATCGCAAACATTTGATGACGGGGATGCTAGTCCTGGTCACCATCAGCAAGGCTCACCTGGCGTTCGCTGGTGGGCATCCCGGCGGCAACGGTCACTTCCAGAAATCGTCGTCAGGAAAACAGGTGCAGATGTCGCAACCCCACTTTGTCTCCAAGGGGATGCCGCAGATGACGAACAAGCCGATGCTCCCGCAGTTTCAGCAGCCATCGGGTTTGAAGCCGATCAACAAGTTTCCGGGCACGATGAATCCGGGGTTGGGGAAGGGGACGCCGATTTCCTTGCCGCAATCCGGGTTGGGGAACATCGGACTTGGCAAGGGGAAACCGGTGACGTTGCCGCAGTCGGGCTTGGGCAACATCGGGCTCGGCAAGGGCACACCGATCAGCTTGCCGCAGACGGGCAAAGGATCGCTGAACAACATCAACCCGATCCTCTCGAAGTTACCGCAGGGATTGGGCTCCGGCAACAACGGTAAGCTTCCCGGGTTGATCGGCAATAATCCCGTGAAGCCGAACTTCCCCATCGGAAAATTCCCGTTCCCCGGCGGTTCGTCCAACGGTCCGATCACCACCAAACCGTTCCACTTCCCTGGTGGGAACAAGTTCGGATTCGGGATCGGTTTGGGGGGCTGCCATCCTCATTGGGGGTGTGGATGGCCAAACTACGGATGGCCAAACTACGGCTGTTACCCGTATCCGAACTGGGGCTGCACATGGCCGAATTATGGGTACTATCCCCCGATCTACGGCTTCAATTATCCCGTGGTGCAATCCTATCCGTGGCCGGTTTCCTCACCGACGTATGTGACGACCACCACTCCACAAGTGATTGAAGTTGAACCGACCACTAATACCACCGTCGTTGTGAATGACACGACACCGGCTGTTCCTCCGGCGCCGGTGGCGATGAATGAAATCGATCTCAGCCTGAAGGACATTCGCTTGGTGGAAACGGCCACGATGGACCGCGGCGCGATGTATCGCATCACGGTTCTGAACAAGGGACCGAAAGACATGGATACCACAACACGGATGGCGGTCGTCGCCATGAAGAGTCCGGCGATGGATGCCGAACCCCTGCATCAGATCGAAATGGTCCGGATGCTGAAGATGAATGAGTCGGTCGAACTGAATGTACGGATGCCAGTCGCGGCGAAGGACTTCCCCCTGTTGATGGTGGCCCTGGAGGTCCCGGCAAACTTCAAGGACATGAATGAACGGGACAACATGGCGCAAGGGGAAGCCGCTCAAATCCCCGCACTGGCGGCAGCCATGAAGTGAGCGGGACTCTGTGTACGCGAGCCTTCTGTCTCGCACCGCCCCGGACGCCCCGAAGAAGCCCTCACCAGGGTTCTCTCGGGGCGGCGGTGTTTGGCGGGGTGATGTCTGTCTCCAAACCGCTTTTTGTCCATCTGTTCAAATGGTGAAATGTTCTTCATGCCCCGGCGGTGGTTGCAGTGGAATCACTCGCTACAATCTGTGGGTGATCGCTTGCAATGTAGGGATAACTACCGACAAACGGAGATGAGAATTCCAATGCGTAACCTCTGGGTGATGCTGCTGACGGCGGCGTGTTTCAATGGAAGTCTGGTGGCAGCCGAGCCGGTGACCCTCGGGGCGGGGGATCTGCTCACGGGGATTCCCGGCAAGGGGCCGTTGTCGCTGGCCGAGATCAAAACCTGGCTCGCGAATCCGAAGAATCATGGGGAACTCGAACCGATGCTGCCCCTGGGGTTGGCAGATGGTCAGAACAGTATTGTCGGTGTGAAAGAGAATCCGCTCACCCGCGCGAAGATCGAACTCGGCCGCCAACTCTATTTCGATACCCGGCTGTCGGTTGATAATACCGTCAGTTGTGCATCGTGCCATCATCCGGACGAAGGCTTTGGCAAGCACACCCAGTTCGGGATTGGAGTGAAGGGGCAGCAAGGCGGCCGGAACTCTCCCATCAGTTACAACCGGATTCTCTCCGGTGCCCAATTCTGGGACGGCCGTGCCGCATCGCTGGAAGAACAGGCGATTGGTCCCATCGCGAATCCGATCGAAATGGGATACACGCATGAGGAATGTGTCGCCGGGCTGAAGAAAGTACCGGGTTACGTGGCTCAGTTTGAAGCCGTGTTCGGCAAAGAGGGCGTAACGATCGGCAACGTCGGCAAGGCGATCGCAGCGTTTGAGCGTTGCCTCGTCACTGGTCCGGCTCCGTTCGATTACGTCGAAAAATTCCGCCCGTTCGAGAAGATGGACAAGGAAGACCTCGCCGACCTGAAGGAAGATGACCCGGCGACGTACAAAAAGTACACGGAACTTGCCGCCGCCGTGAAACAACATCCGATGTCGGATTCGGCCCGCCGCGGCCGGGAACTCTTCTTCGGCCAGAAAGCCAACTGCACCGCGTGTCACGTCGGGGCCAATCTCGCCGATGAGAAGTACCACAACCTCGGTGTCGGCATGGAGGCGAAAGAACCAGACCTCGGCCGCTTCGTGGTGACCCAAGTCGAGAAGGACAAAGGGGCGTTCAAGACGCCGACGATCCGCAACGTGGCCCTTTCGGCTCCGTACATGCATGACGGCAGCCAGAAGACGCTGATGGAAGTCGTTGAGCACTACGCCAAGGGAGGCACGCCCAACAAGTGGCTGAGCGACAAGATCGTGAAGATCGACCTGTCCGCCCAGGACAAGAAAGACCTCGTGGCCTTCATGGAAGCCTGCACCGGCACCTTCCCCAAAGTCGAACACGGCCGCTTGCCGCAGTAATTTTCCCCGATCAGCCAGACGCCTACCAAAGCCCAGGGATCGCGTTCCCTGGGCTTCTTCTTTGCGCACAAGACACGGTGTGATCGCCGTAGATGTTGACAACGTCAACTTCTCGCGATAATGTTGCTGGTGACAACATTCGTGGCGAATGCATCGCCCAGCATGAGGACGCTCACCAGCACAAGGTTCGGCAGCATGACCACCGTGGAACCCCCCGCGCTCACCAGATCGTCCCCGCTCAGCCGACGAAACACCGGCCTGCTGGGGTTCCTGGTCGTGCTGGTGCTCGTCGCCCTCAGGGCTGTCAGCGAACGGGCGATGATGGCCGAATTCGGGTCCGATCCTCAGATGGCCATCTGGATGGTCTTCATGGTGGTGCAACTCGGCCTGTGGTTTCTAGGAGGCAGCCTCCTCGTCGGGCTGACGGTTCTCACCTGGCATCACCGCTGGGGATTGCGCGTTGCCGGTGTTCTTTTACTCGGATGGGGCTTGGCCATCGGCCTATCAAGCTGGAACTTCGTGCCTGCCACTCGCGCCCTCGCCGATGCGCGGGACCCTGCCACCACACCCGAACGGCTGCAAGAGTTGTCGGAGTTCTCCGGCATCCAGGCCGGTTATGAACTCGATAACCGGCTGGCATCCCACCCGCATGCGTCGCCGGAACTCCTGCGAAAGCTTTACGATCGCCACCAGCAGGGAACGCTGATGGTTCTCGCGCGGAACACCCGCACGCCCGGCGACATCCTGCAGAAACTGGCTGACAAAGACGCTCAGGATCAATGGATCCGAAAAAATCTCCTGCAGAACTCCAGCTTGTCACCCGTGCTCCGACAAAAAATCGCTGAAGCCGAGGCGTCGGCCACTCCGTCGGCCAAGGCACCGTGAGCATGTCGCTTCACCCCAGCAGCCATCGTCCCAAGTTGAAATAGCAGAGCAGGGTGACGACATCGGCCAGCGCGAGCGCCATCGGCCCCGATGCCAACTGCGGGTCGCGATGACACAGCCGCATCAGAAACGGCAGCGCCAGCCCCACTCCAGCGGACATGACCACGCCTCCGGTGATACCAAGGAAGAGACTCGCGGCTACGACAACGCTTCCTTTCCACAGGAATGCCACCAGTGCGACGACGAGTCCACACGCTCCGCCGAGCATCAGGCCGACCAGCAATTCCAACCGCAATTTTCGGGCGAAAACGCCCCACTTCGGCGGCTGGGCATGCAGTACCTGTAGCGCGAGGCCGACTGATTGAATGCTCACACTTTCCGAAAGCGCCGTGACCAGCGCGATGAACGGGGCTACCGCTGCGAGTGTCGATACATCCTGGTAAGCATCCGCGATGAGAGCCGACAGCATCCCGCCGCCGACGTTGCACAGCAGCCACGGAAAGCGTCCCAGAAACGCCGGGCCGGCGCGGACCTTCGCCGCTTCCGTCAGATGGATACCGACCAACTGAAACAGATCGTCCGCATCCTGTCGGCGGTCAATCTCCTTGACCTCTTCCGTGTAGAGATCGATATCTACCGCACCGATGACCTTGCGCTCCGGATCGATCACCGGAAACGCCAGCAGTTTGTGATCGGCAAAGAACTGGCACGCCTCCAGCACGGTGGACGTGGAAGGAATCGCAATCGTTGTCGTCGACATCAACTCGCGGATCGTCACCTGTGGCTGACTGAGCAGCAGCTTCCGTGTCGCGACCACTCCTTCGAGCCGGTGGTCCGCATCGACGACATAGAAATAAACAATCCGCCCCACCGTCGGACAACCCCGCACCGTCTCCAGCGCTTCGGTCACCGTCTGATCCACCCGCAGCAATGGCGATGCTGTCCCCATATGCAGCGTGACCGGATCGTTCAGCCAATCCTTCGTCCGCAATGAGACTGGTTCCGCAACCAGCGGTGGTGTAATGCTCGGGACAACGCACGGTTCAAGCGACGGCGTCACCGTCTGCGATCCCAAGTCATTATGGATCGCACGAACTGCAGAAGCCTCGGCTTGTGCTTCCACGGCTTGATCGGGCAACGGTGCTCCTTCCTCCGCCGGAAGATCACGAGCCGCATCATCCGGTGGCAGGGGTATGGGCAACGTCATGACTTCACACGCGAGAAAATGTAGAGCATCTCGCGGCAAATCAGCGCACAGGAGCCATCATAAGTTTTCGCTTCCTCCGGTGTGTCATCGGCGTTCTTGGGGTCGTCAAACGGGAGCGCAACGCGCAGTGCGCATCCTTTGACAAGCGGACAGTTCTGATCTGCCTGACTGCACGTCATCACGGCGCAGAAATTCGATGTCGGATTCTGGTCTTCGTGATAGACCTTGGAAAAACAGACCAGCGGTGGATCGGCCTGCTGGAAACGGACGAGATACCGTGGATTCTGCCCCGCCGTTGGCTTGTCGATCTGCAGACCCGCACGCTGAAGTACTGCCACGGTCCGCGGATTCATGGCGGTGGTTTCCGTGCCCCCGGAAAACGACTCCAGTGGTGCGATGCCGTATTGTGCGGCCGCGGTCGCCGCCCAAACCTGCGACATCTGGCTCCGCCGTGAGTTATGTGTGCAGATAAAGGTCAGCCGCGCTGTCTGACCGGCATCGATGCGGACCTTGACGTACTTTGCGATTCGATCAAGTTCGGTCTTACGCGCCGTGGAGATCTGTTCGAATTCGCCGGCGCGTTGCTGCAAATACGTCCGCAAATTCGGAGAGATCCACTCCCGCACCGCCGGCGTCTCGGCGCGTCCGCCAAGGGGAGAACTCACCAGGGCAAGCGTGCCGATCGCGAGCAGAATTCGCATCGAAAAAGCTTTCTCCTGGAGTGGGCGTTGGCGCACCAATTCGTTGGGCTCGAATTGTCAAGATGGTCCGTGGAGACGTACCCTACATCACTCACCTCAGCAACTCAACCAGTGGGGTATTGTGCGTTGCGGCTCGTCAATTGTTCACACGCGAATCGCAACAGTGGTGCATGACAGCGGGAGGAGGGGCCGTGCCCACCAGAATGTTGCCGCAGTCTGGGATCCAAGATTGGTGGGCACAGCCCACCCTACAAAACTGAAGTTGTCTCCCACGGTGTGATACGATGGGGTCAACAGGAGGCCGTCCATGTCGGAAGCTGTGCAGAGCCCCGTCGGGTGGGAAAGGGCGCTGATGGCCGCGGAAAAGGTGAAAGAGCGCCTGCGCCGGGCCGTTCGGGCATTGGAGGCCGCCGGAGTGCCCTATGCGGTGGCGGGCGGTCACGCCGTCGCTGAATGGGTCGGCCGCGTGGATGAAGAAGCCGTCCGCACCACGCGCGATGTCGATCTGCTGGTGCGGCGGACCGACTTTCCCGCCGTCCGCGCGGCCCTGGAGTCCGCCGGATTTATCCACCACAACATCATGGACGTGGATACGTTTATCGACGGCCCCGACGGCAAGTCCAGCGGCGGCGTGCACATTCTGTATGCGGGGGAAAAAGTCCGCGCCCACGAACCATATCCGTCTCCGGAACTCGATGAGTCGGAACGAGCCGCCGACTTCCAGGTGACGACCTTGGCTGCATTGGTGCAAATGAAGCTGATGGCCTGGTGCAACATCGACCGAATGCAACTCCGCGATCTTCTCGATGTGGGTTTGATCGATCCCACCTGGCCCGCGCGCTACCCCGCCCCACTCGACGAACGACTCCAGCAACTGCTCGACGATCCGCTGGGATAGCTCAGCGGTAGGGTGGGCTGTGCCCACCAAGATGTCGCTGCCAGTCTAGAATCCAAGATTGGTGGGCAGAGCCCACCCTACAAAACTTAGACCTCCGCGACGCGTTCGTTAGCCGCAGAATCAGGAAGTCGAAAGTTCTAAGTGCAATGAAATCCTATGGGCATATTGATCGACAATTAATCGGTTTGATTGTCTTGTCGCTGTTCTTGCTCGGATTATTCGCTTGGATTGCCATTCCGAAGTTGTGGGAGCACAATCCTCTCCCCTACGATTTGTGGTACGTTAACGACGGGGACTTCAAGCTTCCCGACTATATAAATCGCTACCATACTCTCGATGAGTTTGCAGAATATGGATTAGTGCTGCATGAAGTTCCTGACGAATCCGACATTCATGCAATTAGGCGCTTTTACCTCAGGGAAAGCATTTCTCAAACGCGGAAAATGTTCGGCAATGCATATTCTCAAGACAGGCTTTTCCGTCTATCCGGCACGGACAGACACCGTGTTGCTTTTCGTCCCGATTGGATACGATTTGTGTTTATCGAACCAGGCAACCATCGACGTTCCTTCACGCCAGAAAGCGGCCCTTCATTGAAAGAGTATGGCCTGTCCTTTGTGATTTCGAGCCGCGATGTGTTTGATTCCCGGATATCGTTGTCATCATTATCCAGCAGCGCAATTTGCATGCCTGTTAAAGCGGTTGCGGTAGAATATGTAGAGGGCGACGATGGTCGAATTCGGGCCGTTCAGAAAAACGTTGATCTTGAGTGGCATACTCACGAGCATGATGGGCAGCAGAAGCTCAAACGCACGAATGCGGGACCGTGAGGCCGGATCACCTTGAGTGCCACTACAACGTTGGCGGATAGTAACTATCCCGCGCGCCGCTCGACGAACGGCTCCAGCAATTGCTCGACGATCCGTTGGGATAGCTCAGCGGTAGGGTGGGCTGTGCCCACCAAGATGTCGCTGCCAGCGAGCGATTCAAGATTGGTGGGAACAGCCCACCCTATAAAAACTGGATCGCAACCAGGCAATCGCACTGCCCGCGGTCATTCCTGCGATCAAAAGCATCGCAAACCAATGCGGTACCATCAACCTGAACTGACCGTTTGGAGTCGTGCCCGCGCCAAATCCCAGCAGCGTCGGAATCGCCCCGTCTGCACGCTGCTGTGTGTCTCGCCATCGACCACTCTGGTGCCAAGGCCCCGCGTAATGGACTCCCGATTTACCCTCAGGTCGCGGATGCACTGTGAGGACAATGCGCCCCACACCGGTCCATATGCCGAAAGAGTTGGCGACTGGTGCCCGGAAGAATAGTTCCTCGCTGTACGTGAAACTACGCTGCCTCAACCCGGCCAACAAGACAAAATTGACGAGGCAGATGAGCGTAGCGAAAACTCGAACAGCCTGAATTACTCCTGCGCTCACCATGTCACTACTCCGTCTAAAGATGGCTGCCCCAGACGTCGTCCTCGACGTTTGAGGCGGGGTGGCCTTGCTTGAATCACTTCAAGTACCACCGTAAATGTGCCACTGCTTCGTACTCGAAGCAGTGCTTTCGGACGTCTCGGGAAGCACTCAAAAACACTGCTTCGAGTACGAAGCAGTGGCACGGATTGGAGTGTGGGAGCAGCGAAAGTGACTCAGGACCGGTTCAACTCAACAACTCCCCCAGCACTTCCCCATGCACGTTCGTCAGTCGCCTTGCAATGCCGTTGTGGTAGTAGCTGAGGCGGGTGTGGTCGATGCCGAGGAGGTGGAGGACGGTGGCGTGGAGGTCGTGCCAGGGGACTGGTTTGTCGACCGATTTCCAGCCGACGTCGTCGGTGTTGCCGTAGGCGCGGCCGTGCTGCAGGCCGCCGCCGGCCATCCACACTGAGAAGCCGTACATGTTGTGATCGCGGCCGGCCCCCACGGTGTTCGCTTCCGACTGCGTGAACGGCGTGCGGCCGAACTCGGTGGTGAAGAGAACCAGCGTGTCGTCGAGCATCCCGCGCTGTCGCAGATCGCGCAGTAACGCGGCGATCGGTTGATCGATCCGTGCGGCTTCCTGCGTGTGATTCTCGTGGACGTTTTCGTGGCCGTCCCAGTTGATCCGCGGCGAACCGAACGAGCCACCGGAGAAGAGTTGCACGAGCCGCACGCCCTTTTCGAGCAACCGCCGGGCGAGGAGACAGCGCTTGCCGAAGTCGGCGGTCGGTTCCTGGTTCACGCCGTAGGCTTCGAGCGTGGTCGCCGTTTCGCCGGACAGGTCGGTGACGCCGGGGACGGAGAGCTGCATCTTCGCGGCGAGTTCGTAACTTCGCAGCCGGGCTTCGAGATCGCTTTCCGGCCGCGTGAGCCGATGCTTTTCGTTCAGCGCGGCGACAAACTCGCGCGTGGCCCGATCGCGCTCGGCGTCGTATTCTCCCGGCGGGAAGAGATCATCGATCGGCGAGCCCTTGGTGCGGAAGGCGACCCCTTGGTGACGGGCGGGCAAAAAGCCGTTGGTCCAGTTGATGGTGCTGCCGGCGGGCATGCCGCGGGGGTCGGGGAGAACGACGTACGCGGGCAGGTCGTCGGCTTCGCAGCCCATGCCGTAGGAAAGCCACGAGCCGAGGACCGGGAAACCGTTGAAGCGGAAGCCGGTGTTCGCCTGGAACGTGGCGGGCGTGTGATTGGCGGAGTCGGCGACCATCGAACGGATGACGGTCAACTCATCGGCACACCCGGCGATGTGCGGGAAGAGATCGGAAATCCACAATCCCGACTGGCCGCGCTGCTTAAATTCCCAGTCGTTCTTGCGGAGCAGACCGATCTTACCAAAGAACGTCTCCGGCGTTTCGGTGCCGGGCAGCGGCTTGCCGTGAAACTTTTCGAGGGCGGGTTTGTAGTCGAACGAATCGAGATGGCTGAGTCCGCCGCAAAGATAGATTTGAATGACGCGCTGACACTTCGCGGGATGATGAGCCGCTGGTGCTTCGGCCTCCGTCGCGCGGACGATGCCTTCGCGCTGCAGCATCGCCAGCGCCGCCGTCGCCCCGAGGCCC
>JBGSUN010000312.1:0-27101 GCA_041753475.1 Planctomycetaceae bacterium | reverse complement strand
CCGCTGTGAAGCCCTCCCTGCCGACAGCACGACCGGCGTTTCCTGCGCCGAAAACGCCACTCGCCGCGGCACCACACAGCCCACGTCCCCTGGCGACCGCCGCGCCCGTTGCGGGGCTCAAGCGCTGACACAGACGCCCCGGGATTGCGATCTCTGGGAAGCTTCCTCACGCAATGATGTCTGTCACCACGCGCCCGCCCACATCGGTGAGACTCTCATCACGACCTTGGTGGAAGTACGTCAGCCGCTCGTGATCGAGTCCCATCAGGTGCAGAATCGTGGCGTGCAGATCATGCAGATGCACACGATTGCTCACGGCTTCAAAGCCGAAATCGTCCGTTGCCCCGTAACGAAGCCCACCCTTCACGCCACCGCCGGCGAACCACATCGAAAAGCCATACGGATTGTGATTGCGGCCCGGTGCTCCTGGGCCTTCACTGAACGGCATGCGGCCGAACTCGCCTCCCCACACTACCAGCGTGGAATCGAGCATCCCACGCTGTTCCAGATCGGCTAACAATGCTGCGATCGGTTGATCGACCTCCGCCCCATGCCGTCCGTGGTTCTTCTCGACGCTCTCATGGGCATCCCACGTCTCTTCGAGGTGTCCGCCGCCGGAATACAACTGCACGAAGCGCACGCCCCGTTCAACCAGCCGCCGCGCGACGAGACAATTGCGGCCGAACTCGTCCGTGGGATTCTGCCCGATTCCGTAAGCGGCTTGGGTCCCCGCTGTTTCCTGTGAGAGATTGACCGCATCCGGTGTTTCGGACTGCATGCGGTAGGCAAGTTCATACGACTCGGCGCGCGACGCCAGTTCTTCTCCACCGGGGCGCGATGCGAGATGCCGGGCGTTGAGTTGCGCGAGCAAGTCCAATTGTTCGCGCTGTACTGTGGCGCTGACATGACCGGGGCCGCGCAGGTTCAGAATCGGATCCCCCACGGGGCGGAACAGCGTTCCCTGATAGCTCCCCGGCATGAACCCCGCCGACCAGTTTGGTTGTCCGCTGATCGGTCCACCGCGTTTGTCGAGAATGACGACGTAGCCCGGCAGGTTCTGGTTTTCGGTTCCCAAACCGTACACACTCCACGCACCGAGCGATGGCCGCCCGATGAACGTTTTTCCCGTATTCATTGCGACCAGAGCCGAACCGTGCGCGTGGCTGTCCGTATGACAGGAATTGATGACTGCGAGTTTGTCGGCGTGCTTCCGCACATTCGGGAAATAGTCCGAGATCATCAGGCCGCTTTCGCCACCGGGCCGAAACGGCCGCCACGATGGCGTGAGAAAACCGACTTTCCGGCCGCCGGAGTTGATGTAGCTCTTGCCTTCCGGCAGCGGCTTGCCGGCGTACTTCTCCAGTTCCGGCTTGTAGTCGAAGGTGTCGACCTGACTCGGTGCGCCGTTCATCATCAGAAAGATGCACGACTTCGCTTTCACGGTGGCATGCGGCGCACGGGGTGCCAGTGGTGACCGAGCCATGCCTGCGGCGTCAACATGACGCGAGAAGAAACCATCTCGTTCCAGCAGCGCCGTCAGCGCCAGCCCGGCAAAGCCCGCCCCCATGTCCCACAGGCATTCACGCCGTGTGGTTCCGCAAGGATAAATGGACATCGCACCCTCCGTCATCGTAGCCCCCGACGAGTCGCCGGAGGAGAATCTCAATCGACGTACAAAAACTCGTTCGCGTTCAGCAACACATGGCACAACGATGCCAGCGCCAACATCTCGGGATCAGCCCCACTGGCGGGAACAGCGGCAAAGCGATCGCGTTGCACGTCCATATGCTTCCGTGCCACGGCCATTTCCGCGGCCTCAGGGTTGCGGCCGAAAGCGTAACTCCACGCGGCTTGGATTTGTGCGTGGCGATCCTCCCCCGCCGACTTCTTGACGCGCTCTGCCAAGGCCGCGCTGCGCCCGTGGGAAAACTCGTCGTTCAGCAAAGCCAGCGCTTGTGGAGCCACGATGGTGACATCCCGTTGACCACACGACAGGTTTGTGTCGCCGAAGTCAAACACCGTCATAAACGGAGACAACAAGCTGCGCTGAGAAAACATGTAAAGACTGCGGCGACGCTGCTCGTCCCACGGCGAGGCTTTCCATGCGGCAGCCTTCCGAGACAGGCCTTCCAAGGCCTCCGGGGTGATCGTCGGCAGGAAACTCGGGCCTCCCATCCGCAGGTCGAGTTCCCCTGACACGCTGAGCAACGCATCCCGCAACCCTTCCGCATCCAATCGTCGTCGATTGGCCCGCCACAAATACCGGTTGGCAGAGTCCTTTGCGTTATAAGCATCCTGTTGAGGATTCAGTGATGACTGCCGATAGGTTTGTGATGTGAGTATCAGCCAGTGCAGCGGTTTGGACCGCCAGCCGTTCTTCATGAATTCATCGGCGAGCCATTCCAGTAATTCTGGATGTGAAGGCGGATCAACATGGAAGCCGAAGTTGTCCGGCGACCGACTGAGCCCGGCACCGAAGTGATGTTGCCACATGCGATTAACAGCCACGCGGCTGACGATGGGATTCTCACGGCTGGCAATCCACTGCGCGAGTTGCAGCCGCCGTCCCGTGGTCTTGGTGGCTTCTTTCGGATGCGAAAATGTCCGGAAATTAGCGGGCATTAGTGACAACGCCGCCGGTTCGATCACTTGCTGGGGACGATGGCGGTCTCCCTTTTTTAAGAGATGCAGTGGTGGGGGATTCTTCCCGAGATCGGTCCAACCCAGCACGTCCGGCTCGCCCAACTCCTCTGCCGAGGGGCCACCCAGCAGAGCGCGATCACGGGCTCCGATGGGTCCCGCCCAGAAAGCGGATGCCATCCGATAGTAGTCAACCTGCGGAATGGGATCGAATTTATGATCATGACACCGCGCACATTTCACGGTGAGGCCGAGGAACGCCGTCGACGTGGTATGCACCAGATCTTCGAGGCGGTCATACTGATAGTCTTCCGGGTCATTGGGTTCATCGTTCCATGTCCCAAACCGCAAGAAGCCGGTTGCGATGACTGAATCGACCGTCCGTTCGGGGACTTCGTCACCGGCGAGCTGCTCGATGATGAACCGGTCGTACGGCATGTCGTCGTTGATCGCTTTCACCACCCAGTCACGATACTTCCATGCAAATGGTTTGGTCTGATCGCGCTCGTAGCCGCTCGTCTCAGCAAACCGGGCAATATCGAGCCAGTACCGAGCCCAGCGTTCCCCGAAATGTTGCGATGAGAGCAACCGTTCGACGAGTGATTCCCAGGCCTGTGGTGAGGCATCGGCAACGAAGGCTTCGATTGCTTCCCGTGTCGGTGGTAAGCCGATGACATCCTGATAGACGCGACGAATGAGCGTGCGCCGATCCGCTTCCGGCGCGGGTGTCATGCCCTCTTTGTTGAGTCTGGCAAGAATGAAGGCATCAATGGGATTCGACTGCCATTCCGACCGCGCGACTTTCGGGACTTCCGGCCGCTTCACGGGTTGGAGTGACCACCAGTTGCGACCGGCGCGGACATCCGTCGTCATTTCATACGGATCGAGCTTTCGTCCTTCCGGCCACTTTGCACCTTGTTCAATCCAGCGCTGCAGAACGGCCACTTCTTCTTTCGGTAAGGGCTGCGGGAGGCCCTGTCGCGGCGGCGGCATTTCCCCCGCCGTGACACGCTGGAGCAATACACTTTCCGCAGGCTTTCCGGCATGAAAAACGACGCCGCTGTCGCCACCCCGAAGCACACGGTCGTGGCTCGACAACGCCAGTCCACCCGAAGCATTCGCTTCGTCATGGCATTCCAGACAGCGACGAATCAACAGCGGTACAACTTCCAGTTCGAAGTCGATTTCCGCGGCCGGTAGCGGCGCACCAACAGCGCCGAGAACAAACAGAACTACGAGGTGTCGTGAGCGCCGCACCATGTTCGCTGTGTTCCGTCAGGAGAAGGTTCACCGACACGGTCGACGAGAATTGACGTCGTGAAGCCGGCGATTTGAGTCTAACCAAGTCGTGAACGGCAGGCCACTCGAAATGCTTCGATCTGCGATGCCGGTGGTTCCCGTTTTGATCCGTCGCCAGCAGCAACATCGGGGCGATGTTCTTCCAGATCGCCTTGGGAAATGCGGCTTGTGTTTGCCCTGCTGGTGGCTGACAATCGCGCGGCAACTTCCCGAATCGGCAAACTGGAACGCTCGACAGAGAGTCGGTCACCCTCTGACAGGAATTTCGTGAATGGTCCGTGTCTTGATTTGCGCATTGGTTTTGACGGCGAGTTTGCGCAGCCAGGCCGACGCTGCCGTCCGTGGCGGCAAGTTCACCGGGACGATCAACAGCACTCTGGGAAATTCTGCCACAACGACGCTGGATTTTGCCTCTGTGGGGAATGCCCGCGCCGAAGTGCAGAGCATTGGCGGCATCCCGAATGCGTACAAGGGAACCTACATCGAATACGAGTTCGGTGCCTTCTCGTACTGGACCGGGACATTTACCGGTGCGCCAACGTATCAGGCGTCGGGGTTCAGCTTCTTCGGCATCGTCTCGACGTATGCGCTTACCAACAGCGGAGCCGCATCGGCCGCCGGATTCGTGGTGCGATCGGGTGTAGGCACGCCGTAAGACACGCACCGCAAGAGCCCAGGGATAGCGATCCCTGGGCTTCATGTGTCACTTTTCTTTGCGGATCAAGTCCGGGCCGCTGCCGGTGGTTTTCTCGTAGCCACCTTTGCCTTTCACGTACTTTGTGAAACCGAGCTTTTCGAGATTGCGGTCCGAAAGTTGTTCTTTCTTGTCGTGCTTGCCGAAGGCCTTGGGTGACCACGGTGCGGTGACCTTGCGGCGTACGGGGACACCGGTCTTCGGATGAACCGTCAGCGGCTCATCATGAATTCCCTGCATCAATTCAAATTCGGCCCCCGTGCTTCCGTCGGGCAGAACCTCAACATAAATGTACATCGGCATGAAATCGAACTCCCGTGGCTGTCGATGGGGTTCATTCTACACGCCGTGCGGTGAGGCGGAAGAATGCAAATCACAAAATGACGCCAAATGGTCCCGGCCCGGAGCGCTGGGTGTGTGACGGAGCGCCATTTTGGACTTTGTACCTCCGGTTGCGGCGTTACGGTTGTGGGACTGCGTGGGTGGTCTAGAATGGTGGGAAAGAAAGTCGCGCGGCCCGGAGGTCGCCGAGATCGGTTTTTTTGCTGGAGTGAACCTCGATGGCGTACAGCCTGCCTGCCCTGCCCTATCCCACGAATGCCCTTGAGCCGCATGTCGATGCCAAGACGATGGAAATCCATCACACGAAGCATCATCAGGCTTACATCAACAATGCCAATAATGCGCTGAAAGATCATGCTGAACTGGCTGCCCTGGATTCGGAAACGCTGATCCAGGATTTGAGCAAAGTTCCGGAAGCGATCCGGACCGTTGTCCGCAACAATGCGGGCGGGCACGCCAATCACAGTTTGTTCTGGACGGTGATGGCTCCGAACGCCGGTGGTGAACCGACAGGCGACCTCGCCGCTGCCATCAACGAGGCCTTCGGCAGTTTTGCCACGTTCAAAGAAAAATTCGCCGCCGCCGCTACGACGCGCTTCGGCAGCGGCTGGGCCTGGCTGGTGAAGGCCAACGGCAAGCTGGAAGTGACGAGTACGCCGAATCAGGACAGCCCGCTCATGGAAGGGAAGACGCCGCTTCTGGGGCTGGACGTGTGGGAACATGCGTACTACCTCAACTATCAGAACCGTCGCCCGGACTATATCACTGCGTTCTGGAACGTGGTGAACTGGCCGGAAGTCGCCCGCCGGTTTGCCGCGGCGAAATAGTTTCGATCTGCGACTGTGGCTGGAATTTCAGAAGCCCAGGGAAAGCATTCCCTGGGCTTCCCTGCTTGTTAGGTCGTGAATCTCGCCAGTGAACGCCGATAAGAGGACTGGTTGTAGCGATTGTATCGATTTTTTCGGAGCGGTTGCTGTGCGGCCGGCGGCGAAACACCGAAGTTGTTTTTGGGGATGGCTTTGTGCCGTTTTCATCGTCTCGGGGTGCGCTTTGCCAGACTATCACATGCCTCACGGATTCAGCAGCACGTATTATCGACAACTCCAGCAATCACAACAGTTTACACCGGTCGGTCCGACTCCCGTTCCGATAGAATCCAAACCGGCAACATCCCCAGCCGGGACCGGTTGGGGATGGCCCTGGCCTGGTCAGGCGGCAAATACCGACGCCATGCCGAAACCTTGACGGTTCGTCGAAAAGTTCGTGTCACCGGCAAAAACTGCTCTTCTCCCATTTTTACAATTCTGGTAGTTCTGCTGCGCCGAATGGCATGATTGGGCCATGGCGGACTGGTTTGCACGGATGGCAACCATCCTCAAGCGTTTGGGGGAAGGGATTCCCAATGAGTGGACTCTGGAAACTCGCCGCCATGTCGGTGGTGATGGGTGCGGGATTGGTCGTTGTCTGGCAGGCTCAACAGGGCCTGAAGTCGTCGACCCCCACCGCAGGCGTGCTGAATCGCAGTGAGACAGAAGCGCTCGGTGCGGTCGAACCCGATGTGAATCTGGGATTCGCCGACCCCGCCGCGCTCGGTCTGCCCGCCTCAACCGAGCAGCCCCCTGCGCAAGAGGTCGTGACTGTGGCGGCTTCGGTTCCTCCGGAGCAGCCTTCGGAGACGACTCTCACGGCGGAGAACCCCAAACCAACTGAAGCCGCGCGCTACCGTCGCGGTCTCAATTTCCGTGAAAATGCGCCCGCCGTTACCGACTCCGATCTGCCGGGGATTCCGCCGCAGCGCCTGCCGAATGAAGAAAACGTTACGAAGAGTGCCTCCGCCAGCGAAGAGCCCTTCGACTACGGTCCGACATTGTTGAATGCAGCGCCGGAGGGAGCAAACGACTCCCCGATCATGCCTGTTGCGGCCGAAGAACCGGCACCCGAAGTCGATCCGTTTGCGCCCGAAGCAGACCCATTCTCGAATGCCGCTCCCGCGGCGGAAACACCAGCGGCCGTGGAAAAAGAACCGGCCGCTCCGCGACTGCCGTCGTTCAATATCAACGAACCGGATCCGAGTCCGGCACCAACGCCCAACCTCGGTGCGCCCGCTCTCGATCCGTTGCCGGTGGAAGAGGCTCCCAGCCCGCTCCCGCGGAACTCCCGTGGCGGACAATTGCAGCAGGAAGAACAACCGGCTGCCGACGATCCGTTTGGTAAGACCGAACCGTTTGCCGCGGAACCTCCGCCAAGCCGTTTGCCCACGGACCTGGATGCCGATCCAGGCAAGAAATCGCCGCCGGACCAGCCGGAAGCCACGCCGGGGCCACCGGAAGAGTCTTTCGATCCCTTCGCGCCGGCCAAAGTTCCCACACCACCCGCCACGGCAGTTCCCGTCGAGACCCTACCCTCGCTCGACACGCCACCGGCCGGGACCGAGCCTGAGTCTGAACCGCGGACGCCAGCACCAGCCAGGCGCGGACGCACGCCAGCATCGGACATCATGATCGGCGATGGAACCGTCCCGCTGGAAACCCCGCGCGGCGTTCAGGAACCCCGGCTCACCATCGAGAAAACCGCACCCGCCAAGGCCGTTCTCGGACAGCAACTGGTCTATTCCATTCTCGTCAGGAACGTCGGAACGAGCCCGGCAACGCAAGTCACCATTGAGGACCGCATCCCGCGCGGCACACGCCTCGTCGGCACCGCCCCCCGCGCTGAAATGCTCGAAAAGAAATTGGTCTGGAAGCTTGGCACACTGCAACCGAACGACGAACGGAAGATTGCCATCAAGGTGATTCCCGAAGAAGAAGGAACGCTGGGTAGTGTGGCCAAAGTGACCTTCGTCACGGAAGTCGCTGCCGACATTGTGGTGACATCGCCGCGGCTGCAACTGCGGGTCAACGGGCCCTCGGAACTCCGCATGCAGGAAACCGCCGAGTTTGTGTTCACGCTCTCGAATCCCGGTGAAGGCGATGCAAAGAACGTGATTCTTCGCAGCATCATTCCCGAGGGATTGTCGCATCCCGCAGGGAGTGACCTGGAATACAAGATCGAACGGCTTGCTCCCGGCGAATCACGAGATGTCCGCCTGGAATTGACCGGGGCGAAAGTCGGCCGCGTCACCCATCAGTCGATTGCCACCGCCGACGGCAACATCACCACCGAAGCCAAGACGAATGTGGAAGTCGTCGGCGAACAACTCGTGTTGACTCGCAGCAGTCCGCCGCGGGTTTACATCGGCCGTCAGGCCGTGTTCACGAACAAAGTCGGGAACGAAGGCCAGCGGCCTGTGCAGCGCGTGCGGATTACAGAAACCGTGCCGATGGGCTTCGACTTTGTCGAAGCCAGCGACGGCGGCATCTTCGATTCCGCCACGCGAACGGTGACCTGGAATGTCGGCCCGCTAGCCATCGGTGGGGAACACCGCGTCTCCGCCACGTTGAATCCCCGATCTGTGGGTAAGTTTGAAGGCGTGATCTCCGCCACCGGTCCCACCGGCAGCGTGGCCACCGTCAAGCCGCAAGTGTCGATTGAAGGGTTCCCATCGTTGGCACTCGAACCGCTGGGCGAACAGCGGCTTGTGGCCGTCGGCGAACGGATCACCAGCAAGGTGCAAATCAAGAACAACGGGTCAGCGGTTGCTGACCATGTGAAGCTGGCCGTCAATCTTCCCCCAGAGTTGAAGCTGGTGAGCGTCAAAGCCCCGGCCGCATATCAAGTCACCGGGCAACGGTTGCAATTCGAACCGGTTGACTCGCTGCCACCACGGACTGGCGCAACCTTTGAACTGGTGCTGGAAGCTGTGGCCGCGGGTGATGTCCGCCTCGAACTGCAAATCGCCGCCGACCACCTCCGTCTCCCGGTCCGCCACGAAGAGGCGGTGCAGGTCATCAGCGACAAGTGATACCGATCGCAGGACTTGCCTGCGCGTGGGAGGGCGAAGCTCCCGCTGCGCCGCGAGCGTTTCCACACGCTGAGACAATCAGCGGCTCCGCGGGAGCTTCGCCCTCCCAATGGGATCCAGCGCGGTTCGGCTTTCAGAACCGCGATTTCTTCCCGCAGATCGGGCATCGCCCCGGCCCGACTGGCGACCAGCGCACCGATGCGGTTGGCGTAATGGAGCGTGTCTGCTAATGGCCACGCTTGCAACCGAAACGCGATGAGCGCTGCGGTAAAGGCATCCCCCGCGCCAACCGTGTCGACCACTTTGATCGGCACGCCGGAGACTTCTGCTGTTTCCGTGCGCGTAACCCCGATCGCTCCGTTGCCGCCGCGCGTGATGCACACAAGCTCCAGTTTGGGAAAGCGGTCCAGCAACCGGCGGGCAACCTCGACGAGAGTCGCTGAGGGGACTGACATCATCCCCGCCAGCATGCGGGCTTCGTCATCGTTGAGTTTCACCACCCGGGCGAGCGCCAACGATTCCCAAATCCACTCCGGCTGATAAAACGGCGGGCGGATGTTGATGTCGTAGACAACCAGGCACGTCGGGAGTAGTTCCTGCTTGAGGATGGTATGAATGGCCTGTCGGCTGACCGCGCCCCGTTGGGCCAGTGTGCCGAACACAATCGCGTCCGCAGACGGCAGTGGCTGGACCTCCAGGAAATCCCACGCGGAGTTTTCCAGAAAGACGTAATCGGTGTGACCGTCTGCCCGCGGCGAGACCGTGACCGTTCCGGTGCCATGAATGGCATCGCGCTGCACCAGATCGGTCCGCAGTCCTTTTTCGGTGAGGAAGGCGATCAACTCATCCCCCAGCGCATCCGTCCCGACCCGTGTCACCACCGCGGCAGGCAAGCCCAACTGTTGTGCGTGAAACGCCACGTTCGCCGGTGCCCCGCCCGGCAACCGCTTCGTGGGAAAACAATCCCATAACAGTTCACCGAGGCCAATGATGAGCGGCGTATGAAACGGATGGGGTTTGTCAGCGGACATCTCGGAGCCCCTCGTGTAGCGGACAACCTTCGCCATTTAGCCCCCGGTTGTCCGCAACCGGGGGTTCTTAATCGCGTGAATAAAAATGCCCCCCGTTGCGGACAACGGGGGGCTAAATGATCATGCGAAAACGGCTCACGCTTTGTCCGGGTCAAACCCGCGGACCAGTTCGTCTTCCCATTCGTCGAGCAGCGGCCAGTCGACGGCGCACGTGCCGAAGTCGGCCATGTGCTGGTACTCGGTCAACCGATCGATCGTCTTTTGCAGCACCGCTTTGTTCTTGCGGAAGACCGGGCCGTGACTGGGGAGCAGCCATTCCACATCGGCGTCCCGGATGCGCTCCAGGGACTTCACAAAGTCGGGCAGGTCGGAACCGTGATGGGCATCAATGTTCCCCACGCAGCCGTCGCGGTAGATGTTGTCGCCGGAGAAGAGCAGATTCCCGAGCTTGAACGTCAACTGACTCGGCGTATGCCCCGGCGTGTTCCAGACGTCGAGTGTCAACCCGCCCAGCGTCAACTTGTCGCCTTCGTTGATCGTTTCCTGAATCGTGATCACCGGCAGATCGATCGAGATCCCTTGCGCCGAAATCTCGGCATACGTCATGATCCGATCCGCGGCGGCGAGGACCTGCTTGCATTCCGGATGCCCGATCAACTTCGCCGACGGCAGGAGTTCCTGCGCGCGCTTCATTCCCTGAATGTGGTCGACATCGGCATGCGTGCAGACCAGGTACTTGCACTGCGAGAGCTGAAAGTCCATCTGGCGAATGAGGTCGATGATTTCTTCAGCAGTGTCTTCATAGCCGATGTCGATGAGCAACCATTCTCCCCGGTCATGCACGAGGTAGACCGAGCAGCCCATCCGCTGACGGGCCTGGTAGTTCATTTCGATGACGTGCGGAAACAACTCACGACGGGGCAACATGCGGCGATACCAACTCTCAAACAGAAGGGATGAAATCCGACAGTCCGTAACGATCCTCATCTTAGTCGAGACCGGCTTCCCTGCGTAGCGAACAGGCTGGCATTCACGGCCGCCGATCCGTCTTCCTCTTGAAACCGACTTTGCGAGGTGTCACACTCGACAGACAAATTGTCACTTTTTTCTTTGATCCGAACGGCCTCCGCCTCCGTTTCCCATGGTCGATGCTCAGGGATGCTCGCGATGTTCGGGCTGCTGTCGGTTATTTTTGTGGTCTTCTTCATCCTGGTGGTGATCGGGATGGTGGCCCATTCGGTCGCGTTTGGATCGATGGTGTGGCTGATCGCGAAGAAGGCGTCCGACGCAGCGGAATTGCAGCGGCCGAAACCGTGCCCGTTTTGCGGGAGTACACTTCTTCCGGAGGCCACCGTCTGTAACGCCTGCGGTGCTCCCCGAGACGCAAAGCACGTCACGGTTGGTTCCGCGCCGGAGAATCTCGCGCGGTAGCAGGTAAGAACACGTCCTTGACCATTATCGACGAAACTGTATTATTGAATTGATACAATGTGTCTGTCTGGCACGTTGTTTGGTCGCGGCATTTCCCTTCGCCCTTTCGGGTGTCCTCTAATAGAACTGTGAGAAGTACGATGATCCGCTTTGCCTTGGCTTGCGCCCTGCTCTGCAGCACCAGTGCTGCCTCCGCCGCCGATCTGGTTCTGAAGCTGAAGTACCCTCCCAACACAAAACGCGTTTACCAAGTCGAACAAAAGACCGATCAGACGTTGACGATCGGTGCGCAGGATGTGAAGACCGTTTCCACGACGTTTCTGGTGCAGAATCAGGCGGTGGGGGACAAGAAGGCCGATGGATCGGTTGAGATCGTCGAAAAGCTGAGCGTGCTGCAGAACGAGCTCAAACTCCCCAACGGATTGGGGTTCCAGTTCGATTCTGCCAACCCGGACAAGGCAACTGACAACCCGGCGCTGGAACCGGTTGCGAAGTTGATGCGGGCCCTCTTCAAGACGCCGGTGACACAGGTGATCGATGCCGAAGGAAAGGTGTCCGAAGTGCGGTTTCCCGAGGGGACCGTGGAACAGCTCGACGAAGATTTCCGCTCGATGTTCGACGCCGATCGGCGGAAGAAAGCGGTGGCGAAGGCCATGGAATTCATCCCGACCGGAGCCGTGAAACCTGGCGATATGTGGGAGCACACCATGGAAGCGGATTTGGGTGCCGGGCAGACGCTGACCATCACCAGTGAGCTGACATACAAAGGAACAATGGACTCCAATGGCAAGACCCTACACCGCATTGCGAGCAAACCCAAAGCGGTGTCGTATGCCATGGACCCGAATTCCAAGTCTCCGCTGAAAGTGACCGAAAGCGAACTTAAGCCGACGGAAGGCGAAGGGGAAATTCTCTTCGACGCCGAGGCGGGAGATGTCCACCAACGACAATCGAAACTCCGTATCGAGGGCCCGCTGAAACTGGAGTTCGGCGGCCAGCAGATTCCCGGGAAGCTGGACCTGACGCTGACCGAAAAAACGACACGGCAACCGTAGTGCATCGCTGTGTGATGTCTCAGAACGTGTTTTCAAATCTCGCGGGTTGATGTTTTGGGAGGGCGAAGCTCCCGCTGAGCCGCTGTTTGTCCCAGCGTGTTGAAGCGCTCGCGGCTCGGCGGGAGCCTCGCCCTCCCTTTTGAAAACACCTTCTCAGTTGCGGGTTTCGTCAAAATGCCAGGTGCAATAGATCGCCGGGGCGCTGTGCTGGAATGACCAGTACGTCGCCCCGGTTTCGCTTTTCCGTCGTTCCAGGTGCGGCCGTTTGTCTGCCGGGCGTTCCTCTTTGATGAGCATGAAGAGATCGGACAGGACATCCGAGTTCTCACCAAAGTAGCTGTGGCCCATCATGGTCAGGTCGACCCGGCTGCAATCGACTACCTCGATCCCCGGGACCAGAACCGGGTGCCAGGCATCACCCGCGCGGCTTTCGGCGTGCTTCCCTTTGGAGGCAATCAGGGCGGAGTCGCTGGCATTACTGTAGAGCGCGACCCGTTCACTTTGCGCAAGGACACTGGGTGCCCAACGCTCGAAGTCCGTCCGGCCGACGTCGGGAGCACACAGCACCACCTGCGAAATTGGCTTCCCGCCGCGCGGCGGGGGCATTCGGTCCAAGGCATCCATCACAATACGATTGCCCATACTGTGAACGAGAATCGTAATCCGCGTTTCCTCAGAAACTCCGTTTCGCAGCGTTTGCAGAAACTCCATGAATGGCGTAACGGAAGCGTGATTGATGGGTTCATCTTCGTCGTAATTGAAGACACCCCCCTGAGTCGGCCAGGCGTAGGTCACCACGGCTCCATTGAAGGGCATGTTGAGGGCCAACTGAGCGGCACAGATCACGGCTTCATCAAACCGCACATTGAAGCCATGCACGAACAACAACAGATCATGCTGCCGAGATCGCTCCAATTGGCCGCGCACGCCTGTCAGAAATTCATCCGCCGTTAACGGTTCAGAATCCACGGCAGCCGCGGGTTGGTCACCATCGCGGTTTTTGCGCCAGGGCAAAGCTGTCAACGAGGCCGTTCGCTCACGTGGCTTCCGGGGGATCGTTACATCGGCGCGACCGTAATGCGGATGGTCCAAGACTCGGTTGACACTTGGTTTTTCGGCGGTCTCATCCCACAGGCCACGGTTAGTGCCGATGAAGACTTCCCAGCGACACGTTTTTTCGGACCAGTCGGTGATCGCGACGGGTTCGGCCAGGGTGTCGACGTATTCACCGTAAGAGGTTTGGATCAGGGAGTGGGCTTTGCCGCTGCGGAGTTCGGCTTCCATCGCCGTGTCGTAGATGATCCCCTGGCTTTTATCTTTGAGGATGGGGGATTCCGGAACGCGGCACCCCAATGCCATGATCATCATGACCAGGGTGTGAGCCAGGAATCGCGGGAGCAGCGAGGGCTTGAAAACCATCATCGCAATTCGTCCATGATTCACGTTGCCCGATGGGTGAGATGTCGGGGGAATCTATGTTCCTGAGCGGTTTCTGCGAAGATGAACCCCGGAAACGAAATCAACCGAGAGAAAACTCCCGGCTGATTTGCGTGGTTCGAGCGATCGAAGATCGCCGAGACTGGCTTACTTGCCAGCTTTCGCCTTCGGCGACTTCTTGGCAGCAGGCTTGGCTGGCTTGGCGGCCGGCTTGGCAGCGGGTTTCGCCTTGGCGGACTTCGTGGTCTTCGCCGGGGCGGCCTTCGCCGGGGCAGCTTTGGTCGTCTTCGCGGTCGTGGTCTTGGCAGCGGCCATATCCGTGGCTCCTTCTAGTGATCGGGCACCCGTTTCCCTGGAAAGTTGTCTCTCTTTGGTACCCGCAAGAGAGAAGCAACGCAATTTCGCGACAGTCCGACGGCGTGGATTCACCCTGTTCAAAGACTTACCACACAATCGTTCCATCAACTTTTATGGGTCTTCGACGAATGAGTCAAGCGGAAATTCTGATTCTGACTCATTTTGTCGCAATCACTTCGGTCGCAACTGAAGGTGAACCGGCACTGTCGCGATGACGTAACCGATCCCAACAGACTGATTCGGTCTCTCCAAACTGCCATCGTCGTTCGGGCCGTTTGGAACGGTCAGTCCGTTCACGCTTGTTGCACCGATTTCATCGGCAAGATAAGTGGTAGGGGTTTGGCGAAAATTGATGAATAGTCCAAACAGGGGGGAAAGAACGGTCGCGACGGTTGGTGGGAAGAGGTGGTTGAGGGTCTGCCCTCGCTTGCGCTTCGCAGATTGCACGACTCGCGAGTTGTCTTCTTATCTTTCCTGATTCTTAGGAAACGAATGGCGCTGTGTGTCCTGCGAAGCGCAAGCGAGTGAGTTTCTTTCATTTTCGCATCCTTGACGAACACAATCCCGACGCCTGACAATAGCTCGATTCGTCGCTTTCCATGGGGGAAAGCCCGTTCCGCGTGTTGTGATGGTGCCTGCATGTCTGCCGTTCGTCTGTCTCCTGCGCTGAAGACCCTGAAGCCGTCCGCCACTCTGGCTGCGGCTGCGAAAGCCAAAGCCCTCAAAGCCCAAGGGGTGACGGTTTACGATTTCACGCTCGGAGAACCCGACTTCAACACGCCGGAGCACATCCAGCAGGCGGCCACGGCGGCGATGAAAGCCGGGCACACCCATTACACGCCGGCGGGGGGCATTCCCGAACTGAAAGCCGCCGTCTGCCGGTACTATGAGCGCGAGTACGGCCTGAAATACGCGCCGGCGAACGTGCTGATTTCCAACGGCGCGAAGCACTCCATTCACAACGTGCTGACGACATTGTGCGGCCCGGGGGATGAAGTCATCATCCCGACGCCGTACTGGGTGAGCTACGGCGAACTCGTCACGCTAACGGGGGCCACGCCGGTGCTGGTGCCGACGACGGAAGCCAGCGGCTTCGTGATGACGCCGGAACAGTTCGCGTCTGCCATCACGCCGTACACGCGGTTGCTGATGCTCAACAGCCCGTGCAATCCCACGGGGACGGCTTACTCCGCGGCCCAACTCGAAGCGATCGCCAAGGTCGCGGTTGAGAAAAACATTCCGGTTCTGGCCGACGAGATCTACGAGAAACTGATTTACACCGGATCGCAATTCCGCTGCTTCTCCAGCTTCGGCAAAGAGGTCGCGGATCGTACGATTCTGGTCAGCGGCGTCAGCAAAGCCTACGCCATGACCGGCTGGCGCATCGGTTGGACCGTCGGCCCCGCGGACGTCATCAAGGCGATGGACAGCCTGCAAAGTCAGGAAACGTCGAACCCGTGCAGTATCAGCCAGTACGCCGCCGTGGCCGCATTGGATGGTCCGCAGGAAAGCGTCGAAACGATGCGGGTCGAGTTCGAAAAGCGCCGGAACTATGTCATGGGCCGCCTCGAAGCGATGCGGTCCAAGTTCGGGATCACATTCGCCCAACCCGGCGGAGCGTTTTACGCTTTCTTTAACGTCAGTGCCTCGTTCGGCAAGAACCTCGGCGGCGGGAAGGTGGTCCACAACGCAACCGACTTCTGCTCCGCGCTGCTGGAACAAGCCCACGTCGCCCTCGTGACCGGGGATGCCTTCGGTGCACCCGGATATGTGCGGCTGTCGTTCGCCACCAGCCTGGACATTCTCGAAAGCGGCCTGAACCGGATCGAAGCATTTCTTGCCGGCGGCTGAGAAAATCCGAAATCCGAATGTCGAAATCCGAAGGAAATCCCAAGCAGGAAATTGGAAAACGTGATCGCTCATCGCATGTTTTCTTCATTTGGGTTTCGTGCTTCCTTCGGATTTCGGATTTGAGATTTCCAATCTCGCGGTCTCAAAACGACCGCGTTGTCGGCTACAATCAGTGATCGCTCACCCTGCCTCTTTCTGATACGAGAATCGACCATGTCCGACCGTCGCAATCTGTTCAACAAAGTCTGGGACCTGCACACCGTTCGTTCATTGGCCGGGGGGCAGACGCAGCTCTTCATTGGCCTGCACCTCATCCACGAAGTGACCAGCCCGCAGGCGTTCGCGATTCTGCGGGAACGCGGGTTGACGGTGCCGTATCCCGAGCGGACGGTCGCCACCGTCGATCACATTGTCCCGACGGATAACCAGGCCCGGCCGTTTCTGGATGTGCTCGCCGAGGACATGATGTCGGCGATTGAAAAGAACTGCCGCGACTTCGGCGTCCGGTTGTTCAATATCGACGATAACCGTCAAGGTGTCGTGCACATCGTCGGTCCCGAGCAAGGTCTCACGCAACCGGGGATGACGATCGCGTGCGGGGACAGTCACACCAGCACGCACGGAGCCTTCGGCGCGATCGCCTTCGGCATCGGCACCAGCCAGGTCGCCGACGTGCTGGCGACGCAGACGCTCGCGATGAGTCGGCCGAAAGTGCGTCGCATCGAAGTCACCGGCAAGCTGCGGCCGGGCGTGTTTGCGAAGGACGTGATCCTGCACATCATCCGCAAACTTGGCGTGCAGGGGGGCGTCGGTTATGCCTACGAATACGCTGGCGAAGTCTTCGATCGCATGTCAATGGAAGAACGGATGACCGTCTGCAACATGAGCATCGAAGGCGGGGCGCGTTGCGGTTACATCAACCCGGATCAGACGACCGTCGACTACATCAAGGGCCGTCCTTTCGCACCGAAACCGGAAGAGTTCGACAAAGCCGCCGCGTGGTGGGTAAGCCTTGCTTCGGCCAAGGATGCCGAGTTCGATGACCATGTGACATTCGATGGCAGCACGATCGAACCGACCGTCACGTGGGGCATCAACCCGGCTCAGGCCATCGGCGTGAGCGAACTCCTGCCCGCTTTGGCTTCCTTCCCGAAGGACGACCAGAAGGGGATTCAGGAGGCGTTCGATTACATGAGCCTGAAGGAACAAACGCCGATCAAGGGCCAGAAAATCGACGTGGCGTTCATCGGTTCCTGCACCAACGGCCGCATCAGCGATCTGCGCGAAGCCGCCGCCATCGTGCAAGGCAAGCATGTGGCCAAGGGAGTAAAAGCCCTCGTGGTCCCTGGTTCACAACTCGTCCGTAAGCAGGCCATGGACGAAGGTCTCGACAAGATCTTCTCCGCCGCCGGGTTTGAATGGCGCGAAGCGGGGTGCTCGATGTGCCTGGCCATGAATCCGGACAAACTCAAAGGCCGTGAAGTCTGTGCGTCATCCAGCAACCGCAATTTCAAAGGCCGCCAAGGAAGCCCCACCGGTCGCACCTTGCTGATGAGCCCCGCGATGGTCGCCGCCGCGGCGATCACCGGCGCGGTGACCGATGTCCGCGAGATGTTGTAGGAGGCAGAATGTCGACCACGGTTCTTCCATCGCCGCCGCCGAATGCACCGCCACGGGTGCCGTTCTTTCGTCGTGAGATCGATCGCTTGTTCGATCGGTTGATGATGTACGACGGCAAGGCGGAAATCATCGATGGAAGGATTGTGATCATGTCTCCAGCGGGTGCTTGGCATAATTTGGTTTCCACTGAGATTGCATTCGCTCTGCGAGAATATGCCCGTCGAGTAAAGAAGGGCCGAGCGATTACGGACAATGCCACGTTCCGGGTCGATCTACCGCATCGCGAATCGTTCAGCCCGGATGCTGCGTATCATATCGGGCCGATGGCGAAACTGGGGCCGTATCTCGGTGCGCCGGTCTTCGCCGTGGAAGTCCGTAGTCCCGGTGAAAGTGGTCCGCGTTGGGAAAAAATTCTGGCTGATAAACGAGAAGATTACTTCGCCTGCGGCACACAGGTAGTCTGGGATGTCGACCTGCAATCGAACGATGTGGTGCGGGTATATCGAGCCTCGAAACCGGATGAACCGACGATCTACCGTCCCGGCGATGTGGCGGAAGCCGAACCCGCCGTCCCCGGTTGGACGATGTCGGTGAACGACTTGCTTCCCGAAGACTGGTCACCCGACGCGACGGAATAGGAGGACGATAGCATGGCCAGCGTTGCAGCAGCCCCCATGACTGCCGCCGAGTTCGCCGCCGTCGACATCGATGTGCCGGTGGAACTCGTGCGCGGGGAGATTGTGGAAATGCCGAAACCGGGAGCAGCGCACGGCGTTGTCTGTGCGAACGCCAGTTACTTGCTGAACCGTTGGGCCGATGAAACCGGTCGTTGCTGCGTGTTGAGCAATGATCCCGGCGTGATCACCGAGCGCGACCCCGATACCGTGCGCGGTCCCGATGTGTGCTATATCGCCTCAGAAAGATTGCGGGGAGGGATTCCGCAGGGGTTCCTGACGATTGCGCCGGATCTGGTCATTGAGGTCCTGTCCCCTCACGACCGTTGGCAGGATGTCATCGCCAAAATTGATGAATACTTTTCCGCAGGCACGCAGGAAGTCTGGATCGTGGATCCCGATTTACGGCAGGTCCAGCAGCACCGCACCGTGCCGCCGCCGGTGATGTCTCATGGAACGGAAACCATCACGACCGCCCTGTTACCCGGTTTCGAAGTTGCCGCGGACAAGTTTTTTCGTGGCATCCCCGTCTTAGCCCCCGGTCAATGACCGGGGGTATTAAACCGACACGAATTTACCCCCCGTCATTGACGGGGGGCTAAGACTCTTTGAAAGACTGAATCATGGTTCTCGCCGTTAAAACTGTCCGTGGCCCCGGTGTGCCGTTGTTGCTCGATGACATCGATACCGACCGCATCATCCCCGCGCGGTTTCTGCGGTGCGTGACGTTTGACGGCCTCGGCGAACATGCCTTCGAGGATGACCGCGAACAGGACAACACACATCCGTTCGACAACCCCGTCTACCGTGGCGGCAAGGTGCTCGTCGCCGGGCGGAACTTCGGCTGCGGCTCTTCGCGCGAACACGCCCCGCAGGCCCTCATGCGCTGGGGCATTCAGGCCATCGTCGCCGAATCCTTCGCCGAGATTTTCTTCGGCAACTGCACCACGCTTGGCATTCCGTGCGTCTCGGCTTCCCACGCCGATCTCGAACGCCTGTCGCAAGCCATCATCGCCAACCCGCAGGCGGAAGTCGTGGTCGACCTCGAAGCTAAACAGGTGACGCTGGGCGACATCACCGCCCCCATCACCATTCTGGAAAGCGCCCGGTCATCCCTGGTCACCGGCAACTGGGATTTCCTCGGCCAACTCCTCGATGGTACCGCCGCTGTGCAGCAAGCCGCGGGCAAGTTGCCGTACATGACGGGGTTCAAGGCATAGTCGCCCGACATCTTGCCAGGCGTGTGCAAGACGGGGGGTTCACTCTGAATCTTGCTCGAACGGAGTTTCGAGAATGCTGGCGCGAGATTGGTTTGATTGCGGTACTCGGCTTATCGGCCTGGTGTTTTTTCTGAACTATGTATCACAGTGGTGGTTGGGTGCTTTGGGATGGATCATTAATCCAGCCGCCATGACGTCCGGTACCTCGTCATTTGGCGAGTGTTTGTTGTACGGTCTCCTTACATCAATCCTCGCGGCCATCTGTGTCTTCCGTGGTGATCTCTTGACAAATCTTGTCTATGGACCGGACTCGAGATTCGTCGCCGCTGAACCGAAGCTCATCGCTGATGAATCCGATCCCGTGTCCACACAGGATTAGCAAGCGGCGTCGGGATCACTCGTTTTGAGCGAGCAAGATAACTGGTGGCATCACGCCCGCGGGTGGCCCCGATTGACCGTCTGCGGGCTATCGGGGTCGCGAAGCGACAAAAGGTATTGCCCAAAACTGGCCTTCATTCCCACTGCCTCTTGCGGCTCGCGCCACCCCAGTTGTCATCGGAATGGCAACTTGGGCCACCCTTAAAATCGCGAAGAAAGCGTGCCTGATGCGGCACGTTTTTGCGTTATACTCCTGAAATTCGTTCGGATTCCGCGCTCGATCCGGTGCGCTGTGGCGCACTCTACTCGTGAGGTTGCCACCATGTCGCTCGATTCCGTCTCCCGTCGTTCGTTCCTCACCGGCCTGGGTGCTGGAGCAGGGTATTCGCTGATGGTCGATGCCCGCGACTTCCAGCCGTTGCATGCGGCGGAGGCGGCGACGCCGGCGGAGATTCGCGCGGCGTTTGAGACCATCGCGCCGCCGGATGCGTCGCAACGGTTCGCCGGTGAACCCCACATGACACTCGTCGATCTCCAGTGCGATCTACTCGTCGCCGGGGGTGGACCGGCCGGAGTGTGTGCGGCCCTTACGGCGGCGCGGCATGGGTCGAAGGTTGTGCTCATTCAGGATCGCTCACGGCTCGGGGGCAACTCGTCCAGCGAAGTGAAGATGCACATCGTCGGGGCGAACAATCACACCGGCCGACCCGGTTGGCGTGAAGGCGGGATCATCGAGGAATTGCGGCTGGACGACGCCGCGAACAATCCGCACCGCTCGTGGGAACTGTGGGATCTGCTGCTCTACGACAAGTGCGTCAGCGAGCCGAACATCACGCTGCTGCTCGACACCACCGTCTATGCGGCCGATGTCGGCGACAAGAAAATCCAGCGCGTGATGGCCCGCTGCGACAAGACCGAACACCTCTACCGCATCACATCGAAGCTGTACGCCGACTGCACCGGCGACTCGCGGCTGGCCCTCGAAGCCGGGGCGACCATCCGCTGGGGTCACGAAGACCGCCAGGAGTTCGGCGAACCGCTGGCGTGGGAAAAGGCGACCCGCGATGTGCTCGGCAGCAGCATTCTTTTTACCTCGCGCGACTACGGAAAACCGATCGGTTACACGCCACCGAAGTGGGCCCGCAAGATCGAGAAGAAGCACCTGCGGTTCCGCGGCGTCGGCGGTTGGGAATACGGCTACTGGTGGATCGAATGGGGCGGCCATCTCGACACCATCCGCGACAACGAACGGGTGCGGTTTGAACTCCTCTCCATCGTCACCGGCGTGTGGGACTACATCAAGAACAGCGGCGAAGTGAAGGGGGCCGAAAACTGGGGCATGGACTGGGTCGGCATGGTCTCCGGCAAGCGTGAAAGCCGCCGGATTGAAGGCGAGCATATCCTCACGCAGCAGGACGTGATGGGCCTCAACGGCGACTTTGACGACGCGGTCTGCATCGGCGGCTGGCCACTCGACGAACATCCGCCCAGCGGCTTCGACAACCCGGAAATCCCGCCGTACACCTCGATCAAGTTGCCCGAGGTCTACAACATTCCGCTGCGGTCGTTCATCAGCAAAGACATTTCCAACCTGATGATGGCCGGTCGCAATGCGAGTTGCAGCCATGTCGCGTTCACGTCGACGCGCGTGATGGCGACCTGTGCGGTGATGGGCCAGGCGCTCGGCACTGCCGCCGCGCAATGTGTGAAGACCGGAACGACACCGAAGCAATTGGCGAACGACTCCGGCCAGGTGAAGGCGTTGATTCAAATCCTGTTACGCGATGACCAGAGCATCAAGCACCGCCGCAATGAAGATGCGTTGGATCTTGCGCGGAACGCCAAAGCGACGGCGTCGGGCAGCTACAAAGATTCCAAGCCGGAAAACGTCCTTGACGGTTTCGTCCGCGATGGCAACGGCGAGATGAAACACCGCTGGATGTGCGAACTGCCCCAGGGCGGCGAGGCGTGGCTGCAACTCGATTGGGACCAGCCGCAGACGGTGTCGCACATTCAACTGACATGGGACACCGGCTTCCATCGCGAACTGACGCTGACCAGCGCGGACAATCACAACAAAAACATGATCCGTGCCCCGCAACCGGAAACGGTGAAAGACTACGAACTGATCGGCACCACCGCGGACGGCAAAACGGTCACGCTCGCCAAAGTGACCAACAACCACCAACGCCTCCGCCGCCACGACTTCGAAGCGGTCGCCCTCAAATCGATCCGCGTCCGCATCACCGCCACCAACGGCAACGAACAAGCCCGGCTGTACGAACTGCGGGCGTATGCCGAGCACCCGGTGTGAGCATAAGAGAAAGACAATCCACAGATTTCACAGAAGGACACAGATTCGGAGAGTAATGGCGAGCGGGGGGGACGTTAGTCCCCCCGGTGATTTCGATCCAAACTACATGTCACGGATGGAAAATGACTATGAAGCTAATCGCCACGATTCTGTTGTGTCTGATCCCGAGCATGGTCTCAGGTATCGAACTCGGACCTTCGGCCATCATCGGTATCAGCCTCCAAGACCGCATGGAAGCGTGGCCCGGTCACATCGACATCGTGGTTTGGTTGGATAACGACACCATCGTTTATACCGGTGGGTCGGGTCTTATTCGCTGTTACAGCCTGAAATCGAAATCCGAGATGTGGCGGCAACAGATTACTCTCAAAGATCGAAAGGAACCGCTGCTTGCACATCACACCGTGGATGGCCTTACGATCGGCAACGGCTCTGTTTTCGTGTTGGACCTCGAAAGAAAAATTCACGTCTTCGACGGAGCCACTGGCAAAACCGGCAACAAGCTGGATTGGGAATCCATAGCCGTCAAGTTGCTGGACCGTAAGGTGTCGAAGAACTATGTCAGCGAGACCACTCCGTCACCCGACGGGAATTCGATCGTCAGCCTGTCGCCGCCCGAGAGCATCCGCATTTGGTCGTTAAGGCAGAATCGCGAAATCTTCAAAATGGGCAATGAGCGAGCTGATATTGTGATCGATGGGCCCTTCACAAGTCATGCCCAGTTCGATGGTGCCAAAACGCTTATTTTCACTGTCGACAACAGTTGGGCAACTGGCACGGTTCACGTTCATGACATTCAACAGAAGAAAGATCTGCTGACGTTTGATTCTCGTAACGGACATGCAGAGATGGATGTCGACTTCGCATCATCACGAATCGCTTTGACCGGCACCTCGGAGAATCTGACACTGTTCGATTTTCAGGGGAAGATTCTTATAGAACAGAAAAAAGCGGCCGATCAACGGATCAGGGCGGTTCGATTCTCGCCGGATCGCAAGCGCATCGCGATTGGCAGTTGGGACAACACGGTTCGCGTATTTGAGATCAAGGAAAACCAGCCTTCAATGCCTTAACAGTGGTGAGACTGGATGAACACTCAGGAACCATCACCAGACTCGTCACCCGACACGCCGGCACTCGGCGACGCGGAGCCGGTTTGGGTTCCGGGGTATCCGTGGTGGGTCCGGATGCTCGCTGTGTTGCACGTCCTGTCACACGTTTTCGGGCCGGTCGGGTTCTTTGTGTTGATGGCGGTGGCGGGCTTCCTCAGCGTGCGGCGGCGCGGGGTGCATGAGACGGTGATCGGTGTCGGAACGCTGGCCTTGGCGTGCCCGGTTTTCGGGGCAATTTACCGCGGATGGTTTGAACGTTTCGGCCGACGGCACTGGCCCGATTCCTCAGCGACCGCGTCCGGAGACCAGCGGACGGAATGACGTTCCCCGTCGCCGCCGCATTTTCTTCCGCGTGCTCCTTTGCCTTTCTTGGTCTCACGCTGTGAAATCGAGGGACCCGCGTCTGTATTCCGTCCTTCTGAAGTGCGATCCGCGTGACGACTCCGGCTGCGAAACCCTGGCGAATCAGGACACCGGTCTTTCCGGTGGAAATCTTTCGTTGCGGCATTCGGCAAGATGGGCGGCGGTTGTTCCTGCCGCTGCTCTGTCTGTTGTCAGTGCTGATCACGATTCTTGTGTTGTGGGGGGCTTGGGAAGGATCTCGCTTCTCACGGACCGGCGCACGATTTCTGCCGTTTGTGGCCGGGACGGTGTTTTTCGGAATGTTCGTCTTCCTGGGTTTGAACATTCCGTTTGCGTTGCGCACGGCAACGGCGGATGACGATTTGCCGTTGGTCATGTTAACGGGGGTGACTCCGCTTGGGTTATGGCGGGCGCGGGTGGCCAGTGCGGCCCTGCCGGCGTTTGCGATTCCGTTCGTGCATCTTCCGCTGCTCACATTTCTGTACACGCTGGGGGGGCTCCGGCTTCATGATTTTGCGAGTGTGGCGTTGTTCTGGTTCGCCGGGTGGCTGCTGGCGATCGGGTGGTCATCACTGGCCGGATGTGTCTGGATGGGGGCGGCGCGGGACCGCATGCAGGGGCTGGCGCTGACGTTTGTGATTGGCTTCATGCATGTTCTGGGCGTCGCACTACTGGTCCGGATTCTGGCGTGGATCAATTCGCCGTGGGTTTGGTGGACGTTGCAGTCGTTCCAGCCGCCGTGGCACTGGACTGCGCCCGAGTTTGTCCGCCTGGGTGCGCATGTGGTTATCGGCGGACTCACGGCGTGGACCAGCGTGATTGTGCTCCGCGGCCGCTGGCGATCGGCGGTGGAAGCCGGGTCGAAAGATCGGGAACCGCTGCCGGAATCGCGTTCGCTCCCTCTCGAGAACTCATCGACGAAACCGTCGCACTTCGAGGGAGATGTGATGATCCCGCGCGGCTGGGCACCGGTGCGACCACGCTGCGGTGCCAACCCGTGGTTCTGGAAAGATTTCCACGTCACTGGCGGGAGTTGGTTCTATTGGTGGGCCCGGGTCGCGACCGCACTGGCATTGTCGCTGCTGGTAATGTACTTCCTGCGCGATGCCGTGCGCGACCGGTATGTGGAACCGGTGATCGTCTTGACGATGGTGGGCTGGTTTATCTGGGTGATGTTCGACATCGGCCAGGTGCTGACCATGGAGTTTCAGGACCGCATGTGGTCAATCGTCCGGATCACGCCGAACTCGGTGAGCACAATCTTCTGGAACAAAATGCTGGCCTGTGCAGGCAAGTTGGCTCCGTCATTGATTCCGTTAGGGCTGGTCCTGGCCTTCGGATGGACGACGTATGCCTGGATGATCGTGGTGGTTGGTGCGCCGGTGCTGCTCCTGGCGTCGGTGCCTTTCACCGCCCTGATTCTCTACGGTTCCGCGATTCCACAAACGCTCATCGGCGCAGGGTGGCCGATGGTGCGGACGCTGGGGGCGTTGGCCATTGCGATGGCACTTTACATCGGATCGCTCTTCGTGCTGGGATCCCGATTTTTCCAACTTCACCTCGAAACCGCATTCTTTCTCGGTTGGACCGTGTCCATACTGATGAGTGTCGGTTCGACCCTCTGGCTGATCTACGCCACACTGTGTGAACTCGACAACCCGCGCCGTGAATTGCAATCGTCGGATGGCGGGTGACGGACCAAGCCTTGCTGTGTGCTTTGGCGACGGTTCACCGCATTCGGGAACAGCAAGAACACTGGCGGAGCCAGTGGCACACCGAGATGCGATCACGCCAGAATTTCACGCACGATGTGGCCGTGGACATCGGTCAAACGGTAATACCGCCCCTGGAATTTGTACGTCAGCTTTTCGTGGTCGAGGCCGAGTTGATGCAGCAGCGTGGCTTGCAGGTCGTGGACGTGAACCGGATCTTCTGCGAGGTTGTAGCCGAACTCGTCGGTTGAGCCGAACGTCATGCCGGGTTTGATGCCACCGCCGGCGAGCCACATCGTGAAACAGCGCGGATGGTGATCGCGGCCATAGTCGGTCGCCGTCAGTTTGCCCTGCGAATAATTCGTCCGGCCGAACTCGCCGCCCCAGATGACCAGCGTGTCGTCGAGTATCCCGCGCTGTTTCAAGTCGGTGATGAGGGCATACCCCGCGCGGTCGACATCCTGGCATTGGCGACGGATTGCATTGGGTAAATTGCCATGCTGATCCCAACCCGGGTGATACAGTTGGATGAACCGCACATCGCGCTCGGCTAACCGCCGCGCCAGCAGACAATTCGCGGCGAACGTGCCGGGGTCTTTGGCTTCGGGACCGTAGAGTTCGAACGTGCTTTCGGTCTCGCCGGAGAGATCCATCACTTCGGGGACACTCGTCTGCATGCGAAACGCCATTTCGTACTGCGCCATGCGGGAAGCGATCTCCGGGTCGCCCGTCGTTTCCGCCGAAATCGCCTGCAATTCGCCGAGCCGATCGAGCAACTTGCGACGGCTTTCCGCCGACACACCGGGCGGATTCGCGAGGTACAGCACGGGGTCTTTTCCGCTGCGGAATTGTACCCCCTGATGCACGCTCGGCAGAAACCCGTTCCCCCACAACCGGGCATACAACGGCTGATCGATCCGGTCCTTCGACAACAGGACCACGAACGCCGGCAGGTTGTCGTTGAGGCTGCCGAGGCCGTAACTCAACCACGCCCCCATGGACGGTCGTCCGGCCAGCTGCGCCCCGGTTTGAAAGAATGTGATCGCGGGGTCGTGATTGATGGCTTCGGTGTGCAGCGACTTGATGAAGCAGACGTCGTCGGCCATCTTCGCGGTCCACGGCAGCAACTCACTGACCGTCGCCCCGCAGTTCCCGTGTTGTGCAAACTTGAACACCGACCCCGCCAGCGGCAACGTCGCCTGATTGCCCGTCATCCCCGTGAGCCGTTGTCCCTTGCGGACACTTTCCGGGAGGTCTTCTCCTTGCCGCAGATTGAGCAACGGCTTGTGATCGAACAAATCGAGTTGCGACGGCCCGCCACTCATGAAGAGATAAATGACGCGCTTCGCCTTGGCCGGAAGATGCGGCGCGGACAGAATCCCCTGAAACGGATTCGCCGTTTCGGATGCGTGTGCATCACGCTGTCCCAACGCCGAAAACGCCCACGCCCCGAGTCCCAACCCCCCGGTGTGCAACAGACTGCGACGCGTCATCAAGTCCGGATGCATCATGAACAACCCATGAAATCGGTGCGGAGGCGAACCACGACGTGCCGTTTGTTGTCAGGAGCGATTATGGTTTCTGATTGGGAACATCATAGTCGGTCGGTCCGAGGATTTCGCAGCCCGGAGCGCGAGCGACGGACGAACTTCTGGCTTTGGACGTCCGTC
>JBGSUN010000311.1:0-12055 GCA_041753475.1 Planctomycetaceae bacterium | reverse complement strand
TGCGCACTCGAAATCCTTTTGCCTGCGAATGGGTCATGGATCGTCAACACCCATGAAACCCCAAACAATGCCGAAGGATTTCGAGTTTTTCACGCGCCCACCCAAAAACGGACGCCAGGGCATGCTGGTTTGAGGACTAGTCCCGCGGGGGTCGACGGGTTTCCGGTAACGCACGACGTGTCTTGTGTGCGGTTGGCCCCGGACCAAAGTTACGTGGTTGCCGCGACTGATGGCGGCGCGATTCACCGCTACCACTTCCCGTCTGCCAGTAAATTGCCGCCATGGGAAACGAAGTTGTCGGATGTGCGTCGGATGGCGTTCAGCCCGAATGGAAACCGGCTGGCCATCATCAGCTATGAGGCCGAGATCGTCGTTATTGATACTACAAACGGCGCGGTGGAGTATCGGTTTCCGAAACCGAAAGACTTCAACCAGATCGCTGACGTCGTGTTCGAGAACGATGATCGCCTCATCGCATTTCGACGTGGGAACATTCTGAAGACGTGGGACTTGAGCAAGGGAGCCGCGTTGTATACCTGGCGGATTCCCACGACTCAAATCGTTGACCTGGCAGTGAGTCACAAGTTTCCGTTGCTGGCGGTGCTTGTCGATCACACGACTGCGAATCGTGCCGTGCGATTCTTCAGGAAGCCACTGGGAAAGGAATGCCTCAAGACATTGATGGTGGATGTCAAGTGTCATGCCATCGCACTCAGCCACGATGGGAAATACATCGCCGTCGGAAGCACCTCTGGTAATATTCGAGTCTTCGAGTGTGCGACTTCCAGACAGAAAGCAGAACTGACGCTGGTCGAGAAGATCGAAGACCTGACATTTTCGCCTGATGACTTGATCCTGGCCATCGCCGAACGTTCCGGCGTGGCGCACGCTTGGGCGTGGCAACACCCCGAGGAGCCACAACTGGATTTTAGAGGGCAAATTCAGCAAGTTGCCGAAGAAAGCGGTGTGCTGACGGTGACCTCTGCCGAAGGGCGGCCGATTTCGATTGCTCCTGAATTTGGTGTTCATTCCTTAATCGACGAGGGAAGTGCCAGGAGCGCCAGCCCGGTGGCCACGGACGCCGCGGGCAATTTCGTGATCACCTGGATGGGCAGAAAGCCTGAATCCCCGTGGGGCATTTACGCTCAACGATTCGACGTCAACGGACGACGTCAGGGGCCCATTCTACCGGTCAGCGCAAAGTTGAGAATCTCATTGGGGCAACCTCGCGTGGCGATGGCGGCGAGTGGCGATTTCGTGATTGTCTGGGAAGGCCGTTCAATACTGGATTCCGAAAGAACCGACGTCTACGCGCAACGGTACAACGCGATGGGCGAGTCTCAAGACAAATATTTCCGCGTCAATTCGTTCATAAATGGGTATCAGAAGCAGCCGGATGTCGCGATGAACGCCGACGGTGCATTCCTCGTCACCTGGACCAGCCAGGATCAGGATGAGCCGGGGGATAGCGTGTATGCAAAACTTTACGACGCTTCCGGCAATGTCATGAAGGATGAGTTCACCGTTCCCGTCTACAGCACAGGAAATCAGCGGCAGTCACGAGCTGCCATGGATGCTCGAGGGCAGTTCGTGATGACTTGGCAAAGCGAGAACCAGGATGGGAGCGGCCAGGGAGTCTACGCACGAAGTTTCGACGAAGCTGGCAAACCGAAATCTGGCGATCTTCTGGTGCCCACTTCGACAGCCGGTGATCAGCAAGCGCCGTCGATCGCCATGAATGCCAAGGGGGCGTTCATCGTCACCTGGATGAGTGCAGATCACGGCCGGGGCCAAAGCGCCAGTGGTCAAGGGATCTTTGCCCGCCGATTCTGTCCTGACGGGACTCCACAAGGCGACGAGTTTCTCGTTAATACCTTCACGGTCGATGACCAAAGCTATCCGTCCTTGGCGATGACTGCGGACGGCGATTTTATGATTGCATGGGAAAGCGCGGAGCAGGACAGCAGTGAGTATGGGATCTATGCTCAGAGTTACGATGCGAACGGAGTGGCGAAAGGCGACGAATTTCGCGTCAACTGCCACACAGTCGGCAGACAGAACGCGGTATCGGTGGCGTTCGATGTCGAAGGGAATCCCATTTTTACGTGGGCCGGGCGCGATGAAAACGGCAGCGGCAGTGACGTTTATGCTCGAAGCTGCCGAGCAGAACAGGAACGACTCACGCTGTTCAACCAGGCCATAGCAACTCATGCTGGTCTTCACATCGTTCAAGATCATCGCGGACAACTGACCGTTGAGACCGCGCCTCCTTCGGCCGTCAGCTTAGCGACCGATTTCCGTACGGGCGAGCGGTTGCAAACCCCAGATCGACCGTCACTCGTCCACTGGCAGGCGCATCCCGGTGTTGTCCGCAGCGTTGTGTTTGGTCCTCAAAAAGATCAGGTGATCTCGGCCGGAATCGATGGCCGAATCATGCGCTGGAGATGGGATCACCAGGCCGCGGGTCGCATTCCGCGGCGGGCGGACTGGATCGGCTGGATACCCGATCGGAAGAGAGTGGCCATTTCCGGTTACGGTTCTTTCGGAATCTACGACTGCTACACCGGAACGCGGCAAGACACGATACTCGCTCCGGTTAATGGGGAGCCCGATGCGATTGCGTGCAACTTCGATGGCAGCAGGTTTGCATACATGACTAGTCCCGGTCCGATTTTCAGTTGGAACATGCTGTCCAAGCCGGCACCGAGTGCCTTGCCTGACTCGACACTGAATAACGAGTCGTGTTGGATGTTCGAATACCTGCCTGGCTCCTCCAACCTGATGGCCTTGACGGACCGTCAGCGCAGTTTGAAGTGTTGGAATGTCGATTCTTCCGTGTTGATCTATCAGAAAAGCCTTCCATCAAGAACATTCCGATGCGGCTGCGTGTCAAAATTCGATCGGATGCTCTACGTCCTCGCCGATGATGCGATCATTAGTATCAATCCAGCAACCGGTGCCGAGACCCGACGGTGGGGGTTCGACGGCCGCAGCGCGTATAGTTTTGCAGCGTCGCCCACACAGGACTTGCTGGCAGTCGGGCGCATTCGTGAGATTGTGCTTCTCGACCCCACGACCGGCAAGACACGTGTGCCGCTTGAGGGCCACGGCGGACAATTACAACAGTTGCAATTCTCCCCGGACGGCAAGACACTCATCGCTCTCGATGATAAAGGAGTCTTAACCTTCTGGCAGGTCGCACACGGCCTGCAACTGCTGGCTTGGAAAGGCACGGAGCCCGTCCGTCGCTTCAGCCTCTCCCCCGACAGCCGTTGGCTGGCACTGAGCTACGACAAACAAACGGAGATCGTCCCAATCGCGCCCGTCAAATGAAGCGGACCACACAATTCCGCAAGTGGCGTCTCGGCTTCGGGAACAGTCTGTTTCCGTTAATTGAAATCCACTGCCTCAGGAATGGCACTGGGCGATCCATTTCATGTTCACACGGGCCCGACGACTGCCAATGTCTGGTCCGACGTCGCTATGAGCTCTCAGGGGAGCTTTGTCATCGTCTGGACCGGAAACACCGGCGACGGAACCGAACCCAATATTTACGCTCGTCTCTACCATGCCGATGCCATTCCACACGGGCCGGCATTTCTCGTCAACACCCATACAAACAGTAAGCAGGAACATCCAGCAGTAGCCATGGCGGCGAATGGGGAGTTCATGATCAGCTGGGACAGCAAAGATCAGGATGGCAGTGGTGATGGAGTCTACTCGCAGCGCTTTCATGCCACGGGCGAGAAATTGGGGCGAGAATTTCGCGTCAACAGTCGGACGAAGTCCAATCAGCGGCAATCCCGCGTGGCAATGTCGGACGATGGTCAGTTCGTCATCACCTGGGCCAGTATTGGGCAGTATGGCAGCGGCTTTGGAGTCTATGCGCGCTTGCCATTCGTCGACGAAATGCGGCGACAGTTGCTGGAAGAAGCCGTGGCGACCCAGTCCGTGGTCCAGATCACTCAGGACCAGCGCGGTTCGGTGAATGTTCAACTGTTGGATGATGCAGTGGCGGTCGATCCCTCACCGGCCATCGGGGAACCGGACCAGAAACCGGGAGCACGAAGATTCCAGCCTGATCACCGACATGTGTTCCATTGGCAGGCACACCCGCGTCCCGCTCGTAACATCGTCTTCTCGCCCGACAGCCGCACCGTGATTACCGCAGGCAAAGATGGCCGGATCATGCGCTGGCGATAGGATCAACTGTCGGAGTGTCAGATTCCCGGCTCATCGGTCAAAGCGTCACTGTTCACACGATTGATCGGCTGGCTTCCCAGACATGCAGTCGTCGTTACCGCGCATAGACCGTGGATGAATTGGCATAGCACACGGAACGGGGAACTTCTGACGTCCGCCGCGATGTTGAACACGGATTGTCTCGACATGGTGGGTGACACCGCGGGGAGATGGATCGTAGCGCGGGAGTCCGTTGGCCCACTAAAGCTTTGGACCTACCCCCACAATGCTGCGGTCGTTCTACCCGATTCAGGCACTTTCTGCGAACAACAGACATTCATCCCCGATTCGCCTTTGCTCGTCGGTATCGACTTCGATCGTCGCGAAGTGAAATGCTGGGATGTCGAGCTTTGTCAACTTAAAAGCTCGTGGAAACTGGATACGAGAGGTGAGCCGATTGCAGTCATCAATCCCCTCACTCAAGTTGTGCATATCCTGGCCGATAACCAATATCGACGCTGCGACCTTTTGACGGGGGCCGAGCGTCTCCGTTATCCGCTTACTTTGCCGCCGGGAGTGTCGCGGGCCGCCATTTCCCCGGACGATCAATGTCTTGCCTTGGCGAGGGGACGACAGATCGATCTTGTTAACGCCGAAACGGGCCAGTTGCGTGTGTCGATCGCCGGCTATCAAGGTAAAATCAGCCAGCTCGAGTTCGATTCCAGCGGGAATACGTTGTTGGCGCTGGATGACAAAGGTGTTCTCAAGTTCTGGCAGGTGTCACACGGCAGTGAACTGTTCACGTGGAATTCTGCCAAGTTCATTTACGGATTCAGCCTCTCTCCGGACAATCACTGGCTCGCGATCCTCTATGACACCGAGACTGCAATCCTCGAACTCGCTCCTACCCTGGAACATGAATAGCGATCTTGCATGCTCGACACGGGCGCGATGATGTCGTTCGATTGCCAGTCGGATCAGTGACTGGCGAAGCGCGTGGGGTCCCTTGATCTCAATGAACGAGCGAACGATTCCGAGTGAGCTTTGGTTGCGCTAATCCGTTGGGGAGTTTGATCCCCTTCCACTTCTTGGAGAAGCCCAACCATGTTTTATCTTGGAATCGATCAGCATGAGGGAACGTTCTTTGACAAGCTCAGACATGCAGGGTGATAATTCGATACTTCACGCACCAAGTCAAGTGGTTTCGACATTTCACCCACCGGGTGGACGGCTTCGACAGATCACCCACCGAAAGGGCCGATCGATACTTCACACACCGCCGCGCCGTTTCGACATTTCACCCACCACGTTTTGATGGTTTACACACTGGGCGTTTCCAATCGCCCCTCGGATTCAAGGGGTTATCGAGGGCTATCCACAGCGTAACACTCTATTTAACACAAGTATTCAACACACCGGCGGCGATGTCAAACACCTGGGGATAACTTGCCGAAGTAAACCGACCGACTGGCGAGTGAATCTTATTCCAGCACTTGTCATCGACCCTGAAACGCGATCGCGATTTCTTTCTCAAAGAATGGCGTACTTTCCTACTTCTGCCACCTGAGCCCACTTCGAGACGTTCACGGGGTAGTTTGTGGAAGCGTGACAACGACGACGGATTGCTTACACCTTACAAATCCCAAGCGGGCCCAGTGACTTGGGCCTACAAGTGTCCGATCTGGGTTTCGCGTGTCGATAGCCAGCCTACGGATGCACTCATGGCTATTAGCGCTCAAGCGTGGGAATCTTGCTCAGCAATTTCATCGGCGGCTTAGGAATCAGCTCGGTTCAGAGCATCATGGCTCCCCGTACGCTGCGTCGTCAATTTCGGTTCCGAGCGACCAAGGCCACCCCGGTTCATGGAATTTCCAGTAATCTCGTGAACCGGGCCGGAATCCCAACAAAGAAATCGGCGGTTTGTGGCAGATGAACCTGTGAAAGGTTCACGTCTCCAAGTCATAGGGAGGTTTGAATGAGTCGAGACCGTGCACGTTCTGCCCACAGTGTCGACGAAAACCACTCGAAAGGAAGAGCGATGCAATTCAAGCTGCCAACTTTCTGCGGACTGCCCTGCTGGCCGCTGTCGTGAGTTCGACACCCGCTGCGATTATGCCATCCGACGTTAAACACCCATTGAATTCAAGTCCACCACAAGGGGTTCTTGCTTCGACCAATGGCGCGGCAGAAAGGGACCAAGAAGATCATTCATTAGGACAACAACATGGTACGGACTGGCAGATGGAAAGCCTCGGGAACAAGAGGGCAATTGCCGGCAACTCAACCGCAGCCACAGTAGGTATTCCTCGCGTCTTGCTTGACTATATCTGGAAGTTGTTCTTCGGTGTTACATTCACAGACTGGATTGATGCTTTGATAAAAAGTGTACTGTGATGGTCCTCAATGACCGTGGTGAAAATGCGACCTGCTAAATCATTTATGCCCCAGTCAGTCAGTCGAGGCGATGGCCCAGAGATGTACAGGTTGTCGAGTTCCGTTACAGATAGGATGGTAGTCGTCTGATTCCGTGAGCCAAGGGCGTGGCCTCACACTCAAGAATCTACCCATGCCCTGATCTCATTGCTTCTGGTTCAGAATTCAGGGGCGCCAAGTAAATCTACCGCCGAACCGAATCGTGAACTGAATTGCTATGGCCCGATCGAACCCGACGCTCCTTCTGCGATTGCTTCATTCTATTGCTGGCGGATTGAAGCAATTGGGGTTCCCGCAGACGGAACTCCGGGCCGACGGCCTCGTTGCCGCCGCTCGGGCGCGAACCAAGCTCGATGATTTCGGCCCGGAACCCTGGTCTAAATCCTTCGGACAATTGGTGGCGACCTACGATACCGACCCGCAACTGGGACCGCTCGGTCGTGTTGCCGTGCGGGAATACCTGATCGGTCTACTCGTAAATCGTTTACAAATAGAAGAAGCCATTCGGAAAGATTCTGGAATCTGCGACGAGGTCATCTCCAGGCCCGTTTTCATTGTAGGGTTGCCGCGGACAGGAACAACTTGGTTGTACCAGCTCCTCGCACAGGACCCCTTAGCACGTCCTCTTCAGACATGGGAAGCGGTCCATCCCGTCCCACCACCACGAAGTGAGACATATGAGACCGACCCGCGCATCTTGAAGGTCGAACGCAACTTGAAGCGGCTGGATCTGCTGATCCCGACGCTGCGCGCGATCCATCCAATCGCAGCACGCGGTCCGGAAGAATGCCTGCCATTGCTCTGGAACGCGGCGTTGACGCCTTATTTCCGAGGACGAATCGAGCCCTACCGAGCATGGCTGTGGCTGCGACCGATCGAAGAGTTCGATGCGGCTTGTTGGTATTACCGGCGGCAGTTGCAGCTCCTGCAGCGCCACGTTCGTGGCGATCACTGGCTCCTGAAATCACCCGCGCATCTCACGCACCTCGATTCGCTGCTGCGGGTTTTCCCCGACGCCATCGTGGTACAAACTCATCGGGATCCGCAGGATGTTCTTCCGTCGCTTTGCAGCTTGACCGCAACCGTGGACCAGTTGTTCTACCCCAGCGTTGACCTCGACGATGTTGGGAGCCGTACCGTGGGCCTCGCAAAGAGCCTGTTGGAACGGCAACGAACCGTCAGAAAAGTTCTGCCACCCGGTCGAATTATCGACGTTGGATACCAGCAATTGATGCGCGACCCGCAAGGAGTTGTCGAGCGGATCGCGCTTACTAGCGGCCTCAATTACTCCGAGGAATTTCGAAGCCGATTGACGGTACTAATTGCGCGCAATCAACGATCAGATCGCGCAAGACATAGCTACGCCGCAGACGATTTTGGGCTGACTCCTGAGGGCATTGACCGCGAGTTAACAGATTACTTGCAGGAATTTGGGGAACTGTGTGGCAGGGGTTGAAACGAGATCACGAATGGGTCTCAACACCCGACTAGATATCGAACTTGCGGTTCGTCCTCCAAACCTCAGTACCTTAGCCCTCTGACACGAATGTGCCTCTTGCAACCGTTGCCGTAACCAGAAATTCCTTCATGCACGTCATCTTAAGTGCGAATGGTACGAATGGCAATGTGCTGCCCTATTTCGGGTGGGCGAAGGCCCTCAAAGAACGGGGCCATCGAGTGACCATCGATGGCATTCCCCTGCTAGCTGGACATCAACTCTGCGATGGTCTTGATTTTTTTCCGGTCTCCTCAGTCAAACCGGGGAGGAAGGTCGACTTGGCAATCGTCCGCCGGAGACTCGAGCGCTGACGCGTCAGCTGGCGGAGGAATCTGCGACTTTCATGCGCGGGCTGACTGACGCCTTGAGTTCCTTGCTTGCACAAACCGTGTGCATATCAGCCAAAAGTGAATCGACCTCCCGAGAAGTTTTCACAACTATTCTTCAGAAAGAACAGGGACCTGTGAGCAACCCCATTTTCTCACGCCGGCATCTCTTCGAGCAGGCTGGGCATAGTATCGGCGCTTTAGCGGCAGGCCGGCTATATTCAGAGAGCGCGGTCGTGCGGACTTCCGATGCCATCGGTTTGATTGATCCCCTGTCAGGGTGGTCCCTCTGGAATGACGTGCGGACCTATTGCGGCTTTGGCGAGCATCGGACGGCAACTAAGGTCGATCTCGTTACGGCAGACTGGCTCGAGCGGCATCTTGCCGGCCTCGGCTTCCAAACCGAGCGGCAGGAATTTACTGTCCGCCAGAGTTTTGTCGAACAGACGATTGTGCTGGCGGGCAGACATGGTCTCAATCCCGTTGAGGCCTTTCCGCTATGGCCTGTACAGTTTACATCCGGACCGATTTCAGGGCGCCTGGTGGAACTGCGATCCAAATATGGTTCGTCGGTCGCGGGCAATGTCGCTCTCGTCACCTTTCCATTCAGCATCTCGGGAGAGCTTACCGATGACATCGCTGGTCAAATCGACATCGCAGCAAAGAACGGCGCGGTTGCTATGATCGGAATCTCTGAAGGCCCTACTGGGGAATTGACGGCGATGAACTCCGGCCCGTCGCAACAACCTTGGCCGATTCCCGTCGTACTCGTTGGAGCGAAAGACCGCGGGCGGCTGACCGCGGCTGTTACATCGGGCACCCCCATAACAATCGATCTTCACGGAAGCACGGATTTGGCCGCTCCGGCGACCAATGTGATTGGTCAATTGGTCAAGGCACGCAACGCCCCATGGGTTGTTATCTCGACACCTTATAGCGGCTGGTTTCGTTGCGGTGGAGAACGGGGCCCAGGAGTCGCACTTTGGCGTGGCTTCAGCCGTTGGATTGCGTCGCGATGGACCATTTCAAACCCGCAGGCAGGACCGTTGAACTATCTGTTTGTAGGAACGAGTGGGCACGAAATCGGAGCAAGTGGGATGATTGCATTTCTTGAAGAAAAAGCGCCGAAAGCAAGCGATGTTCTGTTCTGGTTTCATTTCGGTGCGTGGATCAATTCGTATGCGTTTTCAGCAGCCACCGGCGACCAGGGCCCGCAGCGACTTCGCTCCCTCAATCATCGCTTCCTTCAAGCCCCTAACTATCCTCGCGCGGCTGTGGCGCCGCTGTTGAAATTGCCAAAGCTAACGCTTCAAAACATAGTTCCCCTTGGCGAAATCGCCCTCATTTTACAGGCTGGCTACCCGACGGGACTGTCGATTACTGGGCGAAATATACCGCACCACACGCGATTGGATCTCCCGAATACGACTGGGCCGAGCTTATTAGGGGACGCGGCCCGTGCGATTTCCGAGTTCATCGTTGCCGCAGAACAATCCATGCCGGCAAGCCAGTCAAACCACCGTTGAATCTTTGCGAGGGAGTGCTTAAGGCAATTGCGGAGTCGGCTGCGAGCCGTAAAACCGACTCCGCACGTCAGCATTGATTGCAGGATCACTCACATCAAACGGAATTATGCGTCGACGAAGTTGCGGAGTAACTGTCGGCGGTGTGAAAGTGTGGCGCTCTGCTTTCGTTTCCGACAACCGGAGATTCGCTATGGCTTCTTCCGATCAAGTCCCCAGCATGCAGCCGTTGGCGGCGACCGAGGGATCATTCGGTGGCCAATATCGCGGCGTCGCAACGACTTTTGATGTCGCAGACGTTCTCCCCGCGTCCGAGCCATTGCGGGTGATCCCCTATCACCAAGCCGCATCGGAATTCCTGGGAGGTCAAGTCGAAGCATGCTCCCACTACCACGTGCAACTGGTGGCTGACGTTCGAAGTCATCCACTCCTTTCGGCTCTTTATCTCGCCTTTGCGACTCATCGCCCCATCTGCCTTTCACCCGACATGGTGTGGCTGACGCTGACGCAAGGCCTGGCCTACCACATCAACTCCGACCCGGAGCGGGTCCGGCACCACTTTGTGCATCATAAATCCAAGCTAAACATCAGCGTTCGGCGCGACGACTTTATCAAAGGCTCTCCGGATAATCCCTGGCAAGAAGTATTCGGCGAATTCGCTGCGGCGATTCATGATCATATCGGTGACGCTTATGACCTGATTGTCGCCGACTTCTCGACCACTGGTGCTGTTGAACGAGCGGCTTCTGAGATCGTGCTCCTCGACGCGATGCAGGCTTACTTCACTTATGAACTGCACTCGGCGTGCGGAATTCCCACGATCACGCTCGAGGGAACACCGGCGGATTGGCACGAAATTGCGCGGCGAGCTGGCGCGTTCTCGCGCCTCGGACTCGACTGGTGGGTCGCCGAATTGGAGCCGCTATTGCAGCAGTTCGTCGCCGCTGCTTCCGGGAAGTTCGATCGGGAATTCTGGAATTCAATCTATAAATGGCACGGGAGTGAGGGAAGTGGCGATTCTCCCTTCGTCAGTGGCTGGATTCTGAAATTTTTCCCCTATCTGAGTCCTACAGCGCAGTGGGAACCGGATTCACCCGGACGCTCCGCCGCGAAATACTGCCGAAATCCTTGGATGAATCGTCCACTTTCCTTCGGAAGCGGTCCGGCCCCGGGTCGTTTTCCACGATTGCCTGCTAGGGCGCCATTTCGGTGGAATTACCGGGAAACGAACTACGACATGGAGTTCGTCGGAGGTCTGATCGGAATCAGACAAGACGCAAGTACTCTCTGTTTACGCCCCGAGATCGGCTGGGTCGTCTGGGAGACCGGAGCTGAGGAGCGGAAACGCCGAGCGGACGACCTGGCGTACGAGAGAAAACGAAGAGCGGAATCCGAAGCGGCCGAGCGGATCGTGGCCGCACGAAATGCTGATGCCAAAGCCGGCTTTACTGCGGCTCGGTCTTTGGGACTGCGAATCCATCAGCTGTATTTGGCCGCCAGCCATTCAGACCGATCCGTCAGCAGCCTCGGCGACGGCGAACAGGACCTACTTTTGCTAGAACTGGTCACAAAGTCTTTCGAAGCGAGCATGGAGTTTCGAAGATTATGGGATGCAGTACACGACCAGCCGCCGTCGGTCGGCCATCGTAAATGGCTATCTTTGTGGAAGCGAGTATAACTGCTGGCGCACTGCCATATCGCACTGATCCCAACACGCATCAATCGGATTCTTCGCTGATCCTTTTGCCGTGTGTCGCGGTGATGAGAAAACTGGCGACGGTGATCTGGCAGATGCTCCGGAAGCGACAGACCTATTCCGAATGCCGCGCCCAGGCAACCAACGCCAACCTGGCGGCTTGAGCCCATCGCTTCTGAAACCAATCGCAACCTGATCAAGGAGACCCTTGAGAAGCCATTCGCCCGGTTGTCCGATCCCTATCGCCAGGTTGGCGATGGGAGATCCCTCCCGGCAGGTCCAACTCGCACGGAACCGTGGATGCTGTCAACTGAGTGACCATCAGCCGCAGCACGATCCTTTGATTGGAGTGGACCTTCCGGTGAGGAATTCGCAGTTGATAAATCCGCGTCTGCCC
>JBGSUN010000310.1:0-27435 GCA_041753475.1 Planctomycetaceae bacterium | reverse complement strand
GCGCACGGTCGGGGGAAACGGGCGGTGATCGGCAGGCTCTGCTGTCGTGGGAGAGATTTCGGTCTCGCGCAGCAGGTATTCCTGAAACGCGATGATCCGCTCTTCACGGGTGGAGATCAGTCCGCCGCTGTGGGGCCGGTCCACGACCGCCGTGCCGCGGTGCACTTTGGGATAGATGCGGGCATCTTCATCCTGCACTTGCCGCGCGACTTTGCGACCATAACGCCAAAACGCGCGATGGAGCAGAAAGGCCCACCAACTCGATTTCACGCCGGAATAGTGCATCGAGATCCAGCGGGAACGACAGGTGGTCGGACTGGTGGGCCAGATCATCTGGATGTAGTGCCACGGTCCCGCCCCCCCCATCACCACGTTGGGGTAGCGAAGAATGTGGTGCCACTGGTAATCCGGCGGGCGGCCGATCAACTTCGCGACAATGCGTTCCGGTCTGGCGTACCGCGGTTCGTCGGTGAAATCGTGGATGAAGTGATCATATTCCGGATGGAACTCGTGGAAACAGTGCTCCGGAATCGGGTATTCGGAAAACGACCGCGGATGGACTTCCGCGATGTGGTACGACTCGAGAATGTTCTCGACGACAATCTTCCAGTTGCAATCGATGTCCACATCCCGCAGCAACGTCATGCGGTGATCGGGAGAGAATCGCTGCTCGGCAAATGCCACAAGTTCGGGTCCGAGAAACGTCCGTAAATCCGGGGCATTTTCATTCAGCGTGACGAAAATGCACTGCCCGACGGTCTCGGTGCGGTACTCGCGCAGCCCGAGTTCCCCCTTCTTCAACGGGCGGAAGGATTGGGCATCGGGGATTTTGCAGGTGTTTCCTTCCCCGTCGTATTCCCAGCCGTGGTACTGGCACTTCAGGTGTTTGGCGAAGTGCCCGCAGGGCTTATCGGTGAGGGTGCTGAACCGGTGGGTGCAGACGTTGAGATACGTCCGAATTCCCTGAGCGGTGTTCCAGATAATCAGCGGGCGCTCGAGCAGATCGATCGTGAGAAAATCGCCCTGGTTCGGAAGCTGCGCTTTCACACCCACGCAATGCCAGGCCGGAAGAAACAACCGGTCGCGCTCGACCTGAAACTGCTCCGGCGAGACGTAATGCTCCGGCCGCAGGAGCTGTGGAACATGGTTCGAATTGCAGAACATGTGGTGTCCAATCCTTGGATACCGACGCTGCGCCGAACCCGCGAACGCTGACTTCCGCGATCACACCGGGACGCACTCCAGAATTAGAGTATCAATCGTTCCCGTTGGAAAGACCGTTTTCAGCCGTAACCCGGCCTGCTGGCAAATTTCTGCAAATTCTTTCAGCGTCCGGGATTTCCCCCACGTGGTCGCGTACTGGCTCAAATCCCACACCGCGCGGATGGATTCCATCGGACCGAGGTTGTGGTCCACCGACCCTTCAACAATCAACAGCCGGGCTGTCGCCGACATCGCCTGGCGGATGTTCGAGAGAATCTGCACCACGCTGACATCGTCCCAATCATGCAGCACGTGCTTGATGGTGTAGAGATCGGCCCCCGTGGGCACGGTTTGAAAAAAGTTGCCGGTGACATGACAGGCCCGGTCGCTGACCCCTTGCTTGAGGAACATCGCTCCGGCCGCCAACTTCGTTTCATCCCGGTCGTAAACCGTGCCGTGCAGTCGGGGGGCCACTTTCAAAATCGCCGACAGAAACGATCCGCGCCCTCCACCGACGTCAATCAGCAGTTTCACCTGCGAAAAATCGTACGATTGGGCTGTACGATCGACAACCAGTTCGGTCCAGCGGCCGCAGGCGATGTCATGCAGCTCGTTCGTTCCAGGAACTTCCGCCATCCGTTCCCAGCAGGTCTTGCCATGGACGTGGTGGACCAGCGAATCACCCTCACGGATGGCATTCGGCAGTTGCGGCAAAGTTTCCAGCACCATCCGGTCCATCAATTCCGTCCACGCCGCGACCGGTTGGGCCGAATCGGTACAGAACTGTTCGCCGACGGCAGAGAGGGCATACCGTCCGTCAGGAAGCCGATCAAGAATGGCCAGCGCCGCTGCCGGTCGGAGGACGCGCAACAGCGACTGTTCATCGGCATCCACCATCAATGCCAGTTCTGCCGAGGACAACGGTCCCGACTTCAACCGGTCGAACACCCGGAAGCGGACGAGTGTGGCGACGGAAGCAAAGACCATCGGCGTCTGCGAGATCCAGAAGGCCGTCAGCGGCGCGGTCCAGCGCGCAATGCGGCGATACCAGCGGCGGGCCACCCAGCTCGCCAATTGCAACGACGTCCGTTGCCACCAGTTTCCCTTTGGCTGCCGAATCTCAAAGGCGGGGACGGACGTGTTCCGTTCCGGTTGGGGCGTCGTCGACTTTGTCTTAGTAGAAACCCCAAGCGACGTTGTCATCGTGGATCAGCCCTGGTCTACGATCGAAGGGAGTCAGCGAACCGGATTCCAAACGATGTTCGACGCAATCGGGGCACAACTGGAGACCGTGACTGATGGTCACGATCGTGCGCTGGATTTCCGCTCCGGTTATGTGAGCGCTGCCGATTGCAACGAGCGAGAAGTCCGTCGCAACCCGGTGGACGAGTGTCGGACGAATTGTGCAGGCGGCGAAACAGCGCGCTGTCGCTCGCGCCACAGGCTGGGACAGAAGTGCGTCACGCCGGCGGTTGCTGCATCAGCGTGGGGCGTTTGTACTGCTCGGCGGTGCCCCCGGTCCGTTCGCGACGTTCGTAATCCCAACGGTCCCAGAATCCATCGGGCACCCAGGCAATGCGCACCGCGCCGAGGCGTAGTGTCTCGCGCTTCGAGGCGTACTCGATATTGAGTGCATGCAGATGCTTGTCGAGTGAAGCCACGAATGCGTCCGGGTCGACCTTGCTGCGGAGTTCCGCCTCTTCGACGAACAAAGCATAACTCGGCATTTCCGGAGTATCCCACACCGGTGCCAGAGTGAAGGCTTGCAGGGTGAGGTGATGTTCCGCCAGTGTCTTTGTCATGGCAGATGACACCTGGTGATCGGTCAACTTCTCCCCGGTCACACTGCAGAAGCCGCTCCCCTTGTTGAGGAACTCCAGCAGCGGTGTTTTGTCCTGAAAGCCGGTGCAGCGGACGACGTCGTGAATGTTGTACCGATAGAGCCCACTGGCGTTCGTCAGCAGAATGAAATACTCGCCCCCTTCCTGAAGTTCGTGGGCTTCCAGCACGGTCGGCTGCGGTGAGTCGATCTCAGAGACCGGCACGAACTCGAAGAAATTGCTGACGATTTCGAGTACTCCGGACGGCGTTCCATCCGCAACGGGGAACGTCATGCGGCCTTCGCTGGCGATCAGGCCGAGATCACGGACCGCGGCTCGGCCGAAGTATTCGGGAAAGCTCCGCAGGTACGCCCCCATGCTGCCGCCGGTCCAGCAACCGATGAGCCCCAGTTCCGGCCAGATGTGTTTCGGGAGAAACCGGCCGTGTTGTTCAAAGAGATGATCGAGTTGCCGCCCGCGCTCCAGATTGGGTTTGAGGAACGGTTTCATGAACTCGCGGACCTCGTCGGTCCACTCGAATTCTTCCGACAGCGTGCCGTTGTAGAGATCGCGCAGCAGCATCTCGGCGTGCTTTTCACCGAACCGGGCGAGGTTGAGCAGCGTGCTGGGGTTGGGCGAAATCCACGTGCCGATCGTTCGCAGCAAACCGAGCCGCCACGCGAGATAGTATTTCGCGCGGACGTCTTTCAGTTTGCCGGAAACCGCGGGCATGACATAGCCGCGGCGGACGACCCAGTTCTGCAAATGGGCGGTCATGCCGCTGATGCTGCCGCACGGGATGCCCGCCGACGTGGGGAATTCGTTCCAGTCGCTGACGATCGTGAGTCGCGCATGTCGAAACAGCGACCGATGCGCGGCATACGCCAAGAGTCCCCACGCGGACCACACGCGGCGGTATTGATCGAGGACGCGCTCGGTGATCGGAATGAACTTTCGCGATTGCGTCGTCCCGCTGGTGAGGGCGAACATCACCACGCGCTGATTGTGGAACAGCGCTTCGGTGTCGCCGTTCTTGACGCGCTCGATGTACGGTTCGAGATCGGTGTACGTCGAAATCGGCACGCGCTGGCGGAAGTCGGCGACCGTGCGGATCTCACCGAAATGATGATCACGGCCGTAACCGGTGTCCTGTTCACGGCGGACCAGATCGAGCAGGAACTGCTGCTGGGTTTCGCGCGGCCGTTTGATGGCCCGGCCGTATCGCGCCAGATCCCGCGCAGTCCGCTGCACCAGCCACGCCTGCGCGATTGCGGAGATGAGCCCCATGTGCGTTCCGGGTCAATTGTTGACTGGGCAACTCCGGTTCCCTCGCCCCCGTCCGCGGGGGAGAGGGTTAGGGTGAGGGGGCGGATTGAAACGCTCGGCCCCCTCATCCGGCCTTCGGCCACCTTCTCCCCCGCAGACGGGGGAGAAGGAACCGCGACTGTGTGGGGCTGGGTGGATCGAAACTCCTATCTCACACACGCACCGCGGCGCCGCCGTCGACGATCAGCGTTTGTCCCTGCACCAGATCGCTCAGCGGGCTGGCGAGGAACAGCACGGTGTTGGCCACGTCTTCTGCGGTCAACACGCGGTCGCCGGTCATCTGGCGGAACGACTGGGCGGAGAGCAGGCTTTCAAATTCCGGAGCCGTGCGGGTGGTGTCAGTGTCGACCCAGCCCGATTGCACGGCGTTGAAGTTGATGCCCCGGTCGCCGAGTTCCAGTGCGAGATGCCGGACGGTGGCTTCCAGTGCGGCTTTGCTCGCCCCGACCAGTCCGCAATGCGGCATCGCCAGGTTCGCCCCGACGCTCGACAACGCAATCACCTTGGCGTTGCCGTGGGCGGTGTTCATCAGCGGCAGCGCGTGCTGGACCAGCATGATCAACCCGCGGACGTTGGTGTTCATCGTCAGGTCGAATTCTTCCGGCCGCGTTTCAATCAGCGACCCGAAGTTCCCGACGGCGGCGTTGCTGACGAGGATGTCCAGTCGGCCGAACGATTCGTTGATCCAGTCGAGCATCGCCAGAATGTCGTCCGGTTCGGAGACATCGGCTTGGACTTCGGCCACGCGGCGACCCAACCGGGCAATGTGCGCGGCGGTTTGATCGGCTGCCGTGCGGGCCGCCACGAAGTTCAATACGATGTCGGCACCGGCCTCGGCGAGTTTCAGCGCGATGGCTCGTCCCAAACCGCGCGATCCGCCCGTCACCAGCGCCACTTTCCCTGTCAGGTCAATCATTGTCCGCAATCCCTCTTGGTCTTCTCGTTCCCATGCTCCGCGCGGGAACGCACGGTCGCGACGCTCGGCGTCGTCTTTCAGAGCTTCAACCGGCAATTTCCGCGAGACGATCATCGCCCACCTCGCCACTCCACAGCGATGAATCCGCGTCCTTCGAGGTCCGAATGCCCTGGTAGTTCTTCACCGTCAACAGCACCTCTTTATTGGCACCGTAAAGGATCAGGTCGTAGGTGGTATGTCGGTCGGTATGACCCTTGTAATTCAACCGGACCACACAGGCCTCACCGGCTTTGGGTAACCGGACGACTCGAATCTCTTCCATCCGGTGCGGAATCTCGGTCCGTTTGGTCATCAGGATGAACAAATCCACCCCGGTGGCGACCAGACACGAATCGAGCGTCGCCGTCGGCAGGAACCAGCGGGTTCCCTTCCGATTCCCGGCGAGATTATCCGCCGCGGCCGCCGTCACTTTGCCCCAGCCACCGTCCCGTTGCAGGCAGAGACCTTTGAGGCAGCGGAACAGCGGGCCGTGCAGCAACTGGGCCTGCTTCCCTTCGGCGTAGTTCATCGGCGAGTACGGGAACGGCGGCGATTCCAGCGTGGGAGCCAACACCGGTTCCGCTTGATCGGCGAACATCACCGTCACCGATTGGTACACCACCTCTTTGCCGCTGGTGCTCATCAACCGGCACTTCACGCCGTCCCCATCGACCTGTGCGACTACCTTCACCGTCGCCGGGGTCTGGTCGCGGAACTTGCACGGGGCGATGATCTGGAAGTCGCGGGTCGAGTCGAACAGACGTCCGGGCTGCGTGAGGGACGCGGCCTGAATCATCGTTTCGAGACCGAAGACCGCGGGGAGCAGCGGTTTGCCACCGAACGTGTGCTGGATCAGGAACAGGTCGTTCGCGGGATCGAGCTGAATCTCGGCGACGAGTTCGGCTGCCGAGGTCCATTTCGCGGAATCGATCATCGGCAACTCGGCGATGTCACTGGCTTTCACGATCGGCGTCGTGGTGCTGGTCGGAGCCACCACAACGTTCTTGTGTCCCGAGCCGTTGACATACCCGACCGGCAGCGGGGCCGGTGCGGGTGACGCCACTTGCGGCATGATACGGGCCGCGGCCGATTTCAGCGGCGTCGGCGCGGGAGCCGGTGCGGGTCCGGCCGTCGTGGGTGTCACCGTCGGTTGCGGTTGCGGAGCCGGTTTCGCCACCGGAGCGACAGCCACCGTCGGGGTGACCTCCGGAGCCGGAGTTGATGCGGCTTCGGATGTCGCCGCATTCACGGCGCGGGTTTCGACCATCTCGTAACCGTCGACCTGCATGACCGTCTTGCCGTTGGCATCGACGTAGACGAAGTCCGCGCGAATCTTGCGGCCCTGGCGTTCTTTCACCCACATCCGCATCGTCAATGTTTCGCCCGGCACGAACGCCCGGGCAAACTGGATGCGGTCAAACGAGTACGGCAGGTCGGAAATCTTGTACGTGTTCCACACATACAGATCGGACGCCAGCAGCCCGGCGTCAATCGCCGACGACGGCAGCAACCACCCCGCGGCGGGACGTTTTCCGGCGATCACTTCCGGCTTGGGCACCACAATGTGCGCCCAGATGCCACCATCGACGAGGGCATAATCGGTGAGGGCCTGGAACGGGTAACCGTGATACACACGGGCTTCTTCCGGGAACTTCATCGTTCGCCAGTCGACCACATATTGATGCTTCGTCCAGGCGGTTGGCTGCGCTCCCATGTCCACCGCGGCGAGTTGCGGATAGGTCGCCGACAGATCGAGCGTCGCATCCATCTGCAACCGGTGCGCTTCCACGAGGCGGCCGACGCGGTCGAGGAAATCGGCTTCCAGACGGCAGTAAACCCCGTTGTGATCCTGCTTCGCGACCACTCGGGCCCGTTGCGGTTTGGTGAGATGGAAGCGAAAGCCCTGGTGGACCGTCATGTTCCGGACGCCCACCACCGGGCGGTTGTCCGCGGTCAGCAACGTCGCCCCTTCGGCCATCGATTCCAGCCCCACGACCGCGGGAAGAATCGACACGCCCTGGTAACGGTGTTCGAGCAGGAACGGTTCCACCGCCGGGTCGAACACGGCCTTGCCGATCAGCGAGGTTTTGCTGAGAGCGTGAATCGTGTCGATGATCGGCAGCGATTTCACCAGCGGGTCGCGACGCAGGTACTCGGCTTTGGTCGACGCATCGGGCATGGTGCCGTCGGTGTCGATCATGTCCGGCTTGTCGAGGTACAGCACTTCCCCTTCGAGGGCTTCCGTCAGCATTTCATCGATGACGTGCGCGGCCCCTTCCAGCGGCGGCATGAAGGCGAGATTGCTCGACTGCAACGCGATCTTGCTTTCCGGACGAGCCGCCATGCCCACGTCGGCCCACGGCGGCCAGTGCATCCCCACGGCGGAGACTTCCGGACGGCGGACGCGGACACAATCGCACACTTTGCACAGCAGGTCCTGAGCCATCGAGTAATCGGTCTGACCCATGCCCCCGAAGCGGCCGCTGGTCGAACCGAAGCCGATGAACCATTCCAGCGGATCAAGCTGTGTCAGTTCGAGCATCGCCAAACCGGCGTCGATCTTCACCTTGATGGTGGCTTCGACGAGTTCGCGTTTCTTCTTCTCGAACTTGCACGCCGCTTCCAGACCGGCCCCGTGAATGATGCCGTGGATCGGTCCCGACAGCTTGCGGATGGCTTCGAGTGTGGCCCCGAGCTTCGTCCGGTCGGCGACATCGCAGGCATGGTAATGCACGGTGATGCCGTCGGCGCGGAAGGCCTGGAGCGTGCGGTCGATCTCGATCGCCCGTTCGGTGTCCTTCCACGTGTTGGCGGGATTCTTACCCGCGGCACGGGCCTGATCCATGACCGACCGCTTGAGGGTCTTCATCCCTTCTTCGGTGAGGTTCCGCCAGCTCGGATCAATCGTCGGCTGCGTGGATGAACCGATCAGGTGCATCGTCAGGCCGAAGCGGCGTCCGAGTTCGCGGGCCACCACCGCGGTCACCCCACGGGCACCGCCGGTGACGATCCAGTTGCCGTGTGGTGTTTTGCCACCTTGGCGTTGGGTCGAAGCGGGTTGCGGGACGGCTTTGACGATGGACCGTTGACCGCGCACCCAGCCGACTTCCAGCGGACCTTGCTTGGCAGCCAGTTCTTTGAAGACGGCGTCAATCAACGTTGCCGGGGCTTCCTCGAACGGAGCGTCAATCACCTTCACGAGCAGGTCCGGCATTTCGCGACGGATCCCTTTGAAGAGACCCGTGATGCCGCCCCCTTCGCTGCCGTGGACGCGGCCGCAGAAGCCGAAGTCGCCGCCGAGAGCCGTGACGCCCACCAGCGTCGCCGACTTCAAGGCTTTCGCTTCCTGCACCAATCCCGTCCACCGCTGGCAGACGAAGAACGGCACCATCGCACCGATTTTGCGGCGGGCTTCCCATCCGTCGACACTCGCAATCGCCGAGGCATCATCACGAGCCGTGGCGACGAACAGATGCATCACCGGACCTTCGCTCCACGCCGCATTCAGCGCGGCCACCGAGGCATCCACATCGCCGGTGTTCGGCAACGTGTGAACTTTCAAGCCTTCGGCTTCCAACCGCGTCTTCAACGCTTCGGCAAACTTGTTGCTGCCGAGGATCGCCGCCGCACCGTTCCAGGTCGGTTTCGTCGTCGTTCCTTCCGGCAGCGGTGACTCTTCCATCCGCAGCACATGGCGTTGCACCACCCGTTGCGATTCTTCCGGCAACCCGGCGAGTGCGTTGGTCTGCACCGGACGAGCCGGGCGCGTTGCAGCCGGGGCGGGTGACGAGGTCAATCGCACCGGAGCGGCGGTTTCATCCACAGGTTCGTCGTGGCTGAGCAGTTCCTTCAGATCGAGCCGGAAGTATTCATCGACCAGCTTGCCCGACCGCGGCCCGGGGGTGACAAACAGTTCGCCCCGTTCGGGCATCATCACGATGCTGATCTGATTATCGACCCGACGGATCGTGTTCATCGTGGCGTGCGGAGTGAGCCGGCCGCGACCGAGGTCGTACCGATCCCGCAAGGCTTGCTGCGCCATTTCCACCGTGACCCCGCCGACATCTTCACCAACCAGTTGAATCAACCGGTTGAGACGATGCCGCGAGTGTTCGGGAATCTCCGCGATCGGGTCTTGCAACAGGCAGTGATTGGTCGTCAGCACCGACTTCGGACCATCCTGCACCTGCAGCGTCCCGCCGTCGTATTCGACGTAGCACAACCGGTCGGTGTGATGATGGCTGATGCACAGGCTCCACGCCCCGGCTCGGTCGAGACTGCGGAGAATCGCGAGGGCGTCTTCAATCGTTTCCGAGTGTTCGAGCAACCGCTTCACCACGACCGGATGGACTTTTCCCACCGCGGTGGACGGCCGCCGCGGACGATCGAGGAGCAGCGTGCTGCTGACCGCGATACCGGCCGCGTTGATGCCGTTCAGTCCACCCGTTTGACCGGCGACGCTGAACGTCACATGGGCGATCCCCCCGACCGGACGCCGGACTTGCACGATGCGAGCCAGGCAATCGGGCAGCGTCAGGGACAACGGCGAATCTTCATTCACCGCATGCACCAGCCCATGCTGGGGATTCCGCTGGCGGGTGTAGGCAAACTGCGTGCAGCCGGGGACGTAGTCCGGGTACATCCCCAGGTTATGGGCGATGACCGCGGGGACCGGCAGCATGGCTCCGTCGGCGATGCCGTGCAGTTCTTCGAGTTCCTGCTCACCGAAGTACATCGTCGGTTTGGCGAGGGCTTCGTCGAGTTCCGGGATGTTCTGCAACCGCGGTCCGAGCATTGCCGCATACCGGCTCATGATCGCCTTGATTTCCGCGGACTGATGCCGGCCGTGTTGCTGGCCCATTTCGTACGGCGTCCCCGCGATGGGAACCACGCTGAACGCATCCGGCAGCTTGGTGACCGACGTGTCATCCGCCGCGATGGTCTGCGGAACCGCTTCAATCCGCACGGATTCAACAACCGGTTGCGGTTGCTCAACCACGGCTTCCATCGCCGCTTGCGGTTTCGCGTCCCGCTCCGCCTCCACCGAGTGCTCCACCACTTCAGCCGTTGCCGCGGGGGCCTTGGTCACGAAGTCCAACAGGCTGGACAGCGTGCGGAAGTCATCGAGCGACAAATCTTGCAGCGAGTCCGCAAGATGTTTCATCTCGAAGTTCTCGGCGAGTTCCCCGATCAATTGGGCTTTCTTGATCGAATCAATCCCGAGGTCCGCTTCAAGATCCGCTTCCATCTCGACCATGTCCGCGGGGTAGCCCGTCTGATCGACAATGAAGTTGACCATGAACTGCTGCACGGCGACGCGGTCGATCGTGGAGACCGCCGTCGTGATGACGGGTTCCGCAACCGGTTGCGATTGTTCGACCACAGCGACCGACACCGCTTGCGGTTTCGCGTCCCGCGCGGATTCCACCGCGTGCTCAACCACTTCCACGGCCGTTGCACCCGCCGGGGCTTTCGTCACGAAATCGAGCAGACTGGACAGCGTGCGGAAGTCGTCGAGCGACAAATCTTGCAGCGAATCGGCAAGATGCTTCATCTCGAAGTTCTCAGCGAGTTCCCCGATGAGTTGGGCCTTCTTGATCGAATCGATCCCAAGGTCCGCTTCGAGATCGGCTTCCATCTCGACCATGTCCGCGGGGTAGCCGGTCTGGTCGACGATGAAGTTGATCATGAACTGCTGCACCGCTCCGCGATCGATCACCGTCACCACGGCTTCCGTCACCGGTTGCGATTGCTCCACCACGGCAACCAACGCCGCTTGCGGTTTCGCGTCCCGCGCTGATTCCACCGCGTGCTCAACGACTTCAACAGCGACGGTCGCTGCCGCCGGGGCTTTGGTCACGAAATCGAGCAAGCTCGACAGCGTCCGGAAGTCATCGAGCGACAAATCTTGCAGCGAATCCGCGAGGTGCTTCATCTCGAAGTTCTCGGCGAGTTCACCAATGAGCTGGGCTTTCTTGATTGAGTCAATCCCGAGGTCGGCTTCGAGGTCCGCTTCCATCTCAACCATGTCCGCGGGGTAACCCGTTTGGTCGACGATGAAGTTGATCATGAACGCCTGCACGGCGACGCGATCAATCGTCGTGACCACGGTCGTCGCGACTTCCATCACTGCTTGCGGTTGCTCGACCACGGCGACCGATACCGCTTGCGGTTTCGCGTCCCGCGCTGATTCCGCCGCGTGCTCCACGACTTCAACTTTTGCTGCCGGGGACTTGGTCACGAAGTCCAACAGGCTGGACAGCGTGCGGAAGTCATCGAGCGACAGGTCTTGCAACGAGTCGGCGAGGTGCTTCATCTCGAAGTTCTCGGCGAGTTCCCCGATGAGCTGGGCTTTCTTGATCGAATCGATGCCGAGGTCGGCTTCGAGGTCCGCTTCCATCTCGACCATGTCCGCGGGGTAACCCGTCTGGTCGACGATGAAGTTGATCATGAACGCCTGCACGGCGGTCCGGTCAATCGTGGTCACGACTTCCTGCATCACCGTCTGCGGTTGCTCCAGCACGGCAACGGTCGTCGCTTGCGGTTTCGCGCCCCGCGCGGATCCGATCGACGATCCACCGACTTCAATTTCCATTTCGCGAACAGCCGGCACCGTGGCGATCACACGTCGCACAGGGGCACTGCCGCCGCGACGCTTGGCGGTGGCATCGAAGAACATGACGGATCCCGGTTGAGCGACCGAAGTGGTCGACGGCGTCGTCGGAGCGACCGGCCACAAACCGGCGGTTTCCAACAGACCGTGCAGCCGTTCGAGGGCTTCGCGGCCGGTGTGCTTCGGCAGGTCGGTCGAAATCATCGACACAGGCCGGTCCTTCAGAATCCGTTGATTCAATCGTGTCAGAACTTGTTGCGGACCCACTTCGAGGAACAGGTTGACGCCGTCCGCCGCGAGGCGTTGAATCAACTGCACATACCGCACCGGCGTGGTGAGTTGTTCGACCAGATTCTTCCGCACGCCTTCGGCACACGACACATAATCCAGCGACACGCTGCTCAGGAATTTCACCTGCGGAGCCTGCACCGCCGCCCGCTGCAACGCGATAGCGAACTCCGGCTTGGCTTCGTTCAGCAACGGCGTGTGATACGGCCGCGGCACGGCGAGCAACCGCGTGGCAAAGCCTTCCGATTCCAGCAACCGCTTCACACCGTGGATGGCATCCGAGGTGCCGCCGACGACGGTTTGATCCGGCGCGTTGTGGCTGGCGAGGTACGCTGCACCGGGGAGATGCGACAACAGACGCTCGACAACATCCAGCGGAGCCGTGGTCGACATCAGGCTGCCACGGGTGCTTTCGCGCGATTCCACGGCATGGGTCCGTTCGCGGGTGATGTCGATCGCATCGCCGAAGGTCATCGCTCCGGCGGCCACCAGTGCGGGAAACTCGCCGTAGCTGTGCGAGCTGATGACGTCGGGTCGCAAGCCTTCGCTCATGAGCACGCGGGCCACCAGCGTGTCTGCCACCAACATCGACAGTTGCGTGAGGAACACGTCCTGGCCGAGTTGTTCGTTCGGCGTCCAGGCCAGTTCTGCAAACCGCGGGGCCTTGTGCTGCACAAGGATGTCATCGAGTTCCGCCATGACTGTCCGGGCGGCCTTCGATTCATTCACGAGATCGCGGAGCATCCCCGTGTATTGCGAACCCTGCCCAGGGAACAGGAATGCGACTTTCGGCTTCGTGGCGGACGATTCCCGGAAGTAGACGCCTTGCTGTTCCAGCAAACCATTCGGATTGGCGTGCGTGAGTTGTTCCGAAGCGAGTTGCAGCTTCTTCGTCAACGATTGCGTGTTATCGGCGACGATCGCCAACCGGACGGCATCACGACCGTTGAAGTGATCGATGCCCCCCGTCGCGAACAACGGCGTGGGGTCGGCTTGCCATTTAGCGACTTCCGCACGCAGAGCTTCCCGCGAGGTCGCACCGATGCGGACGGTCTTCCATTCGGTCGGTCCGACCACCACGGCCGGGGCCTTCACTGCGCGCTTCGGTGCCGCGGGGAGATTCTGGCCCCCTTCGAGCAACATCGTGTAGACCGCACCATTGGGGCCGCTGTTGGTGATCGCCGCGACGGTCTTGCCCGTGGGCAACGTGGCGAACAACGTCTGCGATTCCTGAGCAACCTTCAGCGTCTCGGCATGTGAGGCGATCGACGGCAGCGGCGCATCCATTCCCGGCGTGCGGGGAATTTGACCGTGTTCGAGTTCGATCACCGATTTAATCAGCGACACCATGCCGGACATACCGAGCGTGTGTCCGATCTGGCCAATCGACGACGACAGCACCGCGGGAACATTGCGACCATCAGCGGCGAGCACATCGCCGAGAACCTGGACTTCCTGCTCATCCGTCGCCTTCGTACCGACGGACGCCACTTCCACCATCCCGATGGTATCCGGCGCGACTTGACCGAGGGACAACGCCCGATCGGTCGCCTTGCGGTAGGACTCGGGGTAATGCTGGGCATCGAGGGCGACTCCAAGACCACGGATGACGCCGCGGATGTTGTCGCCGTCGCGTTGGGCGTCGGCGAGCCGTTTCAGCATCACGACCGCGGCCCCTTCGCCGGGCACCACGCCATCCATCGACTGCGAGAACGACGGCTGCGGATTCCCCTTGGCCAAGCCATCCCGCATCGAGAAGCCTTCGTAGACGGTGATGTCCATGCTCCGCTGACCGGCGGCGCACATCACCATATCGACCGATTGATCGAGCAGCATGCCGATCCCGGCCGAGATCGCGGCCATCGACGAGGTGTCACCGGCATCGATCGAGAACGCCCCGCCCATCATGTCGAACGTTTTTGTCAACCGGGACGCCAACGTGCTGGCGGTGAAGCTCCCCGTTTCGTCCAGCAAGGCGGGCATATGCTTCAGCAGCAGTTGCTCGTAATCGGCAACGACTTGTTCGACTTCATTTTCCGGAACACCGCGGCTCAGCATTTCGTTGCGGAGATACCGTTGGAACTCGGGAATCCGCAGTCCCATCTGCATTTCGCAGGCGAAGTCGCCCCCGAACACCGAGCCGACGATGACCGCCGCCCGTTGACGATCGAACGGCTTCGATCCATAACCCGCGTCCTGCAACGCCTGATCGGCAGCGTCGAGCAGCATGAACTGTAGCGGGTTCGCATTGGCAATCTGCTTCGGTGCGACCTTGTGCTTCTTCCAGTCGTAGACGAAGTCGGTGATGAAGCCGCCGCGGGTGTTGTGCGACCGCCACGGTCCTTTCGCTTTCGGATCGAGGTAAATCGCCGGATTCCAGCGTTTCACCGGCACGTCGGTCTTCGGATCGCGACCGGTCGACAGGAGATCCCAGAACGCGTTGATGGTGAGCGCACCGGGGAGGACCGCACCCATGCCGATCACGGCGATGGCCCGGTCGTTCGGATTGTTCTTGTCGCGGATCACGGCGCCCGTCGGATTACCGGCGACCACCACTTGCGTCTTCAGCGATTCGGTAACGCGATCATCCATCACGACGTGGACGTTCAGACCGCCGATCCCGAACGCATTGACGGCTGTCCGGCGGGCTTCACCCGGCTTCGGTTCCGGCCACGGCATCGCCTGAGACGGAACATAGAAGGGAATATCCTTCCATGCGATGTCCGGATTCGGCGTGTTCAGATTGATTTGACCAGGGATGGTCTTGTTCTGCATGCAGAGGACGGCTTTGACAAAACCCGCGATCCCGGCGGATTCCAGCGTGTGGCCAATGTTCGCCTTCACGCTGCCGATGGGCAATTTGCGATCGGCCGGCAACCGATCTTTCAGCGCCATCGTCAGCGCGGCCAGTTCGGTCGCATCGCCGACTTGTGTCGATGTCGCATGACATTCGAGGTATTGGAGTTTCGCCGGATCGACGTTCTTCGGATAGGCCCGTTGAACGGCAAGCACCTGGCCTTCTTTGCGCGGGGCCCACAGGCTCTTGCCACGACCATCGGATGAGACACCGATGCCGCGAATGACGGCCTTGATGTCGTCCCCGTCGGCGATCGCTTTCGGCAACGTCTTCAGCACCACCGCGGCGTAACCGTCGGAGCTGATGAGCCCGTCGGCATTGGCATCGAACGGACGCGAACCGGTCCCGCTGATCGACTGGGCGATCGAGAAGATCACCAGCGCGTACCACTTGCTGCACGACGCGCCGCCGACGATGGCCATATCGATCTGGCCGTTGCGCAGCGCGTGAATGCCCATCGCCATGGCAATCAGCGACGAAGCACAAGCGGCATCGGTCGCCAAGGCTGGCCCGGAGAGCCCGAAGGCTTGCGAGATCACCGCGGAAACCATGTTCGCGGCGATTTCGGGACCGCCGTCCGGATTGCGGCGGGCTTTGTCCCGGCGAATGCGATCGACCACGCCGCGGATGATCTGCGTCTGCTGCTCGGCGGGACACTTCGAGAAGGTCTTGTCTTCGCGAAGATACTCGGCAACGGTTTCGCAGTAGGTGTTGAAGGCGACCTCACCGGAAAGCGTGCTGCCGCCGGAATGGCCGACGTACACACCGGTGTTGCGCGTTGCCATGTTGAACGGATCGTAACCCGCGTTCCGGCAAGCCATCGCCGCGACTTCGCACATGATGAGATGTGCAGAGTCGGTGTTGTCTTCCAGCGCTTTGGGCAGCTTGCAGATCGCCGGATTCAACGGTCGTTCGGGAACGACGCCGCCAATCTTGGAATACGACCGGCCGAAGGTGCCACGCTCCGGGTGATAGTACAGCGATTGGTCGAGCTTATCGGGAGGGAGCTCGATGATGCCGCTGCGGCCTTCGGAGATCAGCTTCCAGTACTCGGACAAATCATCTGCACCGGGCAATCGGCATCCGAGTCCGACAACCGCGATCGGCATTTCGTGGGGCATCAAGGAAGTCATCATAGGCCTTCTGGTGTACAACGGGCACTCCGCCCGGGTGTCAGGAGGACGAAATCGTGCTTGTCAAATCATTGCGGGGTGCAAGTGATGGTATTTTGGGATATTTAGTCGGGTGATTGCGGTTCGTTCGTTAGGAGAACGTGGTCGTGGGGACCCCGTCGGTACGGAGCATCCCCCACAGGCGATACAGAACTCCTAATCGACCCAAGCTTAATAGTCATTGCAGGGCACCACAGTTTGCCTCAAGTCGAAAAACGACAAAACACACAGCGACTCCAACGGTTGTAACGACCGTAAGGGCACTGGGTTGTGAATCGTGGCATCAGTAGAGATACCAGCCAGGAGCTGGAATCGCGGAACATTTTCGATCGACGAACTCTCTGCCGAAGCACTGAATGCGGACCGATCTCACCCAAAGATCAGAATCGCAGAGCAGACTTCAGGAAGCGCGACTGAAAGAGAACGGAAGGTGGGTGCTGTAGACGGCTCGCCGACATTCCGTCGGAAGACACGTCTCGGTCAGCAGTTCACAGGCCGGAAAAAGGAGGGCCACGGCACTGGACGGAAATCGAATCCCAGCGATTCCTTCCGTGCTGAATATCATGCCTACTTACCGCAACCGTTGCAACCGACCAAAGTCGCCGGTCGTTTAACAGAACCAGACGATGCCGCAGGCGGGACAAATCAGCAGCCACTGATATATTTGATCGCGGGTTGGCTGGAGCAGCAAAGCACGGCTCGTATCGAGTGCCAGCGGGTTGTTCGCCACCGCCGTCGCCCCTAGAATCCCTGACGGATCTCCGCCCCGTAGCCTGCACCTCCATCCGGACGCCGTTCATGTTTCGCGTGACACAAGAAATCGAGTTCTGCTACGGACATCGCTTGCTCAATTACGATGGCAAGTGCAAGTACCTGCACGGGCACAATGGCAAGGCGGTGATCGTTCTCGAAGGACTCAACCTCGATGATCGCGGCATGCTCGTCGATTTCTCCGACATCAAGAAATCGCTGGCCACATGGATTGATGCCACGCTCGATCATCGGATGATTCTGAATGAGAAAGACCCGACGGTCGACTTTTTTCGGCAACAGCGTGAGCCGATCTTCACGATCCCGGAGAACCCGACGGCGGAGAACATCGCGCGGTTGATTTACCTCTTCGCCAAAGAGCAGCAGTTCCCCATCGCCGAAGTCACGCTGTGGGAAACAACGAAGGCCTATGCGACCTATCACGAACACGCATAGGTCATTCACCGCCCAGTCCCGGATTCGCCCGTGGTCAGCCATCAATCTTCGATGGCTGAATCGGAAATCCTGCTCTCCGTGTTCCACATGTTCCGCACGCCTCTCGGCCCAATCGCTACTATTTCATGCGGACAGGCTGTGAAGAGGCTCGGAACTGAGCAAAGACGTTTCCGCCGTGGCGTCGTAAGCCGGACGCTCGGACCAGCGGGTCAGCGCAACCCAGCCCACGCCCCGGCCATCGACGATGGCGACCAGCACCGGATGACGCTCGCCATGATCCCGGAGCCACTCCTGCCGATTTTCACCGCTCTTGCGGGCCGTGTCGAAGGTGGCGGTCATCGTGAGAATCGCTTCGTTATCAATCTCGGCGATAGCCGCGGCGTCGCATAGTTCAGCCCAGCGGATCAGCAGTGAGGAATCAGGCAACATTACTCACTACGCCTCTACAATTTGACCGTTCGCCTCCATCATTCCACGTGCGGGGATGTCGGCGGTAGTGCTATGCTGTCAAAGATTTTCGCCGGTAGCCAAAACGGCACATAGGCGCAAGCGTAATAAGTCGTGATCAAAACCATTTTGACAATGACAGTGGCTAACGCGCTGGGATTTTCAACCGATGTTTCCAGAAAGAGCGTCACTGTGGACATCAGCGTGGCGACGGCAAAGGCTGGAAAAAAGAGGAGCCGAAAGATCAAGGCCGCAGTGTTGCGCGGTGCGTACAGCAAGAGGGCGTGACGCCAAAGAGGGATGGGTTGACGCACAACAGACGGAGCCGGCTTCGCCGCCGATCGCTTTACACTCGCTGTCGGTACGACTTCCTTTGGCTGCGGAGGCTTGCTGACAGGGTTCGCCCGTTTGCCGACAAGAACCGGCGGTTTGGGGGGACTCTTCTTTTCGCCATCGCGGATCGATGTCACCAGTCGATCCACTTGCGATGCGAAATGAACCCCAGCGCGAATTTCCGCGGCATTTCGAAAGGCCAGTTCCCGGAGATCTTCCGGGAGTTGGTCTGGCTTGGGGACCGAATTGATGCCCACCAGAATGGGAATCACGGGGATTTGACGTTGCAGGGCGGTCGCGATTTCAATCCGCACAAAATCCGACTCGTCATCCAACCGACGCTGCCCATCGCGATCGCGGGCATCCAGCCATTCGTCGCCCATAATCGCTAGCAGCACGTCGCAATTGCCAACGGCATTCGCCAAGTGCTTTCGAAAGTCGACCCCGAACGGAATGTTGTCCACGTCAATGAAAACCGAAGTCTTGCCAAACTCAGCTGATAACCGGTCGTGTAATCGCCCGGCGGCATCCGCACTATCGTCTCGCCGATAAGAAACAAAGATCTTCGGCACGATCAGGACCTCTCAATCCCGGCACGCAAATCAACCGACGTTCAGTAGAGTCGTCCATCAGAATACTCCGCTGAAATTGATTGTCAATTTGATGATCAGGCAATCTTCAATCGCCTTCATCCATGTGATGATTCGAGCAACTCCCGCTCCCAATCGTGAACTCTTGGTTTCGCGGTATACTCACGTGGCTTTGGACGTCGGTCCGTGAGCCACATGGTCGAAATGACCCGTTGGTTCGAGTCGCGGAACTACGGAGGGTAGCGATGAATTGGTCACTGGCGCTGGGACCGACGGGGCGATTGCGGTTGGAGGATGACGCCGACGCGATCGACGCGGACATTCCGGAAGCGTTACTCCGCGAGCTGCGCGATTCGCTGGCGGTTTCTGATGCCGTGGGACTGGTTTCGCTGGCGTTGCCGGCCTGGCCCGCGGAAATGCCGGCGACGTTGGCGTACTGGCGGAATTTGGCGCGGGTCTTCTTTCGTGCGGTGAGTCATGCGGAGGCAGAACCCGGAGCAGCGTGGGGAGCGTTGCCGCCGCCGTCCGACGATGAGCTCGTGGCACTGGTGGCGTCGGCTCCGCCGATGGTGGGGCTCGAATTTCTCACCACGGAGAGGTTGCGAGAATCATGGCGGGAACTCGCCGGGCATGTGGCGGAGGCCGCGATGTCGGACCCCGGTGGTCCACTTGCATGGCTGCGGCGCGTCAATCCGCTCGCGCATCTGGTTGGAAAGGTGACGTTTCATCTGGCGGAAAACAAACGGGATCCGGACCGACCGTTTGCGTTCCTGGCCACATTCGCCCACAAACTCTCCGCCGGGGCGAAGCCGCAGCATCGGCCGTTGGCGGAAGCGTTGAAACAATCGGTTGCCACGAATGACCTCCAGCAACTCGAGCGTATTCTCGAACCGGTCCGGAAGGCGTCGGAACAGTCACCCTTGGTGGCGGAACTCCTGCGGTCGAAGCGGTTGTTCGCACCACAGGCCTGGACCGCAGCCGAGGCGTATCGCTTCCTGCAAGAGTCCCCCGAGATGGAAGCGGCGGGTGTGGTCATCCGCTTACCGAACTGGTGGTCGGCCCGGCGGTCCACGCGCCCAGAAGTGCAGGTGCGGCTGGGGGAGAAGCAGCCCTCGGCCCTGGGCTTCGACAGTCTGCTCGATTTTGAAGCTGCGGTCGTTCTCGATGGTGAGCCGTTATCGCCCGCAGAATTGAAAAAGCTGCTGGCGGATTCACCGGGGTTGACGTTGCTCCGCGGCAAATGGGTCGAAGTCGATCAACGCCGCTTACGGGAAGCCCTCGATCACTGGAAGTCGGTAAGCGAAGACCATCCCGACGGCATCGAGATGCTCGACGCAATGCGGATGCTCGCCGGGGCCACGATGGATTCGACCCCGGCCGCTGCCGTTGACGAACGGGTGGCGAATTGGTCGACGCTCGTCGCCGGGGACTGGTTACGGACGACGTTGGAACGGATGCGGCACCCGGATGAAGCCACGGGATGCCAACCGGGCCGCGATCTTCAGGCGACGTTGCGACCGTATCAGGCTGAAGGGGTCCGGTGGCTGTCGTTCATGACGGAACTGGGACTGGGGGCGTGTCTCGCCGACGACATGGGGCTCGGCAAAACGATCCAAGTGCTCGATTTGTTATTGCAGCGCAAACGGGCGGCAGGGAAGACGGCGGTGCCACCAAGTCTGCTGGTGGTGCCCGCGTCGTTGATCGGGAACTGGAAGCAAGAGGCCTTACGATTCGCACCGTCGTTACGGGTCTGCTACGCGCATCGCTCCGAGATGCCGGCGGAAGAGCTCGCCGAGCGAGCGATCGATCCGTCCACTGGCTTCGCAGAGTTCGATCTGGTCGTCACCAGTTACGGCATGGTGCGCCGCCAGCCGTGGTTGGAAAAAGTGACGTGGTCGCTGATCATTCTCGACGAAGCCCAAGCCATCAAGAACGCCGGTTCCGCACAAGCCCGCGCTTTGAAGAAACTCCCGGCTCACCGGCGAATGGTGATGACGGGCACGCCGGTGGAAAACCACGTCGGCGAATTGTGGTCGCTGTTCGACTTTTCGTCGCCGGGATTGTTGGGGACCGCGGCCCAGTTCAAGCGGTATGTCTCGAAGCTGAATCAGCAGAAGGACGGCCAGGGGTACGCCGGTCTCCGTCGGCTCGTGCGACCGTACATTCTCCGCCGGTCCAAGTCCGATCCCACCATCGCTCCGGATCTGCCGGACAAAATCGAAATGCGGACCGAGTGCGGGCTGAGCGTGCCGCAGACTGTGCTCTACGCCAAAGCAGTCGAGGAACTACAGAGACAATTGCAATCCGTCGAGGGCATGAAACGCCGCGGTTTGGTGCTGGCCACGCTGATGCAGTTCAAGCAGATTTGCAACCATCCCGCGCAGTATCTGCTGGATCAAGATTTCGCCCCCGAGCGCAGCGGTAAGTTTCTCCGCTTGGGACAGTTGTGCGAACCGATCATCGCCCGTCAGGAAAAGATGCTGGTGTTCACGCAGTTTCAATCGCTGTGCGAACCACTGGCGATGTTTCTGGCGACGCTGTTCGGGCAGCCCGGTCTCGTGTTGCATGGGGGGACGCCGGTTAAACGCCGGAGCGAACTGGTCCGCGAGTTTCAGAACGATCCCGCCCGGCCGTTCTTTGTGATCTCATTGAAAGCCGGGGGGAGCGGGTTGAATCTCACGGCCGCGTCACACGTCGTGCATTTCGACCGCTGGTGGAATCCCGCCGTGGAGAATCAGGCCACCGACCGGGCCTTTCGCATCGGACAGAAACGGAACGTCCTCGTGCACAAGTTCGTCTGTCGCGGCACCATCGAAGAACGGATTGATGCGATGATCGCCGGTAAACGGGAAGTCGCCGAGCAGATTCTCGATGGCGACGGCACGCCCAAGCTGTCCGAGATGCCCGATGACGAACTGCTGAAATTCGTCGCGCTCGATTTCAGCCGCGCGGGTCTGGACGGTGCGACGACGGATACTGCGACCGAAAAGCCCGCTGGGCGACGGGAGAAACGCGCGAAGTCGGGCGAATAGTTTGGTTATGAGATGTGCTGACTGGTGCCACCGGAGATGGGTGGATACTGCAAGGCTTCCTGTATCTTCGACCCCGATAGGGGTCACAGAGGGTAGCCGGTGGTCGCAGCGAAGCGGAGACCACCGGAAAAGAGTCTCGGACAGCCGCACTCCGGCGGGGTGCCAGAACGATCAACACAGACGGCTGGCATCCCTCCGGGATGCGACACGCTGCAGCCTTGAATCCGGTGGTCTCCGCTCTGCTGCGACCACCGGCTACCCTCTGGGATCCCTTCGGGATAGAAACACTTCGAATCACGACCTCGTTCAAAACCATCCATCGGATAAACGCCGCACTCAATTCCCGGCTTGATTGGACTTGCGGAATCACATCACGAAGGTACGCTATTCTCAGCACCGGGTAGATGCCCGGCGGTGGAAATGGAGTTCACACCCGAAGGAGCGGAAGATGTCGTGGTATGGAGGCTATGGAGACTTCGCGCCTTATGTTCCCGTGGCGACAAAAATCGCGCGGGGTCATGCCGCGGCCAAGAAACTGGCGACGAAAGAAGGCCGGTCCCCCGCACCCGTCAAAATCGAGGGTCGAAAAATCGCCAAGACGTTCTGGGGCACGAAGTGGTGCGAGAACCTTGAACGCTATCGGGACATTGCGAATCGGCTGCCGCGCGGGGCGACTTATGTCCGTAACGGGTCCGTTGCCGATCTGGTGATCGAACCCGGTTGTGTGCGAGCGGTCGTCGGCGGCAGTGAAGCCTATACCGTCAAGATCCAGATCAAAACCCTGCCGCCCGCCATGTGGAAAGCCATCGGCCGGGATTGTGCCAATGAGATCGAGTCCCTCTTCGATCTGCTGCAGGGTCGATTCAGCGATGGCGTCATGAAACGCCTGACACGCACTGAAGACGGACTCTTTCCCCGTCCGAACGAAATCACAATGTCCTGCACCTGCCCGGATGGTGTCGGCGTTTGCAAGCACATCGCGGCGACAATGTATGGTGTCGGATCGCGGCTCGATGTGCGGCCGGAGTTGCTTTTCACGCTGCGGAAAGTCGACCACCGCGAACTGATCGGCCATGCCGCCAGTACTGCGAACCTGGATCAATCGCTGCGCACGGCTGACGGGATGGCCTTGTCGGACGGCGAACTGCTGGACATCTTCGGCATCGAGATGGAAGCGTCGCCCAAAGCTGCTGCCACCGGGAAAAAGCCGACCAAAGCCGCCGCAAAAAAGAAGGCCGCTACGAAGGTCACGGCCTCGCAAAAAGCCGACAAATCGACGCAAGTGGCTGCGTCTCTGGCCGTGAAAAAACGCCGTGCGAAAAAGGATGTCGTGGTGGCCGAAGTGAAGAAGCCGTCCCCGCGGAAGTCGACCGCAGCGACCAAAGTGGCCACTCGTTCGAAAGCGAGCACAGCGACCTCGGGACTCATCGACAAGGTTAAAGTTCCAAGCCCATCTGCGGTCGCCAAGGTCACAACGCCGAAGGCCGTCAAATCGAGTGCCGCACGAACCAAGAAGTCACCTGCCTTAATTCCGGCCAAGCAACCAGCTCGCGCGCGGCGAACCAAGTAATACCAGTCCCAGAATACAACTGCGCGGCTGGAGCGTCTGTTGGGAGGGCGAAGCTCCCGCTGAGCCGCGAGCGCTTCCACACGCTGAGACAATCAGCGGCTCAGCAGGAGCTTCACCCTCCCACGCGCAGACAATTCCTGCGACCGGTCTCAGAGCACACCCGCAGTACCAACGTTTGCGTTGAGTAGGACAACGCCTTCAGTGGCCTCCTCATCGTGTGATCCCTATCATGGCGGATCTCACATCCTGGAGGTTGCGGCATGAGCGAACAGTGTTTTCTGGCGGTGGACATCGGCGCGGAGAGCGGCCGGGTGATGGCGGGGTTGTTTGACGGGCGGACGGTGCGGCTCGAAGAGTTGCACCGCTTTGGCAACGGGCCGGTGTCCGTCGCCGATACCCTGCGGTGGGACGTGCTGCGGTTGTGGGCCGAGATTCAAGCCGGCTTGGGCAAATCCGTCGAGAAGTTCGGCAAGTCGATCGTCTCCGTCGGCGTCGACACGTGGGGTGTCGATTATGTGCTGCTGTCGAAGACCGGCGAGATGCTTGGGCAGCCGTATTGCTATCGTGACCCGCGGACCAAGGGGCACATGGAAGCCGCGTTCCGCCGGGTTTCCCGCAGTGATATTTTCGCGCAGACCGGCCTGCAGTTCATGGAGATCAACAGTCTCTATCAATTGCTGGCGTTTCAGGAAACCAACCCGGCGTTACTCGCCCAAGCCGACAAATTCCTGATGATGCCCGACCTGCTGCACTGGTTGATGTGCGGCAGTCAGGTGGTCGAATTCACCAACGCGACCACGTCGCAATGTTTTGATGCCCGCAAGAAAACGTGGGCGACGGACATGCTGCGGCGATTCGAGTTGCCAACGGCGATGTTTCCGGAAACGGTCAATCCGGGGACCAAGCTCGGACGGTTGCGGGAAAGTGTCGCCGCGCGGATGAACCTGCCGCGACTGGATGTTGTCACCCCGGCGACCCACGACACCGGTGCCGCGGTTGCGGCGATTCCCACGGAACACACGGGTAAAGCGAACTGGGCGTATATCAGTTCGGGGACATGGTCGCTGATGGGGCTGGAGTTGCCCCATGCCGTGACCACGCCACGGGCGCTCGAACTCAATGTTACCAATGAAGGGGGTGTCGACGGCACATACCGGCTGCTGAAAAACATCATGGGTTTGTGGCTCGTGCAGGAATGCCGGCGGTCGTTCGATCGCGCCGGGACACCGCTCGATTACACGGCGATGACGCAACAAGCCACCGCGGCGGAGCCGTTCAAATCGCTGATCGATCCTGATGCCGCGGATTTCCTCGCGCCGCCGGACATGCCTGCCGCGATTCGGGAATGGTGCCAGCGCGTGGGGCAACCCGTGCCGCAGACCGCCGGGGCGCTGGTGCGGTGTTGTCTGGAGAGTCTCGCGCTGAAGTATCGGATGGTTCTCGGCTGGCTGGAAGAGTTGTCCGGGACGCCGGTCGAAGTGATTCACATCGTCGGCGGCGGAACGCAGAACGAGTTGTTGAATCAGTTCACCGCCGACGCCACCGGCCGCCCGGTCATCACGGGGCCCGTGGAAGCGACCGCGCTGGGGAACGTGCTGCTGCAAGCACGGACGGCAGGCTCCATCGGTTCGCTCGCCGAAATTCGCAACGTGGTCCGGGCATCGTCCACGATGAAACGCTACGAACCGCGCGACACCACCGCCTGGAACGCGGCGTATCAACGCTTCATCGAACTGGTGAAACGTCCGAAAGGCACCTGATGTCCGCAGAAGCCCAGGGATTGCCATCCCTGGGAAGCTTTTCTTCCTCACATCCACAGAAACGCCACATCATGGATAAGGCCAAACTGCTCAGCGGACTGCGAGAAAAAACATCCGCGTTTGTCGAAGCCGTGACTCAGGATCCCCGCTGGGATTTACAGAGCGAATTGATGGTGGAAGTCCTGGGATTCACGCTCTACGGTTACACCCTCGGCGTAGGAACGACCGCGTTCTTTCTCGACGTCCCGGACATTCAAAAGGCCGCCGCAGAGGAGTTGGTGAAGCTCGGCGTGGGACGCAAATATGCCGCAGGGATGATGGAATCGGCCCAAGAGATCTTTGACAGCGAAGACGAGGAATCCGTCCATGCCCAATTGATCCAGGTGGGATATTCGCATTTTGCCGCGGACGATCTCACGGAGATGCGGGATTCGATTTTTGAGAATACGCAATCGATTCAAGAGCAGACGGAGTAGGAAAACTTCCCAGGGATGGCAATCCCTGGGCTTCCGGATGTTTCACCACGGACAACGGGCACCTCACCATCGACCATAATCCATTGACCATCGACCAACCCGACCTCGTTCCTGACGACGTCATTCCGCATCAGCATTTGCCGCCGCTGCGGTATCGCGATCTGCCCGAACCGATTGCGTGGACGAAGATGGTGGGGCCGAGCATCATGCTGGCGGGGCTGGCGCTCGGATCGGGTGAGTTCATTTTGTGGCCGCGGATTGCGTATGCGTCCGGATTCGTCTTCTTCTGGGCCGCGCTGCTGGGGATGATCACGCAGTTCTTCGTGAACATGGAAATCGAACGGTGGACGCTGGCTACCGGCGAGAGTGCGCTGGCTGGATTCAGCCGTTTAAGCTGGCACTGGTCGTGGATTTTTCTGATCCTCAACATCGTGCCATGGGCGTGGCCGGGGTGGGGGACCGGTGCGGCTCAGATGGGAAGCTGGCTCATCTTCGGGCCTGTCGAGACTATTGCCGATGGTCACAAGAACTATGGCGCGAACTACGTTCAGCCCTTGGCGATCGCGCTGCTGGTGCTGTGCGGAGTGGTGCTGACCTCCGGCCCCGTCGTCTACAACACCGTTGAACGGCTGCAAACGTTTCTGGTCGGGTCGATCTTCGTGCTGGTGTCGATCATCGCCGTGGCCACCGTGCGCCTGGATGCGTTTGCGGCGCTATTCAACCAGCTGTGGCGCGTCGGGGGGATGCCCGATCCCATCGCCACGGGCTTGCCGATGGTCGATCTGCTCGGAGCGGTGGCCTTCGCCGGGGCGGGCGGGTCGCTGAACCTCGGTCAGAGCAATTACATCATGGACAAGGGCTATGCGATGGGCCAGTACATTGGCCGCATCACCAGCCCGCTGACCGGCAAGGAAGAACCGATCGCCGAGACCGGGTTTCACTTCCGGCACACACCCGAAAACATGGTCCGCTGGAACGGCTGGTGGCGGGCGGCCAACATCGAGCACTTCTTCAGCTTTCTGGTGACGTGCATCGTCACGCTGTTCCTGATCTCGCTCATCACTTATTCGCTGCTGTATGACAAACACGGCCAACTGCACGAATCGGCCAAGAACCTCGGCGGCGGCATGAACTTCGTCTGGGTGCAGGCGCAGATGCTCGGCGAACGACCGTACGGTGCCTTTCTAAAGACGGCGTACCTCATCGCCGGCGTGGCGATTCTGTTCACGACAGAACTGGGCGTCCTTGATGCCGGATCGCGCATTTCGGCCGACATCGTGAAAACGAATTTCCTGCGGACCAATGATCGCTGGAGCATTGGCCGGTTGTACTTCGTGTTCCTGTGGGCGGAGATCGCCCTCGGTTCGACGATTCTGCTTCTGTTCACGAAAGAACCGCTGCTGCAATTGCGCATCGCCGCCGCGATGAACGGGGCAGTGATGTTCCTGTTCTCACTGACGCTGCTGTACATGAACAACAAAATCCTGTCGCGCAAGCTTTCCATGAGCCCGCTGCGGTTCGTGATGGTCGTCTGGTCCTGCGGGTTCTATGGGTACTTCACGATCCAGGCGGTGCGGTTGTCGCTGCTGCCGTTGCTGCCGTTGCTGCTCGGGAAGTAAAATTCCCCCCGGTTGCGGACAACCGGGGGCTATTGCTCCTCAGGAAGTTAAAGCCGCTTGTCGGAGTCGGAAGGGGAGCTTGGTTTTGCGGATGTAGCCGGCGACACGGGTCGGGTGGTGGTGTTTGTTTCGGAGGGCGGTCGCGGTGGCCAGTTCGAGTTCGGCGAG
>JBGSUN010000309.1:0-4689 GCA_041753475.1 Planctomycetaceae bacterium | reverse complement strand
CACCGCCGTCCCTCCCTGGAACGCGAATCCGAATTTCCTGGCGACAGCCTACAAAAACCTCCCGCGCTGCGAAAAGCCTCCCGCATTCTGGAATCGCTGAAATCTCCCTGTCCGGCACCCAGAAACGGAAGAGCCCGAAGACGGGAGGCCGAACGCGGGTTATCTGCAGATTCATCTTCCTTCACCCCAGGACGGCTACTTTCACCCCGCGGTGGCATTAGGACAGCGCGTCCGTGCCGGCGATCTGATCGGTACGGTATGCGATCCCCTCGGCAGAGCATCGCAAAACATCCCCGCCACACAGAACGGTATCATCCTGGTGCTGCGAACCTTCCCGTCTGTGCACCAAAACGATAGCTTGGCGGTGATCCTCGAAACCGACGTCGATCCGATGCCGTGGCAACAGTCCGTATTGTGAATTCAAGAGAAGAAGTTTTGCCACAAGAGGCACAGAAGACACAAAAAGGGGAGGGTGGGCGGCTGCTCTTTTTTCGGCCTTCTTTTTGTGTCCTTTGTGCCTCTTGTGGAAAAAACTCTTCTCTTTTTATCGAAAGAACTGCATGCGACCGAGCAAGATTAAAGCCAAACTGCGACGCAACGAACCGGTGTTGTTGACGACGCTGCATTTTACCGACCCCTCGGCGTATGAACTCGCTGGACTGATGGGATTTGATGGCATCTGGATGGACCTCGAACACCACGGCTACAGCGTAGAGACCGCCGGATCCTTGATGCGGGCCGCACGAGTCGGGAATATCGACATCATGTCTCGCATGGCGAAGGGCGAGTTCATGCGGATGGGTCGGCTGCTGGAATCGGGGGCGACCGGAATCATGTACCCGCGCTGTGAAAATGCAGCCGAGGCTCGCGAAGTCGTGAAATGGTCGAAGTTCGCGCCGCTGGGACGGCGTGGTTTCGACGGCGGCAATCCCGACATGCCGTATTGCACGATGGGCGTCGCGGATTACGTCAAGAAGGCGAACGAAGAAACGTTTGTCGTCGTGCAGATCGAAGACCAGGAATCGCTTGCCCAGGTGGATGAAATCGCGGCGGTGCCGGGCGTCGATGTGATCTTCTTTGGCCCTGCCGATTTTACGGTCCTCAGCGGCATCCCCGGCCAGTTCGATCACCCGCTGGTGCATGATGCGATCCAGAAAATCAACGCCGCGACCAAGAAAGCCGGCATTCACTGGGGCATGCCCAGCGGCTCGGTGGAACGGTCGAAACAACTGCTCGACATTGGTGCGCGGTTCATCGCGCACGGTGCTGACATCATCTTCCTGAAGCAGGGCTTGGAAGCGATGCAGAAGAACTTTTCGCCGCTGGGGTTCACGTTCAACAATCAAGTCTCCTAGGGTTTTGTCACGGTGAGAAATTCGCATGTGTGCCACTGGCTCTGCCAGTGTCGTTTTAAGATGAATGCCGACTGTTCACCGCACTGGCACAGCCAGTGGCACACGAAAACCAAGCCTTAGCGAAGATACTCGACGTGTCACTTTGCAGACAGTTAACTTCGTTGCGTTCCCGCGAGACCTGCGCATGCCCCGCGTCCTCATCATCGGCGTCGGTTCCATCGGCGAACGGCATCTGCGATGTTTCCAGCAGACCGCCCGGGCCGATGTCAGTCTCGTGGAGATCAATCCCGCGCTGCGGCAAACCGTCGCCGAACGCTACGGTGTGACGGCACCATGGGGGAGTCTCGAAGAAGCACTGGTTGACCCGCCGGACATCGCCGTGGTCGCCACACCCGCTCCGTTTCATGTGGCGATGACGCAACAACTTGTCGAGCGTGGCGTGCATGTCCTGATCGAAAAGCCGCTCAGTATTAATGAAGAGGGTCTCGATGCGCTGGCATCCAGCATCAGCGAAAAGGATGTCACCGTCGGCGTGGCGTATGTGATGCGGCATCATCCCTGCTTGCAGCAAATGCGGGCCGCGATTCGCTCGGGTCGCTTCGGTAAACCGGTGCAGATCGTGGTTGTCTCCGGCCAGCATTTCCCGCTGTATCGCCCTGCATATCGTGACATCTACTACAAAGCGCATGCCACTGGCGGCGGGGCGATACAGGATGCCCTCACCCATCTGATGAACGCGGGGGAATGGCTCGTCGGACCGGTGACAAAACTCGTGGCCGACGCCGACCACAAAGTGTTAGACGGCGTCACCGTCGAAGACACGGTGCATGTCATCACCCGGCACGAAAGTGTCATGGGCAGCTTCTCACTCAATCAGCACCAGGCCCCGAACGAAACGACCATCACCGTCATCTGCGACCGCGGCACTACTCGCTTGGAATGGCACGCCCATCGCTGGCGGTGGATGACCGAACCCAGCAGCGAATGGCACGACGAAACCATCGCCCCACTGGAACGCGACACGCTCTTCATCGCTCAGGCGAATGCGTTTCTCGATGCCGTCGAGCAACGCCAACCCGCGGCCTGTTCACTCGCCGAAGGTCGACAAACGCTCCGTGTCAATCTGGCCGCGCTGCAGAGTGCAACGAACGCCCAGTGGATTGAACTCCCGCAGAAGTGAAGAAGCATGAAATGCGGTCCACAGATTTCGCAGATTCACACAGATTTGAAAACAAAGGAGAATTTTTGAATCCGATCGTCAGCCACTTCTTCGTTTGAATCTGTGTCAATCTGCGAAATCTGTGGATCTCTTCTCCCGTTCCTTTGCATCATCCTTGGAATCGCGCATGACCGAGCCCACCGTTTCGCAGTTGTTTGATTTGACTGGCCGTGTGGCGATGATCACCGGCGGGACCGGGCATCTTGGATCGGCGATGGCGCGGGCCCTCGCCGAAGCCGGGGCGTCGGTGGTGATTACGAGTCGCGACCGGGCCAAAGCGGATGCGGCCGCGGCGGCACTGCCTTGCATTGGTGAAGCGCAGCATCTTGGGGCCGAGTTGGACCACATGCAGCCGGAATCGTTAACAGAACGATTCGCGGACATCGTGCAGCGCACCGGCCAGGTGGATGTTCTCGTCAACAACGGCCACTCCGCACAGGGAAGCGATTGGACGACCGTCACGCCGGAACAGTTCAACCAGCAGCTCGCCAATGCGACCGGGTACTTTGAACTGTCGCGCGTCTTCCGTGAACATCTCGTCGACCGCAGCGCCCCCGGCAGCATCATCCTGCTCGGTTCGATGTACGGCGTCGTCGCTTCGTATGCAGATGCGTATGAAGGCGTCTGCCCCGCCAGCCCCGTGGCTTATCACGCTTTGAAAGGGGGCATCGTCCACATGGCCCGGCACCTCGCCGCCTATTGGGCGAAGGACCATATCCGCGTGAACTGTCTCAGCCCCGGTCCGTTCCCCACGGAAAAAGTTCCCGCGGAAATGGTCGCGCGCCTGACGACCAAGCTCCCGATGAAACGGATGGGCCAATCGCACGAACTCAAAGGGGCGATCGTCTTCCTCGCCAGCGACGCCAGCAGCTTCATGACTGGTCAGAATCTGTTGATCGACGGCGGCTGGACGGCGTGGTGATAGATTGTCCGTTGTCAGTGGTCCGTTGTCAGTGGTGAGAAGAAGACCGCATCGACGCACTGGACTTGATCCGAATCTCTCGTCGCTCTGGCAACTCAAAATGGACAACGGAAACATGGCACTTCATAGAAAAACGGCCCTCGTCACCGGCGCCGCACGGGGCATCGGCCGCGGGTGTGCGATTGAACTGGCTCGCGCTGGGGCGGATGTCGCCATCAATGATCGGGATCGTTCGCCGGAGGCTGAATTATTGGCCGCGGAGATAACGGCGCTCGGTCGCCGTGCTGTCATTGTCGAGGGCGATGCCTTCGAGCATGCTTCCTGTGCGGACATCGTGCAGCGTGCCATTGCGGCGCTGGGAAGAATCGACATCCTTGTCAGCAACCCGGCGTTCTCCCGGCGGGGTGATTTTCTGGATTATGATCCGGAGATTTTTCACAAGACGCTGCAAGGAACGTTGGCAGGTGGGTTCTCGATGAGTCAAGCCGTTGCCAAGCACATGGTCGAGCGCGGCGGGGGTGGCAAGATCGTGTTCATTTCCAGCGTGCATGCCGAGATGCCGTATGTCCGCAGTGTCGCTTACAACGCGGCCAAAGCGGGGTTGAATCACATGGCCCGCACCATCGCCGCGGAGTTGTTGCCGCACCGCATCAATGTGAATGTGATCGAACCGGGCTGGATCGACACGCCGGGGGAACATGCGACCTTTGGAGCCGACGTCATCGCCGAAGAGGGAAAGAAACTCCCGTGGGGCCGGCTTGGTCGCCCGGAAGAGATCGGCCGGGTTGCGGTGTTCCTGTCGTCGGAGGACGCGGACTACATCACCGGTACGTCGCTGGCCGTGGATGGCGGGTTTCTGTTACGCGGGGCGTTGCCTTCGTAGGGAACAACTCGCAAACACGTCTGGCATCCCTCCGGGATGCGGTCACGTTCATGCAATTCATCCGGTGGTCTCCGCTGCGCTGCGACCACCGGCTACAGTCTGCGATCCCTTCGGGATCAGAGGCGCTGCGGATCATCACTGCAATTATTCTCATACCCAGCTCCCCGACTTGGCTCTTCCGTTTCTGGGTGCCGGACAGGGAGATTTCAGCGATTCCAGAATGCGGGAGGCTTTTCGCAGCGCGGGAGGTTTTTGTAGGCTGTCGCCAGGAAATTCGGATTCGCGTTCCAGGGAGGGACGGCGGTGGCCA
>JBGSUN010000308.1:0-14377 GCA_041753475.1 Planctomycetaceae bacterium | reverse complement strand
GCCGATCCACGCTTGCGGTTTCGCGCCTCGCGTGGAATCACGCAGTGCCCCCATCATCAAACCGCCGAACTTTTCACCCACGGCGGTTCACGGTACCTTCTTAAGGAACAGGGACAATTGGTGAACCTCGACGAGACGACGACGAAAGGTCTGCGATCATGAACCCGGACGACATATTGCTGGATGCCGAAGAACGCATGGAGAAAGCCGCCAGCGTGGTTCATGAACAGCTCCAGGGCTTGCGGACCGGCCGGGCCAATGCCGGGTTGGTCGACAACATCCGCGTCGATTACTACGGTTCACCGACGCCTTTGAAGCAGATGGCGACCATCAGCGTTCCGGAACCGCAGCAGATTCTCATCAAGCCGTTCGATCCGTCGGTGATCGGGGAAATCTCGAAGGCGATCCAGTCCAGCGATGTCGGACTGGCCCCGAATTCTGATGGCCGCGTGATTCGGCTCAACGTCCCGCCCTTGTCGACCGAACGCCGCCGGCAGATGGTGACCCGCGTGAAAGACCTGGCGGAAGATGCCCGGGTGTCGATCCGGAATATCCGCCGCGACGCCAACAAGCACGCCGATCAACTGCTGAAAGACAAACTCCTCAGCGAAGACCTGCACACGGGCCTGAAGGATGACATTCAGGAACTCACCAAGACCTACGAAGGGAAAGTGAATGCCTATGCAGACGCCAAGGAAAAGGACGTGATGGAGCAGTAACCGCTGGCGGTGGTCCAGTTCGCGTCACAATCCAGAAGCCCGGCATTTCGGTCAATGTCGGGCTTCTTCGTTAGAGTTTCGCGCCTCGGCACAAGCCGGATGCGAAGCATGGTCCGCGCAGGCTTTTCTGAGCGGGTTGCTGAATTCCCGCGGCAAACCCGGCAAAACCGGCCGATCTCTGATGCAGGAACTGACACACGGATGGTGTCCGCCCGCGGAAGCCTGTTGAGGGCTTGCCGGACGGACCATTGCCACGCAGGGAGGCGGGCCTAGCCAACCGGGAGGGCGCCTCGCATGTCGCGCACAAACCGCATTTCGTGGCGAAACACCGCCATTCTGGCAACCGCGACGTTGTTGAGCACCATCGGCTGCCGTCAGTTGGGGATTCGTTCTCCACAGGGATCGCCGACACCCATCGAGCCTTCCGCGCCGATGTACTCTCCGCCTGCGGAATCTTCCGGACCGATGCTGCAGGAGATTCCGCCACTTCCGCCGTCGTCAGCGATGAATCAAACCTACAGCACGCCTCGAACGCTCGGGTGGAGCCGGCCACGGCATGCGCCGGTGCAACCGGCCTCGGCACTCCTGCCTGAAGCTGAGATCGCTCCGCCGACACCGGTTGTGCCGGTGGACGAAATTGAGTCCGCATTTGACGACGAAACTGAGACTAGTGATGAAGGCGTGGCCTTGCTGTTGCCTCCTGAATCGGGCCTCGCCGACGAGGAGTTGGTGCCGCCGCCGCAGGATATCGACGAGGACCTGACGGCAGTGCCGACGCTGCCGATTGCCAAGAATCTTGTGGAACTGGACGTCACCGAGTTTCTTGTCGAACTGGAACAAACGCCGGCCCCGATTCAGGCTCAAAAAGTACTGGAACCCGTGGCGGTATCGTTGCACACCATGAATTCCGTAGTCACAGCTCCGCAGCCGGCGACGACAAAAGAATTGATCGTCGCACCGTGGTCCCCTCAGGATGCCAACCACGGCATCGCCATCCATCCCGGTCCAACCGGCACGGGGAACCGGCTGGAACTGTACCCAGTTCCAGCGTCGCCCTGGAATACGGGCCGCTACAGCCCGCCGAGTGTGCCCCCGTCCTGGAATTCGATGAATTCGTGGGCGGGACAGAACTCGGATTGGGGCGGACGCCAGTTTCGGTAGAATGATGCGTCCGGTGAAGAGATTGCAGCCGGACCGGGCGTGACGGAACTCATTTCCGCACAGTCAACAAAGCAACTCGAACGGAGTCGAGCGCGTGGTCACACGAACGGTCAACGTCACCACTCACCGCGGCACACCGCGGCTGTTAATGCTGGTGGTGTGGTGTGGGCTCGCCCTGGCCGGTTGGGGCTCCGCACAGGAGAGTGGCCCTGCCACGCCGGACCCCGTTTCACCGGCCGCAGACGCTGGGGCCAAGCCGGCGGTTAAGGCGGCACGCAAGGGGATTCCCCGCGATCCAATCGAAGTCCTCTTCGCGCTAGGGGTCTTCATGTACCCGCTGGGGCTCTGCTCCATTGTGGTCGTGTGGTTCTCCATTGAGCGGATGGTGGTGCTGCGCCGTGGTCGTGTCATTCCCAAGCCGTTCGTGAAGCGGTTCTTTGAGCACATCGAGCAAGGCAAGGTCGATGCCAAAGGAGCTATGAAACTCTGCGATGAGAACGGCAGCCCGATTGCCATGATCTTTGCCCACGGCCTGAAAAAATGGGGCAAGCCGAGTGTGGAAGTCGAGCAGGCGATCATTGACGGCGGCGAGCGTCAGCTCAGCCAGTTGCGGTCGCATTTGCGGGTGCTCAACGGCGCCGCGACGGTCTCCCCCCTGCTGGGACTTTTGGGGACCGTGGTGGGGATGATCGAGTCGTTCAACAGCATTGCGGTATCGGACTCGATGGGGAAATCAGCGGAAATGGCAGGAGGCATCGGGCTCGCTCTGCTGACCACCGCCGTTGGGTTGCTCATCGCCATTCCCGCTCTGATTATGTACATGTACTTTTCCGGCCGCGTGGATGGGCTCGTCATCGAGATGGACGAGTACGGTCAGGATCTGGTTGATCAGATCTCTGCGGAAGCCATCGCTGAGCAGGCCCGCTCCGGCCGTCAGCCCGTAGCGACAACGTTGAAGAAATAGTTCTGTCAGTGACCAGCTTCTGCCGCGCTTGTGCGGGATCGCGCCCCGTGCTGATTGGTCGCGTGCCGCGCCCCGTTCCGCTCAATTGTGAATTCTGCTGCCGCACCGGATGAATCGTTGACATTTCAGGGTGGCGCGGTACAAGTTTCGGTAGTTATACGGGTGTGCCAGTTTGGGCGAATTCATCGCCGGCCTTTTTCCTCCGACCCGGGCACACATCGACCACCTCTGGGGACTTGATTCCCCAGAGGTTTTTTCATTGATTCAAACGCAAACAGCCCAGGGAAGTCCTTCCCTGGGCTGTTTGTATGGACGACCGAAATCGACGGCGGCCTACTTCGTTGTCGGGGTAGGGGCGGCGACGACGACTTTACCCGAGGCTTTGAACGTCAACGGCTCCGGACGACCCGAAATCGTCACGGTAAATCGATCGGTAACGGCTCCGGCTTGTTCGGGGGCCACAAACGTCAAGGGAACCACGTGCACGGTCTTCTCGTCGATCGGCAGCCGCATCTTGAACGGGTTCTCTGCCCGATCGCATTCAATCTTCTCGATCTTGAACGGCTTCTTGCCGCGGATAATCAGGTTCATCGTTTTGGACTGTCCAGCCGCAACGGTGCCGAGCGCCAGCTCTTCCGGCTGGATGACGATATCCGCTTCCACTCGGGCTTCCACGGGGAGCGGCACATGTGGGTTGGCTTGATCGTCGGTGACCAGGGTTAACTGTTCACGGACGGCACCCGCTGGGGCATCGGCTGCCAGGGTGACCACGAGATCGTAGTTCGCAGTCCCTGCGGCCGGGTTGCGCGAGGTTTCAACGGCCTGGGCCGAAATGTACGGCTTCGGCGATTTGATGTTCAACACCTTCCAATCCGCTCGCCCGGCATAGGCCAGCGTGATCTTCCGTTCGCTGCCGGCACCGAGATCCACCGCGCCGAAATTTACCGATCCCGGGGTGAAAACGACATCGGTCCGGATGTAAACCTTCAGCGGAATCTTGACCTCGACGCGCAGTCCTTTTGTCGGTTCACTGAGCGTTACCAAAGCGGAAGACGTCTTTTCGCGCATGAACCGCGCGGTGTCCATCGAGATTTCGATAAAGGCTTCCTGGCCGCTTAGAATCTGATTGCTGCTGGGCTTGGCTGCCGAGCAACCGCATGAGGTGGAAACGTTCGTGATGTTGATCGTTTCCTGGTAGAGATTTCGGAGCTTGAGCTGGTACTTGCATTCCGCGCCGCGGGCGACCACGCCGAAGTCGAGGTTCAGCCGCTCGAACATTTTCTCGGCCCAGTTCAATTCCGGGCCAGCAGGAGCGGTTTGTGCGAAGGCCGTGCTTGTGGAAATCCAACCACTGACGATCAACGCGAACAAAAATGATACACGCGAGGCCATGAGGGCTGTCTCACAGTCCGTTAGGAAACGGGATTCGCACCGGCACCTCCGCGCCGGAAGTCGCCGTAGGAACCCCTTGCTCCACAACTGGTTGCGGACGGCAGGGCGACTCACCTCCGACGGTAGTCTCCCCCCGTGAAAAAGTCAACCACGCCTTGTGTTTCCCGCGGGAAACACAAGGGCCGTTGACTTGTGGAAATTCGGCCGCGGACCCCACAGGACGGGGCGTTGCCTCGACTCTTTACACGGATGGATCGTTACTTCGGCATCGGGAGGACGATCAGTGCATTTTCGGCAAACGTCGCTTCGCCGACCTTACCGTTAATCCGGTATTGGATTTTCAGTTGCTTGACCGTGCTCGGGGCGGGATCGCCGCCGAACGCTTCGTTGTAGGAGTCCGACGCCAAGGCGATCAATTGCAGGTCGCTGGCCCGGTCCTGGAGCACTTTCGTGACATCTTTTTGATTCGCGCCGGCACCGTACTGGGCTTTCACAATCTCGACCTTCACCTTCGCAAGGTTCAGTTTCGTCAGTAGTGACTTCACTTCGTCCGATTTGCTCCCGGACTTTTGCGCGATGAACAGGGCCGCCTGTGTGGCTTCGTCTTTCAGTTCGGGCACCTTGGCGATGTTGATCGCCATTTTGAGGGTCTCGACGCTGGAATACTGCTTCAGAATATCGAGGACCAATCGCTTCTCCGCGGTTTGTTGGGCCGCATCGAACGCCTTTTGGCACATGACCAGCCGTTCGGCTTCCGGCATCACGAACTGCCGGGCCACGCGGAGATATCCGCGCATCGCCCGCACCTGGTACTTCTCGCCGGGAACCGTCTTCGACAGATCGAGCAGCACCGGTGCGACGTCGGCGGTCATCCATTTCCCGAGGAGCTTGCTGCTCTCGTCCTGTAGCAGGTCATTGTTACTTCGCGCAGCACCAGCGACCGTCGCCAAGGCTTTGGTTCCACCAACTTCAGCGAGGATTTGGAGGAGCGTCACCTTTGTTGACGCCGGGGCTTTTTCATAGGCCGTAGAGATTTCGGCTGCACAGACTTCCCGATCCGGCATCCGGATGGCGGCGGTTTTCAACGCAGTCTGCGCCGCGGCGGCATCTTCTGCCTTCTTGGGGGACACGACCTGATTGATGAGTACCGACAAACCCTTCTGCGGAACGGTTGCTCCGAGCGAAGTCAGTGCGGCGGTACGAACCGTCTTGTCGGAACTGTCGAGCGCTTTGACCAGATCGGCAGTCGCTTCGATTTGTCGTAGCCCGGTCAGTTCAATCAGCAAGAGTTGGGTCTTGCCCTGTGCTTTGGGCAACTGAGCGGCGATCTCTTTGTCGATGCTTTCGTCGTCCAGCGCCGCAAGGGCACCACGGGCCACGTCCGTGAGTTCCGCATTTCCTTCCGTCGCCACGTTCAGCAGCGTGGTCAGACACGATCCATTCCCGATGCGGCCGAGGGCCGACGTGGCGGCCAAGCGAACCGGCAACGGTCCTTTCTCAGCGGCTTTCATCACGGCGGAGAGATCGACGGTGTCGGTTCGGTCAGCCATCGCGGTGACGATCACCGCGGCCCGTTCGGGAGGCGCGGTGTCGAGTTCCGCCGCCAGGGCTTTGTCGATTTCTTTGCCGGGGAACTCCCGGGCCGTGCTCAAACCGAGTTGGAACAATCCCTTGTGCGGCGAACGGAGTTGTTCGAGCAACAGCGGCACCCCGGCTTCTTTCCGCGCGAGGATCGCTCCACGCGTCGCTTCGATGATCCGCGGAAACGGCACGTCGGCCTTGCGGACTTCGTCGTAGATTTCCACGGCCAGTTCGGACTTGCCATCCTTGTCCAATCGCTCGGCACACATCACGCACCCGTAGGCCACACCGGTGCGAATCGGAACCGGCTTCGCGGCGGCCAGGCTCTTGCGAAGCGGTGCAGCAGCGGCTTCGCTGCCGATTCGACCCAACGCCGCAGCCGCCGCCGTGGCAACTTCCACGTCTCCGCTGTCGAGATGCTTCGTCAACAACAGCACGGCTCCGGCATCCCGACGGACACCGAGAGAATTAATTACCCCCACGAGTAACCGTCCTTGCAGCGTATCCGCAGCGGTCCGCAAGGCCTCGTCGGCTTCTTGACCGGGGATCGCTTCCAACGGAATCCGGGCCCACGAATTCAGTTGTTCGTCGGCCAACAGCGGGGCGAGCAGCGGCACCGCCTCGCTGGAACCACGCACAGCGAGGAACTTGCACGCCAGGGCCTTATCAGCTTTAGGACCGTCGGACTTCAGAATCTCCATCAATTCCGCCGCGGTCTTCGACTTCAGGTCTTGCGCGAAGGCGGGTGTGGCGGAAAGCACCGCTAGGGCGGCGGCGAACAGAGCCGCAATCGGAGAGAACGAACGGGTCGAAAACATATTATAAATCCCGGGAGTGGAATCACAGATGATGTGGGACCGTCTCAATCAAGAACACGAGGACGGTACAAAGCCGGTTTCATCAAGGTTGAGGAGGGGACGCTATCGACTACAACCGCCACGGTTCACGCAGGGCTTCTGAGCGCAGGCGGTTGGCTTCGTCGTCGTTGATGAACTCGTTCTTGGCGTTGTCGTACTTCACTTGCCGGTTGAGGAACAACGCGATGTTCGCTCCGTGACAGGTGATGTGGGCGTTGCGGGCGGCGTCGACGTTCCCCTTCGGCAACCCGCGGGTCTTCACGCAGTCGAGGAAGTCGCGGACGTGGAAGGTGGCCGGGTAACCGCCGATTTCTTCCACCGTGCGACCGGCGAGCAGGGCCGGGGAACTGAGCACCATCTTGCCACTGTCGCCCGCTTCCACCCAACCCGTTTCGCCCTCAAAGCGAACGGGGCACGAACCGAGCGGAATCCAGCCTTTTTCCCGGAAGACGAGTTCGATGCCGCTCTCATACTTGGCGACCAACTCACCATTCTCCGGCGCGTTATAGACCACAGGCGGGGGACAATCGCCGACGGCCCATTGGCACAGGTCGACACAGTGCGAGCCCCATTCGAGCACGCCCCCGCCGACCATGCCGCCTCCCTTTTCGAAGTTGAAGCCGTCGCGCAGTGTCCGTTCATTGAACGGCCGCCACGCTGCGGGTCCGAGATACAGATCCCAATCGGCGACGGATTTATCCGGCTCCGGTTCGGCGGGCAGCCACCCACTGGTCATGGCTTGCATGCCCGCCGGGTGAGCATAGACTCGCTTGAGCTTGCCGAGCTTGCCGTTGCGAGCCAGTCCGCAGGCAAACGCAAAGTGTGGCAGGTTGCGGCGCTGTGTTCCCGCCTGGAAGACCCGCCCCGTCCGCCGAAACGTGTCCGCCAGCAGCAGGCTCTGCGAAATGTTCTTCGTACACGGCTTTTCGCAATAGACGTCTTTGCCAGCGAGCGCGGCGTACGTCGACATCGTCGCATGCCAGTTCGGTCCGGTGGCGATCAACACGGCATTGATGTCGTTCCGGTCGAGCAACTCCCGGAAATCGCGGTACATCTCGCAGTTGTTGTTGCCGTGATGTTCATCGGCCCTCTTCTTGATGGCGACGCGGCGGGCTTCTTTGACATCGCAGATGCCGACGAATTGAACGTCTTTCTGTTCGAGGAAGCAGCCGAGGTCATACGTCCCGCGGTTGCCGATACCGATCCCACCAACCACGATGCGTTCACTCGGGGCAACAGCACCGTCGAGTCCCAAGGCGGAACTCGGGATAATCATCGGCGCTGCAAAGGCAGCACTCGCGGCAGCCGCGGCGGTCTTCAAAAACCGACGTCGATGAATTGGTGTCACGGACTTCGACATGGTGGCGCTCCTCAGGATGTGTTTCACGGCCGCGTCGGAGTGACGCTTCCGGAAGTCAGAGTGGATTCCGTTGATACGGGCAACATAACTCTCCCGTGCCATCAATGCCACCGATGCGACCGATGCGCGGGTGGAAACGTGATCTCAAACGGCGCTCTCGGCTCGTGCCATGGTCGCTGGCTTGGAAGCAGATGGATGTCAGAGGCGTCCGTAATTGCAAATCCCGACGACATGCGGTTTGATGCCGAAACCTGTGTTGCTGCTGATTCGCTGCCTAACTCTCGGAGCCGTTCTCATGCCCTTGCATGCTGCCCCGCTGACCCGACGTTCGTTTCTCGCACAGAGTGCTGCCATCGCCGCAGGTCTACTCGTCTACCGGCAGGGATGGAGTGCCGACGCCGATGCGAACCCCAACGTGTTCGCGCTCCTGTCCGATACGCACATTCCCGAAGGACCGGATGTTGCGGTGCGGAACACGAACATGACGGCGAACTTGCAACAAGTCGTCCGCGAGATTCTGGCGAACAAAGTGAAGCCGTCAGGCGTGATTCTCAACGGAGATTGCGCATATCTGAAAGGGTTGCCCGCGGATTATGCCAACTTGGCGGGATGCGTGGCACCATTGAGCCAGGCCGGCTTCCCCTTGCACATGACGATGGGCAATCATGACGACCGTGGTCCGTTCTACGAAGCGTTGAAACAACAAAAGCCGGAGCGACCGCTGCTCGAAGCTAAGCATGTCACGATCATCGAGTCCCCCCACGCGAACTGGTTCCTGCTGGATTCCCTCACACAGGTAAATGTCGTCACCGGCGAAATTGGGGCCGAGCAGCGCGCCTGGTTGGCCAAGGCGTTGGCCGCACGGTCGGAGAAACCCGCGATTGTGGTGGCCCATCACACGCCGCAGTTTGAACCTCCCGCCGAAGGCAAGCCGTGGGGCGGGATTCAGGACACGAAGGAATTCATGGAACTGTTGGCCAGTCACAAACACGTCAAAGCGTTCATCTTTGGCCATTCGCACAACTGGACCACAGAGCGGCGCGGGGCGATCTACATGATCAATTTGCCGCCGGTGGCGTATGTCTTTGCGGAAGGAAAACCGAACGGCTGGGTCTTGGCCGAAGTCAGCGAAAAAGGCCTCACGCTGGAGCTGCGGTCCATCAGTCCGGCCCACAAGCAGCACGGAGAGAAACTCACACTCGCATGGATGTGAGACGTCGTGCCTGACTCGCGCGATGCAGATTTTGCTATCTGTTGAAGTCTTGATTCCGTGTGCCACGGCCGTGGCACATCATCACTTCGTCGGCTGTATGGAGAAGCACCGTTGAAATCCATCGCGCTGGTGTGTGGAATGTTGTTTGTCGGAAGTTGTCCCGCCTCCGCTGCCCCGCCGAGCTTTCTGCTGATCTTCACCGACGACCACGGTTACGGTGATGTTTCGACGTATCACGCTTCCGATGTGCGCACTCCGCAGATTGACCGTATCGCCGCCGAGGGAATGCTCTTCACCTCGATGCGGGCCAATGGCACGGTTTGCTCGCCGTCACGGGCCGCGTTGCTGACCGGCCGCTATCCCGACCGCGTTGGTGTTCCCGGGGTGATCCGCACACGCCCCGAAGATTCGTGGGGTTACTTTGCTCCCCACGTTCCCACGTTGGCAAACGCATTGAAGTCTGCGGGCTACCACACCGCGATCGTTGGCAAGTGGCATCTCGGCCTGGAATCGCCAAACACACCGAACGAGCGTGGCTTTGATTTCTTTCATGGTTTCCTTGGCGACATGATGGAGAGTTACACTCACCATCTCCGTCACGGCATCAACTATCTGCGCCGCAATGCCGAAGTGATTGACCCACCGGGGCACGCCACCGACCTCTTCACCGATTGGGCGACCGGGTATCTGCGAGAGCGGGCACAAAAAACCGACCAACCCTTTTTTCTCTACCTGGCGTACAACGCCCCGCACTTCCCGATCGAACCGCCGGCGGAATGGCTCGCAAAAGTGAAGGCACGGGCACCGCAATTATCGGAACTCCGCGCGAAGAATGTCGCCTTTGTCGAACATCTCGATCACAGTGTGGGCCGTGTCCTCCAGACATTAAAAGACTCCGGCTTGGATCAGAACACGCTGGTGGTCTTCACTGCCGACAACGGCGGCTCATTGCCCCATGGACAGAACAATGACCCCTGGCGCGACGGCAAGCAAAGCCATTACGATGGTGGGTTGCGAGTGCCGTTTCTCGCCCGTTGGCCGGGACAGATTGCAGCCGGATCGCGCAGTGACTATTCGGGGTTGAACTTCGATCTGTTCCCGACGTTCCTCGAATTGGCCGGTGTGAAGCCTGCCACGGATCTGGATGCCGTTAGTCTGGTTCCGATTTTGCGCGGCGGCACCATCACCACCCCGCGGGATTTGTACTTCGTCCGCCGTGAAGGAGGACCGGTTTACGGCGGCAAAGACTACCATGCAATCATCCGCGGCGACTGGAAGCTGATGCAGAACGATCCGTACAGCCCGCTGGAACTGTATCATCTCAAAGACGATCCGCTGGAGAAGACCAACGTGATCGGAAAGAATAAGAAAGTGGTCCAGGAACTCTCCGCGGCGCTGCGGGCACACATTCAACGCGGCGGTGCAACAACGTGGCAGAAACCCGCACCTTGATGTGAATGGAATTCGTGACACTCTTGTGAGAGGAAGACGGATGCAATCGACAACGATTCGGTCTCTGGCGACCGTGGTGATTCTTGGACTCTGCACAAGCCTTTCAGCGGCGGAGCACACGAAGGACTCCCTGGACGCGGTCAAAACCAACCTCGATACCAAGAAAGCCGTGTTGATCGATGTGCGAGAACCGGACGAATGGAATCGCGGTCACCTGCAGCAGGCCAAGCACATTCCGTTGAGCCGGATTCAGAACGGGCTGACCGCCACCGAACTGGACGAGCTGGTTCCGAAGGATGCGATTGTCTATCTGCACTGTGCGGCCGGATCGCGCTGTTTGAAGGCGACGGAAGTCTTGTCAAAACTCCAACGTGACCTCCGCCCACTTCAACCCGGTTACCGCCAGCTCTTGCAGGCTGGGTTTCCCAAGGCGGAGAAATGATCGGTCGGCAGCCAGTTTCTGTGAAATCACGCGAGGATCTCGGACACGATCCGTGGATGGGTCACGCCGGTCAGCCGTTCGGTGAGGCCGTTGCGTTCGATGGCCAGGCGTTCGTGATCGAGTCCCAGCAGATGCAGAATCGTGGTGTGCCAGTCCTCGACGCTGACGCGGTTCTCCACGGCGGCGAAACCGAGTTCGTCGGTCGCGCCGAGCACAAACCCCCGCTTCACTCCGCCGCCGGCCATCCACATGCACAGCGCGTTCTTGTTGTGATCGCGGCCGGCTTTCGCCGGATCTTTATCGGGCGGCAACTGCGAGATCGGCAACCGGCCCATTTCCCCGCCCCATAACACCAGCGTGTCGTCGAGCAGGCCGCGCTGGTGTAAGTCCGCAAGCAATGCCGCCGTGGGTTTGTCGGTCCGCTCACAGGCGTCCTTCAGGGCCGTACCGATGTTGCCGTGGTTGTCCCAGATCTGGCTGTTGATGAAGAGCTGCACAAACCGTACGCCCCGCTCGACCAGCCGCCGGGCGATGAGGCACCGGCGGCCGTATGAATCGGTGACGGGCGTGTCGATGCCGTACATCTCCAGCGTGGCGGCGGTTTCCTGTGAGAGATCGAGTGCATCGGTCGCGGCGAGTTGCATCCGCGCGGCGAGTTCGTACGACGCAATCCGTGCCGCGAGTTGTGGGCGTTCCGGTCGCGCACGCTGGTGCTGTTCATCCAGCCGTGCCAGTAAAGAACGTTCCAACTGCGTGATCGCGTCCGGTTGCTGGTAATCCGGTTTCAAATCGAGGACCGGCGATCCCGTCGCGCGAAATCGTGTTCCCTGATACAACGGTGGCAGATACCCCGAAGTCCAGTTATCGATCCCGTTGACGGGCAGTCCCTGTGGATCATCGAGCACCACATACGCCGGCAGATTCTGGTTCTCATTGCCAAGTCCGTACGACACCCACGCGCCGAGTGACGGCCGGCCGATGAACTCGCTGCCGGAATGAATCTTGTAGAGCGCCGGTTCGTGTGTGAGGTTGGTCGTGTGCATCGACCGGATCATGGTGACATTGTCGACCTGCTTCGCGAAGTGCGGCAGGACATCGGAGACCCACATGCCGCTCTCGCCATGTTGCGCGAACTGAAAAGGGCTTTTCATGATCGCCCCGGCCGCATCGGGGAACTCGACTTCTCCGGCGATCTTGTTGAAGTAGTCTTCGCCGTGGCGTTTCGTCAGTTCTTCCTTCGGATCGAACAGGTCCATCTGGCTCGGGCCGCCATTCATGAAGAGATGAATGACGGCCCGCGCTTTCGGTGGGTGATCGGTCGTCCGCGGCTGTAGATTGAAGCTGCGGCGTCGTTCGACAGCGGTGGCATCGCGCCCCATGAGTTGCGATAGCGATGTCATCAGCAGCGTGGAACCAACGCCGTAAAGAAAATCGCGGCGCGGAATGGGATTGCCAGCCAGCATCGTTGTCACTCCTCAGTCCTCTGTGAATCGCGGCGCTCGTGATTCGTCCGCTCATCACGCGGAGCGTGATGGCCACATTGTAGCCATCACGCTCCGCGTGATGAGCGGTGCGCTTCACCCGTGTGCCTGTTTCGTCGCTTGCCGTTGTTTTAGGAATTCAATCCGATGCAGGCATTCCTGCTCGCTATGGAGGAATGAATGTTGATCGTCAATCGACATACAAAAACGCGGCGGAATTCATGATCGCATGGCAATAGTTCTGCAACGCCCGCCGCGAGGCTTCCACATCAGCGTCGGGTTGATCTTTTAACGTCATTCGCCAATGTTGTCGCAGGGCATCGAGATCGGCGATGGCCGCCTTCAACGCAGTGCCGTCAAGTAATGTCCCGAAGGCGACACGGTGTAACAGCCGCAACTGTGCGGCGGGATCCGGTCCCGCTTCAGTGAGCACACGATCCGCGAGCAGCTTCGCCCACGAATGAACCGTGGCGTTGTTGAACAGATGCAGCGCCTGCGGCGCGACAATCGATTCCCCCCGCTCCAGACAGTTCGGCCCCATCTGCGGCGAATCAAAACTTTCCAGAATCGTCGGCAATTTCGTCCGACGATGCAGCACATAGACACTCCGCCGCCCGCCAGTCGTCGCTCCTTTCGCAGTGACGAGGCCGTCCCCCCGGACATCGACATCATCGGCCGGTCCGAACGGCGTGTCGTCGAGCTGTCCGGCGACCGACAGCAGGGCATCTCGTACGATTTCCGCTTCGAGGCGACGCAGCGGCATTCTCGACAGCAAGCGATTGTCAGGATCGGCGGCAATCATCTCCTGTGTGATGTGCGAACTCTGCCGATAGGTGCTCGATGTCACCAGCAGTCGATGCAGCGATTTGAGACTCCAACCTTGGCGAACAAAATCACGTGCGAGCCAGTCGAGCAACTCCGGATGCGAGGGTAGCGATCCGGTCTTACCGAAGTTGCCGAGCGTGGTCACCAGTCCCGTGCCGAAATGATGCTTCCAGACACGGTTGACCATCACACGGGCGGTGAGGGGATGATCCGGCTGTGTGAGCCATTTCGCGAGTGCCAATCGTCGCCCGGTGGTTTTCGCACCCGGCCACGGCGGCGCGACATGTAGCGGCGTGCGGCCATCGGTGAGCATCGATGGTACACCCGGCCCGACTTCGATCCCCGCGGTGAGATAGTTGCCGCGCTTCAGGACGTACGTCGGTGACGGTTCTCCGCGCGACCACAGCGCACGAATTGTCGGTTCGGGGCGACGCTCTTTTTCAATCGCTTGAATCTCTTCCTGAAGCTTCTTCTTGGCCGCCGCATCCGTTTCGTCGTTCTCGCGCTGCTTGAGCGGGGCGATCCGTTCGTCAATCGAATTCTGATGCTGCTTCCACACTTCGCGCTCGGAGGACGTGACGAACGGCAACCGCCGGTCTTCCGGGCCGATCCAGTCGTGCTCATCGAGTGCATCTTTGAGGGTCGCCGCCAGGCGATAATAATCACGCTGTGGCAAGGGATCGAACTTGTGGGTGTGGCAGCGACAGCAGTGCAGCGTCAGCCCCATCACCGCGGAACCGAGCACTTGGATTTCGTCCGCGATCACTTCCAGCCGGTCAGGAACGAAGTTGGGCTCTTCCGTTTCTGGGTGCCGGACAGGGAGATTTCAGCGATTCCAGAATGCGGGAGGCTTTTCGCAGCGCGGGAGGTTTTTGTAGGCTGTCGCCAGGAAATTCGGATTCGCGTTCCAGGGAGGGACGGCGGTGGCCA
>JBGSUN010000307.1:0-11417 GCA_041753475.1 Planctomycetaceae bacterium | reverse complement strand
GGAGGGCTTCACAGCGGCTGCGGGAGCCGCTGTCGGGGCTGGCTTCGCCGGGGTTGCCGTGGCGGTCAGCGGCCGGGCGGGCGGTGTGGTTGGCGAAGAGCGTGCACTGGGAATGGGAGTTACCGGTCGGGACAGTGGCGATGTGGCGGCGACGCTGGCCACCGGACCGAGATTCTCGCGGTTCGGCTGATAAAAAATACCGCGGCAATGATGGAGCGGCTTCCACCGGTCGCCGAATGCCGATAGCGATTCGGACGATCCCACAAACAAAGCCCCGTTCTGGGTTAACACGCCTGCCAGGCGCTCAAACAGATCTCGTTTTACAGGTGTGTCAAAATAGATCGCCACATTTCGGCAGAAAACTACGTCAAACGGGCCAATGTTTGTGAACGGCTCTAATAGGTTCCGCTTGGCAAACATGACCATCGACCGGACCTCGTCGCAGATCTTCCAGCCCCCTTCAACTTTGCGGAAATACTTGTCGCGGCGGCGGGGATCAATGCCGCGCGACATCTCAAAGTCGGAGTAAACACCCTTACTGGCTGAAGCGAGTGCGGCTGTTGAAAGATCCGTGGCAAGAATCTGCACGTCCCAATCGTCGATATCTTCGATCAGTTCGCGGAGGATAATTCCCAGGCTGTACGGTTCCTGCCCGCTGCTGCACGCGGCAGACCAGAAGCGTAACCGACGGGCCCACGTTGATTTGGATTTCGCGTCGATGATCTCGGGAAGCGCCTTGTGACGCAGCGCTTCAAACGGAGACTCATCACGGAAGAACAACGTCTCCCGCGTGGTGATCGCATCGACGAAGTCGGCACGAATCTGAGGGCTGATGTTCGCGCGGACTTTCGAAACCAGATCGGTCAGATCCGTGCACTTGTGATCTCGCAGCAGCGACGGCAACCGGCTCTCGATCAGATAAGCCTTACTGGCATCCCATTGAATGCCAGCTAGCTCATCGACCAGGCGGCACACACGGGCGATTTCATCGTCGGTAAGCTTCATCAGCGCGTCACCCTCCCGGCAAAGCGGCTGATTTCCGCAGCGATGGAATTCAGCGGGGCAACGACATCGGCGATGCCTTCTTCCACCAGTTTCCTCGGCATGCCGAAGACCACGCAAGTGGCTTCGTTTTGAGCGATCACCGGTGCACCCAGCGCATGCAAGCGGCGGCAACCATCGACGCCGTCATAACCCATGCCCGTCATGATGACCGACAACGTCTGGTTGCCGAAAGATTCCGCGAGTGAGCAGAGCATGTAGTCGACAGACGGGCGGCAACTTTGCACAGGCGCGTCGTCGGTCAGTTTCACCTGGGCGTGACCCGCGGCCGTTCTGTAAATCCGCATCTGCTTGCCACCGGGAGCAATGGCCACTTCACCCGGCTTGATGAGCTGCCCGTCCGTGGCTTCCATCACGCGCAGCCGGCAGGTTTTGCTCAGGCTGTCTGCCAGTGACTTTGTGAAGACCGGCGGCATGTGCTGCACGATGGCGATCGGAACGGGAAAATTTGCAGGCAGATGCGGCAGCATCGTGCGCAGGGCATCGGGACCACCGGTTGAAACACCAATCGCGACAATCCCGACTCGGTGGGCACCGGCTTCGGGACGGGCTGTCGACACGGGTGACCTGGGTGCAACCGCCACGCTGGCCGAAGCCGTCCCGCGCAGATCACTCCGGCGCGGACGCTTTCCCGCAAGCAGCAACTGCATGGCTTCGACACGATGCAGCAGTGCCGTTTCCAGGTCCAACTGATTCTGATGAGCGTTGCTGCCCGAGGGTTTGACGACGAAGTCGAAGGCCCCTTCCTGCAGGGCTTGCAGTGTGGCCTCACCCCCTTCGATGGTAAGAGCGCTGAGCATGACGGCTTTGGTCGGCCGTTTCGATTGCCGCAGCCACTTCAACACGCCGAGGCCGTCCAGTTCGGGCATCTCGAAGTCGAGCGTGATCATGTCGGGCGAGAATTGTTCGATCTTGTCGATCGCAATGCGACCGTTGGCCGCGGAGCCGACGACTTCCACTTGCGGAAGCGAGGCAAGAACATCGCGGACCACTTTGCGGTAGATGAGCGAGTCATCAACCACCAGCACGCGGACTTTTTCGGTGGCGGCTTCGGCAGGCGGAGTCGTCGAGGCAGTGAGCGTTGTCACGATGGCTCCAGGCATGACGTACCGATCGAACGCGGGATCGGTCGTTTCGGTTTCAGCAAGCGTCGTGGGACCGATGCGAAGTTCGCCGTGTCCCGGTTTCGTTGATCTCATGGTCCATCCTTGCGGGACAAACCCGGTCACTTCCGTGGTTCAGATGCGGGCCATGGCCCACGGGGAGCACTTCGGTGTTGATAACGAAGTTGTGAGGAAAACATAGCTCATCATTCAGACACAGGGAGCCCTGAAACCGGGCGTTTCAAGGCTCCCTGGCTGTCCGAAAGCGAGCCTTACTTCGCGCCCACCGATTCTCGATTCAATTGTTGCACCAGACCCTGCAGATCATTGGCCAGGTTGAGCAGTTCTTCACCGGCGTCCTTGGCGGAGGAAGCCCCCACCGAAGTTTGCCGCGAGGCCTGATCGACCTTGGTCATATTCTCCGTGATTTCACGGCTGGCCGTGGCCGATTCGGCAATGCTCCGCGACACGGTATCCACGGCTTGCGTCGTTTCCGCGACGTTCCGCGAAATCTCGGTCGTGGTGATGCGTTGCTCTTCCACCGCCGAGGCAATGGTTCGCGAGACGTCGTTAACGTTCCGGATGACGGCTTCGATCTCACCCATTGCATGGACGGCTTCGTTGGTCGCCGCCTGAATGGCTTCGATGCGGCTGCGGATGTCGTCGGTCGCCGTGGCCGTCTGCTTGGCGAGTTCCTTCACTTCCGTAGCCACCACTGCGAAACCTTTACCGGCTTCACCAGCGCGGGCCGCTTCAATCGTGGCGTTCAGAGCCAGCAGATTGGTCTGCTCGGCGATGTCCTGAATCACTTCGATCACCTTGCCGATTTCCGTCGCCGCGGTCCCGAGTTGACCAATCTTGGCCGAACTCGTTTCCGTGAGGATGGCAGCTTCGTGAGCCACACCAGCAGCCCGTTCGGCATTCTGAGCGACTTCGGCGATGCTGGCGGTCATCTCTTCGATGGCGGCGGCCACGCTGCGGACGTTCGCGGTGACCTGTTCGGTCGAGGCACTGACACCGTTCATATTCGCCGACATTTCTTCCGCCGCGGCCGAAACCGACGTCGAAAGATTCGTCGCCTGTTCGGCACCGCTGGAAAGCTGTTCGGCGGTCGACGAGAGACCCTGGGCCGAGTTGTTCAAGTTGCCGACGACATTGCCCAGCTTCTTGGTCATCTCGTCACGGAGCGTTTCTTGCTTGCGGGCTTCAGTCACGTCCTTCCATTCGAGGGTGTTACCGATGTAGGCCCCATTGGCGTCGCGAACCGCGGTCACATTCAAGCCGAACGTCAACGGACCGACGTTGATGTCTGTCTTATAGGGCAACCGGCTGGGGTCAGACAGCAATTGCCGCTGATGCGACGGGTTCTTGTGGAACTGGTCGATGGACGAGCCGGCAACCTTCTTCGGATCAAACCCCGGGAAGACCCGACGCAGAACTTCCAGATGCTTGTTGAGCAGAGCGAACGTGGAGTTGTTGGCGTAGGTCACAATAAAGTTGCGATCGATCATCATGATCGCCGCTTCGGCGTCATCCACCACCGTCCGCAACTTGATGGCATCGTTCCGCTGGTTGACTTGCGCGGTGATATCCGACGCAAATTTGACAACCTTCACCGGCTTGCCCTGAGCATTCATGATGGGATTGTACGAGGCTTGAATCCAGATCGATTTGCCACCTTTGCCGAAGCGTTGGTATTCGCCGGAATCGTATTCACCCCGGTTGAGCTTGGCCCAGAATTCTTTGTAGGCCGGGCTGTTCCGGTAAGCCTCTTCGCAGAACATGCTGTGATGTTTGCCGCGGATTTCATCCAGCGAGTAGCCAACGGCATTGATGAAGTTCGGGTTCGCGGTGATGATCGTTCCGTCGAGATTGAACTCGATCGAGGCCTGAGCTTTTTCGATGGCTGCGATCCGGCTGGCGTCATCAACGGCTTTGACTTCCATCTTGCCGAAGCGGTTACCGGTGAAGTACGTCGTCAGGCCAACGAGGATGGAGGCGATCGAGCCGACACCCATCGTCCACCACCATAAGCTGCCGGTGGCAGCGACGGACGCCGTTTGCATGGTTTGTGCGGCGGCCATCAATTCCGCGGTATCCTGCTTGGCAACCAACGCCCATTCCAACCCGAGAATCTTCAGCGGAGTGTAGGCGGCCACCACAGAATGATCGAGGTAATCGGCTTTCAACACCGCTACTTCCGAGGCCCCTTTTTCCAGCGCCTGCACAGCGGCGTCATCCTTCATCAAGGCTTTGTCAGGATGAATGAATGAGGCCTTCACCGTCCGGTGTTCTTTGTCACGGAAGGAATCCACGCGGGGCAAATAGTCTTTGCCCACGAGCACGGTTTCCCCGGTTTCTCCCAATCCGGCCCGGTCGCCGACGATCTGATTCATGCCATCCAGCGGCACCTGAAGAATCGCCACGCCGAGGAGCTTGCCTTCGTCCATCACCGGCGCACCGATGAAGCTTGCCGGAGCATCGTAAGACGGTCCGTAAGCCTTGATGTCGGACAGCACCACCGATTTCGCATCGCCACTGTCACGGACACGGCGGAAGACTTCCCCCAAGGCCGATTGCGCCAGAGAGCTATTCTTCAAAGACCCTGTGAAATCAGTCTCTTTGAAGACCGTATACACAACTTCGCCAGTTTCGCCATCGACCAGGAACAGATCGTATAGTCCGTAGTTTTCGACAACCGAACGCAAGGCTGGATGCACGGCTTCATGCACGGCATGGTACGGCAGGTCTCCCGGAGCACGGTCCATTCGATGCTTTTGACCGAGCGGATGGGAGTTGTTGACGATGTAGGCGAGTTGCAGCGCCACGCTGGCGTCACTCAAACCGGCCACATAGGCGGCGCAGTCAGGTGACTTTCCTTCGTTCTGCTTGCGGTATTCACCGGCGAAGTCGCTGTTGTAGTAAGCCAGCAATTCGCGACGCGCCTGGACCATGTTGGCGGCGTTTTCACTGGAATCGTGAAACGCGACCTTGAGATCAGTCAAGGCCTGCTTCGTGAGGGGACGTGCCGCAGTATCCAGTGCAAGTTTGCGCAGACCATCGAAGTAATTCTCGATCTGACGCTTCTTCAGATCGCGGATGGCAACCATGTGGTCTTGAGACAAGCTCTCGAGGCCGGCACGCGCACTTGTATCCATCTTTCCCATGCCGCTGCGGGCAGTGTAAGTGCTCACGACCCCCAACACGGCGAGCGGCACGAGTCCGCATGCAAGGAACGAAATGATCAGTTTGACACGCTGACTCATCGAAATCTCTCCCAGGGAGGCTGGCGAAGGGGTGGCCCGAGGCGAACGGGGTCTAGTTGTCCATTACGGCTAACGCGGCCGTAACGTCGAGCGTCACGAGCAGATCCGCTCCGACGCGATACACTTGGCTGAAGTAACGGCTGGCATCGCCGGTGAGGTTGGCCGGCAACGGTTCGGCATCATCGGTGGTCACCGTCACCACATCGGCGACGCGGTCCACCAACAGGCCAATCGATTCTGCTTCCGACTGGACGATCAGCAGCCGGGTCCGCGGCGTGATCTCCGCCGGCGGAAGATCCAGAATGGTGCGCAGAGCAACGACCGTCACCACATCACCACGCAGGTTGACCACTCCGGCGACCATCGCGGGAGCGTCCGGCACCGGTGTCATCGTGCCCACACGATTGATCCCGCGAATGCAACGGATATCGATCCCCAGCAGCAGGTCTCCCAACCAGAAGGAGGCCATCTGAAATTCCGTAGATGTGGACGACGGGGAGGAGACGGACGGTGCGAGTTCAGCAGTCGCGGACATCAATTGGTTTCCCAGTGCAGGGAGTCGCAATCAGCAGACGATCGCGAGGAACAAGTTCATGACACGCGAACACCGGATGGCTATCGAATAGCCATCCGGACAGATTCCATTTCAAGATCGAAGCACACCGCTCGAATCGAAGGGGGCTTGTGCACAGCCCTTGCCCAGCGTCGAGACCACTGTCCCGACGCTGGGCGAGAGTTCACCGTGAATCAGGCTGGAACGAACTCGACACCGAGGTGTCGGGCGACGGCAGTCAGGAGTTGATCGCGATCGAGTTTGACCATGTACTCGTCGATGCCAACCTTGAGGCCGTGAGCGCGGTCTTCTTCACCGGCGAGTGAGGTGACGGCCAGCACCGGGAGCGATCCCCAGCGGCGGTCGTGACGCACTTTGTCGCACAGTTCGAAGCCGTTCATCCGCGGCATTTCAATGTCGGTCAGCAGCAGGTCGACGCGCGTGGCGGGCAACTGCAATTTCTCCCAGGCGTCCTGCCCGTCCTCGCACGCGATCACTTCCCAGCCTTCATGCTCCAGGAACTTCTTCACTTTCGAGCGAAAGAAGCCGGAATCTTCGGCTAACAGGATCGATTTTCGACCATTCTTGTGAGAATCGGCGGTTGTTGCTGCTGGGTAAGCTGTACGAGCCGACAGAGCCGAAGGTGTAGCGGTCTGGCCGATTGCATGCTTGGTGTTGCCAAAGTCGAATACATCGAGGATCCGGATTGTCTGCTTGTCGATGACGATCGAACCCAACACACCTTTTTCCTGGAACGTGGCCGTATCCATCGTGGCGGGGATGTTCCGGATGTCCTGGATTTCCGGAGCCACCAGACCGATTTCGCGGCCGCCGTGCCGGAAGACCACCACATACAACCGCGTCTGTTCCACTCTCGGCCGGGCGTTGATCGCACTTTCGAGGCTGATGAGCGTCAGGTTGCCACCGCGGTATGGGAGCACCATCTGGTCCGCAACCGTCTGTACGTCGCTGGTTTGAATCCGCTCGATCCGTGCCACCACGGACATCGGGACGCCGAACGTTTCCTGCGGATGGTTGGTGAAGACCAGCGTCGGAATCGTCTCGACATCGCCGCTGTGGCCTTCGTGGGCTTCTCCGTAGTGGGATTGTTCCGATTGCGAGAGTTTGACTCGGTTGGCGATCCCGGAGGCATCGAGAATCATCGCGATCTGCCCATCGCCGAGCACCGTGGCTCCGGCGAGGAAATTGATCGACTTCAGATGCCGACCGAGTGGCTTCACCACAATTTCTTCCGAATCGTGCAGCCGATCGACGATCAACCCATACCGCAAGCGTCCGGATTCGACGACGACGATATTGGTGACTTCGTTGCGAGATTGATCGGCCAGTTGAGTGATTGTGCCGGCCTTGACGGTGAGCGTCCGCAGATCGACCAGCGGCAACAGTGTGCCCCGCAATCGCAAGACCGATGACCGATTTACCACGCTGATCTTCTCGGCCCGCTCCGCCTTACCGACGCGGACCAGTTCGCTGATGTTGGCCTGCGGAATCGCGAACCGCTGGCCCGCACAACTGGTAATCAGCGACGGAATAATCGCCAAGGTCAACGGCAAGCGGACGGTGATGGACGTTCCGGCCCCGACCACGGTTTCGATTTCAACCGACCCGCCCAACCGTTCAAAGTTGGTTTTCACGACATCCATGCCGACGCCGCGACCACTGACCGCGGTCACTTGCTCGGCCGTGGAAAAGCCCGGCGCGAAGATCAGCTGGACCGAATCCCGCTCGGACATGCTCGCGGCTTGTTCCGGCGTAATCAACCCTTTCTCCACGGCTTTGCGACGAATCCGTGCGGCATCAATCCCGGCACCGTCGTCGCTGATCGTGAGAAGGACCTTGCCTTCTTGATGCGACGCGGCCAGACGCACCGTTCCCACGGGATTTTTCCCGTTCTTCTTGCGGACATCCGGGGTTTCCAGCCCGTGATCCATGGCGTTGCGGACAAGGTGCGTCAGCGGATCGCCGATCGATTCGATGATGGTCTTGTCGAGTTCGACGTCCTTGCCTTCGATTTCCAACTGACATTGCTTGCCAAGAGTCTTGCTGAGATCACGGACGACGCGTGTGAACTTGCCGAAGACGTTGCCGATTGGCTGCATCCGAGTCTGCATGATCGTTTCTTGCAGCTCGGTCGTCACCTGATCGATGCGATTGGCAACCGAATCGAGTGCACGGGAATCGGTCGCGCTGAGCGTCTGCAACAGTTGATTGCGGCTCAGCACCAATTCGCCAGCCAGGTTCATCAGCCGGTCCAGCACGGCCACCGCCACGCGAATGTTGGCTTCATGCGCATTGGCACGCTTGTCGTCATGCAGCTCTTCGGGGTGGTCTGCCGGGGCGGGAATGGCTTTTTCCACGGCGGGTGTGCTGGGCTTCGAAGACGTGGACGGCCGTGGTGTCGTCACGACGGAGGGAAGGGGCGCTTCCATGCTCGCATGCAACGGGGTTTCCACCGGTGCCGTGTGATGGTCTTCCTCCGTGGCGGAGGTGCTCAAGTGACGGGCTTCAGCGGACTTCACCTGCTCCGCCGACAACTGGAAGAATGACGCGGTGGTACTGACATCGAGTGGAGAAGCGTGCAGAACTGAGAACGGGAGAGAATTCAGCTCACCTTTGGAGCACTCATCACCGATGTCGAGTTTGCTTTCGATGATGGTGCCGGTGTCACGCAGACGTTGAATCAGGCCGACGGGATTCGTGCCTTCCCGGTCACTCAGCAGGTCAAATTGCAGCACGTTCAGATTCTGGCCGCTGTCCTGAGCCCGTTTGATTTCCTCGACCGAGGTCTCAAACCGCGGCCAGTGCTCATGCCAGCCGTTATCGGCCTGCGACCCGTTCACTTCGGCACCCGCGGTGACCAGTGCTTTCTCGACAGGAGCTTCCACTGGCGTAGCTGCGGCCGGGCCGGTTTCTCCCGCCGCGATGGCCACGAGCGCGGTGACAAACATCGAGACGTCGGTGTTGTTCGACGTTTCAATGTTTTCGATCATCCGCCGCAGCAAGTCCGCGGACTTGAGCAGACAATCCACCAGATACGGTGTCGGGACGAGCGACCGGCTGCGGACGAGGCTCAGCACATTCTCCATGCTGTGCGACAGGGAGCCGATGGCCTCCAGTGCCAGGAATCCCGCGGCTCCCTTGATGGAGTGAATCGCGCGGAACACCTTGTTCACGAGATCGACATCAATGTCGGCGCCGCGCTCTTCAATCGCGAGGAGATCCGTTTCGATTTCCGCGAGACCTTCGTTCGCTTCCACGACAAAGTCCGCCAGCAGACCAGCATCCTCTTCGAACATGTCTCACTCCCGCGCAGCTCGGAGTTCGTGATTGACGGACCAGCGCCTCCGGCGCAGCCGGTGCGATGAGGTGTGACGTCACCGCCGGCACAAAGACCGCGGTGTGACGGGTCATCTATTTCGGCGCACTTTGCGCCAAGCTTCCGAAGCCCGCAGTCTGTGCAAACCTACCCGCGCCACGGATGTTGTCAAATTGCAACACGTGTTTATTTTTCGAAACATCTTCGCCGTTCTTTGCAGACGGTTTGATCGCGTTTCGAGGCATAATTCGTGCGATTTGCTCAACACTTGAAATCGTCATCACTGGTCGAAACAACCGGGCGGTGAACCGGGTTCGCACCAACAATGTGAACAGAATTCACAGGTGTCATTTATTGCATAATCGTTGCAATTCCTACAATCGCGCTTGCGTTCCCTCTTTGAGCAAGTTATCAACATCCCTGTGCGAGGGATCGCCGTTTGGAGCAGTGGGTGGGCAGGAAGCTCGCTGGCTGCATCCCGTCGTCGGTGATGGGCCTCGCCCCCTTTCGACGAGGAGCTCAAGGATGAGCCACTTCCGTGTAGTTTGGCCGGATGAAGATTGCCTGGCCGAAGATGATGATGGTGCGGTGATGACCGCGGTCGTTCCGTTCCATGTGGAGCCCACGCCACGTTCTCAGCGGATGAACATCATTCAGCGGGCCCAATCGCTCTTTGCGAACCGCACGTGTCCGCACTGCCAATATGCCCTGGTCAAGCCGTTGGAGCTGGACGACGGCATCGTGAACCGGACCGGATTGACGATCCCCGGAACCGCGACGCTGGTCGGCTTCCATTGCCTGGGATGCGACTGCGAATGGAGCGTGTGAGACTTTCCCCGGAAAATCACCATCGCACTCCCGCGTGATGGCTACTTCGATTCGCGCACCACGGCACCGGTGCGCGGATTGATCGGAAAATTCAACGCTTCGTGTTCATCCACAAAGAACACATAGCCGTTGAACATTTCGTCGTACGTTTGCTGACCATACGGTACCGTCCGCTGGGGGTCCGGGTTGTAAGGATTGAATGTCGAATTGTCGTAATGGGCGATGGCTTCGATCCGGGTTCCCTTGGGCAGTCGTTTCGTTCCCGGCGCGAGTTCGTATCCGAGTTGCCATTCGAAGTTAAAGTTGGGAATCTGCAGCAGCGTTTCGCGCGGCTGTTCGGGAACGTGGGCATAGAACGTCATGTCTTTCCCACGCACATGCATGTGTGTAAACATGCCCAGCAGCGAAATATCGCGATCCAGTGTTTTCTCGGAGGTGATCGGAAACGCACCGTGACCCGGGGCAATCCGAATCCGATGCGGATCGAGCAGCACATGCCGGAGCTGCTTTTGCACCGGCCGGCGGGGATATTTCAAGCCCACAGAAATGCGACATCGCTCGGGTTTTCCGGTGGTTGTGTAATGAATCTGGAGGCCCAGACCGGCGAGCTTCGGGATCTTGAAGGCCACACTGTTGTCGAAGCGAGACAGGTCCATGGCCTGGCCGCCGGGAACGTATCCCGTGATGAAGGTCTCTTCTCCGGCCCCTTTGGTGGTGACGTAGGCCATGTTGCAATGATGAACCACCGCTGGGTTGTCCGGGCGAATCTCGACCGCCTCCAGCCAGGTTTCATCCAGGAAGACGTACGGCAAGGCAAGATACCGGTACTCGACAAACCCCGTCGCCGGGATGGTGTGCTCGTCGAGCATCTTGATGACAACGTCCGGCTTGCCAATCCGCCAGCCGGATTGATCGAAAGTCGGTGGCGGCACCGCTTCGTCACGGTTTCCCTCCGCACTTCCTGATCGCACCCACCGCACAATCGTTTCGCGCTCCTCGCGCGACAGCGACGCATCATTCTGGAACTTGCCGTACTTCGGATGGGCATACCACGGTGGCATGCGCTCGTCGGTGACCACTTCGGCGATCATCTCGGCGTTGGAGGCCACGGCGGCGTAATCGGCAAGTGGGCTCTTCCGTTTCTGGGTGCCGGACAGGGAGATTTCAGCGATTCCAGAATGCGGGAGGCTTTTCGCAGCGCGGGAGGTTTTTGTAGGCTGTCGCCAGGAAATTCGGATTCGCGTTCCAGGGAGGGACGGCGGTGGCCA
>JBGSUN010000306.1:0-9248 GCA_041753475.1 Planctomycetaceae bacterium | reverse complement strand
TGGCCACCGCCGTCCCTCCCTGGAACGCGAATCCGAATTTCCTGGCGACAGCCTACAAAAACCTCCCGCGCTGCGAAAAGCCTCCCGCATTCTGGAATCGCTGAAATCTCCCTGTCCGGCACCCAGAAACGGAAGAGCCCTGTAATTGCCATTTTTCGGCCCAGTTGGTCGATTGCTGCCCTGTCCGCAGCCCCGAAGCAAAGCCAACGCCAAGGACCCGCAGTCGGTGAAAGAACGACGAACGGCTCAAATCCAGAAACGCGGCCTCGACGGTTTTTGCCTGCCGATTCTCACGCAAATCGAGGGACAATTCCTGCTTGACCGTGGTTTTGTACTTTTCGAGTTTGAGCCGCGAAATCTCCCGCTCAAAGTCGGTCTGGATCGAGGTGCGACTGACCCCCGCGGGAAGCGCACCGATGGCTGTGCCAATCTCGACACGTGCGGCTGCTTCTCGAATTGTGGACAACTCACCGTGACCGATCAACGTGACGGCAGCATCGCGCAGGTCTTTCAGCGTTGGGGCCAATCCATCCTTCAATGCCGAGAGCGTGTTCGCCAACCGTACGCCTTCAATGACTTCCGCAGTCGACCGGTGTGTGCCCGCTTCGCGCAGGTTCCGCACCAGTAGCGACAAATACCGCGATGGCAACTCGTGCAGATCGTTCCGTTCGAGCGCGTCCCACAGCAACTCGAAATAGGCCGGAGCTTGATTACCGGCACCATAACCGGATTGCGACGACAACTTAAAATACGAGTACGGCATCAGCGTCAACTTACTTGCGCGACGACGCAGCAGCGCGACTTCGTCATCCGTCATCGCGGGATATTCATCGGTCAACACGGGAGCATGAAACGCACCGACGACAGCGACAATCTTTTCTGGTCGAACCCCCTTGGCAATCGCTTCATGGATTTTGCGCCGCATCCAAGCTTCGCGAACGAGATTTTCCGCACGCCAGCGTAACGATGTTTGATCCAACTCACGCAGCGATTGGCCAAACTCGAATGCCGCGCGGCGGTAGCTGTCATCGCTGAGATTATGCTCAAAATGCCGTTCCCAATAACTGTCGTAGTCGGCTTCTCCTGCGCGCTGTGCATACTCTTCATACAACGAAAAAGCCCGTTCCGGTGGTGGTGAACCGCTGGCTTCACGATCCATCGGCGGGGGTGATTTCGGTTCCGACTGCTCTGCGGATTTCGCCCGGGCTTTGGCATGCAGTTCGTCTTCGATATCCAACAGCGTCAGAAAGACATCCGACGGCAGATCGATGAACTTGACTGGGACGCGGTGCTCATCCGCCCACTTCATTGCCTGGTATTCAGGGCTGTATCGCGCCAGGGGATAAACCAGCGTGCGGACCGGAAGGGAATCCGTGTAGGCCAGGATCGCAATCGGCGGCTTTGTTCCCTTCCGCGTGATGTGCGGAATCAGATCCTCCGCGTCGGCGAGCCCTTCAATGAGCACCAGTTCGGGACGAACCTGATCGAGATACCGCCGTAAATGCCAGGCCCCCGTCGGTGACAGGTGCCGCACTCCGAAAACGTTGATCGACGGCGTAGTCGTCATGACGAACTGTGCTACTCATTCAACTCGGAACACGCGGTGAAGAGCGGGCGCCATTCTGCGCCTCGCTTTTTCAGGACGTTGGTGAGATATTCCTGCCACGTCACGCGGTCTTTTTCCTCATCCTTCACAACCGCCCCTTGCAAACCGGCGGCGAGATCGTTGGCGGAAACGTCGCCACTGCCGAAGCTGCCAGCGAGAGCCATGCTGTTGGCGAGGACCGAGATGGCTTCCGCGGTCGAGAGGACGCCGCTGGGTGTTTTCAGCTTGGCTTTGCCATCGAGCGTTTGCCCCGTGCGCAGTTCGCGGAAGATCGTGACCACTTTTTCAATCGCCTCATCGGCGGGCACTCTCGCCTTCAATTCCAGATGCGATGCCAGATCGCGCACCCGACGGCGGACGATATCAATCTCGCTTTCGATAGTCGCCGGCGAAGGCAACACCACGATGTTGAATCGCCGTTTGAGCGCGGCGGACATGTCGTTAACTCCACGGTCGCGCGTGTTGGCCGTGGCAATCACGGCGAAGCCCTTCACCGCAGGGACTTCCGTTTCCAACTCGGGAACAGAGATTCGCTTTTCGGAGAGCAACGAAATCATGGCATCTTGAACTTCCGACGCACACCGCGTGATTTCTTCGAACCGGGCTAGTGAACCCGATTCCATGGCGCGAAAAACCGGACTCCGAATGAGAGCTTCCGGACTGGGTCCATGCGCGATGAGCATCGCGTAGTTCCATGTGTACCGCACCTGTTCTTCGGTGGTCCCGGCGGTTCCCTGCACCACTTTCGTCGAATCGCCATTAATTGCCGCCGTGAGATGTTCTGAAAGCCACGATTTGGCCGTCCCCGGCTCACCGAGCAGCAGCAGCGAACGATCTGTCACCAGCGTGGCAATGGCAATCTCGACCAGCCGTTGATGCCCGATGTACTTCGGCGAGATCGTCACTCCACCGACCGTGCCGCCGCAGATGTAGGTGAGGACCGCCCGCGGCGACATGCGCCAACCAGGCGGTTTCTCATATTTGTCGGCGGCGATCAGCGCGTTGATCTCCGAGGAAAACTGCATCTCCGCCGGGACGCGGAGCATCTCCCCCATCGACGATTTCTCTCCCGCCGTTTCCGTCACGGTGTCCGCTTCACGTTTCTTCCCCACGGGCCATCCTTGCGATCAAAGAGTGTGTTCATCGACAGCGACCATCACGCCGGGATTACATCCGGTCGGTTCTTTAACTCAAGCAGCACTTCGAGAACGGCGGTCGCCAGCTTATCCGGCAATGACGGAATCAGGCCTTCCAACGGCAAGATTGCCGACTTCGGCAAGGAAGGAATCAGCTGCATCAGCCAATACGAATAACCGTGATGCGAACTCTTCGCGATCTGCTGCAGGTGCTGAATCACGGCATCCGTGGCTTCCGGGTGCTCGACATCGATCATGGTCCGAAGCAAATCGTAAGTTTCCGTGCCGGTTGTCTTCTTCTTCGCAGAGAGCTGCTGCGACAACCACCGATTTAATTCGACATGATTCGGCCGCGCCAAATGAACGATCAGTTGCTCATCGCCCTGTTCGACAGCGACATCAAGCCAGCGCGGATCGAGGTCGGGGAGAGAGTTGCGTGATTGCCGCTGACCAAGTCCCCACCGCCAGACGAATCCCGCATCCTGATCACACAGTGCACGGCGAATGGCTTCCGATTGCCCGAACGCCTCGGCAGTTTTTTTCGACTTCTTGTCAGGCTTGGCCAGCAAAAACGGAGAAAACACTTCAAAAAAATTCACCGCGGGTAAAGTCCGCCGCGCGGCAGCGAAGGCAAACGACAACGGCGGCCCCGACAGCGAATCGCGTGCTGCGATCAATGTCTCCCGCGATTTGACGGAGCCGGATGCCAGCAGGTAGGCCACGGATTCATTCACGTCGGATCCGCTTGGTTCCGCGGACATCGCCGCCAATGCGCTCCGTTGCGCGAACATCTTCAGCAAAAGCGTCTCGGCGTCGGCATCGTCACTTCCTTCAAGGGCACGGAGCCAAACCAGCATTCGAGCCAGTGCGGGACCGAGTTCCTTTTTGTCGGAGAGTTTGGCGAGCCCGGCAAGTTGCTGGTCGGCTTCGGCAACGACCAACTTTCGCAACGCCGGAGTGGACGTGTCACGCAGAGCGATGACGATCGCCGTGAGATCGGCCCCGGTGACAGCTTTTGTCACCGCATCCAACGCATCAGGCACATCCAGTCTGGTCAACGCACTCAAGGCGGCAGTGCGAACGTCTTTCGCCTTGGATTTCGCCTGCTGCAACAAAAATGCCAGATCTTCCGCACTGTCCCCCAGACATTCAATCGCGACGACCTTCAGTTCTTTGGAGCCATCATCAAGTGTTTGCTGCACAAGTGGACGTGTCCCTAGTGGATCCAGCCGGTGCATCAACCGCAATCGATGTTGGTGGCCCGCTTTCCCCTTGGAATCGTACACCTTCCGCAACTCGGCCAGGATTGCCGCGCCGTACACCGGCAGGACTTTTTCCGCGATGAACTGAGCGATGTCCGGATACGGATCGTCGAGCGCCGAGAGTGCCGGTTTGACCAGACGGAGATCGGCAAATGCCCCGCGCTCGTGAGCTTCCCGAATGATTTCGAGGCGTCCCGACCCGGTTGTCGAGAGTGCTTCGAGGAGCGGCTTTAACATCCGCGCACTGGCTTGCGTCTGCCTTGCTCCCAGATCGACGGTTTCGATCGGCTTTAATTCACCGGCGAGCCCCGTTTCCCCTTGCGTGTAGAGAATTGCATTGACCAGCACGGTCAGTTCCAGAAGCGCGGCGGGGGCCGTTTTCTCGTTGCTCTCCACCACCGCGGTGGCAGCTTGAGCCACCTTGGCAAAGACCGGTGCTTTTTCGCCCGATTTTTCCAGCGGCGCAATGAGTTTCTTCAATCGAAAATCACCACCGGCGACGCTGCTCCCCGCAATCGCCAGGCGGCGCATTTCGTCATAGACCTGAGTCAGGACCGCGATACTCATCACAGGCTCCCGGAGACTACAACGTCAAACGAACCACGCTCGATTCGGTTACAATACTCAGTGGCTTGATCTGCAAGCGGCGCGTGTCAAGATCGTGCCGGAAACGCGCGACCAGCACCTGATCCGTGAAAATGTTCTCGGGCAATAACGGCAGCAGATGACAACTCGCAGGCTCTTCGGTCATGCCACGATCCGTAAGCGTTAACCGTTCGCCCTTGCTATCTTCCACAACATACTGACCGTCGACCTGCCCGATCTTGCGGAAATGCAGTGCGTAGATCGGTTGCTTGTCGGAGAGCGGTCCCTTCAGATTCCCCTTCACTTCCTTGATGACCGCAGCGAAGTCCGACCGTGCCAGCGATCGCGCCCTGTTCAAATCCCTCGCTTCCAGGGGTCGTGTTGTCATTCCTTCCCACCGAATCCGCGGATTGACATCCCCCGGATAGACACACAGCTCGGGAATGTTTGCGATCTGAAAAAAACTGTCGTCACTCTTAATGTACTTGGCCGCTTTGTAAGGTCGAAAGTTCTGCGTGACGGCTATCCGCCCCGATGCCAGATTGAGCCAGACTCCGGTATCGACATACTCCTTGCGGGCCATATCATCGTGAGCATTGAACGCCAGTTGCAAAAGCTCGGCGTTTGTCTCAACAAGTCCCGCTTGCTTCAACTCGGCGAGTTGCCATGCATGCCCCAACCATGCGGCGATCGGAATCTCGACTTCCGGCTTGAGATCAGGGTCATCCAGGCGGCGTTGCAAATACGCCCGGCCTTGTTTCACCAAGGAGTGCAACCGGCTGAGTTGATCGAGAGCTTCGCTATAGATTGACTCGCGCTGCTGAGGCGACGTCTTCGCATCGAAGTGGCCGTCGTCGCCGGCAAAAAGTTGCGTGTACCGATGCAGTGCCGCCTGGGCTCCCGGGAGGTAGGCGTTGCCGAGCTGTTTTGCCCGCTCTTCGATCTCGTTTGCCGACTTGGCGTTCATGTTGCCAATGCCAATGCGCACCAGATCCAACGTGAGCTTTTCCAGAAGTCCGATACCGTCGAACTGGGCTTTGATTTTCTTCGCCAGTGCGGCCTTGTCGATGGTCTTGGGTTTCGCCGCGTCTTCGTGTTTCTTTTCCGCGCGGGCAGCGAGTTTGTCCCGTTTTTCCGCGAGATCGGCCGGGATTTCCGCCACTTGGAACAACGGTCGCTTCAGCACGAAGGCGTACATCAACCCCAGGCAATGTTTGCAAGGAAATTGCCGACTGGGACACGAGCAGCGATGCGTTGGTTGCTCCGGCCGGGCGAAGTCACTCGAACAACGATACGGCTCCTTACCCGACCCCTGGCATTCACCGAACAGCACTGTCTCATCGGCGTCAAATTGGAGTTTGAGAAACTTCCCCTTGAGCACCAGCGCCCGGCCATTCTTCGACGCCTCTGTGTTGGGCGCGGCAGCATCAACCGCGGCTTCATCAATCGAGATCATCAAATCCCTGACGTGGAAAAAATGATGATAGACAGGACGGGCGAACGCCTGCGGTGATTCTTTGCAATTCCCCTCGCGAATTCAAGGAAGCGTTGGATGAAGATTCGGCATGATGAAATGATCCGGACATTGACAGAGGAATCGTCATAGGCATCACGAGACCTCAAGGCAAGACGGGCTTCAAGCGGGTCGTGCCATCTTTGTCCACAGGATAGACCGCGCGGTGTATCTCCAACGCCGTGATCAGTTTCTGCATCAGGCGGCGAAGCACAACAGGTTCACGTTCTGCAAGATTGGTTTGCTCGAACGGGTCATTCTTGAGATGGAAGAGTTGATAGTGCGAATTCTCGGACGCCGCCGACAGAATGTAGTGGTAAATTACTTTCCATTCTCCGTCACGCAGACTCGTCCAATAATCACTCCGATGCGGGGCATGCGGATAATGCATCAGGAACGTTTCGCTGCGACGTTCATCGCGCCGGCCCGTGAGGAGTTGAGCCAGATCAGCGCCATCGACCACGTGCCCCTGTGGTGCTGCGATGCCGGTTAAGGAAAGAATCGTGGGGAAGAGATCAATCACCGAAGCCTGCTGCGATTGAATTGTACCCGCAGCGATTGGCAACTGCTGTTGATGCATGTTCGTCGGATCGCGTTTTGCCCAAGCAGCGATAAAAGGGACGCGCATCCCCCCTTCGTAATGCGATCCTTTCTTCCCGCGCAGTGGTGCTGCACAAGCGACCCCATGGGGATCGCCGAGCGGGGCATCGCTGCCGTTATCTCCAAGGAAAAACAGCAGCGTTTCCTCTGCAACACCGAGTGATTGGAGGTGATCGAGGACATCTCCCAGCGACTTATCCATCCCTTCGATCAACGTGGCAAACGCCTGGGCCTGCGGCGATTTTCCTGAGTTCGCATAATGCGCAGCGAATCGGGGATCGGAATGGAAGGGAGCATGCACGGCGTACTGCGGGAAATACAGAAAGAACGGCCGCCCGGCCTTCACTGCCTCCGTGATGTGCGTGTTCGCCTCGATAGTCAGGGCTTCTGTCAGGAATGTGTCCGTGCCATGGTATTTTTCCAGATGCGGAACCGCATGCGAAGACTTTCTGGCGGCCTTCTTTTTGGTTGCGCCACCCGTGTTGCCATAATTCTCGAAACCGTAGTAGCTTCCCGGAGCACCAAAAGCCGCGCCGCCGACATTGACATCAAAGCCGAGGTTCAGTGGTTCGGCTCCCTCGGTTCCATCGGCACCAAAATGACCTTTGCCGACGTGAATTGTGCGGTAACCCTGCGCCTGCAGCAGTCGCGCCAAGGTGATGTCATTCTTTTTCAGGCCGCGCCAGTTCCATTCCGGAGCCCCTTGCGGACCAGCATTGTCCCGTTCCGGATTGATCCAGTTCGTCGTGCGATGGCGTGCCGCATTCTGCCCCGTCATCAGTGACACGCGCGTGGGGGAACAGACACTCATCGCGCAGAATTGACTGAACCGGATTCCCTGGGCCGCAAGCCATTCCATGTTCGGCGTACGGTAGAATTCATTGAGCGGATACCGCTGCGGTTGCCCCACTTCATTGGTGAGAAACGGCACCGACGTATCCATCACTCCCATGTCATCAACGAGCATGACGACGATGTTGGGCCTCTCGGCCGCGGTGACAAACGGACTGACAATTCCGATCACGAGCAACAAGTGAAGACCGTGCGAGATTGTCGTCATGTCATGCGATCCAGCTTGGTTTCACGGCGAGTTCAGATCATTTTAGCGTTTTTCAGACCGCCATTTCGGCTCCCATCCCGGTAGTGGAGACCGAGCCTGTTGCAGATAAGCACCTATGCTGGCGGCGATCTCTGGATGGTCTGCAACGATGTTGGTCTTTTCGCCGATGTCGGTATGCAGATCGTAAAGAACCACCGGGGCGTCAGGGGCACCGCTGCGGAGACCTTTCCAGCGGCCTTGATACAAAGCGGCCTGCTTGAAGCCCCCTTCGTGGAACTCCCAGTACAGAAATTCGTGCTGCCGCTGCGCGGCCGGCATGCGGTACAGAATGGGCACAAAGCTGATCGAATCACAGCCCGGTGGCATCTTCGCACCGGCCAATTCCGCCGCGGTGGCCATCCAGTCGCCGAAGTAGGCAACGTGATCGGTGACTTGTCCGCCCGCAATCTTGCCCGGCCAGTGAGCAATCATGGGGACCCGAATGCCGCCGTCGGTGAGACTCCGTTTGATGCCATTCAACGGTCCCGAGGGGTTGAACCGCGCAAGAGTGTGATTGCTCTCGTTATGGGGACCGTTGTCGCTGGTGAAAACCACAAGCGTGTTCTCTGCCAACCCGAGGTCGGCAAGTTTCGCAAGCAGGTTCCCCACATAACTGTCCGTGCGCGAAATCATCGCCGCCTGGCCTTTGTCGGGATCGGGCCAGTCTTTGTCGACGTAGGAACCAAAATCGGGAACCTGCGCCCCATTCTTCAAGGCGCGTGTCCGCTCATTGTTTGCATGCGGAATGACCATGCTCCAATAAAGAAAGAACGGTCGTGATTTGTTCTCGGCGACGAATTGCAGCGCGGCATCGGCGAATAAATCGTCGGCAAACTGGACCGCCTCGGTGGCGTACCCCGCACCGTTGTCGCCAATCGGTGTGACTTTGTTCGGCAGCAAAACTCGATCTTCGCCCTTCCACAAAAACGCGGGGAAATGATTGTGTGCGTGCTGCTGATTGAGGTATCCGAAGAACTGATCGAAGCCCTGTTTCCGCGGCAGACCACTCTCGGCCGCACCGATATCTCCCAGCCCCCATTTTCCGATCAGTGCTGTGCGATACCCAGCGGTTTGCAGCACCTCGGCGACGGTGATGTCTTCGTCTCGCAAGGACTGAGCCGCCGGATTGCTTGCCCCCGCGTTCCCCCTCACGCGGGTATGGCCATGATGCTTCCCGGTCATCAGCACACTGCGTGACGGCGCACAAACTGTGGCCCCGGCATAGAACTGTGTGAACCGCAATCCCTGTTCGGCCATGCGGTCCAGGTGCGGCGTCGTGATGACTCTCTGCCCATAACACCCGAGATCGCCGTAGCCAAGATCATCCGCAAGTATAAGTACAATATTTGGTACACGAGCGACCTCCGCGGAATCTGCTTGTTTTCCCGAGTCAATTGACAGGGGCGCCATCGCGGTGCTAAGAATCAGTGTAGCTATTCTGTGTAGC
>JBGSUN010000305.1:0-16412 GCA_041753475.1 Planctomycetaceae bacterium | reverse complement strand
TGGCCACCGCCGTCCCTCCCTGGAACGCGAATCCGAATTTCCTGGCGACAGCCTACAAAAACCTCCCGCGCTGCGAAAAGCCTCCCGCATTCTGGAATCGCTGAAATCTCCCTGTCCGGCACCCAGAAACGGAAGAGCCCTTTTTTTGCCCAGGTCTCTGGTTTCCAGCGCGGATTTCGTTTGGGTTTGCAAGGTACTTCCCATGTGCCGACACATGCAACGCTCACATCGCAAACGTAAATCTGTGCGTCCTGCATCGATGGCCATTCGGCCAACAGAACAGGGGACAGGATACGAGCAAGGCGCTCGTCCTGACTCAGATCTTCCTTCAGGTCATGGATTTGAGCGATCGTCCCTGATCCCCATGCATTGGTCGCGAATCCCGTGACCTTAGCCTGGAACGTGGTGAGGTCGACGTCCTCCGATACCACAATCACGTAGCCGTCATCCTGCTCGGATACGATTTCAAATTGAAATTGGCTTCGTAGGAGGTCCAGATCGAGTGAGGTATCGATCTGAAGGAGAAGTGGAATACCGGCGTCGGTCGGCGGAAGCCCGTCTTGGAGCCGTGTCTGCTGCTTTGTCTTCCATGTCGTCGAAACTCTCGACGAGTGGCTCGTCAATCCACCGGAATGAGTCGCGCGATTCGTCTGATTGGAAACCGTCGTGGGATTCGGAGGAATGGGTGCTGACTGAACCCGAGTTGGACCGCGATCTCTCAGGACCAACGGCAAGTGTTCAAATTGGTGGCCCGAAGAGACTGGCGGCATCGCTTATTCCTGAACGTCTTGATTGTCTGCCCGCTTCAATTCACTGATCGCTTTGACCAGGAGCTTTTCAGTGACAATCTTTTCGCCGTTGAGCACCGACGCCTTGGCTGCGTCCTGGGCTGCCTTGACGGTCATCGCCGCGGATTGGCCTCGCAATCGTTTCACGATGTTCGGCCAATCGATTTTGTCGGAGCACTTTACGGCAGACAGCGTGGTGTGAAGTAGCTTGTCGATTTCCTCTGGTCCAGGCGGAGGAACTTGGAATACGTCATCGAATCGCCGGAATAAGGCGGTATCGAGTGAGTCCTCGATATTCGTCGTGGCGACGAGAAGTCCGGGAGCGTCGTATTCTTCCATCAACTGAAGCAGCGAATTGACGATCCTGGACGCCTCGCCGATATCCCTGCTATTCGTTCGCGAACGTGCGATGAAATCACACTCGTCAAGCAGTAGGACGCAAGGTCGTTCTTTCGCAGCCTCGAACACCGACCGCAAATTCGTGGCGGACTCGCCGAAGTAGGACGACAGCAGCGCATCGAAACGCACTTTGAGCAATGGTAGCCCGGTATTCCAGGCTAGCCGCTTTGCACCAAGCGACTTACCACAGCCTGGGGGGCCATAGAGAAGAATCGTTTTGCGGTTCTTTAGCCCGTAGGCCCCGAGCCGTTCGCGCGCGGCATACTCCTTCTCGATACGGGAGAATCGATCATTGATCTCCGCTGGCAGCACCATACGATGCTCCAGCGAATCACGGGGTATCAGGGTCGCAAGCTGCTCGCCGTGCCGGCGGCTGGTCGGAAGCTCAGAAAGCCCGCGATCAGCCTCTGTGGTGCCCCCGGAACCATTTCGCTTCGGCTTTGGTTTGTTCAGAATCTCTTCGAGTTGCGTAGCTAGCTTGGCGTGCCCGCTCTTGCGTTCGGTGTCCACAACGCGGCGTGCAATCCGCTCAAGATCGCTTTGCGATCCATCGGCGATTGCTCGCACCATGCGTTTAAGAATGTCTGCGTTCATGGCTTTCCCGCCTGACCCTTGATTACCTTATTCAACATTGCTTCACCCCGGATTGCTTCCGGCAAATTCCGCCGGTGACCTCGTCCTCGCTCTGGCCCGGCGGGCTTTTCGCTTCAGAACATACCGCCAAGCTCCGTTGTGGTTTTCAGCCGCTATGTCATGCCCGCGCTCCCGCAATGCTTCAACGCAGCGAGAAATTGTGGGTATTGACACCTTAAGTTCATCGGCTAAAAGCGGAGTCGAGTATTGCCCCGTCCGAATGAGGCGGAGAACGGCGTCAAGCCGCTGCTCAATCGTGTGTGACCGCTCGTATCGCATGGTTAGCTCCTTGTTTCACTATAATCATGTCTATCCCGTTTTGATAGACAAGTCTAGGAGCACCCAATTCGCAAGTCCTTGCCCGATAATGGCCTTGTCTTTTAGCGCCATGAGTTGATTTGAGGCGATTCGAGCAACTTCAATGAAAAATGAGATATCGCGCGAGCCAGTGGTTCCCCGTAGAGTGGTATCCTCGAATGCTACAAAGTTGGAGTGGAAACGCGGACATGGCCGTCACGGTAAGCAGACACCACAATCCCTCTGTCCATCCAAAGCTTTTGAAGCTCTCCAACCGAGAGTTCCCGAATTTGTCGGTTTTCAGACTGAAGGAGCGTAATTTGAGTACGCATCACTGGCACTGGTGCGACGAGTTTCCAGTCCCCTTTGACGTCTTGCCGATGCTCAAGAACTTCCGCAGCATCGAACTCGCTGCTTCGATTTAATGGCAGATCGAAGGCATCGTGCACTGCTCCAGCGCAGGTTATCAAGTTCGCGATGTTGACCGTTTCTGAGTAACCATTCAACTTCCCAGCATGGACGTGCTCGGTAAAGCACAGCAAGGGATCTTGCAAAGAGTCGGTGCTGTCCCAGAGCCACGGCTGTCGGTCACTCATGTCGTGTCCGTGGCAGGGAAAGAAACCGATGCCAGTGGGCAAATACGCCTGCATCCATTTGTGACTGCCCGCCACCACGAAGTCCGCGACGTCGAGACAGTCATTCAGCGGGATATGGCAAATCGCTTGGGCGGCATCGATCAGAATGAAGTTTAGTTCGCTCCGGCGGCGAATCTGCTCCACAATCCTTCGTACCGGGAGGCGGATGCCCAGATGATCCACGGCTGGCAAGAAGAGTCCGTCACATCGGCGAACGATGAATTCTTCAGCAAGGTAATCGCTGACATCCTCGACTGACCAACTTTGTTCGAGAATTTCATTCCGCAACGGGACGGTACTCACCTCATTCCCGGTCGCTGACGCATTGCGCTCAAGCGTGTCTTGGTACGTCGGCCAACTGAGATCGGTAACCAGCACGTTTGTGCAGATTCGGAACAGATGCTGTGCGGCAAGATGGACCAAGGAGAGCGACCGACTCGCCAGCAGCACTTGCCAGTCGTGGGGAGCATTCGCGAGTCGCCGTAAGGATTGCTTGAGTCCCGCCACTCCCTGCCAGGTGCTGAGGCCGGAAAATCGCCGCTGGTAAGCCGCGGGCCAGGCGTCGAAGCCGTCTCGCAGAAATTGTTCAAAGTACAGGCTGGAAGGTTCTTCGGCGACGAGGCGAACGAAGTCGAGTTGAGCACGTTGAGCGGAAGGGGACATCGGGCCGAGTCGTGCCCAGTCCCAATAAACCAGTGGGGACAACCTTGTACCTCTTGGCGACCCGGTGGGGTCGGCTGGGGGTACAAGATCACTCTAACCGGGGAACTCGTACCGATCCAGATAGCTTTTCCACGATTCCGCATAAATGGCCAAACGACTCCAGCGGGCCTCGGCATCGAGCACGGCCTGGAGGTCGAACACGAGTGTGAAACGCTCCGTCTGTCCTTGTTCATCGAGTTGTTGCACTCCCAGCGCCCGCGAGCCATACAGGCCGCAGTCGACAAGAAGGTCGGCTTCGTGGGTCAACTCAGACATCCGCACATAACGAAGATCGATCCCGCGGACGAATTGCTCGTGCAGCCATTGCCGCACCGGTTCCACGGGCCAAGTCTCCTGTACCGGCCAGAGCGGATCGTCGATGATGACGATCCGCTCAATCCGCAGTCGCTGGGCTTCGACCAACTCGAAGTTCACCGCGAGGCTCTTGCGGCCGGGTTCATCCTGCCAGTAGTCAGGAGTTCGGATCCACGCCACGGAGCGATAGCGATGGAGTCCGGGACTGCGGAGCAAGCGTTCATAGACCAACCGCCAGGTCTCGGTCCCCTCGAACACGAACGTGCCCTGTGCCACGAGACGGGCTTGCCGCACCAGATCATCGAGATGCTCCAAGGCGACAGCGCGATAGATGACATCCGGCTGCATGCTAATCGTCAACAACGCCGCCGCGAGTTGCTCGTAACGGACAAACATCTCGAAATCGCTCGCCAGCCGGAACGGCGTCTCCAGTGTCGAGAGGGTCGAGGCTTGCTGAGTGAGTCGTCGCCAGAGGGCCAAACTGAGGCCCAAGATGCCGCTCACCAGCAAGCCGATGAGTCCGGTTAAGCCTGCCAAGGGGAGCACGAATGATGCCACCAGGATGAGGCTGAGACTCAGCATCGTGACCGTGGCCACGGGCGTGGGGTTCCTCCAGGTGAGCGAACGAAGGGCGAGTGGTAATGACATCAATGGTCTCCATGAAGCAGAGTGCAGGTTTCTCATCCAAGAGTGTGGAGAGGGCCGGTGGTGCCGCTCTCCAACCTCGTTCGCCAACCGGTTGAGGGTCAGCGGGGGACAACATCAGTAGGGGACTTCGTCGTCACCGGGCTGCCGATCATCGGTCGAACGGCGGCCTTCGTTCCGTTCCGCCGATTGCTCGAAGATCCAGGTGTGAGCCTGATCGCAGACTTTGGCGAGCAAGGGGAGATCGTCGCGGCCGAAGCTCGACGAATCTTTCCACTCGTTGCCATCTTTGTAGAGTCGGGACACGGTCACGTTGTGACGCAGTCCATTCTCGGTTTCGTTCTCCCAGATCGCGGCGCGGATCCGTCCCAGCCGGATTTCCTGGACCGGGCGCTTCTTGGCTTCCTGGGGTTTTGGTCGTGTGGCCGTAGCCATGCTGTGGACTTTCATTCCAGAGTGACGAACAAAGACGAACGGCCGTCCCGACCATCGGGACGGCGGGTTCGTCCTTCACGGATGCCGACAGTGTCGGCGTGCGAGGCGGAGGTACCGCCGACAGACACGGGCCACCGCCACGCCTTGCTGGTGTGGCGGTCTGTTGTTGATCAGCCGCACACGGGGGGCAAAGCCCCCGCGTGCCAGCCAGTCGAGCAGAGACTGGGCCAACTCCGCGACCGTCTCCCAATCCTGTCGACGCTCGGCGTCGACCATCGCCGTCCAAGCGGTGAGGGGGTCCATCCTCACATCGCCAGTGACAGCAGTCCGGCGACTTTCGCATCGACCTCGGTGCGGTCGGCCGCGTAGGTCACCCGCTGCGTGAGCCGGGTGAGGGCATCGACAAGCGCGAAGATCGTGAAGCCCCCTTGCGTCTCGGCGATCGCCAGCGCTTCCTTGATGAAGCCTTGAGGAATGGCCTGCTTGGCCAGGGCCTTGGTGACCTCCTCCGCATCGCTGCCGAGTCGGGTGTGCATCGCTTTTTCCAGCACACTGGCGAAGGTGTCGCGGCGGGCATTGCGCTTTTTAACGAGCGCCTCAATATGGCGACGAATCTCCAGCAGCCCATCACGCACGTTGGCGGTGTGCTTGCGGGAGAAGTCGATCACGTCCACGGCGTCCCACACGATGTGGTTTTGACAGACACGCTGGAACCAGAACGTCTGCAATCCCAGTGACCGGCGACCGACTTCCGAGTTCCAGACGAAGAAACCGGGAGCGAAGGCTTCGCCCCCGATCTCGACCCAGCCAGTCGGATCAATCAGGAAGCAAAACATGTCCTGCTCGCCGCAATAGAGCCCCGTCGCACCGTTGAACGCCGCCTGAGCCGGCTGGAACTCGGGAGCCACATCGCGAATGGTTTCCAGCAACTCCGTGTTCCACAACCGGGTGTAGGACACCCCGTGGACGGAACGGACGGAGGCGCTGGTGGTCAGCAGTTGAATCGGCTTGTCGCCGTGGGGCAACGTGTCGCGGAAAGCGAGGCGTGCCGTCTCCGGTTGCAGCCGATTGACGGTGTCCTTGCTGATGCCGGACAGACGGCAGAGCTGACTGAACGACCAGTCGGTCAGGGCGGCATGGCCTCCCTTGTCGAGCGGGATCAGCAGTTCTCCCTCGTGAACGTGCGGTTGCAGCGTGTGCGGCAACTGCCAGACATCGGACGAGTATTGCCGTTCCTGCCGGCAGTGGTCATGCAGCTCCGCCAAAGACGAAAACGTCTCGTCGGGGCCGCGTCGATACAGTTCGCGGTTCGCTGCGGTCAAAGTCGCCATCAGAGCCTCTCCTCGGGTCCACAAAGGACCGTTTCGCGGGTGCCAAAGTCACAGCGTTCACCGGCACCCCGGCAGGTGAACGCCACAACTTTGGTTCCGCAGCAAAGAGAGATGGGGAAGAGATGGAGACGGGGAAGAAAAACCTCAATCAACCTATGGGCACCACCGCCCTCTCGACGGACGCGGTCGTCGGTCGAGTGGCGGTTGGTTTCACACTCAGATGGGCCAGTTCAGGGAGCGGATGATGAGGAATCCGCCGGATGTTCGTAGCACAGGATGAAATGCTTGTCACGTGGTTGGCAGCGGTTTTTGAGGGGCGGTTGAGAACGTCTGCAATCCCGCGCCGTTACCGGATGGCGTGCGCTGGCCCTGGTGAGGACGCCTCTTCTTCCACAGGCAGCAAGGTGCCCCAGTCGTGCGACTGTCGTTGCAGCAGGTCCAGCGCTTCCTGGTTGCCGCCGAGATGCAGGGCGACCAGAATCTGCTGGGCCATGTCGGCCGAAACTACAGCCCAGAAACAGACCACGGGCTCCCGAATTCGCTGAGCGCGCCGCCACAGAAACTGAACGGTGTGCGGCTTCTCGGGGCAGAAGACTTCTAATCCGTGCGCACTGGCGAGACCAAGATACGATTGCAGCATGCCTCACTCGTACCACAGGTGAGGGAGCAAGGCAAAGCTTTTGCGATGACGCGAGCCACGCGATCCGGGGCCGTGACATTTCGTCGGGAGTGTGGCAGAACCCAGCGATGCCCCCGTTGTTCATCGTGTTGGCCGTGCTCTGTCTGGCGTTCCCCCGAGAAGCGGGGATCATCTGGCTGCTTCTGTACGGCTGGGTCCGCTGGCTGCGCCTGCGTTGATTGTCGCCGCCACTTTGATGCGAGCCATGCCTCAAAAACCCCAACCGCCGTTGGGATGGGAACCCGTTCTGCCAACCCGCTCCCACACCAGCGATTTGCGCCCATCCAAAAGCTGTGGCATCGTGATCGCGCCTGGAGAAGCGGAGGCGGGCTCTGCTGGGGAGCAACCCGCCAAGGAATATCCAGGTCGAAGCGTCGAAGTGACGCCAGATGCGGGCCGGTGTTGATCCTCCAACGGTCACACCGGTCCCGCATCGTCTTTTTCCCAGTGTTGTCTCCGAAGGTTGTACAGGCGGTCGGCGTGCTCCTGACCGCATCTTCCCTTTTTATCTCTTCAGACCGAAATCCGCTCAACAATGTTGCGGGTCACGCGCCGCTTCCGCCGGTCGTAGAGTCGCGTCGTCCGCGGATCAGCGTGCCCCGCCAGGTACTGCACGTCTTCCAGTGGCACTCCCTGTTCCAGCAAGTCGGTGATCGCGCGTCAAAGCGCTCGGCATCAATTCATAGGACCTGGGGCGACAACTCCCGGTGAGCGGCAAGCCCGGTCAAAAAGGTCTTTCGGTGAGTGAGATGAGTGTGTCTAACCTCGCTGGGCTGCGTGGGTTCCTGCTCCGCAAAGGCGGCGGCCACCCCGGTTGGGTCACTCTCGGGCGCGGCTGAGAAACCCTTACTAACAGCCTTCGCAGCGAGTCACTCCTCAAAACGAATTGCGAGCAAGTTCAAGTGCTGAACCCCGTGCGTACCATCCAATGAATGCACCTTGCCAGAAGTTTATCCGAGGGATCCTCGCGAGACTGTGACGTGGCTTACAGACGCTCGTGCCAGAATCGACGATACTCGCTCGGCGTCGATCGGGACGGATGCTGCCGTAGAAGTCCGCACGAGACGCAATCCCCCCTAAAGCAAGGATGCTTGGATGCTGGTCTCATACCATTGGTCATTTTGTTCCGTTCTCATCGGTAGCACCTTAGCCGTTGGGTGTGTGCATCATCGCGCCTGCCAGAACGGCCCTGAGCCAACTCCGGGTGGTGGGCCGATCTATCCAGCGGGCTCCAGTAGAATGCATGATTCAGGTGTTCGGTACGAGCCGACGGCTCCGAACTCTTCTGTACCGTATCAGCCCCCTTCCGCTTCAGGAATCGGCGGGTCGGGCTCTCGCTAACCTCGTCTGGAGAGCCACCCCCCATGTCCTTGTACCAGCAACAAACCCCGGCTGCTCGTCGCCTTCAACGGTTGACATGGCTTGGTCTTTTCATGTGGCTTCTCTACGCCGTCATCAGTGTACTGAGTCCCCAATTCGAGTACGGATGCTTACCTTCCAATCAGCCGATTCGACTGGTTGTGCTTCTATTCACTGCCAATTTCGGGTTGTACCTCTGGGCGGTTAGGATAGGAGTGCATTTACGAAGAACAGCAGGGCTGACATCGCTGATCATGAGCTTCGCAATCGCGTATCGCGCTCTGCTCGTCTTTACGCCGCCCATTCTCGAAGTTGACATCTATCGCTACCTCTGGGATGGTCAGGTGACGGTCTCTGGAGCGAATCCCTTCCGTTACAGTCCCGCCACCGTCAGAGGCTCGATATCCCCGGCCGATGCCGATTTGCAACATCTGTTGACGCTGAGAAAAAGTCGGGCCGCGGATGAGGTGCTGGCCCGAGTGCATTACCCGGAACTGACGACCGTCTACCCGCCCGTCAGCCAGTTGGTGTTCGCCCTGGCCGCAGGCAGTTCCCCGTCCGACGCCGACGTTGTAACCCTCCGCTTGATCCTCAAAGCCTGGCTGCTCGCATTCGACATTGGAACGATTTTCGTGCTTGCCACGCTGCTATCACAACTTCGCATGGCACCAGGTTGGTTGGTCGCCTATGCCTGGTGTCCCTTAGTGCTCAAGGAGTTCGCTAACAGTGGGCACCTCGATACGATTGCCGTTTTCTGGATGATGGCGGCTATTGCCGCAGTTGTCCGTGGGGTGTTTACGCATCGTGAATTGTCGCATTCGAGGCGGTTTCTGTGGTGCTGCCTAGGAGTCATTTGCTTGGGATTGGGAGTCGGCGCAAAGCTCTTTCCAGTAATCCTGGCTCCTCTCTTTGCTGCCGCGATTTGGCGAAAACTAGGCACCATGACTGTGGTGTGGTGCGGATTGCTATTCGTTGCCACCGGTGTTGCGAGTCTCTCCCCTTGGATTTTGTTACCGATGAACGGGCCAAATCCCTTTCCGGGGGCGAATCCACCGGCAATCATCGATACGCCGGCAAGGACTGAGGCCGCTCTCACGCCGCCGTTCATTCGATCGCGAGCGGAACCGTTGGAGGACGAGCAGAATCACGAACCGGAAACGTCACCGGGATTACCGCAACATTCCGGCGCTCCTATGTTGGGGCACGATCATCCATCCGCAGGCCTGACAGCCTTTCTAAGTCATTGGAAGATGAATGACTTTCTCTTTCTCCTGCTGGAAGCCAATTTAAGTCCGAGTACGCCGGCCGAAATCGCCGGGCCGTGGTTCGTGATTGTTCCGGAATCGTGGCGGCAAGCATTGTCTGAATTTGTAAGTGGCTTAACTCACCAGCCAGTCGAGCAATCTGGATTCTTTCTTGCTCGTGCATTGACGCTTGGCCTCTTTTCCGGGTTGGGTTGGAACTGGACGATGCAAGCGGGTCAGGCGCGAAGTGGCCGGCGATGGTGTTCGTGCGCGTTTCTGACGCTAGCCTGGTTTTGGCTGTTGTCACCCACGTTGAATCCCTGGTACTGGACGTGGTCGATTCCGCTGCTACCGTTTGTGCGCGGACGGAGTTGGTGGCTGATGTCGGGGTTGATCTTCGTCTACTACCTTCGATTCTGGTTCGGTGCTCACTGGCTCGAACCGGGGGTATGCGGAACTGTTTATGCTGGCCACCAGTTTTTCGACTATGTCCTTGTGTGGTTTGAATTCGGGCCGTGGTTGGGGGTGCTTTTCTGGGAAACGCGACAACGCCAAGGTTGATGCGGTGCTATAACAAAAACTCAGGGCACTTCGAAAATGGCTGTGTCAGGATAAAATGCCGCCCAGGCGAACCACAGGGAGTACATCCATTGCGTACCAGCGGGGCTCTGCACCACGCGGAGTGACGGGCCGTGTGGATCATAGTGCACCACCAGCGGCTGACCGTCGAAAATGGTTTTCACCTCTTGTGGGGTCGTCATTTTCCGAAATGCGGTCAGGGGAAAGGCCGTAGAAACCCGTCCCTTCCAGACTCCGAGCACCGGCGTCTTCTTCTGCAAGCGATCGTCGTTGTGGCGAACGGGAAACATCAGGTCCGGGGTCGAGAAGTATCGTTCGTAGGGTGAGCGAGAATAGTCACGCACATATCCTGTCTCGGTGGAAAGCACGCGCGTTTGTGGAAACCGCTCCCGCCATAGCGCCCAAGTCGTCACTTCATAGGGGACCATGGAGAGTTTCTGGTTGACATAGGGGCCCGCCACTCCGGTGGCCTGCACCTGCGACCAGAGGCTCGGGCGGTCGGCTTTCTGTCGGTCATACATCAGTACGTTGCTGTTATAGAGCAAACCAGAAACGCCGAACTCCAGTCGGACCCCATCGAGCTGCCGGTTGTAGACTATCGCTGAATCGCATAAGGGGCAGTATGTGACGACAATCTGTTCGTTGCCGGCTTGGTCATTCACCACCTCATGATAATTCAGGAGGCGCAAAGGGTAGGCTTTGGCAACGCCAGCCGTGACAACTCCGATCACTCGATCGGTGGGTTGTAGAAAGGTGGCTTCCTCGGGAGCGACAAACTTCGGCAGAGTCAGTGCGGGAATGCCATCCACGGGGGGACCGCCGGCACGAATTTCGTCTCGGGGGATTGTGGCCGAATTCAAGTCGAAGGCCTTCGTCGGAATTGCGCCGGTTGATCGGGGCACTTGAGCAGCGGCTGTCTGCAGCCAGACGCGCCATCCGACCAGCGACAGGGCGACGATGCCACAGGCTAACAACGTCACTTGGAGTTGCTGTCGCCAGATTCCCGTCGTTGCGGATGGTCCGACTTTGTAGAACTTGAGGAATGCACGATCTGGGAAAAACTTGGACATTGCGAACTCCGTGTGTGGTGGCAGCGGCACAGGCGTCATTATCACCTGCGAATTCGTGAGCGTTCTGTAAGCCGTCCTACGGAATTCGCGAAAGAACTCCACGAAAATCGTCGTGGAACCAGTTCAAAAAATCATTTGTCAGGACGATCGCATGTCCGCTCCATTAACGAGCACACAGTTGGCATTCGCTCTCGGACTCTGGGGAACCGGCGTCTATTGCAGCTTGCAGCTGCAATACCTTCCTTGGCCGGTTGATCATGGTGTGTGCGGTCCCTGGGGCTGCGGTCCCCCAACCGAGGCTTTACTTGCTTGCCACATTGGGTGGTTGGCAATGTTGGCTGGTCCCACGTGGCTGATGACACGCTTGACGCCAGTACGCGTCCAGCGGTTCATCGGGATTATGGCGGCCACGGTGGCGCTCGGAGGACTGGTTGGCGTCGCCCTCCACGAAGCGTTCATCTGGTGGCCGCAAGCTGGAGAATGGTCGCGCCCCTACTGGTTTCACCGTTTTTTGTTCTGCGTGGTTACTTGGGTCGACGCGCCCCTACTGCCCACATTGCTCTGCGGCAGCTGGTTGATCCGTTCCAGTCGAGAAGATCAGATCGCCACCGTTGTCGCAGCCGGTACTCACTAACCGCCGATCGACGCAGAAGCCGCGCTCCGCACGAATTTACTCTCTACACCCCATCAATAGAAAATGCCCCTGGAAGGCCGCTGCTCTCCAGGGGCATCACGGCATTATCGTGTCCCGCTACCGGCCTTCTCGCCCTTTGCATCCGGTGCGCTCTCCGCGGTTCCTTCTGCTTCCGATGTCGTGCCGGACCCTGCCGCGGGTGAAGCTGTCGCTGGTGGAGTAGCCCCACCGCCGTTTCCGCCCGCGCATCCCATCAATAGCAGCGCTGTCAAACTGCTCATCGCCCATTTCGTCGTCAAGGTGCCTGCTCCTTAAATCATGATTTCTCGGGGATTCCCATAGTGCCCCACCAGACTAGAACGAGGCACCAACAAGTGCAGCATGTAATTCTTCATTCGGTCTGTCTGTGAGCCAGCTTACGAATTGGATGAGGATTTTCACCGCAGGCCCCTCCGAACAGCGAAATTCTCCCAGAGTGTGTTACGGCTTACAGACGTAACGACGCCGAACGTCGATACTTCCGAAGGACTTCAACGGCAGTAAACCAAAGTGTCGTGCCCCACCGGTAATCTCTGGTATGGATCTCAAGTTACTCAAATGGAGTTGCATCAGAATGCAAGCGAATGATCGTCAGCGTTCGGAGAACGTCGAACCTCAGAGTCAACAGCGTGGACGTTTCCGTCAGCGTGTGTGGCTGTCCGTCGGATTATGCGCAGTGACGATGGCGGCGGCGGTGCCACTGATCTGCTTCACGGCCTCCGCCTCGGCCAAGGAGCCGCTCGGACAAAAGTGGCCGAGCAGCCAGCAAGTGTCGATGGCGCAGATCGATCACTCGCCCTATGACGCACTGCTCAAGAGGTATGTGGACAAGGATGGGTTTGTGAACTATACGGCCTGGCAGAGGTCGAGTGCCGATCGACAGGCGCTCCAGCAATACCTGACCAGCCTCAGTCAAGCGTCCCCAACGGTGAAGGCTGATCGTGAGGCCGAGTTGGCATTTTGGATCAATGCCTACAACGCGGTGACGCTCGAAGGGATCCTGCAGGTCTATCCCACGGACAGTATTCGCAATCACACCTCGAAACTAGGAGGATACAACCTCTGGAAGGACCTTCCGCTGCTCGTCGGCGGAAAGCCGTATTCGCTGGATGCGATCGAACACCAGGTCCTCCGTAAAATGAGTGAACCGCGAGTGCATTTCGCCATTGTCTGTGCTTCGATTGGATGTCCACGCTTGCTGAACGAGGCGTATGTTGCCGAGAAACTGTCCGAACAACTGACGGTCAACACGAAAGATTTCTTTGCTCGTTCACAGAACTTGCAGGTTGATGCCGCTACCGGGACACTAAAACTGAGCTCGATCCTCGACTGGTTCGGCAGCGATTTTGGTAAGTCACCTGCCGAACAATTGCAGGCAGTGGCACCGTATCTGCCGGCCAATGCGCAGCCGCTTGCAACATCGGGCCGCGCGCGCGTCGCCTACCTGGACTACAACTGGAATCTCAACGATCAGGCTCGCAAGCCGGCGGGTTCCGGTCGTCGCTAAGTTCCACGTTCCTGGCAACCCGCGAGATCGGCTGGCATCGGTCGCTCGCGGGTGCCCATTCTTTTCTAATTCGGAGTTGCCGATGAATCGATTCGCTCGCCCGATCGTCATGGTCGGAGTCTTGCTTGCTGTCACTGTCGGGCTCTTGCCCGCTGCGCCCCCAAAAGTCGAGTCGATCCAGTGGTGGCCAGCGCCGGATACCGCACTTGAAGCCGCTAAGAAGTCAAACAAGCTGGTTTTAGTGGAGTTCACGGCGGACTGGTGCCACTTCTGTCGGAAAATGGAGAAGGAGACGCTCGCCGATCCGAAGGTTGCTAAGGTGGTTAATTCCTGCTTTGTTCCCGTGCAAATGGACGCGGATAAATACGGGGAATTGTTGCAACCACTGGGGATTGAAGGGTTGCCGGCCATGGTAGTGATCGATCCTCAGACGGGAAAATCCACGCAGCTGGTTGGGTATCGAACGGTCAAGCAGCTCCTGAAAGATCTTCAGACCGCGTGCCCGGCCCCTGAAAATCTCCGGCGTGATATACCCGTCACGCAGGAGGATCAGCCTGGACGCGCTCGAGTCGCTCGACCATTGTCAAAGTGACGTGCTTCGTCACTGATCAGGGTTGAGCACTGTTCAGGGCCTCGGCCATCGTCGAAGGGAATCGAACGGGAGTCGCTCATGAATATAAATCCATCCCCGTTGCCTCGGTCGATGTCGTACCTCGATTCTCATCCCTCACTTTACAGCCGTCGTCGTTTCTCGAATCAACCTCCATTCCAGAAGCTGGAGGGAGCCAAGACCATGGTGCGCAGGAGATTTGACGATCAAGACCTTGCGGGACTACTAACAGGTATTTAGTGATCTCAGTTCGAGCATCGTGTCCTGCTACTCGAGCTGGACCGTGCCGTCATCGTGGTAGTTGCCGGGTGCCCCCCTGCCCGGTACTGCCGCGGTGGCGCTGCTGATCGGGGGACTCCTTTCCCGAAGCACAATGTGTCCTCGCTGCCCCGATATTCGCATCGTCGGCCGCTGTGCGCCGGACCATCCCGTTCAGCAGGAATCCGTTGCGAGCAAGGATGCAAATGAGGATCGCCCACGGCCATCCCCCCTTCTTCCCGCGCACGCCATCTACTGATACGACAGCCAAGCCAATCCTAGCGCGGTGCTCCATGGTCTCTGCCAACGCTCAATCTACCGGTAAGTTGGACCTCATGTGGCGTGCCTATCGGACCACAGTCGAAAGTCGTCCCCGGCGGTACCTACGCCGGGGATCCTGGGGAACAGCGCCGGCGTTCATGGGGGACAGCCGCGCGAGAAACGGCGCGATTGTCAACCAAATGGAAGAGATCCGTCGCGCGGCGGCTGATTTGCGGCGGCAGTTTTTCGATGTTCCGATGGTTACGCCTACAGAGTTGCACACGTGGAGTCAGTCACGCGCGGCGCAAATTGTCCTGATTGATGTGCGTGGGCCGGAGGAGCAAATGATCTCGATGCTGCCCGGAGCGGTGAAGGCGAGTGATTTTCGCTTGGAAGACTATCGTCCGGAGGCGATCCTGGTGGCTTATTGCACCATCGGTTATCGGAGCGCGATGTTGGCTCGCCAATGGCGGCGCTGCCAGAGAGAAGTGTTCAGTCTCGATGGCGGGATCTTAGCCTGGTGTCACGCGGGTTTGCCGATCACAGAACGCGAGCAGCCAACAATGTGGGTCCATGTCTATAGTGCCGACTGGAGTCTCTTGCCGCCCGGCTTTGCTGCGACCTGGTAGCGCGATGGCGATCTCACCGTCATCGCGTTCCACACAGTACATTGTGCTCGAACCCTCATGCCTCAGGAGCATGTTCATGTCATGGAACGAATCCCTTGTTGTCTTGGTCTGGGTCCATGGGCTTCTCGGAATGCCGCTGCCGGGGGCGCTGGCCGGTCAGCAACCGCCAGTTCAACTGACTATCGGGGGGCTCTGTACGCAGTCCGCTTCCATTGCTCCCGAGCAGTTTGATCACTCCGGGCTGGATCAGTTGCTGCGCACCTATGTGAATCATCACGGCGAAGTGTGTTATCGCGTTTGGGCCCGCCAGCCGCAGGATCTCCATCGTTTGCGGCAATATCTGCATGATCTGGGGCACATTGATCTTTCAGCACCCGTATCGCGCGAAGTCCATCTCACGCTGGGAATCAATGCGTACAACGCCTTAGCATTGCACGGTATTTTACAGGAATACCCGGTTGCCAGCATTCAACTGCTGAATCGAGACACCAGCGATTACAAGGTGTTTGATGATCTGAAACTCTGGTTCGGCGGTCAATACGTCAGTCTCAATCAACTCGAAAATGAATACTTGCGACCACTGCATGATCCGCGGATTCATTTCGCGCTGGTATGTGCGGCACGCGGGTGTCCGAAATTGCGGGCCGAGGCGTACCGTCCCGAGACAATCGACCGACAACTCTCGGAAAACGCCGTCGACTTTTTTGCCGCCAAGTCTCACTTTCGGATCGTTTCCCTCCGTCATCGCGTACTGTTATCGCCGATTCTCAAATGGTATGGCGAAGACTTTGGCAAGTCGCCACAGGATGTCCTCATGACAGTGTTTCCGTGGCTGCCGCCACACGACCAGGCTTGGCTGTCCGCGAATCCGGGATGGAACATGGACTTCCTAGGCTACGACTGGGGCCTCAATGATCAGTGCCCCACTCCGACAGTGGCGTTCGGTCGTATCCCGTTCGATGTCGTGGAACATTGGGAGCCGATTCTCCGTCCCGTGCTTCCTCAACAGGGCTCGAAATAAATGGAACTGGGACTTCAAATTCCAGAGCACCAAGGTTAGAAAATGCAGACGCCCGATTGATGGCAGCGAGTTGCGCCTCAAGCGCCGATTCGTCTATGAGACTCAAACAAAACCGGTGTCTTGGACGGAATAGAACACCCGCAGGGCGGTCGAGGCGGGTTGGTAAGGCCCTTCTCGGATCAAACGATCGCCGCAAATCGGCTAGGAGCCTGTCTTGGTAATCCGCGAGCAGCGCTGATATAGAATTTCTCGACGTTTTCAGCGTCGCGGCACGGTTGGATTTGGTGGGCAGGGAGGTTGGTGTGAGCGAGAAGACGTATCGGGCGTGGCAGCCGGATCAGG
>JBGSUN010000304.1:0-6693 GCA_041753475.1 Planctomycetaceae bacterium | reverse complement strand
TGGCCACCGCCGTCCCTCCCTGGAACGCGAATCCGAATTTCCTGGCGACAGCCTACAAAAACCTCCCGCGCTGCGAAAAGCCTCCCGCATTCTGGAATCGCTGAAATCTCCCTGTCCGGCACCCAGAAACGGAAGAGCCGAGAAACTGCTGTTCCCGGAGACATCCGTCAGCACTGCGCCGCAGATGGTGCAAACCGATCGCCCGCTGTGGGGCTGGTTCGCGCTAGCGGGGCTGGGACTGTTGTTAGGAGAATGGTGGTACTTTCAGCGGAGACCGGGCGGCGTGCCTGTGTGAAGCGGGGAGGATTGGCAATTGAAAATTAGGAATTGAAAATTGCGAATTGAAAGAAGTCAGAACGGCGTAGTGTTGTCCGCTCAGCGGCAAGCGATGATCGTTCGTCTTTCCCAATTTGCAATTTTCATTTTTCAATTTCTAATTGCCAATCTTATTACACCCCCAGCAACCGCAGCGCCGCCACAAGAGACGTTGCCGCTCACCGCTGAGTTATCCTCCCAGTCGCCGAAGGCGATTGTCGGGCGGCCGATGCCCATGGTGTGGGACATTCGCAAATTTCAGCCAGGGTTGATGGAGGGCCGGTTCGAGTTCCGTGTCGGTTTGAAGGACGTCGAATTTTACCGGTACGTCACCGACGAAATCGTCCTCTCCAACGATGACACGATTCACCGCTGGTTGTTTCCACCGGTGATCACAGACGCCGAGTTGGAAGAGGTGGAAATCCGCGTGGCTTGGCTCGGCAAATCGGGGCGGGTGGACCTGCCGATGCAACGTCTCATCGCCCCCACGACGGCGGCGCGGACGGTGATGATCGGCACCGGCGAGAACCGCGTCAGTTCCTTCCGTTCTCGCGCCTGGGATGCCCGGCTGGCAACGCTGAAACTGGAATCACTGGCCCCCAGTCCACGGCCCGGCGGCTTCCCCGCCATTCAGTCCGTTCTCGTCTCGTGGGACTCTGCAAACGTCCCCAGCGATCCATTCACGTTCGCGGCGTATGACCTAGTCGCCCTCTCCAGCGAAGTTTTTTCCCAGTTGCGCCGCCCGCAGCTCGATGCAATCGCGACATGGGTCTTAGCGGGGGGGCGATTGTATGTCGAACCGACGGGCCTGATGGAGTCGGTGCAGATTGAGTTTCTCGATCGTCTCGCCTCACCACCGGAAGGACCGAAGTGGTCGCTGGACCGCAAGGGAAAACTCGAATGGCCGGTCGCCTTTGAGAAGCGTCTTGTCTCCACCGCCGCAGGGTATGGCCGCGTGCTGCTTGATGATCCCACCGATGACGAGCATCAACCGGAATGGGAACATCGGCTCGCGCTGTGGGAACTCCCGTCGAAGCTGCCGTCGCGGTTTGTCCCGTGGTTCGTCACGCTCGGCACCAAGCAGGGAGCCAACGGACAATTGTGGCCGAATTCGCGCGTCCCCAACTTCGATTATCAGAACTACACCGGCCGGATGATGTATCAGGGGAACCCGCAACAATCGCGACTCACCATCACCGAACGGGCACTGCAATCGATTGTCGCCGAACTGATGCCGACCAGCGTCCGCGTGATTCCGCTGCGGACGATCATTCTGCTGCTGACGGTGCTGGTGCTGCTGGTCGGTCCGCTCGACTGGTGGGTCCTCGGCCGTTTGAAACTTCGACGGTTCACGTGGATCACCTGGCCCGCGGCAACGGTGCTGATGACGGCCTTGCTCATCATGCTGTCGAACTCGTATCTGCAATCGACCGATCGGCCGCGGGCACTGGTGCTGCACGATCTCGGTGAAGACGGCCGCATCGTCCGCAGCAACCGCTTCCGTCTCGAATTTCCCCGACAATCCCGCGATGTCGTCGCCGATCTGCGGCAGTCGGTATGGATGCCGTTACGCGCCACCGCCGAATCGGTCCAGCAACTGGCGGGACTCGCACCGCAAGGCCCGCAGCGAGAAGAACACACGCTGCCCTCTTATCAGGGCCGCATGCCGCAGCGGTTTGAAGCCCGGCAATCGGTCCGCCAATGGACACCGCACCTCAGCCGGCAGTTCACGTTCGGCGCGCTCGATGCCCCGCCACCGCTCGATTGGTCGAAAGTCCCGCTGGAAAAGTATGCGAAGACGCCGCTGGAAGAACATCGTGTGCCGGACTCCATCGTGACGGCGATTCGCGAGCAACTCGGTGACAAGGCGATCGTCGCTGTCTTTCACGAGTCGGGAAAATGGTCGTGTGATGCCGCGCCGTTATGGACGGAACAACGGTTACAGACGGTGATGCGGCAGAAATACCAAAAACCCGCAGGTTCGTTTTACCAGTGGGAACAGAATCCTGTCGAAAGCTGGCAATCCGCCCCGACCGCGCTGAGCGATCTCATCTGGCGACTCACCGTCCCGCGCGGCAGCCAGCACGACAGTTCCACGTGGACCGAGAGCCTGTTCGACTCGCGTCTGCGCGACATTCCGCTGCTGTCCCCCGATCAACCCCAGCAGCGCGTCCTCGCGGTCGTCGTCCCCGGCGATGAAGAAACGGTCGTCTATCGGCGGTGGATTACCGGGCCATTGCCGCCGCCTCCACCAGCGACGACGACACCACAAGTGCCGCAAATCCGCCGCGGAATGAACACCCAACCGATCCGCCTGCGGTAATTCGCAATCGCCTCGACGTCACAGAACAAGGACTTTCGCATGGCGGCGGACCTCACCCCAATCCCTCCGGACGGACAGTTTCTCATCTTCCACGACAGCGGCCGCAACCTGCAGGTCCGGCTCGACGGCGAGACCGTCTGGTTGACGCAACGCCTGATCGCGGAGCTGTTTCAGGCCTCCACGCCAACCGTAAATGAGCATTTGGCCAACATTTACGACGAAGGCGAGCTTGATCCGACGGCAACGATCCGGAAATTCCGAATAGTTCAAATCGAAGGTACCCGACAGGTCTCGCGGCTCGTCGATCATTACAACCTCGACGCCATTCTTGCCGTTGGTTACCGCGTTCGCTCCTCCACAGGCACGGCGTTTCCACCATGTGTCAGGATTGCATCGTTATCCGAACGACGACATCGACCGAGGGACGCATCCCAGATGGCCGTCGAAGAAACGAAGAGTTACTCACAACAAGGGCGACTAGAGCCGCTGCTCAATTGCAGCCGGCTCGACATGTGGGCCCTTGACCTGTTGTGTTCTCTGTCGCCTCATGTCGGCAAAATCAAGCAATTCGTTCAACATGAGCGCGATAAGCGTCATGAGCAATAAGATGCAGATCAAGGCCTTACGCTGATCCATTTCGCGTTCCGTTCGTATTGTGGAACAGATCGCCGTGCCCGTTGTCTCAGAATATAACAAGTCCGCTGCATCCCGAAGCCCGGCATTTTCTGAAATGCCGGGCTTCTGCAATTCGGTCCACGTTGAGTGACAATCCGAAAGGCAGAAGTCCGGCGTCCGGGGCAGACGCCGGACTTCGGTCAGGTTACCAGCGTTCGTTGGGGCCGCTTGGGACGGGGATGTAGAGGTCGGGGAGAATGCCGGTGCGGTCGCCGCGGGCGGGGCCGTGGGCTTCGATCTGTTGCAGCGCGGCTTCAAAGGCGTCCGGCGTCGGGGCTTGGTTGAGGGCGTTGCGGAGCGGGGCGGGGACGAGCATGGCCTTGGCGTACCAGTGGGCCATCTTGCGGAACATCGGGATCGCCCGCTGCGGGCCGTGACGCTCGGCGAGATAACCGAACTGGCGGCGCAGCAGTTCCATTCGATCGTTGAACGTTCCCGCGGGGGTGAACGACCCTGTCGCTTCCCATTCCTGAAACTGCCGGAAAATCCACGGATTGGCGAGGGCTCCGCGGCCCATCGAGATGCCGTGGCAACCGGTCTCATGCAGCATGCGGACACCATCGGCCACCGTGCGGATATCGCCGTTGCCGATCACCGGAATCTTCGACACGGCTTCGACCACCTGCCGGATGCCGTCGCGATTGACGACGCCCGAGAAACCTTGTTCGCGCGTGCGGCCGTGGATGGCGACCGCGGCGATGCCCACCTGCTCGAACTCCCGCGCGAACTGCGGGGCCGTGAGTTGCGTGTCATCCCATCCGAGCCGCATCTTCACGGTGACTGGGACGCGAACGGATTCGACGACGGTCTGCACCAGCGTCATTGTCTGATTCGGCTGACACATCATGCTCGCCCCGGCACCCACCGCTGTAATGCGAGCCACCGGGCAACCCATGTTGATGTCGATCGAATCGACGCTGCGGCCTTCCAGAAACTGCGCGGCGTCCCGCATCACACTCGGTTCGCTGCCGAAGATCTGCACGGCAAACGGCCGGTCCTCGGGGCATGATTCGATGAGATGATGCGTCTTCTCACCGCCCATCATCAAACCGCGGGCGTTGACGAGATCGGTGGTCCCCAGTCCCACACCGCCGAGGCTGCGGACGATCCGGCGGAACGGCAGATTCGTGTAACCCGCCAGCGGCGACAGCAGATACCGCGTGGGGAGGGCGAGCGGGCCGTAATGCAGCGGACGCGATTGTAAACGGCGGCGGAGGGCTTCGATGGTATCGGCGGGGAGGGAGTGCAAAGTGGAGAGTGCAGAATGAGGAATGAAGAATGCAAAATGAGGAAAGATACACCCATAGTTTACGCATTGTCCAATGGAGCGGAAAGTCGCACCCCGGCTGCTTCCTCGCAGCCGGGGTGCTTGGATTTGGCAGGGGATGTGCCACTGCTTCGTACTCGAAGCAGTGCTGAGCGTGGCAGGAAGCGATCGAAGACACTGCTTCGCGGACGAAGCAGTGGCACAACTCCAGGAATCGGCACCGTGCTGCCAACTCCAGCATCCCGGCTGCCAGGAAGCAGCCGGGATGCGGCCCGTGGCACAATCCGTTATTTTGGGGCGATGCCGCTCTCGTTGCTGAAATTGTCATCGCTTCGCCCGTGGTTCCTGCACGCCGTCGGACCGGCGCTCATTGCCGCCATCGCGTGGGGTTGGATCGTCACGCACCTCGATCCCGGCGGCAGCGATCCCACCAGCGGGGAAGGGCCGGGGTTGACGATTGATGAATCGTTCAACGTGCAGAACGGCGTGCTGCTGGTGGAGGCGTGGCGGAACTACGGCATCGCGCTGATCTTCCCTGAATCGGCCCGCGACGTTTTTCACCCACGGGAAGGGCTGTACCTCAACGATCATCCGCCGCTGGGACGATTCTGGCTGGGACTGCATCATCACGTCGCGTGGTGGTGGAAAGCACCGCTGGATCCGCAAGGACCGTGTGTCACCGCGCGGGCCCGAACCGGTTCGGCGACGGCGTTCGCACTGACGATTCTGCTGCTCGGGATGACGGCATCCGTCTGGTACGGCCGCACGGTGGGTGTGCTGACGGCGCTGATGTACGCCACCATTCCGCGTGTGATCGGACATGCTCATATTGCATCACTGGAGACGTTTACCAATCTCACTTACACGGCGGCAGTGATCGCGATTGCAGCAGGATGGGGACCCACCATCGCCCCCAACAAACGGTCGGCGGCATGGACCGGGGCGGTGTATGGATTGGCGTTGTTATCCAAGATGCAGGCGGTGTTCATTCCGATTCCGTTCGCCGTGTGGGCGCTGGTGCGGTGGCGACACCGGGCCGTGTTACCGCTTGTGATTTGGGGATTGGCGGCGTTCGTCGTGTTCTTCATCGGATGGCCGACGCACTGGTTTGAGCCTTGGGTTTCGATCCCAAAGTATTTCCGCGGGGCCGCGGACCGCGCGGCGTTGTCGGTGTGGTTTAATGGGATGCACTACACCGACAAGACCGTGCCGCTTATGTATGTGTTGATGACGTTTCTGCAAACGGTGCCGGTGGTGATCCCACTGCTGGTGATGCTCGGCGCATGGGCACGATGGCGGGGGCAGCGCGCGGGGGCCGAAAGTAGCCCTGTCGCTCCGCGACAGGAAAGCCAGGCGTTTCGAGAGCTTCCTTCTCCAACGGCGATCCTGTCGCGGAGCGACAGGGCTACGTCGGAGTGGCTGATTCTGATGGAAGCCGTGTTTCCCTTGGTGATGTTCAGCCTGCCGCGCGTGCCGGTGTATGACGCCGAGCGATTGTGGCTGCCCGCAATTCCGTTGCTGGTGCTGTCGGCGGCGGCGGGATTGGCGCTGCTGTTGAATTGGGCGCGATCGCGGAATGTCGTCTTTCATCGATATGCGATTGCGAGTGCTGTACTGGTCGTCTCCGCGCCGTTAATCAACGCTGCGAGCGTGGCTCCGTGCTTTCTCAGCAGCTACGAGAGTTATGAACCCAAACCCGTCGGGCTCGCAATGGCGGAGCGATCGGGGCAGGAGCTCGATTACTGGGGATGTGCGATCACACGGTCGTTGTTGACGGACGTTGTGCAGAAAGTACCGCGTGGAAGCACGATTGCGGTTGCGCCGGTGTTGCATCAGTTTCAAGTGGAAGAACTGTTCACGCAGTCACCGATTCTGCGGGCGTACGGTGTGAAACTCGTGGCGTATGATCCGGCGAAAACGCCGACGGAGTACGTGCTGGTCTTTCGTCGTCGCGCGGATCTCGATGCGGAGTTGGAGGCGCGACTTCGTGATGGTCCACGCTTGTCAGAGGTCGTGCGCCAAGGTGTGGTGTTGGCCGGATTGATTCCCACGAAACGCGCGGATTGACGCTGTGCGGTTTCGCGTCTCGCGCTGAGAACACTGAGTGATTTCA
>JBGSUN010000303.1:0-13803 GCA_041753475.1 Planctomycetaceae bacterium | reverse complement strand
CGTGGATCGGCCGCTTGCGGTTTCGCGCCTCGCGGTGATCAACCCCCGTGCTCCAGAATTGCCCGCCATCCCCCTGCCGATTTTTTCGCGGGATGGTACAATCTAGTCAACATGGCCACCGCGGCTTTTTCGGTCCCCAGTTCTTTTTGAGAATCTCGACGGCACATGGGCGAACAATACATTTTCCAGATGGAGGACCTCCACAAGTTCCACGACAAGAAGGAAGTCCTCAAGGGCATCTGGCTGTCGTTCTATCCCGGAGCGAAAATCGGCGTCCTTGGTCCCAACGGGGCAGGGAAGAGCACCGTCCTGCGCATCATGGCCGGTGAAGACAAAGACTTCATGGGGACGGCGAAGCTGACCCCCGGGTACACCGTGGGGCACGTCCCCCAGGAACCACGACTCGATCCCAACCATACGGTGATGGATGAACTGAACATCGCCGTCGGTCCGAAGCGGGCGCTGTTGACTCGGTACGACTGGATTAACAATCGCTTCGGCGAAGGCCCCGATGCCGATGAGATGGACAAGCTGATCGAAGAGCAGGGGAAGATTCAGGAACAGATTGACGCCGAGAACTTGTGGGAACTGGACCGCGAGCTGGAAATCGCGGCGGATGCCATGCGGTTGCCGCCGATGGATGCGGTGATCGGTCCGCTGTCCGGCGGTGAGAAACGCCGGGTCGCGCTCTGCAAAGTGCTGCTGCAACATCCGGATATGCTGCTGCTCGACGAACCGACCAACCATCTCGACGCCGAGTCGGTCTCCTGGCTCGAACGGCATCTGCACGATTACAAGGGGACTGTCGTCGCGGTGACGCACGATCGGTACTTCCTCGATAATTCGTGTCAGTGGATTCTCGAACTCGACCAGGGCCGCGGGTATCCGTACGAAGGGAATTACTCCGGCTGGCTGGAGCAGAAACGGGAGCGGATGCGGAAGGAAGACAAAGCCGCTTCGGCCCGCGAGAAGGCCCTCGAAGAAGAACTGGAGTGGGTTCGCAGTTCCCCGAAAGCCCGGCAAGCCAAGAGCAAAGCCCGACTGGCGGCTTACGAAAAACTGGTCGCCGAGGAAGAAGATTTCCGGGACGACGCCGTCGACATCCGCATTCCGCCGGGGCCACGCCTCGGGGACACCGTCGTCGTCTTCGACAAGGTTGCGAAAGCCTTCGGCGATAATCTGCTCTACGAGAATCTGTCCTTCAGCCTGCCGAAAGCGGGCATCGTGGGGATCATCGGTCCGAACGGGGCCGGAAAGACGACGCTGTTCCGCATGATCGTCGGCCAGGAAGAGCCCAACTCAGGCAAGGTCACGCTCGGCAGCACGGTGAAAATCGCCTATGTCGAACAGAACCGCGAAAGCCTCGACGGCGAAAAAACCGTCTTTGAAAATATCTCCGGCGGAAACGACAACCTGCGGTATGGCCACGCGACCATCAATGCGCGGGCCTACTGCGGGAAGTTCAATTTCAAAGGTCCCGAACAGCAAAAGCCCGTGAAATTCCTCTCCGGTGGGGAACGGAACCGGCTGCTGCTGGCGAAGACGCTCACCGTCGGCGGCAATCTGTTGCTGCTCGACGAACCGACCAACGATCTCGACGTCGACACACTTCGCGCCCTCGAAGAAGGCCTGATGAAGTTCTCCGGCTGTGCGGTGGTCATCAGCCACGATCGCTGGTTCCTTGACCGCGTCGCCACGCACATTCTCGCCTTCGAAGGGGATAGCCAGGTGATCTGGCACGAAGGCAACTACCAGTCCTACGAATCGCTGCGGCACGAACGCCTCGGTGCCGAAGCCGACACGCCGCATCGATTGAAGTACCGGAAGTTGACGAAGTAGATTTTTGTCCGTGGTCCGTTGTCCGTTGCCAGTGGTGAAGAGACCATGCTTCACCGCTTGCGGTTTCGCGCCCCGCGCCGATTCCACACCGTGTGACCGTTCACAAACCACCCGCTTCCCACCGGGGGACGCCATGCCGGAGTTGATCACCGGGTTCGCCCTCATCGGCATTGTGGGATGGATCGCCTGGACGATGACGGCCGGGCGGACAGTGTTCGTCGTCCGTGTGAAAGCGGGGCAGGCGACCGCTCAGCGCGGGCGGACCACACCGGCGTTTCTCGCGGAGGTCACCAAATTGTCCGGGGACGCCGAGGTGCAACGGGGCCAGGTCTGGGGCGTCCGTTATCCCGACGGACGAATCGGGCTGCGGTTTTCCAGTTCGTTTCCACTGGGATCGCAGCAGCAACTGCGGAATTGGTGGAACTGCAACGGCTGGTCGACTTCGCCGAACCGTTCGTGCCGGTCTTGCTGAACCGTCAGTGCTTTGTGGGAACTTTCTGCGCGATGTTCGCCGGGTCAAACGGCTTCATCACGATCTCCACGGTCCCTTTTCCGCCGCTGCGCTGACAGGTCACCGTCAGACTGTCGGCCGATGTCGCCTGCACCTGGTAGAAGCGTGTCAGGACCGGACGCGCCCAACGTTCGCTGTCACCCAAGGCATCGCGAATCCACCCGCGGGTGTGGTCGAGCGCCCCGGTGACACCCCGACTGCGGTCCACGGTCAATCGTTTTCCTTCCACCGACCATTGACCCAGCATGGTGATCCGCGGAACCGTCGGCGTGGCCGATGTCAGATAATAATGTTCCTCGCGCACCCGCCGGTCGGCTTGAAAGTGATAGACCATCAGCGTCGGGGCCTGATGGTCCGGGCTGAGGAATTCCCACCGGCCGACGCACGCCTCTTCCAGCGGACTCAGCGGCTTGTGTCCGAGCGGTCGCATCGCCACGAGACCGCACAGGCCCGCGATGACGATAAAACTCCACAGCCATCGTTGACTCGATTGCATGCCCCGCCTCCATGCAGCACCCGCCCCGTTTTGTCTCACAGTGCTGGTTCTTAGCGATTCCCCAACTACAACGCAAGACAAAATGCCTGCCACCTTGTTATGCGGTTTCTTGCCTGATGCCGATCCCTTTCCGTGGTCGTGACTCACCGCGCTTCCCGATTTTCTCCCGGTGTGATACGGTGCTCACCACATTCCCTCGCCCATCCGTTTCGCGCGGAGTCCACGCACCGTGACCATCAATTTCAGTTGTGAAATCTGCGGCAAGACACTCAGCACGTCCGACGATAAAGCGGGCCGTAAAGCCAAGTGCCCTGGCTGTGGTGAGATGCTGATTGTCCCCGGGCTGGAAGGGGCCGCCGGTGACATGGCCGACCTTCCCGATGAGGACGATGCTCTCGATTTACCGAAGAAGCGGACCTCCTCGCGCACGGAAAAAGTCGCCTGTCCGATGTGTGGCGAGAAAGTTTCCGCCTCTGCCGACAAGTGCGAATTCTGCGGCGAACCACTCGAACCGCAGCGAGGGGGCACCGGGCATGCCATCATTGAAACGGGCGATGTGATTACTTCCGCGTGGAATTGTTTCAAAGGGGAAATGGGGATCACCATTGGCCTGGTGATTGTCGCCGGATTAGTCAACATGGTCGCCGGGATTCCGCAAGGCGTCTTCAGCGCTCTCGCGGAAGCCATGATGAAGAATGGTGACCAACAGACCGCCCTCATTATGCAAGGTCTCGGTCTTCTGTTCATGCCCGTGGCCTATGCCCTGCAGTTCTTCGTCACCTGCGGACAGACGATGGGCATGCTCAAAATCGCCCGTGGTGAAGCCGTGGAAATCGGTGTGCTCTTCCAAGGCGGCAAATACTTCTGGCGCTGTGTGGGGGCGTCGATTGTGTTTGGCCTGATGGTCATGCTGGGCATGTTGCTCTGTATCATTCCCGGCATCATTGTCGCCCTGATGTTTGCACCCTACTTGTATGTTCTCGTGGATGAAGATCTTCCGGGAATCGATTGCCTGTGGCGCGCAAAAGCCCTCACCGAAGGCAACAAACTCAGCTACTTTGTCATCGGCCTGGCTTGTATGGGGATCAACCTGTTGGGATTGCTGGCCCTGTGCATCGGCCTGATCTTCACGATCCCGCTCACCACGCTCATTACCGCCGTCGCCTATTGCAAGATGAGTGGCCAACGCACGGCCGGTTGAGCATCGAACAGGTGTCGCCCCCGGCATTGAACAGAGGGTATTTCCGTCACCATGACGATTACGTTCCATTGCGAAATCTGCGGCAAGAGCCTCAGTACCACCGACGATAAAGCCGGCCGCAAGGCCAAATGTCCTGGCTGCGGTGAGTTGTTTACCGTCCCGACTCCCGAGGGCATGCCAACCGCCCTGGTGGGTCATTCCGAACAGACGCCCGGTGACGAAAGCCGGGCCCGTTCTGAACCGACTCTGCCATGTCCCATGTGCGGAGAAACCATCTCCGCCACGGCCGAAAAATGTGAATTCTGCGGCGAGGCCATTGTAGACACGGCCCGCAATCAGCCACGGATCATCGAATTCAGCGATGTCTTCTCGACCTCATGGGACCGTTTCAAAGAGAAGATGGGCATGGCCGTGGTCGGCAACCTGATCGCCGGCATCGTCACGATGATCGGCATCATCCCGGTGATCGGCGTCCTTGTCACGATCATGATCATTGCCGAGCAATCCAAACGCGATCCGGAGCCGCTCCACTTCTTGTGGCTGATCCCCGCCTTTGTGGTTGCCCTCGCCGTCATGATCTTTATCACGCCGGGGTTGACGCTGCTTTATCTGAAAATCGCGCGGGAGGAAGAAGTCGATTTCGGGACGATCTTCAGCGGTGGACGCTTCTTCGTCAAAACCGCGGTCTGTGGCTTTCTTTTCATGGTCATGGTGGGTATTGGACTGGTGGCGTTTATCATCCCCGGCATCATTCTCGGCCTGCGATATTGGCCGTATCTGTTTGTCATCGTCGATGAAGACCCACCTGGACTGGAATGCTTCAGCCGCTCCGCCGAGATCACCAAAGGGAATTGGGGCGCGATCCTGCTGATCGGCATCGCCGGAGCGTTTGTGAACATCGCAGCCCAATTCATTTGTGGTATCCTTCAACTGTTCACACAGCCGTTCAACAGTATGCTGTTTGCCACAGCTTACCTGAAGATGAGCGGCAAGATCCGCTAGGGACGAACGGCAAGGGTGTGCCGTCGATGGTTCGCAATGGAAGACACGGATGGCCCGCGAGAAAGTGATTCAGGACGACGGCGGACCGCGATCGAAGCCGGACGGAGCCGGGGGACGTCCGCCGGGAGCGCCGCCAGTGGCGCTCGGATCGGTCTTCAATCCGGATGATCAACGCTTTGACGACGAACTGCGGCCGCAGCGACTGAGTGAAATTGTCGGCCAGCGAAAAGTGCTGGGCCGGTTGCAGATTCTGCTCGATGCGACGCTGAAGCGCAAAGAACCGCTCGGGCACATCCTGCTCGACGGTCCCCCCGGTCTCGGTAAGACCACGCTGGCAATGACCCTCGCGAGGGAAATGGGGGTTGAGTGTCAGATCACCTCCGGCCCGGCGGTCGAAGCCCCGAAGGATTTGTTGTCGTACCTCACCAACGCCAGTTACGGTTCGGTGCTGTTCATCGACGAAATCCATCGGCTGCGGCCCAACGTCGAAGAATTTATCTACCCCGTGATGGAAGATTTCCGCGTCGACATTGTCCTCGGCGAAGGGATGAACGCCCGCACGATCAACATGAAACTGAAGCCGTTCACCATCATCGGAGCCACCACACGGAGTGGCATGTTAACGGCCCCGTTACGCGACCGCTTCACCTTCCGTGAGCACTTGGAATTTTACGAAGTCGCAGACCTCGCCGAGATCGTCCGCCGCAACGCTAACAAATTACGCACGGCGATTGCTCCCGAAGCGACGCAACAGATCGCCATCCGCAGTCGGGGAACTCCGCGGAAAGCGAACAACCTGCTGCGCTGGGCGCGTGACTTCGCCACCGTGCGCGATGAGACCGGATCAATCACGCTGCCCATCATCGAGCAGGCGCTAGCAATGCTGGAGGTTGATCAACTCGGGCTCGATCAACAGGACCGTCGGTATCTGCAAACGCTGCTTTCCGTCTTCGCCGGGGGACCAGCCGGGATTCAAGCACTCGGCCATACGATGAACGTCCCGCCGGACACGCTGGAGGACGAAGTCGAGCCGTTCCTGCTGCGGTTGGGTTTCATCCAGCGCACGCCGCGCGGCCGGGTGATTACGTCGTCAGCGCTGCAACATTTGGGGATCACAACCGGCAGCGGCAATGCCGATGAACAGAAACAGTTGTTCTAAAAAACAGAAGCCCAGGGATTGCCATCCCTGGGCAGTTTTTTCTGTAGATCAATCCATCTCAGAAAGCATCCCAGGGAAGGCATTCCCTGGGCTTCTGCGCGTTACTTCGCCGCGGCCAGCGCCGCATCATAGTTCGGATGTTCCGCGATTTCCTTGCAATACTCGACGTGCTTCACCTTGCCGTCGGCACCGACGACGAACACCGCGCGGGCCAGACACCGATCGAGCGGCCCGCCCGAGATCAGCACGCCGTAATCGCTGCCGAAGTCCGTGCAACGGTGAGCGCTCAACGTCTTCACGTTTTCCACGCCTTCCGCCCCGCACCACCGCTTGGCCCCGAACGGCAAATCCATGCTCACCACGAGCACTTCCACATTGGAAAGCCCCTTCGCGGCGTCATTAAACTTCTTCGTTTCCGCGTGGCAGACCGACGTATCCAGCGACGGAATCGTCGCAATGATCCGGGTCTTCCCGGCGGACGACGCCAGATTCACTTCGCCCAGCCCGTTATCTTGCAGGCAGAAATCGGGAGCCGTGTCGCCAACGCTCAGCACGCGCCCCTTGAGATCGACCGGATTGCCCTTCAATGTCACTGCCGCCGTGCGTTTCATCGTCGTGTCCTTCTGAAGATTCGATTTTGATCACCAATCATGAACCCGAAAGTATGTCACACCACCCGCGATTTACAAGGAGTCCCCATCCCCCGCTTGCGGTTTCGCGCCCCGCGCAGAGACCACTCAGTGTCCCCGAAGACACGGGGATTCATCATCACGAGGCGCGAAACCGCATGCGAGAATTCCTTGCGATCCACTGTCCACTACCCACCGTCCACTCTCCCCGGTTGACGTTCACGCCCGTCTCCCCGATCATAGGGGGCTTGGTTTTTCCCCACGGTTTTACTTGTGAAACGGTTCTCGAATGTCTGACACGCCCGATCGTCTGGAAGCGGCCCGCCTCGACAAGCTCGCGAAGATTGAAGAACTCGGCCTCGACCCGTGGGGCCAGCGGTTCGACGGACACATCCACATCGAGAAAGCCCGCGACCTCTGTCCGACCGAACAGGGCGTCGACGGCCAGACCGTACGCGTCGCCGGCCGGCTGATGCGGTGGAGCGATTCCGGCAAGCTCCGCTTTGCCCATGTGCAGGATTACACCGGCCGCATCCAGTTGATGATGTCGAAGAACGACAGTGACGAAAAGCTGTGGGGCCTCATCGAATGCCTCGACCGCGGCGACATCGTCGGCGTCGAGGGCATCCTTCGCGTCACCAAGACCGGCGAGAAAACCGTCTTCGTCAAGCACATGGAAATTCTCTGCAAGTCGCTCGCGCAGCCGCCGGAGAAGTGGCACGGCCTCGAAGACATGGAAACCCGGCTGCGGCAGCGGTATTCCGACCTGATCTACAGCGAAGGCGTTCTCGAACGGATGCTGAAGCGGTTGAAGATCATCGAATCGGTCCGCAGCACGTTGAAGGGCGAAGAGTTTTTTGAAGTCGAAACGCCGGTACTGCACGCCATCGCCGGGGGTGCCGCGGCGCGACCGTTCAAGACGCATCACAACGCGCTCGATATCCCGCTGTTCCTGCGGATCGCGCTCGAACTGCACCTCAAGCGGCTGATGGTCGGCGGCATCGAACGGGTCTACGAAATCGGTCGCGTCTTCCGCAACGAAGGGGTCGACAGCACGCACAACCCCGAGTTCACCATGATCGAGCTGTACCAGGCCTACGGCAACTACGAGTCGATGATGGACCTCTCCGAGCAGATCATCAGCAACGCCGCGAAGGTCGCCAACAACGGGGCCACCGTCGTGCCGTGGGGGGAGAAGACGATCGACTTCACGCCGCCGTTTCAGCGGGCGAAGTATGGCGACCTGTTCCGCGAGCACGCCGGTTGCGACATGCACGATGCCGCCGCCGTCACGGCCAAGGCGAAGGAACTGCACATCGCCACAGAGAACCGCCACCCGGACGTGATCATCAACGATGTCTTTGAGGCGACCGTGGAAGACGCCCTCATCGGCCCGGTCTTCGTCATCGATTACCCCGCCAGCATGTGCCCGCTCACCAAGCGGAAAAACGGCCAGCCGGAGATCGCCGAACGGTTCGAGCTCTTCGTTGACGGCCTGGAAGTCGCCAACGCCTACACGGAACTGAACGACCCGCGACTGCAGGAAAACCTATTCAAAACGCAGTTGCAGGGCCTCGCCGAGGAAGACTCGATGGCGAAGATGGACCACGATTTCGTCCGCGCGTTGAAAGTCGGCATGCCCGCCGCCGGCGGTATGGGCATCGGCATCGACCGCCTCGTCATGCTCCTCACCAACACGCAGACCATCCGCGACGTGATCTTCTTCCCACTGCTGAAGCCGGAAGTGTTTTGATCGTGCCCCGCCAGAACGAATCTGGTAGAAATACGATCATGATTCTTTGTGTTGAGGAATAGAACATGGATGACATCACACCCATCGTGGATCTGCCACCACAAAGTCTTTCGCCGCCTGATGCTCCGCCATCGGCTTCGGGCGACTTGTCGCCGCCGCTTCGTTCCGGCTCGGACGACGACATCACCGATTTGGATGAGTTGACCTACCGTTCGGTTCCGTTCAAGGTCGTGGGCCACCGCAAGGTCGTCTACAGGCACATCGGCCCGTTGCCGCCGATGAAGTATGAATACGAAGAAGATGCGGAATGACGGTCGTCTGGTGGCGGCAAACCATCGGACCGCAACTCGCGCAGGGAGACCTGCTGCCTGAATGCCTGCTTCCGTTATTTCCCGGCGATTGGAACCGCAGTCAGCCGACATAAGAACTCACGCTTGGTGCCCGGCTGATTGTGATGACGCAAAGCTGCGATTTGGCTAACCGTAAAGTTGAGCATGTCGCATTGTGCCCGATCCATACTCTGCCGGAGTTCGAGATCGCCAACCCGTCCTTCGCGAAGAAAGGGGCTTGGGAAGCGGTCCGCAAAGGCCGGATCGAGGGGCTGCATCTTCTTGCATCGCCGGAAACACCGGACAACAACCGGGCAGCACTTGTCGTCAACTTTGCTCAGATCATCAGTTTGCCGCAGGACTATCTCGAAAAGCACGCGGACTCTCAAGGCAACCGCTGGCGGCTGGAATCGCCGTTTCTGGAACATTTCTCGCAAGCCTTCGCCCGGTTCTTCATGCGCGTCGGGCTGCCCGCGGAGTTGGAACCGTACAAATGACAATGGAAGACCATGCGTCAGGCTCCACACCCGCATGATTTGCGATGAACTCTACTTCCTTTTTGCTGAAGCCAGATGTGTTCTGGTCTCAACAGTGCAAACTTGATTCAGCCTGGTATTGGAAATGGTGAGGATATGAATCTGGTCGAATGCTTCGTCTGCTTGCTCGTGGGTTTCGCCTTTGCTCTTTTTGTAATCTTCATTCTTCAAAAGGAATGGCTTTACACGGGCTCGAAGCGTTTGCATGTGTTATACGAATCGATTCGCAGCTACACGCAAACCAAGCAGGAACTACAGGGCCAAATAAAAATCCTCAAGTCACAAATCGGTGAACTTGAGCGGTCGACCATGCAGTTGCGAGACGAACGGCGTCTGATTGAATTGGCATGGCAGAAGAGCTTGGGCACACTCCAAAGTACAAGCAGGGTCAGCGTCGATGAAGCGATGATCTTCGGACGTGGAGAGGAGTGGGTCTACCTTTACACCTTCCCTGCCCACGAACATTTGGCACAAGCGCGTCAGCAGAAGCATTTTCCGATGAAGCTCGGGATGTCCACACAATCGAATGTCGTTGATCGAGTCCATCAACAAGTTTCGGGAAACTCCACGGCAATCTCCGAACGAGCAATCATCCGACTTGTATTTCGAGTGAATTCGTCAAGAGCACTGGAGTCATGGATGCACGAGTTTCTGAAACGCAACGGAAGGCAGCTTGTAGGGTCCGTTGGTGTCGAGTGGTTCAATACAAATCCGATAGAAATCGAACAGCTATTTCGCAGTTATGTCCTACAGCGATTAGATGCCCAGACCGCCGATTAACTCGTTCCCACGCTCCGCGTGGGAACGCACGGCCGCGACGCTCTGCGTCGTCTTCGGAGCCGTTCCTGCCGCGATCCCGCTACCGTATCTTCGAGGACCGCGATCCGCACTTCGTCACCTGCACGGTCGTCGGTTGGCAGCCGGTTTTCCCTCAGTCAGTTTGGTAGAATGGCGGGAATGCCTGCCCTCACCACGGAAAGACCGTCCCATGTACCACCGCATCACGTCTGACCCGGCGATTCTGTCCGGAAAACCGATCATTACCGGGACACGGATCAGTGTCGCTATGATCCTCGAATGGATCGCTTCGGGAGCAACGCGCGATGACATCTTGCGCAAGCATCCCCACCTGACAGCAGAGGACGTAGAACAGGCGCTCGGGTATGCGGCGGCGTCCATGCAGAACGAGGTGCTGCTGACCGCCAGGGTGCCGACATGAAACTCCGCGACTTCGGACTGCTGACGGACGAGAACATCGATCCGGATGTGGTCTCCCATTTCCGGTCAGTCGGGTTCGATGTCTGGGATGTCTGCGAGAACGGCTGGCAAGGTCGGACCGATCTCGAATTGATCCGACAATCCGTCGCAGATTGCCGCGTCATCGTCACACATGATTCCGACTTTGGCACCTTGGCGATGCTCGGTGGCGAACCGGTTGTCGGCGTCCGGGGCATATCGATTCGCAATTCACCATCGAGACGCTGACGAGCGTGCTTCAGACCGATCCGGATGTCACGCCGCCGTTTATCATCGTCACGCGCCGCACAGGACCGAATGTCTCGATTCGTGTCCGACACCTTTCGCCTTGAGAGTCAACATGCAGCCGTATTCTGTTCCCTTCATCATCACCGTTCTGAGCACCACCGTTTTCGCTGCGGAGCCGTTTATCGAGAAGCAGGATTTGTTCCGCGTCGGCGACGACCCGGCGTACAACATTTATCACATTCCGGGTGTCGTGGTGACGGCGAAGGGGACGGTGTTGGCGTGGTGTGAGGCGCGGAAGCGGCCGGCGGGGGCGAGTGATTGGGATGACATTCGCATCCTGCTGCGGCGGAGTACGGACGACGGCAAGACGTTCAGTCCGCCGGTGAGCATTGCGAATGTCGAGGGGCCGAAGGAAAAGAATCCGTTCGCGCTGAAAATTAAAACCGTCGATCGCAACGACGTCACCTACAACAACCCCGTGCTGATCGCCGACAAGAACGGGGCGGTCCACATGGTGTTCTGTCTGGAATACATGCGGTGTTTTTATCAACGCAGTGATGACGATGGTGTGACATGGACCAAGCCGACGGAGATCACGGCGACGTTCGACGCATTCAAAGCAAAGTACGATTGGAAAGTCCTCGCGACCGGACCGAATCACAGCATTCAACTGCGAACCGGGCGGCTGGTGGTGCCGGTGTGGCTGTCGACCGGCACCGGCGGTAACGCGCATCGACCCAGTGTGACGGCGACCATCTACAGCGACGATGCCGGCAAAACCTGGCACGCCGGGGACATCGCCGTGCCGAACACTGACGAGTGGATCAACCCGAATGAAACGGTCGCCGTCGAACTCAACGATGGCCGCGTGATGCTGAATGTGCGCAATGAATCAAAGACGCATCGGCGGTTGGTCACGATCAGTCCGAACGGTGCGACGGACTGGACCACGCCGCGGTTTGAAGATGCGCTGCTCGAACCGATCTGTATGGCGGGGTTGGTGCGGTATCGTCACGGCGACGACAACCTGCTCCTCTTTTCGAACCCACACAATCTCGCGCGGGTCGATGGAAAAATGGAGCCGGGCAAGAGCCGGGATCGCCGGAATGTCACGGTGAAACTCAGCCGCGATGACGGGCAGACGTGGCTCCCCGGCCGCACTGTCGAACCCGGTGCGAGCAGTTATTCCGACCTCGCCGTGACACCGACGGGGACGATTCTCTGTTTCTACGGCCGCGGTCCCAAGCCGGGGTTTGCGGGAACGCATTTGACACTCGCCCGGTTCAATCTCGCATGGTTGACCGAGACGCCGTGATCGGTCGGGCACATCGATTCTTCATGCGGGGTGACTTGTGATCGCCGCGCCGAGTCGCACAATGTCTGGGATGTGATCGGTTTCTTCACTCGCGGGAAGTGAGTCGTGATGTCTTCGTCGTGCCTTGTTCGCTGCTTGATGAGTTGGTTCGCACTATGCTGCGGCACTGCGGTTTTGGCCGCGGATGCTAAGGATCAGCACGTCGTCGTGATCTGCGTCGACGGCCTGCCGGCGTATCTGCTGGATGACCCGAATGTGCCGATGCCAGCGATTCGCGGGCTCGCCAAGAACGGTGTGCAGGCGAAGGGGATGGTCCCGGCGAATCCGTCGGTGACGTGGCCAAATCACACCTCGATGACCACCGGAAGCTGGCCCGAAAAGCATGGCGTGCTCTTCAACGGCGTGCTCGAACGGAAAGGCCCCGGACTGCCGGTGGCAGTCGATCCCCGCAAGGACAAGGCTGAACTTGTCTTCGCACCGACCATCTATGACGTCATGCACAAGCAGGGTTTCCGGACCGCGGCGATCAACTGGCCGTGCACGCGGAACTGCGACACGCTGGACGATAACTTTCCCGACGTGCCGGACATGATCGACTTCACCACGCCGCGGCTGATCGAGAGTCTGAAGAAATCCGGAGCATTGACCGAAGGAACCGGCAAGGAGTTCAACAAGTTTACAACGCCGGTGCGGGATGTCGTCTGGACACAGGCGACGTGCAATGTGATCCGTGAGCACAAGCCGCATCTCACGTTTCTGCACATCCTCAATGTCGATGGCACGCATCACAAATACGGCCCGCAATCCTCGGCGGGGTACACCGCGGTGGCCTACGCCGATACCTGTGTGCGGGAGGTTGTGGACGCCATCAATGAAGCGGGCATTCGTGACAAGACAACGATTTTCGTTGTGTCCGATCACGGCTTCATCAACATCCCGAAGACGTTGCAGCCGAATGTGCTGTTGCGACAGGCGGGGCTGCTGACGGTCGAAGGGAACAAAGTCACGGCGGCGAAAGTCCATGCCGTTCCGGAAGGGGGCATCGCGATGGTGTACCTGACCGTGCCGGAATCACGCGAAGCCGATCGGGCGAAAGTCGTCGAACTCTTCAAGGATCAGGAAGGGATCGCCGAGGTGCTGTTGCCGGAGCAGTTCAAGAAGTACGGTTTTCCCCAGCCGAGCGACTACGCACCGATGGCCGACATCGTGCTGGCGGCGAAGGACGGCTACGGCTTCAGTGGCACGGCGACGGGCGACGAATTCGTCATCAAGAGCGAAGGAACCCCCGGCACGCACGGCTTTCTGTCGACCAACGAACGGATGCTCGCCACGTTCATCGCCAACGGACCCGGTATCCGCAAAGGGGACCGCATCAGGGTGATCGAGAACATCGATCTGGCACCGACGATTGCGAAGATGTTTGGCGTGAAGTTCGACTCCGCGGATGGGAAGCCGGTCGATCTGCGATAGACGGTGGTGTGATGAGATCACGCGGTGGATCAGCGCGGGGCGCGAAACCGCAAGCGTGAATCGCCCGCTTGCGGTTTC
>JBGSUN010000302.1:0-8606 GCA_041753475.1 Planctomycetaceae bacterium | reverse complement strand
GCAGCCGGGACATGCCAGGCACCAGCGGCCGTTGATCCCGACCGACCAGTGCGACGAAGTTGTGCCGCTGAAGCCGACCGAATGTCGTCGGTGCGGCACGAAACTTTTTGGCTGCGATGCCGATCCGCTGCGGCATCAGGTCTACGAACTGCCCGAGATCAAACCGCTGATCACCGAGTATCAACAACATCGGCTGTGCTGTCCCGGTTGCGGCGAGACGACGTGCGCCGCGCTCCCCGCCGGTGTGCCGGCGTGGAACCGACGAACAACGCGATGCCGACGCGCCCCGTGGTTCACGCTGCGGGGCGTTGTCGTTTCTGGCGGATTCCCGCATTTCAAAGTCGCGCCGGTGTAGCACCCAACAAAAAACCGCTCAACCAAGGTTCTGCTGAGCGGTCACAAGTCGTTACGCGTTAAGAATTATTCAATTGCCCGGTTAGGATTCGAACGGTTGCGGATTCCGGCAGGGAAACCGTCTTATCTTCCGCAGGCGACGCAAAATGCGGCGCGCTGGATGCAAACGCTGCCGTTCTGACAGACGCGGACGACGCACTGCGGCGCTTGCTCATCGTCTGGCCGATGCTTTCCGACGAGGACCGGCAATCGCTTGCCGATCAAGCTGAAGCCGCTGCCGTGGTGGCTCGATAGCCTGCACCACTGCCAATCAGTACACTCGGGACACCTTTCGTCGTTCCCGAGGATGCCGATCCGTGTCGACTGCTGCCGATCCATCCGCGTTCATCGCCCGCTGGTCCAAATCCGGCGGCTCCGAACGGGCGAACTACACGTCGTTTCTCTCCGAACTGTGCGACATCCTCGCCGTTCCCCGGCCCGAACCGACGCAGGTTGACATCACGCAGAATGCTTACGTCTTCGAGCGCGACGTTTTCTTCCAGAACACCGACGGCACCACCAGCACGGGCCGTATCGATCTCTACAAACGCGGCTGCTTCATCCTCGAAGCGAAACAGGGAACCGAGCAAACCGCCGACGAACTTCAGTTGTCGTCCACTCCGAAAAAGCTGAAGAAAGGGCACGGCGTTCGCGGCACAAAAGGCTGGGACGACGCCATGACCCGCGCCCGCGGTCAGGCCGAACAGTACGCCAAGGCGCTCCCCGTCGACGAAGGCTGGCCGCCGTTCCTCATCGTGGTCGATGTCGGCCATTCCATCGAACTCTTCGCCGACTTCACCAAGAGCGGCAAAGTCTATCTTCCGTTTCCCGATCCGAAATCGTATCGGCTGATGCTCGCCGATCTCGCCGGGGACGACATCCGCGACCGTCTGCGCACGGTGTGGACCGATCCTGTGTCGCTCGATCCGACGCGGCGGTCCGCCAAGGTGACGCGGGAACTCGCCGACCGGCTGGCGAAGCTCGCGAAGTCGCTCGAACAAACGACGCGAACCCCCGGCGACTCGCCGGGGGCTAAGATGGATGCGGGCCGCGTGGCGCAGTTCCTCATGCGGTGTCTCTTCACGATGTTCGCCGAGGATGTCGACCTCATCCCGCGCGAGAGTTTCACCGAACTCCTCAAGAGCATTCGTCCCGATGTGAAACTCTTCCCCGACATGGTCCGCGATCTGTGGGAGTCGATGGACAAGGGAAAGTTCAACGCCGTTCTCAAGAAAAAACTCCGGCGGTTCAACGGCGGGCTCTTCGAGGACTGCGAAGCGCTGCCGCTTACGCTCGATCAACTCGATCTCCTCATCGAAGCCAGCAAGGCTCAATGGCGGGATGTCGAACCCGCGATCTTCGGCACGCTGCTGGAACGCGCCCTCGATCCGCACGAACGGCACAAGCTCGGGGCGCACTACACGCCGCGGGCCTATGTCGAACGGCTGGTGATGCCGACGATCATCGAGCCGCTGCGGGAGGAATGGGACGCCGTGCGGGCCGCGGCGATCACGCAGGCCAACCGGGGAGACACCGCCGCCGCGGTCGAAACTGTCCGCGATTTTCAGCGGTAGTTGTGCGAAACCCGAAGATGGACGTCCTCAACACGCTACGCAGTCTCAAAAACTAAGGCTCCACGAGTGTTCTAACATCAAATCCGCAAATGGAATGCAAACAATCCGGGCCGTCACAAGGAAAAATTGTACACTACGTGTGGGGATCTTGCCGAACGGTGTTGTGTCTGCGACGATCATGCCTAACGACTCGCTTTTCCAATCCTGACGATTTAGGAAAGGAAAATTCCGTGACTACCGTCGTCCACAAAGTAATCCTCAAGAGCAACGAACCTTTTGACGGGAAACTTCCCCCATTCTATCCAGGTCAACTGCTTGTTGAGATCCCATTCGCCGTTCGTGATTCGGTTTCAATGGCCATTCGCCATCGGAGCAAGGCCAAGGGGCGTTCACCAAAGTGGTTAGATCGCGTCAGTGACATTAAGTTCGTCGGGTACGATGGCAAACAGGAAGCCTGTCTCTATTTTGAAGCTCCCCAAATCGGTGAAGCAGCGCCAGAGATCTATTCGCAAAAAACGCTTTTCGATGAAGAACGTCCGGACCCGAACGATACCGCGTTTGACCTCCTCGGCGATGTGCTAAACGACGTGCAGCGCAGGGATGCTGACAGCACACACTTTGACCATCCGCTGCTAGACCGAATCGTAAAGTTCCGTCGTTTCTTCGGCACGCGCCAACGTGGCCCATTCAGTGAAGTCGATCTCATCACCAGTAGGTATCCACAAGATCGATCGGCAAAACTGACATACGAGATTGTTGAAGCGGCGATGGCTCTTCGCGGTACGACACCTGTTGATCAGCGAGTTCGAATTGTTGGCAAACTCGATCTGTTAGAGGCGAGCACTCAACGGTTCTCCGTGATACTGCAAAGCGGAGAAAAAATGGTCGGTGTATACGAGAATATTGAAGAGCTTCACGGTCTTTGGAAGCGTCAAGTCGTAGTTCAAGGTGCTTTGGTTTATCGTCCTTCAGGCCGCCCACTTAGAATCGATGCGGATACGATCAATGAAGCTCATGGCGAGCCGGCGATTTTCTCTCGGTTGCCGCAAGCCCCCCATGCAAGGCTCGATTCATCGCGGTTCCGTAGAAGCCAAGGTCCTCGATCCGGAATTGCCGCTGTCATTGGAAATTGGCCGGGAGACGAAACGGACGAAGAGATCTCTGCGGCCTTGGAGCAATGCTCGTGAAAATAGGTGCCGGCGATTTGATAGTCTTGGACACGAATGTTTTCATTCATGTCGCAAAATCTAATGCGATTGGGAAACATATTCTTGGTACTTATCGACTGAAGGATCGGGCAGAGCGACGGCTGTTTTCCTCGATTTCTGAAGGGGAACTTTTTGGACTGTGTCGTTATTGGAAGTGGGGCACAGCGAAAGTCCAAGCAGTCCAGAACATGATCGACGAACTGGTCAGGATCGATGCTGGCCTGCCCGAAGCTGTCGAGGCATATTCCGAATTGCATGCAGTGAATCTGAGTCGCGGGCTTGGGCTCGGAGAGAATGACATGTGGATCGCTGCATGTGCGAAGGCAGCAAATGGAGTTGTGTTGACTTGCGATCATGATTTTTCAAGGATTCCGCCGAGTATTATTCGCGTCGAGATCGTCGAACACCTCGATGTTTAAAATGGGGGCCTGAGTGATCCACGAACAGGGGCTGGTGTCGGTCCTGAAGCAGATTCACGACGACCTCGACGCCGCCGTCTTTGAGGCGTATGGCTGGCCGGTGACCCTCACCGATGAGGAAATCCTCGAACGGCTGGTCGCCCTCAACGCCGAACGGGCCGCCGAAGAACAACGCGGCCTCATCCGCTGGCTGCGCCCCGAATTCCAGAACCCCAGCGGCGGGAAAACGATTCAGCCGGAACTCGACATCGAACCGGAGGAAGAAGAGGAAGTGGCTGCCACGGGGAAGAAGGCGAAGCGGGGCGCGAAACCGCAAGCGGGGGGGCGGCCGGGAAGAAAAGTTCGTGGCCGAAGAAGTTGCCCGAGCAGTTTCAGGTGGTGGTGCAACGTCTGCAAGCCGCCGCAAAACCGGTCACCGCCGCCGACTTGGCCAAGGCGTTCACCAAAGCGAAAGAAGCGGACGTTGCCGAGCTACTGGAAACGCTCGTGACCCTGGGCAAAGCCCGCCGCATGAAGTCGGACAAGTTCGCCGCGGTGTGATCGTGTCGCTCGAATCCAGCGTCGCAAGTGATTGCTGCGTTCGGGTGATGTTCCCGGTAACGGACCTGCGCGGGACTTTCCGTTGATGCAGAATTCGCGCGTGTGCCCGTCGTCGCGCTTCAAAGCGCTTGTTGGCATTTCTCGATACAAAACTGGCGATAGGGCGATGGCGACCGCCCCATGCTCCAGCCCGGACTGCTGTACGTCAATGACCGGGGCTACGTCAGTTTCGAACTGATGCGCGCGGTGCTGGACGCGGGTTCGTCGTTTATCACCCGCGTTCAAGATGACATCGCGGTGTCTGTCCAGGAAGAGCGTGAGCGCTCGCCGGAAGCGGCCCAAGCCGGTGTCATCCGCGACGTGATTTTGCGGCGGCTGGGAACAGCCCATCACAAAGACATTGTCGGCCGACCGATGCGGCTGGTGATCGTGCGCTTCACGGAACGCACCGGTCAGCTCACCGAACTGTGGCCGGTTGGCGCTGCGCCGAAATCGACCCGCGCAGTCCGCAACCGCCTCTGCTCATTTCCCAATCCCCAACGTTTGACAGAACATCGTCATCACCACTCCCGGAAACCGCCCCTCACCAAAAACCGTGCCGAACAGAATTGCCGTCTGCGCGGGTGAGGGGACAATCCAATCAGGTCGTTCCCCGTGGACCGTAGGTCACTGCGTTTGCAACTCGCGAACGTCGTCGCCAAAGTGGAGACCTGCAGTCCACAAAAACGTGCGGGGTCAGGAGACCCGCGCATAGCAGAGAGAATGATTTCCATGCCTGACAATTCCCGTGTTTCCTCCGGCATTCCGGCGCTCGATGACCTCCTCGGCGGCGGTCTCGTCCCCGGCACGCTCGCCGTGGTGATGGGAGCCACTGGCATCGGTAAGACGCAGCTCGGGCTGCAGTTCGCAGACGCCGGTCGGCAACAGGAAGGCCAGCGCGGCTGCCTGTTCGACATGACCACCCGCGGCGATGCACAAAACCATGCGGAGTACGCGCGGCGGATGTGTGATTGGTCACTGCGCGAACGCCCGGTCGATCTGCCGTGGCAGCCCGCTGAACTGTGGGATGCGGCGGCATCACGGTACGACTACTTCCACATCTTTGAACGCTCCGGCCGCCGGGTCACCGTTCACGACATCGATCACGATCAGTGGCAGGAATGGAAGGTCGAACTCAACCACAAACTCGAACAGGCGATTGCGTATTTCTATGCGAACTTCGTCCACGGCGTGCGGCGGTGCGTGATCGACGGTGTCGAACCCGCGGATAAAGCCAGCGAATCGTTCCAGTTCCACGTGTTCGATTACATCTATCACCAGATTCTGCATAAGGATCACGACTGGGTGGCCCGCGATCTCTTCCGCGTGCACTACCGGGAAAACGAGCCAGCGGTGATGCAGCATGCGTATGATCACACGAAGCTGACGTGCTTGCTGTCCTACACTTCGCATGAAGTGATGCTCGACGATTTGCTCGGTCGTCCATTGGAAAGTGGTGACGAACTCTCGAACGCCAACACGATTATCCTGATGGGCAAGATCCGCGACGGCCTGAAAATGCGTCGCGCCCTGCACGTTGCCAAACACCGGGGCAGCGCCTGTGAAGATCTGATCGTCCCTTATGAAATCAACGACCGTGGACTGGTGCTGCTGACATGAAGCTCGGCATCCTCTCCGACACGCACGACCAGCGGATGCGATGCGAACAAGCGGTCGCCTTACTGCTCGCCGCTGGAGCGGAAACCCTGATTCATTGCGGTGATTTCACCGATACCGACATCCTCCAGCAGTGCGCGCTGAAGCCCTGCTACTTTGTGCTGGGAAACAACGACGTTCGTAATTCGCTGTATTTGAAGGAGACCGCGATGGAAGTGAACGCGACGTTTCTCGGCTGGGGCGGCGTGGTCACACTGGCGGGCAAGACGATCGCGGTGACACATGGGCATCTCACGTCTGAGGTACGCCGACTGCTGGCGATGGCACCCGATTACCTGCTGACGGGACATTCGCACGTCGCCGAAGATCGTCACGAGGGGATGACCCGCTGCATCAACCCCGGCGCGTTACACCGTGCCCGTGACTTTTCGGTTGCGATTTTAGATTTATCCACCGATGCGCTGGAGTTCATCGCCGTGCCGAGGTGACGAGAAAGAATGCCGACTTTGTTCGGACACGGTGGTCATCACCACGTCAGCCCGACGGTTACCGAATTCGTTTCTTTGAGACTGTGCCATGTCATTTCGCGTTTCCCTTCGAGAGCAGGCTTCGCTGGGTTGGTTTCTGGCGAAGTGGCTCGGACTGGGAATCCCGTTGGGGATGCTGGCCGGTTCCGCATGTGCGTTTTTTCTGTGGTCGCTGGAAATCGCGACGACAACTCGTCTGCAACATCCCCTTTTGTTGTTCTTCCTGCCGCTGGCTGGGTTAGCGATTGGTGTGTTGTATGCCGCTGTGGGGAGGTCAGTCGAAGGAGGCAACAATCTCATCGTCGATGAGATCCACGAACCGGGTGGAGGCATTCCGTTGCGGATGGTCCCGCTGATTCTGATCAGTACCGTTGTCACCCATCTGTTTGGCGGGTCGGCTGGACGGGAAGGAACGGCGGTACAGATGGGGGGCGGGCTTGCCAGTGGGATCGCGCGGCTGTTGCCGCAGTTGAGTCGAAGTGATGTGCGTATCTTATTGACGGCCGGGATTTCCGCGGGGTTTGGCGGCGTGTTCGGCACACCCATCGCCGGGACGATCTTCGCGCTCGAAGTGCTGGTCATTGGTCGCATGCACTCCGCAGCGTTGGTTCCGTGCCTGATCGCCGGCGTTGCTTCTGATCAGACCTGCCTTGCGTGGGGGATCGGACACACGCACTACCACATCGCCAGCACGTTAGGAGGCAGCACGCTCCTGCATCGCGCTCCGCTCAGTCTCGCGTTGCTGGGACAAGTCGCCGTAGCTGGAATTCTCTTCGGATTGACCAGCATCCTGTTCGCCGAATTGGTGCATGGTCTGAACATGGTCTTCAAGCGGACAATCACGCGACCAGTCCTGCGACCATTTGTCGGAGGCGTGCTGGTCATCATGCTCGTGTGGTTGACGGGCACGCGGGATTATCTGGGATTGGGGGTCTCGTCGCCAGATTCCCAGACCGTAACGATTCTCAGTGCTTTTCATGCCGGTGGGGCTCACCCGTGGAGTTGGCTGGCAAAGATTGTCTTCACGGCGGTGACGCTCAGTTGCGGTTTCAAGGGTGGCGAAGTGACGCCCCTGTTCTTCATCGGCGCGGCGCTGGGAAATACTCTGGCCGTTCTCATCGGTGCTCCCGTCGACCTGTTTGCGGCGTTAGGATTTCTCGCGGTGTTCGCCGGGGCAACAAACACGCCACTGGCCTGCACGATGATGGGCATCGAGCTCTTCGGCAGCGAATACGCCGTCTATTTCGCCACGGCCTGTTCGCTGGCCTATCTCTTCAGCGGCCACACGGGCATCTACCTGTCGCAACGGATTGGCACACCGAAGGGGGATTCCCCCGATTGGCTCGGGGGGAAAACGCTGCGCGACTTGCATGGTGTTAAACCCACTCAACCGTGCGAAGACGAATCGGCATCGCGTTCGTAGGCGGCCGTTGCGGCGCACCGCACGGAGGGCAGTCTCACGCCTGCCCTTCCAGCGTGGAACTGGAGAGAGGTGGAAGGCAGCTCAGACGTCATCTGTCATGGCTGGGTTCACAAGAGGCGGCATTCCGTCGTGAGCCACCCGCCGCGTTCGGAAACGATCGCGCTGGACAAGCCCGCGCTCCCTGACGGTCGCGGCTCTGACGTGTCCGACGTTGCAAAATCTGCAAACCCGTTCAATCGCCTGCAACTTCATTCGTGTGGCGGAATTGAGCCGTCAGCCCCTCTGCGAAGCGGGGGTCCATCGTCTCCTTTCCCCTCTTCGACCGATGCACAAATGTGCGAAACTGGTTTGAGCGTCGCACCATTTTCTCAAGTTGCGAACATGGCACGGCATCTGCGTGGTATGTCAGCCGGGATAAGGATGTCCCGGAAACGGACACGACTGCAGGGATGAATGACATGATTCGCGGATGGATGTGGGCGGTACTCGGTGTGATCGTGGGGATGAACGGCGTCGCGCAAGCTGGTCATGGCCACTCTGGGCATGGACATGGGCATGGCCACCAGCATCACCATCATCATGGTTACTACGGACCCCGGTTCGGCGTGATGTTCGCACCGCCGCCGATCGTGGTTGCCCCGGTCCCCGTCGTCGCTGCCCCCATCCCGCAGCCGTACCCCGTGCCAGCGTATGGATATCCCGTGTACGCTCCACCCCCGGTGTATGCCCCCGCCCCGGTCGGCTTCGGCGTCTCGACCCGCAATTTCTCGTTCTTCCTGGGCCGATGAACAACGTCGTCCGTCCGAGCCGCGACCGTGAGGGAGCGCGTTCCTGGAATCGTGCAGGATACGGAACGGGCGCCCCTA
>JBGSUN010000301.1:0-28834 GCA_041753475.1 Planctomycetaceae bacterium | reverse complement strand
ACATCGAACGTTTGTTCGCGAAGCTCAAACAATGCCGACGGATCGCCACCCGCTACGACAAAACCGCCCGCAACTTCCTCGCCTGCCTCCACTTGGCCGCATCCATGATCCTCCTCGCCTGAATGTCAACACGGCCTAGTCGGATGAGCCGCTTTTCCCTGTTTACCGCGTCTGCCCGAGATCATTCCTGGGAAATATTCACAATTGACCACAGTTGACAAAACACCAGTTATGTTTTTAGGGTGATCACCGCCTTTCTGATTGTGGTGGAAATCTCCGTTCTGTTGGTCCTCCGGTGTCTGCGGGAGGGCGGAAAGCCCCGTTCGGGGTGGGGAGTTGGGCCGATGGCGCTGCATCACTGGCTGGCCGGGTTGCGAAGCGGGTGGATTCATGGGACGGCACTGCGGGGGAAGCGTCGACCGCGGTCGGCGTTTGTCGCGGACGTGCGGGTGCTGGAACCTCGGCAGATGCTCAGCGGGATGAATTCCGCCCCGCAAATCGTGAGTATTACGGCGACTCCCGCCCCGGAGGACCCGAGCGTGACGCAGGTCGCCGGGTTCTTCACCGATGATATCATCGAGAACAGTTACACGCTGGAACTGGACTTCGATGCGGACGGGATGTCCGATCTTTCACAGCCCCTCAGCAGTCAGGCATTCGGATTTTCGACGAGCAGCCTGCCGGTGACGATGCCGTCGTTTCAGGCGCGAGTGGTCGAGACCGAGATGGGAACAGGCGATCTTCTGGCCAGTGGATGGGAGACGGTTTATCACAGTACCAGCGGGAGCAGTAGTGGCAGCGGATCCAGTTCCGGTTCGGGGGGTGAAAGCGGTTCGGGAAGCGGGGGCGGCGAGTCTTCCGGGTCTGGCAGCGAAAGCGGGTCCGGCAGCGAAAGCGGGTCCGGCAGCACGAGTGGCTCGGGCAGCGGGTCAGGTGGCGAAACGGGTTCGGGCAGCGGAGGGACTTCCAATTCCTCGTCCGGGGGGACGACGTGGTGGATCACCCCGTTAGCCGCCGGAAGTCAGCCGTTGACGGTGGCGGCCCCTCCGGCGGGCGAACTGCCTGACATCGGCGGGGGCAGCAGTTCGTCGTCCGCCTCCACTGAGATGGACAGCGTCCCCTTCGGTCCCGATCCCGATTATGCCCAGGCGCGGTATGTGCCCGGCCTTGAATTCCCGGACTCCGGCGACATCCCCGATCCTCCAAGCCAGAGAGGCTGGCTGAATGCGTTCGTCGACCGGTTCACCATTCCCTCTGCGGACAGCCAAAGCAGTTCGACGATCACGGAGTCGACGACCGACATCGCGACCACCGCCGACGGGCTGCTGACACATTATGTCGAGCGGAACATCACTTACACGGAAACGGCCACCGTCTCCGCGATCGATGGCGACGTTTACCTGTTGGCCACGCTGGTCTCGACCTATCTCTTTCAGACGTCGTTCGTGGGGAACAACGGCGACACGTGGTCGCTGGAACAATCCGGCAGTCAGACGTATTCGTTCACGGGACAGATCGACTACTTTGCCAATGCCGTTGCGGACATGACCACGGTCGTGTGGGGATTATCCGAACTTGCCACCGACACGTATGTCCTTGCGACTCATCATCGCGAGACCCAGACCGATCCGGATTCGGGAGATGTGATCGTCACCGAACGGGACGAAGTCTATTCCGGCACGCAGTCGTACCAGATTACTGGCGGCCAGACGCGGACCGATGATGAACTCAACAGCCAGACACTTCTCCTGCAAGAAACGCATCTCCTCTCGATCACGAACGATGAAGACTACCTCGTCGAAGTGACGTCTACCCTGACGTCCGCCAGCCTGGCGTCTTCGTCGACGGCGTTTGACAAAGCCGAAGGGGAATCCTCGTGGTCGACGATCGCACAGCGGTTGAAAAACACCGATCCGATGGCCGCCGTCGCGCTGAATGATTCGCTGTCGTTCTCGGTCATCACACACGATGAAACGCTGTCGACCGTCGATACGCAATGGGATGAGACCCAGACCGAAACGATCGACCTCTATGAAAACGCTGGGGAAGGTGAAGGCTCCTCTTCGGGGAGCGGCAGTCTGACGGTCTCGGAGACGTTGACGGTCACCACCCGCACGGTCCGCGACACGACCCTGAGCGCGGTCAGCAGCGACGATACCCAATTCCTCTATTCCGGTGAGGTCCTCGATTCATCCAGTCAGGGCCTGGTGACGACTGCGGGGACTAAACTCGACATCAACAGCAGTTCCGGCTATTCCAACGACGACGACCTGCGGCTGGAGATCACCACCGTCGGGACCAATGGGACCAGTGTGGCGATCACCACGAGTGTCGTCGTGGAACAGGACCGTTCTGACTTCATCTCGAACGCCACGGACAGCAACGCCTATCCGTCGGGAGCGGGAACATACACTGACGGTGCGGTGCTGGCGACGTACTTCAGTGCCGGGTCGAGCAGTGGCGATTATGACATCACCACTACGTCCGATATTCTGTCCTCGGAGACGGATGCCGAGGGGGTCACCCGCGACTTTCAGGCGGTCGATTTCGTTCGCCGTTGGGGCGACTCGCAATCAACCACGAATGCGTCCGGCGGGGCCGTCATTCAGGGGGGACAGCGGGTCGGCAGTCTGACCAGCACCACCGCGGGATCGGGCAGCGATCACCATGTGTCGTCCTCCACCGTCGACACCGAAACGCTGGTCCTCAGCGGCGGCGGGTCCGGCAGTTCGTCGGGAAGCGGATCGGGCAGCGGCAGCAGCACCGGGTCCGGCACGTCCTCCAGCAGTGGTTCCAGCCTGACCACCGGGTATTCCCGCGTTGTCACGCAGGATGAAAACACGGAAGTCGCCGATTCGAGCTGGTCGTCGTCCACCACCGATCTCAGCACCTCCACCGGGCCGCTGGATCACCACCTTAAAGTGGCCAGCCGCCAGTCGGTTGATCAATCGAACTACAGCGACACCAGTGCGGGACACGTGACGACCACGTCGTTATCGCACACCACGTTTGATGTCAGCGAAACCACGGTTGAGGGAACCCTCTCCCGGCCGGTGATCATCCTGTCAGTCGATGATTTTCAATCCACTCGCGATTACGACTGGGATTCCACCAACTCCGGTACCTTCCTCGTCACCAGCATCGAAACTCCGGATGCACCCGCCACACCGGGAACCGAGCCGGTCGCTTCCACACTGGTGGTGACCACCTCGGCGACCGATGCTTCGCGGTACAACGAAACCAATGGCTCCGCGACGTCGCAATGGACCTCGACCAGCCAGCAATCGATTGGTGCGCTCAACACCAACGGCCGGACCGATCAGACCACACAGGCGCTGTTCGACACCGGCACCAACGCGACCGGCTGGACGCTGAGCACCGGCAGCGACTTTCAGGATGATACGTCCGACACCTATCACACCGGCGATGCGTGGGAGCACTCCGCCGCGGAAACCGCAGCCGCCGTGGCGCTGTCGTCGGAGCATACCTGGCAACACGTCATCAGCAGCGGCAGCGGGACGTATTCCAACTCGTCGTCCACCGGCTACACGCAGGTCGATCTCTCGGTACCCACGGTGGAACACTGGGAAACGTTTCTGACCAACGATGCCCAACTCGGCGGGACAACGCTGACCTTCTCTGACGTCCTGTTCGATTTCGTCCGCCAGACCAATGGCACGACGATCACCACCACGCAGGGAATTCAGACCAGCACCAGCCAGCACACCTATGATGCCAGCGAAGACGTGCAGGTCGTGGATGAAAAGCGCCCCGGGCTGGATGAGCTCGACAAGACCGAGGTCCGCAACCAGTCGCAACGGAATGGATTGCGGACCACCAACACGCTGAGCACGCAAGCGCTGGTCGTCACCGGCACGCCCATCGTTTCCAGTGGCGGCGGAACGAGCAGCGGCAGTGGTTCGAGCAGTGGGAGCGGGAGTGGGTCCGGCGAGAACGGATCGTCCGGCAGCGGGACCGGGGAGGGGGACGCCAGCGGGTCCGCCACGCCCGGCCAATCCGTCTCCAGCCGTGTGATTATCGACAACGTCGAATACCTCACCACCGGCACCACGCACAGCGAACTGCACGACGAACAGGTCGGCACGTTTTCCTCCTCGCAGGATGTCAGCGTCATTCGTGACACGCTCCCCGCCGGGATCGATCCCCTCGGTTTCTACGAAAGCTTCCGGGACGATTATAGCAACATCAGCGATCTCCCCGCCATGCGGATCGGTAGCGGCCCCGGCCTGGGCGCGGTCTACAGTTACTCCCGCACCCACAGCCAGTATCGCGCCACCAACGGCATGGAAGAACGGCACGTCGACCAGGTCCAGGACATTGCCTTCAGTCCTACCGGCATCATGGTCTCGTCGTCCTCCGGCAGTGTCTCCACCGAATCGTCCTTCGACTTCAGCCAGGAAGTGACCGTTCAATCGGGCTACGGAGCGATGGGGGGCGGACACGATTACGGCCAAGCCAGCGAAGCGGAGACCCTCGAAGCCGGTACGGTCGAGGCCCTCACGTTCTATTACGAACGGGCCGAAGTCCGCGGCGACGGGGAGATCGATGCGGAATCGCTGGTGCATGATGCCAGCCACACCATCAGCACGTCGTATTCCACCGACGTCACCAGCGGCACCTGGGCGTATCAGGACGAATCCTTCTCGAAGTATCACTCCGAAGGCATGCGCGACGACGAGCAACTGTCGGAAGAATCCACGCACGTCAATATCGCCCCCCTGACCGGGGTCAAAACGAACGAAACCGGCAAACTGCGGACCTACACCACCGACGATCAATCGACCTACGGTTCGTTCAACATCTTCCAGCAGGGCTCGGCCACGCCGACGTCGGGCCGCAGCGTTGGCGCGGGCGACTGGAGCAGCGGCAACGATGGCTTCGGGATGAAATACATCGCCGCCGTAACCGGGTTCCACAATCAACTGGATACCGCCACGCTCGATCTGCAGACCTCCCAGACTGATGGCGGCACGGTCACCAACACCGTCGATATCGACACCCGCACCCGCGACGAACACAAGTATGACCGCACCACCGTCAACCTCGATTTCAGCATGCACTTCGGCGGCAGCAGCAACGGCGGCATTCAGTATCATCAGTATCGCTATTCCCAGACCGATCACTTCAACTACTCGGTCTACGATCACGGCATCCGGACCGTACACGATTACACTGAAGACTTCTATCACGGCTTCCTCACCCAGATGTCGATGGGGATGGCGGATGCCGACTTCGATCTCGATGTCTTCACCTTCTCTGCCGAGAACGAATACCGCCATACCGAAGGCACGATTCAGGGCGAAACGCTCTCCGGCTGGCGGACCGGCGGGACCGGCAGCGATCTCACATTCACTCTGCACGACGCCGCCATCGGCAACTATACCTTCACCCTCAGCACCAACAATTCGTACAACCTCATCAGTTATCAGCTTTCGCACACACCCGGCCGCGGCTATCTGAACCAGCGGACCAGCACGAACCAGAACTACCAGGACTACCACATGGTCTGGCGGTCCGATCGTGCGTCGTCGGTGAGCAGTACTTCATTCCCCAACAGCGCGGGAAGTGCGGACACGCACTCGGAACGGATCGAGAATCTCGCCGGGCCGAATCCCGATGGGCTGCTGGAAGTCGATACGCACACTTGGGGTTCGAGCACCGATTCCGCGGGAGCGCCCTCATCGTACGATCAGCAGGTGGACGATGCCCCCGGCCAGCTTCCCAGTGATACGCCGCTGCAACTCAGCGACCGCACGCCCACGCCCCCGGCCCTCGGCGGCTACTACCAGGCCTGGCAGGACCTCGCGCCGCTGTATTATTTGCCCGGCAATGCGGGTTATGCCCTCGGTGGCGGCTGGGGCGCGGGGATGGAAGCCGCCGGAGGGGGTGCCGGCAGCAGCAGCGGTTCCGGCGGCGGCACCGTCCTCAGCACCACCGAAGGCTGGGTCGACGTCCCCTCTACCGATGGCGAAACCCCCACCCGGGTCTACTACATTCGTTCCGAAACCGGCACCAACTCCTGGGACTGGCGGATTGACTTCTACACCGCTCCGCCCAGCGAAGGCGGCCAGTACCTCCGCTCCGAATACGGCGAAGCCCCCACCGTCTTCGGCGGCACCGGCCAAGGCGAAGCCACCCCCGACGCCAGCCCCAACCCCACCCCCGCCGACGAAGCGGATAATGACGTGCCCCTTTCGGCTTCAGACTACGACGTCGATCAATTGATCGCTTCCTATGTCTTTGATTTGTGGCTCGATGAAATTGGCTCTGGCCATGCGGATCAAGTTTCAAACGAATTGTTGGATGTGGCTGGTAAGCGATGGGAAAAAGCTGGCCATAGCCGAGGAGCAACGACACTCAACGAAATCCGTGAGGAAAGGGACAAAGCCGAGACGCCGTCCGTTGGTATCCCCTATGGTCCACCTGGCGTGGCCACCATGCTCTTTAATTCTGTCTTTGGAGCAAATGAAAATGTCTCTGGGTTCGATGATCAGGCTTTTCTGGATTTTATTGCACTGCAGCGGCGCATTGGCAATGGTGACGTCCCCGAGGGGTACATCTCCGCAGAATCTCTCGGGCTCGCTGCCGCGAATCCTCCCGTTTGGGAGCGTTTAGCCACATCCACCTTTGACCTTAAACTCCTGGAAATGCTTCAGGCATGGGGTTGGCGAGTCGAGTTTGGTGGCACAGCATCCTCCAACCTCAAAGGCTACACGATTGATGCGGAATCGATGACGATCCAGATCGCCGATTCCATCAGCGAATGGGGACTATCTTGGACAGCGACAACCATGCGCGAGCTGTCCCCTGAAGAGCAACATATGGCGTTGCAACTGGCGTTTGACGATGTCATGAGCAACATCGGCAAACCGAAATATTTTCCGTCCACTCTCAGCCACGCAGAACAGAACAATGCCAGCGGCACCCCCTATTTTGCTGCCTGGGAGCGCTCCTTCCAGACCCGACGTCAGTTCATCGCGCACATGCAAGAAGAGCTCCAATGGTCCGCAGCCGCAGGCGGCGTCGGACTCATCGCACGGAATGCAGACAATCTCGGTGATATCGCCAAAATCGGTTGGAGGGCGCGAAAAGCCGGCAAGGTGCCACTTTCTCCGACGGTTATCGAAGATGCATTTGGACGCATCAAGTCCTCGACAGCGACGATCAAACCGTATAATCTGAATGGAGGAACCTCAACGACAGCAGCTGCCAGGAAGCTGACAACGCCAGATGATGCGGGACATATCTTTGCCAAACTGCTCGGAGGGCAGGGAGGTGCCAATTCCAAAAATATCTTTGCACAATTGCCTGGAATCAACCGCGGAAAATTCCGTGCCCACGAAGCTTGGGTTGCGTCCGAAGTTCGGCTCGGTAAACATGTCGATGTGACTGTCGAGTTCATTTATCCAGATGCTAACACAACAAGGCCTAGCTTTGTCAAATACACAACAAATATAAATGGCGTGTTGCGTACGGTAATATTCTCAAACTGACAGTGGTGAGGCTTTCCAATGCTTCAAGCCGAGTTGACATTGTTCTCTTTCATGCGAGACATGAATGCATGGGAAGCCCGCTGTGTGAGACGGCTCAACGATTGTGCCGAAGGGCATGCGGATTTCGAGGTGTGTAAGCAAGAGGGGCAGCGCGAGTACGCTGCTATTTGTGATAAATACTGCGTACATGATTTTGTTGTCCAGGATGGCTACAGCTTTTCAGATCCTCCAGATTATGACCCGGACAACGAAGTTGTAGTAAGTGCAACAGCGCAATCGCCTGGAGCGGTCTTAATTACGACGCAACAAGAGTTTGGATATCGCAAGAGGCACAAATACTTACTCATTCTTGAGGGGGAATGCTGGAAGATCAAACGAAAGCAGATTGAGATTGAGACTGGAGAACATTTTGACGATCCGCTATGAGAACCAATTTCTCTGGTCGGACGAGGTGGCATTGCTTAAACCGCGACGTTCACTATGAACGTGTGACTGCTTCGTCTGCAAAGCAGTGGCACTTCACAATTGTTGACGTGATTCAAGCCGTGACATTTCGGCAGCGGCCGAATGCGACGGTAAATGATGGGGAGCGATTTCTTCGCCTGCTGGCACAAGTGCCAGTATCGGGCCATCGGTAGATAATTCACCTCCGCAGAATCCGCCAGCCGACGCCGTGGACTTCGACTTGGAGGCTGTGCTGGCTGGCGACTTCGCGCACGGCTTGTTGTACGCCTGGCCAGTCCCAGTCGTCGCCGATGATCCGGGAGTGTGGGAACCGTTCCAGCAGCAGCGCGAGGTCCGCGCGCACGGCTTCATAACTGTGGTCGGCGTCCAGATAAATCGCGTCCGGCACAACCCCCGCCGCCGCGATTTCCCGCAGCCCATCGAGCGTGGTCTGTCGCACCGGCACGATCCGCTCCCGCCACAGCCAGCACTCCGACAGAAACGTCTCGTACAACCGCGGCAGCATCTCCACCACCTCGGCATCGTTCTGCATGTCGCTGCTGCCGCGCCAGTGATCGACCGCCAGGATCGTCGCCTGCGGTGCGAGCTCCAGCAGATACCGCGTCGACCGCCCCGTGAACGAGCCGAGTTCGACAATCACCGCTGCCTCCCGCGGAATGCTTTTCGCCAGGACGTCCTTCGTGGAGGGAAAGAGCCAGTTCCGTGACGGCGGCGGCGGGACCGATGGCTTTTCACTCGGCCACGGATACTTTTTTCGCAACGTTTCGACACCGGGACTCGACGACGGCACTTGGGTGGGCACCTTGGATTGCAGGTGAAATGTGAAATCGCCGAAGCGTTCGACATCGCGCCCGGCGTCTTCCCAACCGTAGCGATACGAGCCAACATGCCACAGCCGGATCCGGGTGTCAGCCTGAATCGTGTAGCCCGCCCTCTGCGCCCGTTCGCAAAACGCGAAGTCTTCCGCGAGATACGATTGCCCGACCGGGTCCGGCACCACCAGCGGCTGAAAGAACGGAATCAACCGTTCGCCAAAGACTTCATTGCAGACCGGCAGCCGTTCGTGTTCGCGGATGCGTTCAAAAACCTCGCGCCGCACATGCGTGAAACCGAAGCCCACCCGCGACACGTCGATCAGCCCGCCGCCGCGGCCGAAGCGAATCGGCGAGGAGTCCGACAGAAAGTTGCAGGCAAACGCCCGCCGCCCTTTCTTCGGATACAGTCCGCAACTGAAGGGGACCTGATGAGCCCGCAGCCGATCGACGTCATCGGGAAAAAATGCCACATCGGCATCGATCCACATCAGTTCTGCAAAGCCCTGATCGAGGGCATTCGTCGCCAGTTGATTACGGGCCTGATCGATCGCGGAGTACCCATACACCCGCCAGACAGGATAGCCCCGTTTTTCCAGTTCCCGCAGCGCGAGCTCGCAATCCCGCTCAACAAGATGCCCGACCGGCACAAGGACCACACACTGTGAGTTAAGCCCCGTTGTTTCGGACATCGTCGGTCTCGTCTTGGCAACATCGGTGGGTAATAAAACAAACTTTCGGCCGCACAAGTATATCGGGCATCAGCTGAACAGCGCGGCCATCGAAGTGATTCCGACAGGAGATTCTCGCGATTGTCCCGCCCGATAAGAATATTCTGAAACACTGCGTTTCGACGGAGCCAGTATGAAACTTGGCAGCCAGTCAAGGAACCGATGATCTGTGGATCAGAATGTCGGCATCGAGTCAAACGATCACAGATGCGTGTGGACGCCACACTATGGTGAATTCTTGATGGCAGCCGCATGTAGTCAGCCAGGCTGAAAGATGAGGTGGCCATCATTGACGCGCCGCCAATCGGGTCACCGGAGACTGACGCTACGCCGCACGGCGTGCATACGATCGCAGCAGTCCGCCCAGCCGGGTTGTGCAAACGATGTCTCGTGGCTGGATTGCGGGGGTTCGACCGTCGGGATGTATGAAGTCGGCCGGCAAATGGTTTTTCGCCGAATGCGGGCGTTCCCGATTGTAATGGAAGCCTCGACAGAAACAATTGCGGTCGAATGGCCTCGAAACCATCAACCGGACGCCTGACCCCGCACTGTTGGAAGAACGGACCCGGCTCAATGCGGCGCTTCAGGATGCACGAAACGCGTGGTGTCCGCACACGATCACCGACCCGGCAGAGAAGATTGTGCTCGATCAATACCACACCCGGATCAGGACCATCGAGCAGCAATTGAGCGAAGTCAACCGGATGATTCTCGACCCTACGGTGTTCGCCATCTGATTGCCACAACCCTTACCCCTGACCTGCTTGGAACGATCATCATGACACCGACGAACACCGGTCACCGAATGACCCCGCCGCGCATCAACCCGAACGCCGTGTTCGGGCCACCGCGTTACACCACGGCACAGCAGGCGGCGAACCCTGATAAGCCGATGACGCGCGTGGTCAAGGATGTCCTGTCGGTCGGACGGTGGAACATCGGCGGGCCGCAAGAGCCGAAGACGTGGGACGTCACCACAGAGACCTTGCAGGCGATCACCCGCAGTTTTGCCGCGCAGCAGGACAGCGGCCATGCGATCAACTTGGGTATGTCCCACGGCGGCGACGGATTGGTTGTCCCCACGTCGGAACTGGTCGCGCCGATTGATGCCGTGCGGGTATCGGGTGGCCTCCTTTTTGCACAACGCAGTGGGCCGCGGTAATGCGGGGTTTCGCTCCCCACGATGTATTAGGGCCGAACGCCGACGATCGTGCTGCGCATTTCGCCGCGCTCTCCATTTCAGTTAACCGGAAGCCACGAGTTTTCCGTAAAGCGTGGATTCACGCTCCCCCCGAACCAGGCGGGAATCAGCAAGTCGCTTCAATTCAATGACTTGCGGCCGAGCAAAAACAGAGAATGGTTCGTAAATGGGTTGTGCACGGGAGGAGAAAGACTGTGGCAACGGATTATTAGTGGACATTGAGTGAGCAGTGAATTACTGATGAATTAAGAAAGCGTCATCACCGTTGTGTTGCTCGCTTGGTGAGCTTGTTGTCCGTATATTCGAGGCGCGGCGATGACGTGCGCCTTGAAATCACCACCGAGAAATCACCATGCGAAGTCTCGTCAGGATGGGATTGTGGCTGTTTGTGGCTCTGGTGGCAGGTTCGGCAGACGGCGCCGATTGGACGCGGTTTCGTGGACCGGACGGGGCGGGGATCAGCTCCGAGCGCGGGTTGCCGACGTCCTGGAGTGCAACGGAGAATCTGGACTGGAAGACGGACCTGCCCGGGCCGGGAACATCCAGCCCGGTCTTCATTGGCAATCGCATTTTTCTGACGTGTTACACCGGCTACAACGTGCCGGGGGAAGATGAGGGCGAGCAGGCGAACCTGCGACGGCATCTGCTGATGCTGGACCGCCGCACAGGAAAGATTCTCGGGAATACCCCTGTCAAACCGATCCTCCCCGAACAGGATCGGATTCGAGACGGGCATGGGTATGCTTCCAGTACGCCAGTGGTGGATGACCGCCGGGTCTACTGCTTCTTCGGCAAATCAGGCTTATTTGCATTCGATCACCAGGGAAAGCAACTCTGGCAAGCCGACGTCGGCGACGGGCTGAACGGCTGGGGATCGGCCTCCTCACCCATTCTGCATGGCGACCTCGTGATCGTGAACGCCAGTGTCGAGAGTGAATCGCTGATCGCCTTTGACGCAGCAACCGGCCGGGAACGCTGGCGCGTGCGCGGCATTCGTGAATCGTGGAACACCCCCATCGTCGTCACGGCGTCCACCGGGAAGAAAGAATTGGTCTGCGCGATGCTTGGCAAAGTCCTTGGCATTGACCCTGAAACGGGAGACGAGTTGTGGACCTGCGCGAATGACATCTCATGGTATGTCGTGCCGAGCATGGTGACCAACGACGGGATTGTTTACGGCATTGGCGGTCGGAGTGGTGTCGCGTCGTTTGCCGTGCGGACCGGCGGCAAAGGAGATGTGACGCCGTCACACCGGCTGTGGACAGGAAAGAAAGGGTCCAACGTTTCGTCACCGATTCTGTTGGACGGACATCTCTATTTCATGAGTGACTCTGCCGGCATTGCTTATTGTCTGAATGCCGAAACCGGCGCGATCGTTTATGAAGCACGTGTCCCGCGAGCCGATCAAATCTATGCGTCGGCTTTGCTGGTCGATGGAAAGATTTACTATGTCGGGAGAGGCGGGCGGACGTTTGTTGTGGCTGCAAAACCATCGTTTGAGTTACTGGCCACGAATGAGCTCGGCGATCGCAGCCTGTTCCACGCTTCCCCCGTGGCCACCGACGGGCGGTTGTTCCTGCGCTCCGACAAAGCGCTGTACTGTCTCAAGCAGAAGTGAATCGCATTACGCCAGAATCTCCGGCACAACGTGGCCCGCGATGTCCGTGAGACGATAGTCGCGGCCCTGGAATTTGTACGTCAGTCGCAGGTGATCGACGCCGAGGAGATGCAGCATCGTGGCGTGCAGGTCGTGCACAGGGAAGACATTTTCGACGGCGTGGTAACCGAACTCGTCGGTGTTGCCGTAGCTGACGCCCCCCTTGATGCCGCCGCCGGCCATCCAGATGGAAAAGCCCTTCTGGTGATGATCGCGGCCGTTCCCCTGGGCCATCGGCGTGCGGCCGAATTCACCGCCCCAGATGACCAGCGTTTCGTCGAGCATCCCGCGGCGTTTCAAGTCGGTGAGGAGCGCCATGCAGGGTTGATCGACTTCTTTGGCGATCTGCGCGACACCGTCCCGCACGCCGCCGTGGTGGTCCCAGTCGCGGTGATACAACTGAATGAAGCGCGAGCCGCGCTCGGCCAACCGTCGCGCGAGCAGGCAGTTCGTGGCGAACGAACCATCGCCCTGTTGGGCCCCGTAGAGATCGAGTGTCTCTTTCGTTTCGTTCGACAGATCAACCAGTTCCGGAACGCTGGTCTGCATCTGAAACGCCATTTCGTACTGACCGATGCGCGTGGCGATTTCGGGATCGTCGATGGTTTGATCGAGTTGCTGATTCAGGCTGCTGATGGCATCGACCACGTCGCGCTGACGATCGGCGGTGACGCCCTGCGGGTTCTGAATGTAATGGACCGCGTCTCCCTTCGAGTAGAAGCGCACCCCTTGGAACCGGCTCGGGATGAAGCCGCTGTGCCATTGCCGCGACGCGATCGGTTGCTGCTGACCACTCTTGCCGGTGGAGGTAAGGACCACGAAACCGGGCAGGTTTTCGGCATCGGCCCCGAGTCCGTACCAGACCCACGACCCCATGCTCGGCCGTCCGGAGACCGACGAGCCGGTGTTCATGAACGTGTGGGCCGGGTCGTGGTTGATCGCTTCGGTCACCACCGAACGGATGATGCACAGGTCGTCCGCCATCGAACCGATCTTTGGGAACTGGTTGCAGATCGACTGCCCCGATTGCCCGTATTTTTCAAACGGATGCTGGCAGGCAATCACCTTGAGTTGCTGGCCTTGCAACTGCGCGATCGGCTGCCCCTTGGTGACCGATTCGGGCATCGGCTGGCCGTTGAGTTCGGTCAGCGTCGGCTTGTGATCCAGCGTTTCGAGATGACTCGGCCCCCCTGCCATGCAGAGATGAATCACCCGCTTACACTTCTGCGGCCGATGCAACGGCTGCACCACGCCAGACCATCGCGCGGACGGTGTTGACCCCGCCGCAAACGCCGCCGGATTCATCAGCGCAGCCAGCGCCGTCGTCCCCAACCCCGCGAGTGAGTTTCCGAGAAACGTCCGGCGGTTGGCGTGAGTTTTGTGCCGGTTGATGTTGATGTCGTGCATGGTGTCGTTCCAAAGATTCTGAATCAGAGAATACGAAGGCGGTCCACAGATTTCACAGATGGACACAGATTCGGAGAAAGATCAGAGAATAGAAGCGGACGATTCCTGAGGAGGGATGTGTGAATTAACGACGACATCCGGGGCAGGCGGGGGATCGAAGACGAGCCGTCGAACTTCCAAGGATGATCTCCCAAAATTGAGCAACAAGCCTCTGCGGAAGTGGGTCGCCTTCAGATAATTCAGCAATTGGCTCTCATCAACGCCGGTCAATTGGCTGGCGGCTTTGAGTTCAATCATAATCTGACCAAAGCAACGAAAATCGGCTCGATAAAAAGTTTCCAGCAGTTCGCCTTTATAGAAGAGAGGCAATTTGATTTCCCGATCATTCGGTATGGATCGAAGCCGAAACTCTATTTCCAGTGCATCCTGATAGACTGCTTCCAGAAAACCCGGCCCGAGCTCGCGATGAACTTCCATTGCAGCGCCGATGATCGCATAAGTCTCCGGATCACGAGGCTCTTCCGTTACCGGACGTTGATTCATTGGACTTTCCTCTCCTCCAAATCTCCCTTTTTCCCGCTTCGCCCTCTCTTCCTCCGAATCTGTGTCAATCTGTGAAATCTGTGGACCGCATTTCTTCTGCTCTTCATTCACAACCGCGTAATCGTCTCATGCAGATTGAGCAGCGTCCGGGCGATGCTGGTCCACGCGGCGACTTCGGCGACGTCGATGTCGGTCGGCATCGGGGTTTCGCCTGCGGACTTCAGCAACGCTTCGGCGGAAGGGCGGTCTGCTTTGTAGGCCGTGCGGTGTTTTTCGAGCAGGCTCAGCAGGATTGTTTTCTCGGCGGCGGTGGGAACCCGTGACACGGCGCGGCGGTAGGCCCATGTCAATTTCGCGTCGTCGACGGCACCGCCGTCTTTGACGATCTTCGCGGCGAACACACGGGCGGCTTCGACGGACGCCGGTTCGTTGAGGAGTGCGAGGGCCTGCTGCGGTGTGTTGGAACGCGGACGGTCGGCGACGCATTCCTCACGGCTGGGGGCGTCGAAAATCAACATCGGCGGATGCAGGAACGACCGTTGCCAGTGCGTGTACATCCCGCGGCGATAGAGTTTTTCGCCCTTGTCTGTCGGCCAGGTGCGGCGGGGAAAATTGAGATACTCCCAGTAACCGTCGGGTTGATACGGATAATCACTTTCACCACCGATGCGTGGGGACAGCATGCCGGCAACTGCGAGGGTGTTGTCCCGCAGGAACTCGGCATCGAGACGGAAACGTTGTTGAGCCGACAGCAATCGGTTAAACGGATCGATTGCGCGAGCCTCTTTCGTCTGCACGGACGATTGCTGGTAGGTGTGTGACAGCACCATCAGTTTGACCATGTGCTGGACGTTCCAGCCGGAGTCGCGGAACTCGACGGCGAGCCAATCGAGCAATTCGGGGTGGGTCGGCCATTCCCCCTGACTACCGAGGTCTTCGACGGTCTTCGAGAGACCCACGCCGTAGAAGAGTTTCCAAAGGCGGTTGACCATCACCCGCGCGGTGAGGGGATTGTCTGGCGAGACCACCCACTGGGCGAGATCCAGGCGGTTCGCGCGGCGTTCTTTCACTTCGAGCTTGCCGAGGAACGCGGGGATCGCCGGTTCCATCACGTCACCGCTGTCGTCCATCCAGTTGCCGCGCGGCAGCACGCGGACCATCCGCGGTGCCCCGACATTGGTAATCAACGACCGCGGCAGCTTGTTCGCGAACTGTTGTTTCTGTTCGTGCAGCTTCTGCACAACACCACGCGGTTCGGCGAAGCGCAACGATTGATCGCGGAGATAGTTGACGAGTTGCGTCTTCTGCTCGGCGGTTCGGTCCGCGGGAGTAACAGCCAAAACCGCACGCAACGCTGGGGTAATCCAGATACCCGCGGGTTGCGGAGTCTTCGTTGCTGTCAGCCGGAAGCGCCCGATGTTGTGCTGTGCATACTGCGAATTGAATTCGAGACGCACCACAAACTTCGCGGCCGTGTCATCGACAGCAAACGGCGCTTCGGTTTCAAAGATCGCTTCGTGCGACACCCCAATCTGCGGCAGCGCGGCCCAGCCGGTGTCGTTCTTCCCGTCGATCGCGGTCTCGATGGCATGCCCCGCTTGCGAATGATCGGCGACGGCGCGTTTCAGCTTGACCGGTTGTTCCTTGCCGTCCTTGTCGAGAGCCGCGAGCTTGAACTCGGTCAGCACGTAGTTGCCGTTCGGAGCAGTGCCCGGACCTTTGGCGGGCAGTGTGTCATCGACGAGAGCTTCCAATCGCACACCGGTAAGTTGCCGCAACGGCGTGTCGAAGGTCAGGATGTACGTCTCTTTCGCGGCGACTTTGCCGTCGGCATTGAAGGAGCCGTCTTCCTGCAAATGAAGATGAGATTCTCCTTGCACCTTCGTCTGCGGCGGAGGCAACGGCAACCATTCGGATTGCGACCGGAGTGCGTCTTCCCATTCGTTGCCGGATTTCAAAAGATCATCCACCGCGGCCTGCAGCGTCTGTTGCGCTGCGGCAATCTGCGTGTCGAACTCTTTCAGCTTCGCTTCATCGGCTGCACTCGGCACCGGCATGCCCGGTTCCCGACGGCCGATGGGTGATTCCTGCACATCGGCGAAGAATGCGGCCAGGCTGTAAAAATCGCGGGTGCTGAACGGGTCGAACTTATGATCGTGGCATTCCGCACACATCATCGTGCCGCCGAGCCACACGCTAGCCACGTTGCGCACGCGGTCCGCCGAATATTTCGCGATGTATTCTTTTGCCTGAGCGCCGCCTTCCTCTGTCGTCTGCAACAGGCGGTTGTAACCCGACGCGACCTTCTGCTGAACCGTGGGATTCGGCAGCAAATCTCCGGCGAGTTGTTCCACCGTGAACTGGTCGAACGGCTGGTTCTTGTTGAAGGCGTCGATCACATAATCACGATACGGGGCAATATCGCGCGGGTTATCGCTGTGGTAACCGGCGGTGTCCGCGAACCGCACCAGATCGAGCCAGTAGACCGCCATCCGCTCACCGTAATGGGGCGACTGCAACAACCGATCGACGAGTTTTTCCACCGCATTGGGAGCCGTGTCCGCAATGAACGCATCGACGTCTTCCGGCTTCGGCGGAAGCCCGGTGAGATCGAATGACAACCGTCGAATGAGCGTCACCCGGTCGGCAACCGCGTTCGGCTTTAACCCCGCGGCCTGCAACCGTGCGGCGATGAACCGATCAATCTCGTTTCTTACGGTGGGACTGGCGGGCACATTCGGAACCGCGGGACGTTGCGGCGGAATGAACGCCCAGTGTCCCTGATATTCCGCTCCCTGCTCGATCCACTTCCGGATGATGGAGACATCCCGCTCCGAAAGCGCTTTCCCCGCGGACGCCGGCGGCATTTTTTCGTCGGAATCACTTGAAATAATCCGCTTCCACAAGTCGCTTTTGTCGGGCGACTTCGGCGTCACCACCGCGGCGTGGCTGCCGGTGCCAGTGAAGCCGGAACCATCGTCCAACCGCAGATCGGCTTCACGCTTGTTCTTGTCCGGCCCGTGACAGAAGAAGCAGTTGTCCGAAAGAATCGGCCGCACATCGCGGTTGAATTCGATTTTGTCCGGCAGCGGTGCGTCCGCACAAAACCCTGCGGAAACCCACACGAAGATCATCACCCCGAACAACTGCGCACGCATGGCGAATTCTCACGTCGGAACTACGAAGCCAGTCCATCCAAGTTCATTGATCTTACCGTGATCTGCCCCGCTGTGGCAAAGTCGGCGTAGGGAAACATCACGGACACAGGCGATGCGTGACGTAGCATTCAAGGCTGCCAATCAACGCGAACACGAATGCCTCGCAGCACAACGGATAGACCTTGTGCAACTCGGTCCACCACGGCAAGTGGCGAAGCCGCTTGATCGATTCATACAGATTCAGGGCGGCTGCGAAGCCAAAGAGGATTTGAAAGGCCAACACCAGTAACGAGACGTAATGCAGACGGTTCGGATCATCCCAACCGAATTCGCGGACCCAATGTCGCTCGGGTCGCAACGGATCGATGATGATTGGCAACCGCATCGGCTGCCGGAGCCGCAACTGAGCCGCGAGCGCCCGTGGCAGCTTGGACACTTCGTCCGCTTCACGGATTAAAAAGGTCGCAATGTGTTGCCGACCAGCCTGGTCGCGATAAGTTCCGGTGAGTCGATAGGTCCACGGGTCAGCATTTTCAGGGAGCCGCACGATCTGGGTCAAATCGCACAGTACCGGAACGGCTCGTTGAAACCCGGCGTATTCGTCGTAGGTCAGCTTCACGGTCAGCAACAGTTCCGCCGACATGCCCAAAATCAGGCTGCCGAGGACCAACCAGACCGAGCGTGGTAACCGCTGATTTTGAATAACCGTCCGTGCGACGGTTCGTCGCCCCATCAGCCATCGGATGCAAAAATTGAGATACCAGAAGAGTGACAGCGCATCGCCGGCCCACAGGAACGCCATCTCAAAGGCGTTCAATCGCCGGTGTTCGCTGATCAGGTAACAGCCAACGCCCAGCCAGCCTTGAACCACACCAATGCCCAGCAGCATGGTCACTGCCACTAGGACCGAACCGGGAATCGGTTGCTCAGCAAGTGACCGACTGACGGGAGTGGCGCCATCACTGTCGTATTGGTTGGTGTCCATGTGTTTCGTCCACGTAGCGCTCTCTTCGCAGACAGTGCATCGAGGCTAAACGAGGATGACTTCCATCTCGTCTTCCGCAAGGAACGTGGATGGGAAAATCGCCCGCGCAGTGAATAATCCAAGCGGGTCATCGCCGGGGCGCTGCGGATCAATGTGCGTGAGATACAGACGCCCCACGGCGGCATCTTTCGCAAGCTGGGCCACCTGTGAGGTGTGACTGTGACCGGTCTTATCACACCACTCGGCGAGTTCATCAGGGAAGTAACATTCGTGGATCAACACCTCGACACCACGGATGAAATCGGTGTAGGTGCCATCGACCGTGGTATCGGTGATATAGGCCAGTGACTTGCCGTCGTCGAAATCCAACCGGAACCCGCGGCTGCCACCCGGGTGTTTCAGAGGGATGTGTCGCAACGTGCCGCCGGTCACCGGCAGCGTGTTCGCCAGTTCCCGAAACTCAAATGCCGGCAACACCGGGAACACGGGATGTGAGAACAGATGGGTCTGCACCGCGGCGAGCGTTGCCGCATCGGCATGGACACGAACCGCCTGCCATTGTTGCGTGAGCATGGGCACCAGCAGGTACGTGAGACCGCAGATATGGTCGAGATGGGCATGCGTCAGGACGATGTCGAGTTCCGGCGTGATGACTTCGCGCTGCAAGCGAAACGCGCTACTCCCGCAATCGAAGGCGAGCCCGATCTCCGGCAGCAACACGCAGGCGGTGTGCCGCCGCGCGTTGGGATGATAGCCCCCGGTTCCGAGCATCCGCACCCGCATGCCACCATCACCCTGTCTTAGCCCTCGGTCAATGACCGGGGGGTTGGATTACGTCTTGTCATTAACGACACCAGCACCAGCATCAAGAATCCCAACGGAATCGTCACCAATCCCGGTTGACTGAACGGCACCCAGGCTAATGTTTCCGCTTGTTTTGCCGGGTATCCATACACGTTCTGGAACGTTTCCGCACTGACGAGAATCCATCCCAGCGAACTCAGCATGCCGACGAGAATCGCCGCGGTGACGCCTTGCTTCGTCGTTCGCTTCCAGAAGAGAATCATCACCAGCGCGGGGAGATTCGCCGAGGCCGCAACGCTGAACGCCCAGCCGACGAGGAAGCCGGCGTTAAAGCCTTTGAACCAGATGCCGAGGCCGATGGCGACGATCCCCACAATGGCCGCCGCAATCTTCCCGACGCGAACTTTGTGGTGATCTTTGAGGGGGATGCCCAGCACACCGACGATCAAGTCATGCACCACCGCTCCGGACGCGGCGACAATCAATCCGCTCACGGTTCCCAGTACTGTCGTGAACGCAATCGCTGAGATGATCGCGAACAGCAGATCGCCGAAGTTCTTGGCGAGGAGCGGCGCGGCCATGTTGCTGTCGGTGAGATCGATCGTCCCGCTGGTCATTGCGCCAAGACCCATGAACAACGTCAGCACGTAGAACGCGCCGATGGTGGCAATGCCGACGACCGTGCTGAGTCGTGCCGCGGCCTGATTCTTGACGGTGTAGTAGCGGATCAAGACGTGTGGCAACGACGCTGTGCCGCAGAACAGGGCGAGCATCAATGAGACGAAATCGAGTTTCTTCCAGAGATTGTTGTCGCGTAAACCGTCGTATTTTCGGCCCGGAAGCAACACATCTTGTCCCGACGTTTTCACGGGAGAATAGGTGATAATTTTCCCGCTTTGACTCGCCGCTTCCTTTTTGGTCCATAAGACGACTTCGCTCTGCTGCAACGTTGAGAGGTACTGCAAGGGACCGAGCGGGCCGGTTTCTTTGACACCGCCGGGCAATTTGCTGAGGTGGCCCACTGGCCGCAGATCGGCTTCCTCCTGCCCTTTTCCGTGCGGCAAACCATTGATGAGTTTCGTCCCGCCGGGCGTCGTGGTGACGACCTGCGGTTCCATCGCTTCCGGACGATCATCGACTTTCAAGCCGCGGTTGAGAATCATCACGGTCAGCAAGCCGCTGAAGAGGACGAGCAGCCCGCCCTTGATAAATTGGACATACGTCGTGCTCACCATCCCTGCGGTGCAAACGATGAGAACGACCACCGTGCCGACGATCACCACGCCCTGCCAATGTGCAAGCCCCAACAGCGGCACGATCAGTGCTCCGGCGCCCACCATCTGCGGGATGAGATAGAACACGCTGACCACCAGGGCACTCGTCCCCGCAGCAAACGTAATCCCGCGCGATTGAAACTGACTGTTCAGAGCATCCGCAAACGTGTACTTCCCGAGACGTTTCAATGGTTCGGCGATGACGAACAGGGCGACGACCCAACCGGCGAGGAAACCGATCGAGTAGAGAAAGCCATCGTAGCCGTACAGCGAAATCATCCCGCAGATGCCGAGGAATGACGCTGCGGACAGATAATCTCCGGCGAACGCGACACCGTTGACGAACCAGTGAATCTGTCCGCCCGCGGCGAAATACCCTGCGGCCGATTTTGCCTTGGCACCGAAGTAAAAACTCAGTGCCAGGGTGATCGCGACGAAGATGATGAAGACGATAATCGCCAGTGGTGAGGGATCGGGAATCATCGCCCGGCCTCCCCGCTGATGGTTTGGTTGGAAACCACTCGATGGTGACACAACCAGCAGTAAATCAGCGCCAACACCAACGCGGCGATGATGAGACCCATCCCGTAAATCACAGCCAGGTTGATGCCGCCGAAGCTGACCGACATGGCATCGGGCGCGAAGGCATTCAGCCCGACAAACACCGCATAGAACGCAAAATAGAGCGTAAACAGAATCAGCCCATAACGGGCATTCCGGGCCGCGGTGGCGGGATCGGCTGCCTCCGCTTCCGCCGCGACGTGATCAAACCCAGCCATGCGGGAACTTTCCGGGAAAAAGAGCGATGCGAGTCACGGCGATCACCACGACAGTTCCGCAAGATACCCCAGCGAAGGACCGCTTGCACGCGACGCAGTCTTTCACAGTCCGGAGCGCAAGCGACGGCCGACAGAAAAGAGGAATGGAAAATGAAGAGTGATGAATGCAAAGTGCAAAATGGATCAAGACAACGTGGTGATCAACGGCAGCGCAACCAGCGCAGCGTGAACGCCAGCGAATGCAACCGCGTCGAGGTGGAATCCGCACGGGACATGAACACAACCGGCGCGGACGTGCCGACGAGTAGCCCGCCGAAACGGCAATCGGCGGCGTACATCAACGCTTTGACGGTGAGGTTGGCGGCAGTGAGATTGGGGAACAGCATCGCATCGGCCGAACCGACGACGCTGCCGGCGATCCGCTTTTTTTCCCCGGCATCGGCGGCGTAGGCCAGATCGAACGACAACGGTCCCTGCACCGCACACGGTCCCAAACTGTACTCGGCAAACTTGGTTTGAAGTTCTGCCGCTTCGAGTGTGTCAGGCATCGCCTCCGTCGGTTTTTCGGTGGCCGACATCACGGCAATGTTCGGAACATCCTCATCGGTGACCGGACCATCCCACAACGACCGGGCGACTTCTGCGAGGCTGCGGAGCAAATCGATCTTCTGCGGCAGCGTGGGCTGGATGGTAATGCCTGTATCGGTGAGCAGGAACCGGCGTTGATCGCGCAGGATCTCCATCAGCACGACCTGGCCGATGACGCGATCGGTTCGCAAACCCGTTTCGCGCGTCAGCACGGCTTTCATCAGCGCGGGCGTGGCGATCTGGCCTTTCATCAACAGCGATGCCCGGCCGGACTTCACCGCGGCGACGGCGGCCGTTGCAGGATCATCGGTATCGATCACTTCGAATTTCGCCAGATCGATCGACAGTTCACAAGCCAGTGCGGCGATTTCCCCGGCGTGCCCCGTGAGCAACGGTCGCACCCAGCCACGCTGAGCGGCTTCGGCGAGCGCTTCCAGCACCGTGCGGTCAGCCCCGCCCGCCGCCACAACCGGGACCGGCGCGGGGGTTTGGTCCGCCGCCGCGAACAACGCATCAAAGCTCAACAGTCCCATTTCGTACCTCAATTTGATCGGCGCTGGTGACTGATACTGCGATGGCTCTGTGAGCGCCTAGCCGTTCACGAACAGAGCCAGACTTCGATGTTCTTGCGACCGCTTTGCCCAGTCGCACGGACGCGGCACACGAGACGACTCTCTTCTCGATTCCAGCTCTTGCCTCACGACTTCTCAAAACAGCGGTGCCTGTCCGTTCGCGCGGCGCCAGGCGGCGAGTTGTCCGACATGCGAGGCAAGGTGAGTCGTCACGATGTGAGTGAGCAACTGTCCTTTGGTTTCGATCTTCGTCCCTGCCAGGAGCGCGAGGCCGTGCGGCTGATCCACGAGTGTTGCGTCCACTGAGGGCAAGGCGGTGAGCACGCCTTCATAACCGGCACGAATTGCCGCCATCCACTCTGCCACCGTTTGCTGCGGCATTTCACAGGACGGAACCGATCCCGGACCGAACGCCTTGTGCCAGGCGGCAGGACATTTCCGCGGCAGCTTCAGATAAGGGCCAGCGTAGTCGGCAACGATCGCCAAGTGGCCGAGAATCCACCCCGGCGGATTCGCGCCGCCGGTCCCCGAGAGCAGGTCCTCCGGCGTCATGTCCTGCGTGATTTTTTCGAGGTAATCGAGCATGAACCGGCAGAGCGCGGCAACGTCATGAGTCATGGATCGCTCGTGATGGCGGAAGAGCGTCAGTCTTTGAGAACACGTAGCGATTGTATCCGGACGTTTGCAACGCCCTCAACCGGCGCGGAAACAGATCCTGATCAGCGGGAATCTTGAGCAAACCCTACAATTCCGCGCGACACCTCTCGTTGGGAAGTTGATGAAACCCGGCCTGATTCCCCGATTGTCCTTCAAGAGATCAACAACTCCCTGCGCGACTGCGGGGCAAACAGACTGATCGGGCGCACACATCATCCCTCGGGAAGTCTGTCGGAAAGGATGAAGATCGCTTTTCCACTGTCCCCTGGTCGATGTATATTCGAGTGTCCGGACAGGTTCGACGAAGATTTGTGACCGTCGCTGGATTTCCGCGGCGCGACGAAATAGAAGTAAGCGATCGTCGGTCGGTTCCCGATAAAGATGATTGCTGGATTTGTGTTACGGTGGAATTGCCATGACAACTTCGACACGGACACTCCGACCGCAACCACTGCGGTACCATCCGCAGGCTTATCTTTTTGTGACGGAAGCCCTGCGCCAGGCGCAGGAGCTGGTCGGAAAAGATTCCGCGGAAGATGAAGAATCGGCCCACATCAGCGGTCGTGAACTGCTTGAAGGGGTCCGCGTTCTCGGTTTGAAGCAATACGGCATGATGGCCCCTTCGGTCTTCGGATCGTGGGGAATCACAGCGACGGAAGACTTCGGCCACATCGTCTTTGAAATGGTCGAGCGCGATGAGCTGCGCAAGACTGAGCGCGACCAGCTCAGCGATTTCTGCGACATCTACCACTTCGCAGAAGCCTTTCAGGACAGTTACGCCATCGACACCGCCAAGGCGTTCGCGTCGTGACGGAACAGCCGGACTCTGCGGCAGCGGCTCGTCGCGGACGATGGATCATCATGGCAGTCGGTGCGGCGTGGATCGCTACGCTGTGGGGATTGATGATCGCCTCCGCCAATCCGGTGGTCGTGAATCGCGTTCAGATTCTCTCATCCTCGCTCATCGTTTCCGGCACCCGTGATCCGGCAAAACCGGCCGTGTTGATCATCGACCGCGTCTGGAAGGGGGCCAAACCCGCAGACCGGATTGTGGTTCGCGATTGGCCGCAGATTTGCCCCAGCGGCAAAATTGTCGTCCCGCTTCAATTCGCCCGTCAGGGTGATGGTTTCAGTGTCACGCACGGCGAATGGCACAATCTGCCGGCTGCGGGAAAACCGCTTGTTGACCCGAAAGATGTCGTCGTCTCAAACCTTCAGCCGCTGGTCTATCCCGACACCGAAGAAGTCCGTCAGCAATTGCAGGCTCTCGTCGGGAAAGAAGGCGGAGAGTAAGATGGACTCCACAATCTTGCCTCCGGACGGATTCTGATCCGCCGAGAGGTTTTCCGGTCTCGACACGATCCTACGACGGTTGCATGGCGACTTCGCCGACATCACCTGCGCCTGTTTCGCCGGTTGTTCCGGCGGCCGCGACTTCGTCGACCGGAGCGGTCTTGTCGTGGTTTGATCGTCTCTGGATGCGACTGGGGGCCGATCTGGTGCTCGTCACCGGGACCGCCAGCTTGACGCTGCTGGTTCTCACGAGCGCCCAGCAACCGATTGCCCCGGCGTTGATGCGGAGCACGCTCGCCGTCCTCGTTCCCATGATTACCTGGCGTTGGGGCGGCAAAGTGGGATTGCTCTCAGCACTCCTGGTTGAAACGAGCGCCATGTGGCTGGGAACCATCACTGGTGGAACATCGCGGCTGTGGGAACTCGCGGCGAGTATCGCCAGCATGTTGCTCATGGTCGCCTGGGTCCGATTGAAGCGTCGGCAATCCGATCACGATCACGACGTTGCGCGGCGCGACCCACTGACGGGGTTACTCAATCGGCAAGCGTGGTATGAACAGTTGCAGGTGGAGATCGGTCGGTCTTCCCGTGCCCCGCGGCCGTTCTCCGTTGTGCTGTTGGATTGCGACGGGTTCAAGCCGTTGAATGACCGTTTTGGTCACCTCACGGGCGATGAAGTTCTGCGACGAATCGCCCGAGTATTACGTGAAAATGTGCGGGCCTATGACGCTGTCGGTCGACTCGGTGGCGACGAGTTCGTCATCGTGTTGGCGGAAGCGGACTTGGATGTTGCCGAGACGGTGATCGAACGCCTGCGGACCGGTTTGCGTCATGGTGTCGAACGGGACTATCCCGGATTGAGCGCTAGCCTCGGCGTGGCTGTTTTCCGCGAGCCGCCGGCATCCGTGGAAGAGTGCCTCAAACACGCCGATGCCGCCATGTACGCTGCGAAACACAGCGGCCGCGGCGAGACGGTGTTCGATGTGGTGGCTCCGGCATCCTCCCCGCTTCCGCTTCCCAAGCTCGCTGCTCTTCCGTAACCTCGCCGACTCCGCTGGCGGTTTCGCGCCCCGCGCTAATCCACCGCGTGCCCACCAACTTCTGGAATTACTCCAGGAACTCGTCTCGTCCGCTTGCATCAGTCCTCCAACAGCGGGACACTGCCCATAGGATAGTGTTGATGCGATTGTGCGGGAGCAGGTGGGATGCGATTGGCCCTGACGTTCATTCTGTTCTGCGGACCGGCGGCGTCCATAGTGGCCGCGCCGCCGGAGAAGATCGATTTTCAGCGGGACGTGCGGCCGATTCTGGCGGAAAAGTGCATCGGCTGCCATGGGCCGAATCAGCCGGAAGCCGGGGTGCGGATGGTTGACCGGGCTTCGATTCTGGCCAGCGGAGAGAGCGGGCACCCGATCGTGGTCGCCGGGAAGCCGGATCAGAGCGAACTCATCCGCCGGGTGCTCAGCACCGATCCCGATCTCCGCATGCCGCCGGGGGAAAAGCCGCCGTTGACGCCGGAGCAGGTCGCGATTCTGAAAAAATGGATCGAAAGTGGGGCGGACTGGTCGGCCCATTGGTCGTTCGTGCCGATTGAACGCCCGCCGGTGCCGGAAGTCGTCCAACAGGGATGGCCACGGTCGGAGATGGACCGGTTTGTGCTTGCCGGACTGGAAGCGAAAAAGTGGACCCCGTCGCCGGAAGCCGACCGTTCGACACTGTTGAAACGGTTGTCTTACGACTTGATCGGACTGCCGCCGACGATTGCGGAAGCGGACGCATTCCTCAATGACACGTCACCGGAAGCCTACGACAAGGTGGTGCAGCGGTTGCTCGATTCCCCGCACTTTGGCGAACGCTGGGGACGGCACTGGCTCGATCTCGCCCACTACGCCGATTCCGACGGCTACGAAAAGGACCGGGCGCGGGCCGATGCGTATCTCTATCGCGATTGGGTGATCGACGCCATCAACCGCGATCTGCCGTTCGATCAGTTCACCATTCAGCAACTCGCCGGGGATTTGTTGCCGGACGCGACGACGTCGCAACGAATTGCCACCGCGTTTCTGCGGCAGACGCTCACCAATGAAGAAGGGGGCGTCGATCAAGAAGAGTACCGGGTCGCCGCGTGTTTCGATCGGACGGAAACCGTCGGCACCGTGTGGCTCGGGCTGACGATTGGCTGTGCACGATGTCACGGTCACAAATACGATCCGCTGCCACATCAGGATTACTACAAACTCTTCGCGTTCTTCAACAACGCCGAAGAAGAGAACGAGCGTTTGCCGATTGGTGCCGCGGCGGTGTCCGAACTCGACCGCGAACGCCAGCCACTGGTGACCGCCATCCTCGCGAGGAAGCAGGCCCTCGCTCCGGCGGAAGCGGCTTGGGAAGCGACCGAACGGCAGAAGCTGCTCGACACCACCGACACGAAGTTGACGGAAGATCCGATCACGATTGTCGAAGTCACTTCGACCGCGCTGCCGGATGAGAAATTCGACGTCGACAACAAGGGGATTCACGCCCCGTTGTCGCCACGCGAACAGGACGCCTACACGGTGATCGGTTCGACAGACGGGACGATCACCGGCATCAAACTGTCGGCGTTGCCGGATGAACGGGCACCGCACAAGGGGACGGGACTGGCGTCCTCCGGCAATTTTGTGATTTCCCGGATCACGCTTACATTGGAGCAGGACGGCCAACCGACGCGCCATATCCCGCTGCATCGGGCGACCGCCGATTACTCACAAGCAGGTTTCGCTCCCACACAAGTGCTGCCCGACGCTCCCGACAGCCGTAAGGGTTGGGCCGTCGGCGGCAAAGTGAACGAAAAACATGCGCTGACCTTGCGGACGAAAGAGCCGATCGAGGTTCCCGAGGGTTCCCGACTACGATTGGTAATCGATCAGCAATACGGTTCCAACCACGTGCTGGCGTCGTTTCAAGTGGTGGTGCTCCGCGGCAATGCACGGGGGTTGGGCTTCAGCGAACCCAGCATCATCACGGCTCTCGACACCTATCCCGAAAAGCGGGTCGCGAATCTCAAGCGGCAACTCTTCGACTATTACACCTCGCAAGTGGTGCGTGACCCGGAACTCGCGCGGTTGGAAGCGGAACTCCGGCAGGTCGACGAGAAACACAAAGCGAAGCTGACGCTGGTCCGGACGATTTCGCAGCCGTTGTTGCCGCGGACGACACGGCTGTTTCATCGCGGGGAGTTCCTGTCGCCGCGCGAAGTCGTCGAGGCCGGAGCACCGCAACCGTTGTCGAAATTGGTGGCTCGTGGTGATGTGCCGGACCGTCTCGATCTCGCCCAATGGCTGATCGCCCCGGACAACCCGCTGACGACCCGTGTGGCGGTCAATCACACGTGGCAACGCCTGTTCGGCCACGGGCTGGTGCGGACGCCCGCGGACTTCGGTGTCCGTGGTGAGCGGCCGACGCATCCGGAACTGCTCGACTGGCTCGCCGACCGGTTCCGTAGCGACTGGAAATGGAGCCGCAAGGAGCTGATCCGCCAGATTGTGAGGTCCGCGACCTACCGGCAGGCATCGCATCATCGTCCGGAATATGAAGCACAAGACCCGCTCAATTTGTCGCTGTTCCGGCAGAACCGCTTCCGTGTCGAAGCCGAGATCGTGCGGGATCTCAATTTGGCCGTGAGCGGATTGCTGTCGCCGAAGATCGGTGGCCCGAGTGTCTTCCCGCCGATGCCCGAGGAACTCGCCAAGCTCAGTTACGCCAACAGCTTTTCGTGGAAGAACAGCACCGGCGAAGACCGTTATCGCCGGGGGATGTACACGTTCTTCAAACGGACGATCCCGCATCCGAGCCTGATGACGTTTGACGCCCCGGATGCCAACGTCGCCTGTGTGGAGCGGACGGTGTCGAATACGCCGTTGCAATCGCTGACGCTGCTCAACAACGAAAGCCATCTGGAAGCGGCCCAGCAGATGGCCCGCCGGGCGTTGTCCACTCCCGCAGCGACCGAAGACGAACGGCTGGCCCTCGCGCTGCGGTGGTGTATCACCCGTCCGCCGTCCGCCGCGGAAGTCGCGGTGCTGAAACAGACGCTCGATGCCGGTCGGGATTATTACAAAGATCACGAACCCGACGCGAAACAATTCGGCGGCGAAGCGAAGGTCGAGAACCAAACGCCGGCCGAAGTCGCGGCGTGGACAGCGACCATGCGGGTGATGCTCAATCTCGACGAATTCGTCACGCGGGAATGATGCGTGTGATACGAAATCCGATACGAAAGTGGACGCGATGAGTCGGAGCGCATTTGATCCCGTAGGGATCGCAACGAAGGCGGAGGGAAGTGTTGATCAATTCGCCTTCGCGTGTCCGGTCCCCTCTCCCCCGTCCGCGGGGGAGAGGGTCAGGGTGAGGGG
>JBGSUN010000300.1:0-3451 GCA_041753475.1 Planctomycetaceae bacterium | reverse complement strand
TAGCCACCGGTTCTTCGGACGACACCGGCGGCTAGCGCCACGCCGCTCAGGGAAATTCGCAAACACGCTCTGCCAATTCCCAGCATCCCGGCTGCGAAGAAGCAGCCGGGATGCGACGCGTCCTTCATTCCCACACATCGGAATTCTTTCGCATCGCGCGCAACCCTGCCCGGTAGGTTGAAGACCACACTCACCACCACCGGCAGGATGACTCATGCTCCAATATCTGCGCGATCGCTGGCACGCCGCTCAACTCCGGGCCAAGTCGCAACGGCTGATGCAGGAACGGATGCTGCACCTGCTCGAATCGTCGGGACCCGAACCGGTCGCCGACGACCCCGGACGCTGGTGGCCTGTCGGTCAAACGAAAGCCGCGATCGATGAACCGCAACGGACCGATCTGCGGACGCAGGCCCGGCAATTGGTGCACACGAATCCGTATGCCCGCAACCTGCTGCGATTGCTGGAAGTCTATGTCGCCGGGCCAGGGTTGACGGTGAACGCCGTCGCGACGGAGCCGGATCTCGTCGAAACCGCCGTTCTGCGTCGGGCCACGCAACTCTGGCATCAGTTCCTGCGGGCCAACCAGAAGCACTTCACGTTTCGCGAAACGGCCCGTCGCACCTGGCGCGACGGCGAATGTTTTCTGCGGCTGTATTCACAACCGCAATGGCCGCCGACGGTGCGGTACATCGATCCCGAGTGCATCGGTTCGCCCGATGTTCTGAATGATGCCAACGGCATCGTCACCGATCCCAACGATATCGAAACCGTGGTGGCGTATCACCGGCTTGATCCGCAGACCGGCACCATCACCGAAGAGATCTCCGCGGCCGAGATCATCCACATCAAAGTCGGTGTCGACAGCAATGAACCGCGCGGCGTGACGATCTTCGCTCCGGTGCTCGAATCACTCGCATCGTTCGACAAGTGGCTCGAAACCGAACTGCAGGCCCGCAAGCTGCAAGCTTCGATCGTGCTGTGGCGAAAAGTGCAGGGCGGGCCCTCGCAGGTTTCCTCGATGGTCGATGCGGCGGCATTCGGGGCCGGGAACGATGCCGGGGGTTCGTTCCGTCGCGAACGCTATCGGCCGGGGACGATCCTCACGACATCGCCGCAGACCGACCTGCAGTTCCTGCATCCGCAAACAAACTTCGGCGACGCGGTCCCGCTCGGTCGCCTGATGCTGCTCGGTATCGCCGCCGGGGCCGGTGTCCCCGAGTTCATGCTCAGCGCTGATGCGTCCAACGCGAATTACTCCTCGACGATGGTCGCCGAAGGTCCCGCCGTGAAGCTGTTTGAAAGCGAGCAGCAATTCTTCGCCGCCGCTCTCGACGGTTTGTGGACCTGGGTGATGCAGGAAGCGATTCACGCCGGGTTGTTGCCGACCGATGCCCTGAACGACATCGCGCCATCGTGGACGTTCCCGACGTTAGTCAACCGCAATCGGGCCAAAGACCGCGACACCGATGCCACGCTCGTGAAAGCGGGCATCCTCAGCCGCGCGGAAGTCGCCCGGCGGGACAACGTCGATCCGGAACTCATGCGCAACGAACTCGAACGGGAACGCAACACATCCGGTCCCCTCGCCCCCGTCCGCGGGGGAGAGGGTTAGGGTGAGGGGGCGAACGCTTCCAAGCGTCCGCGCTAAAACAAGCACGCCGGACCAACGCTCGCCCCCTCATCCGGCCTTCGGCCACCTTCTCCCCCGCAGACGGGGGAGAAGGGACCACGTTGAGGGCTTCCATCAAGACCCATGTCACACAGCGAGAACGATCATGCCGCGTATTCTCTGGTTGGCATTTGAACGACCGCCCCACGTCGACGCCGTGTGTCATCCGGCGACAGCGGAAGACGTGCATCTCGTGCTGGAACTGCTCACGCAACCTACAACGGGGCGGGCCGAACTGGCGTCGAAACTACGGCGGATGCTCGACGGACAACGTTCCATCAGTCCGTGGTCGCGACCGACGATTCCGTGTCGGCGGTCGAACGGCTTGTACGTGTTGATCTCCTGGCGGCTTGCGAAGTGGTTGTCCGTCGTGTTGCCGGCGTCAGACGGACTGATCGAACGGACAGAGCGTCGCTTGCGGCGGTGGTTGGAGCATGGAACCACGCGCCCGGTGTTGAACGCGACGACGTGATGACATTCTTCGCTTGCGCTTCGCAGGATCGCCACGTCGACGACTTGGGATCCGCAAAGCGCAAGCGCCGTTGGATTTCTTTTCTCATCAATTAAGGATTCCTTATGACCAATCCCTTTCAACCCATGACCGAACAAGTCGCCGACTGGCGTGCGGCCGATGTCACCGTCGACTTCACCGAACGCTTGGTCAGAAACATCGTCCTCAGCGGCGGCGTTTCCAAGAATGGGCATCGTTATACCGACGAAGCGTTGCGCGAAGCCGTGGCGAAGTATGATCAGAAGCCGGTGTTTCTCGATCACGCGGCGAATGTGTCGAAGCCGTTTGACCGCAGCATGCGTGACCTTGTCGGCACGATCACGCAGCCGCGGTTTGAACAGGGCCGTGTCCGTGGCGACATTCAGGTCCTCGATACCGAAGCCGGGCGGACGTTTCTCGCATTGATGGAAGGCCGTTCGCCCGCGGTCGGGATGAGTCACGTCGTCCTCGCCCAACGCGGCAGCAATCCGCAGATTGTCGAACACATTCACGATGTCGTGAGCGTCGACGCCGTCGTCTTTCCCGCGACCACGAACGGTTTCCACGAAGCCGACCGCGGCACGATTCCCGGCTCGTGGGAAGCGTTGATCGAACAGATCGACGCTGTCTTACCAGTCGCGCTGCAACAGGCGACGGGGTTGCCCCCACAGTCAGTTCGTCGCATCGCGGTGACCGAGTGTCTCGTCCTGGCCGAAGCCGTTGAACATGAAGGTGATGCCGCCCGGATGTACGAGTTCGGCTGGCGGTCCGGCGCGGCTGGCGTCGAACTGCAACTGTCGGCACGGGATGTCGCACCGCCGTCGATGATCTTGCGGGAACGGCAGGCCGATGTCCTCGGTCAGCTCCGCAATGAACTGGCTGCGACGATCGCCGAGCGCGATGCGTTGAAGGAACAGGAACGCCAGCGCCGGCAGGACGCGGAGATCGAGGCGCTCATCACGGAATCAGGATTGCCATCGTCCGCCGTGACGGAAGCATTCCGGACTCAACTCCGGTCACTGCCACGGAACGAACAACGCCGCGAATGGCTTACCGAGCGGGCCGAGTTCCTGCGGCGTTGTGCCCCGCGTCCGTTGGTGAGTGCTCCCCGCGCGACACCGAACACCGCGGGTGATGCCGCGTTTGTGCGGGCCGTTCGTGGACAACGACCGGGCGTCCCAAGTTAGCCATGGTTTCATAAGCAAACCGTCTTTCACAAGCACCAGCACTGATGCGGTCCCTTCTCCCCCGTCTGCGGGGGAGAAGGTGGCCGAAGGCCGGATGAGGGG
>JBGSUN010000299.1:0-12234 GCA_041753475.1 Planctomycetaceae bacterium | reverse complement strand
GGCATGCGACCCGAAACGGGCTCCGCTGGACGCTCCGCCCTCCCATCTGGGCTGACGTTTTGCAACGTGAACCTCTGGTACGTCTGCGGCGGAGTCGGTTAGAATTTCAGCGACCCCGGTCGCACAGGCTTCCGATCACGGCTCTGCGTTGCGGAGAACTCCCCGATGGCCGTCACGTCGTCCTTTGAAGACATCGAAACGCCCGATGTGGAGTTGCAGGGCCGCCGGTTTCCGGCGCTCTGGGATGCGCCTCGCTTGCGTTCTCCGGAACGTCTGCGGCAGCTCGCGCCCCCGCTGCAAAAAGTCGCACTGAAGGATCAGATTGCCGAGGAAGTCTGGTCGCGCTTGCCCTGGCAGCAACTTTCCCCCGCTGCGACTGAGACGCGAACCGTGGTGGACGCCTACATCCAGAGCCTCAGCCAGTTGGAACATTTTCGCTGGGATGTGGACGAACTGGTCCACGCGGCCTGCGAGGCGAATCTGGAGTTTCGGCAAGAACAGGGCGATCTCAATGTGGTGGCCCGCGACGCCGTGCTCAGTGAGCAACTGAAGGAGATGTTGGATGCGGCCGTCGGCCAGTGGCTGCCCGCTCGGAACGTCGTCGATGCGCGACTGGCCTCCCGTCCGATATCAGAGGTCCGCGAGCGACTGGATGCGGCTTTGACCGCGGCCGTGGCCGATTTCAGTAAGCAACTGTTTGACTTGCTCGCTCGACTTGTGGATCGGGAACTCTTCGGCCTCGTCGAATGGTTGCCGAACAACTGCTGCGCCTATCACTTTTTCAAGCGCGTGGTGATTCAAGAGAATGACGGGGCCTCGCGACGGGTCGTGAGCGAACAGTATTTCGATGAGGTGACGGAGCGTGATGCCGCGAGCGGACGTCAAATCGTCGGGCGTCGGCGGGTGGAGGAGACGCGGGGTCAAGGACGTCATCTCCACCGCTTCGCCCGGCACCAGCATGATGTGATCGAGGCCGTGCATACGACCATCGGCAACAGCCGGGTGATCATGCCTCCCCACGTCCAACGACTGTGCGAGGCGGTTCCTGAGTGGCTCTACCCGTTCGTGCAGGTCATCGACGGCACGATCGTGCGTGAGCGGATCATTGAACGAGACATCCGCGTCGATCAATGGGCTGACCGCACCCAGCGAGACGAACCGATTATCGGTTGCGAGCCGGGAGTCATTCTCGGTTCGTTTGTGCTGACGGGTTGGGGGCCGCGCGATGTGAAAGCCGAAGAGCTGCGGCGGGAGTTCATCGATCAAGAGCTGTCCAGCCGCACTTCGGTGTTGTCGGCACAGCGGCGATGGCCGATTCTGACCGGGGTCGCCGTCCTACTGACGCTCTGCGCCCTCGCGCTCACACTTCAATGGCAGCGTGGAGCGGGGGGGAGTCTGTTCGCGGGGTTGGCGACGCTCGCCACCATCATCGCGATCTGGCAAGCCGCGTTCGACTATGCCACGGTGCGACGCAATCCCACGGCCGTGCTGTGGGCGCATTTCACCGCCGCTTCGTTTGGAAGTCAGTTGTTGCTTGTGTTGTGGATGATGATGCGCTTCCACCAAGCCCTCTCGTGGATCACACCCGTGATCCTGATCACCGCGGCGATTGTGACCCACGTTGTGGGACGCCGTTTCCAATAGCTCACCGCCGCAACGAGCGGCGCAGAGGATTCCGAATCATGAGTACAGGCGGACCGACGGTCGGAACGACGGCTTGGGGGTTGAGCGCGTCGACACGGATGCTGCTGTTGACCTGGGTCGTCATCGTGGTGGGCGGGTACATCTTTCAGATGGCGACGACCCAGAAGACGGCCGAACTCCGCAAGGAGTTGAATTCGACGCAATCCTCGATCACGAACTTGGAACAACGGATTAAGCAAGGTGATACGTCGGCCATCGCGGAAATGGAATCCATGCGCCGCCAAGTCGCGGACTTCGATCGCGTGCTGGCCGGACAACGCGAACAGTTTCGACTCCTGTCCGACCGAGCCGATGAGGCCAAGTCCCGTCAAGCGGTGGACCGCGCCAAGGTGACCGTGTTGCAGCGCGATGTCGCCTTGGCCCGCGACCGACTGCTCCAACTAAAAACGCTGCATGCCGGGTGGACTGCCCGACAAGGTTCATTGCTCACCGGTGAGCCGGGTCGCCGGATTGCCAGCGAACCCACCCAACTGGATCTCGTGGCCAGTCTCTTGGAGCGAGAGCGACCGAGCGAAATCGATCTCGTCCAATGGGAAGCCGAACTCGATGCCCTGGCTGATCCTGTCCAATCCGTCTCCGAGGACCAAAGCCAGATCGCCATCACCGCGGAGCATGGGCAACTCCTGCGTGACCTGGGTCAACGCCTGTCGAAAGCGGTAGCGGCGTTTGAACAACAGACGTTGCTGCTCGAGGCCGTCCTGAAAGAAACGGCCAGCGCGACTCCGGCTTCCAACACACTGGAGCAGGCGCTCCGCGAGCGGCGGACAAAGGCCGATCTCGAGTCCGCGCAGCAACTGTTGGCCGCTCGTGAAGCGGGACGCAAGCAGGCGGAAGCGGCCCGTGCCGAGGAGTTGGCCAAATTGGAAGCGGACGTCATCACGACAACGACGCAACGGGAAGTCGATGCGCTTCGCGCGAAGAAAAGTCAGGCCGAACAGTTGGGCAAAGCCGAATTAGAACGCATTGCCGAGGAGACCCGCGTCAAAGAGGCCCAGAAGAAGGCGGAGACCGCCGGACTCAAGTTGGAAGTGACCCGCGTCGAAGGATCCATCAAGGCCGCAGCGTTAGAAAAGGAGTTTGAACGGGAACTCCCGGCCATCAAGGGTCTGCTGACCGCGTTTCTGAGCGACGGGTTCAAATATCGGGACGACAATGCGAAAGGCCCGGCCTCACTCGCCTATATTTCGTCGCAACAAGCTCTGGAACCGACGGCCCAAGGGTCCTACATGATGGCCTTCCTCGCCAATTCCAGTGATCGCCCCGCGGGCGGGCTGCAGAATCCCCCCAATCAAGAGAATCTTCGCCGCGCCCAGGACTACTTGAAAAAATACGGTGCCCTGATGGTGCAGAAAGGACTGTTGGCCCCCTGAACTGGCCCGCAGCCTGACTCACCGCCCCCTTCGAAATGGCACGCAGACTGGCTGGCAGACCGACCTCTCAGCGGGCCGGTCTGCCAGCCGCGCACGATGAGACGACAGCAGAAGTTAGCCTCGATTTTGCTCTACGGTGTCATCCCGGCGTGTCAGCCGACACTCCGCGCGACACTTTCCTGGGTTCGTAGCAGCACCATTCCCCGTAAGGCTCTTTCGCATGGCGCGCCCTTCCAGTCTGCCCGCCGTCGCGCCGACTGTGCGGATCCGCGGCCGAGAGCAACCCTACTTAAGCTGGCGACAGGTGCAGCGACGGAAATACTACTTGTTACATCCGGTCGGCAGCCCCTCGCGCGAACGGTACGCGGCCTTTGATCCCCTGGCCGGACCGGGCGGGGATTTCTTTCAGGTCCAGGTCTGGCCAGCCGGTGCGGCGACGGAGCAGTTTCTCCGCGTGGCGCGCCGATTAAAACACGACGCCTTTCCGCGCGTGGTGGAGTGGAGCCGAGACGGCAAAGAGACCACGTGCGTGCTGACATGGACTGACGGAGTCAGCCTGGCCGACTACTTCGCGACGCTCCGTGCCGGTCGACGCCCCCCGGTTGATCCGGGTCAGGCCGTGCGCCTCATCTGGGGATTGGCGAACGGGGTCTGCCGCCTCCACCAGTCACTGCGGGTCTACCATGGCGACATCCAACCCGCGAATGTCATCATCACCAGCCATCCCAGTCGGCTCGCGTTAATTGACTTCGGCAGTGCCTGCGCGGCCGAGGCCGGAATGCAGCGCGTGGATGGCGACGGCCGACACCCGTGCTATTCGGCTCCCGAACTGTCCGGCGACCCGGCGACTCCGGTCAGTTTCGCGACGGACCAATTCTCCGTCTCCGTCTTGTTCTACGAATTGCTTACGCAACAGATTCCGTACGACGGGTTGGGCGGTAAAGCCGGACGACCGGAGTACCGCCAGCAGGCGGCATCGGCGTTGCTCCCACCCAGTGCGCTGAGCCCGGCTTGCCGACAGTTACCCCGGTCGCTGCAACAATGTCTCGACGAGGTGGTCGTGCGCGGCTTGGCTTTGGAACCGGGTGCGCGATTCTCGGACCGGCATGCTTGGCTACAGGAATTGTTCGAGATGCAGGCGCGGTTTCGTCTGACGCCGGAACTCCCGGCGGTGGAGGATTGGGTCACCCGCGTCATCCAGTGGTTTGTCCGACCACGCTCGCCGTAAGTCGCTCATCGTCGGCGCGACTTACCGTATGGCCTCCCGCATGCGGACGATGGCGGCATGCGGCGGCGTCCAGCGAAATTGATCACCACAAGCGCAATGCCACTCACCCCGCGCGATCCCCTCAATCTTGAGCGGGGGAATGGTCTGTCCATTCAAGACGGTGGGGACGTGGACGCTGACTGGCTCGCCCCAGCCGCAGCCGCGGCAACGATCGTCTGTCGGCGCAGGCGGAATGGCCTGACCCCGGTCGGATCGCTCCGCCGCCCGGCCGAACTCTTCCAGCGCGCGGTCCAACTGCCGCTGATGTTCGGGCGTGTTCGGGATCACAACTCCGTCATAGGAATTCGCAAACAGCAAAATCGCGAAGGGGGCGCGACCCCCTTCGCACCGTTCCACCAGTCGACAATACGCCGCGGCGCGAACGACATGCTGCGGCCACCACGTCGGCTCGCCGCGGTGTTTCCGAATCACCGGGATCCTCCACTGCGTGTCTTTGATCAGCAGACGCCAAGGTTTTCCGATGAGCGCCTCGTCGCGATGCGGGTCACGGAGCAGGACACAGTCGAAGCCGGCCTTCCGCAATGTCCACCAATTCATCTGGGTGATCTCCTTGGGTGCCAACTCGACGGGGGTCGCCGGGGCGTTTCGCAGCACACCGCGCTCGCGGACAAGTGTGGCAATCACGAGGATTGCGTCCCAAAGTCGTGCCGTCACGTACAAGGCGGGTAAGGATGAGACCAAGCCTCCGAAGGGAGACACGACAGTCCAAACGATGAACACCGATAGCAGTGCGGGCGCGAGACAGGTCAACCACATCCGTGCTGCGCCAATCGCCGCATGGATCTCTTCCGTAAATCGCTGTTCGTGATAATCGTGAAATCCATCGAGACGAGGACCGAGCGGAGGCTCTTCTTCCCCCGTGTCTCCGAGGCCCGACTCTCGCGCGAGTAAACCGGCCCGCGGGCAAAAAACGAATTCGCTCAAAGCATGCACACCGATCGTGCGCGAGTGGGGAACAAAGCGTCCTCCGCCCAAGTCGCCGCCGAAATCGGAAAAATCATCCATCGCGATTAACCCTCCGCCCACCGCGTGAGTTCTTTGAGGAGCGGCGGTAATTCGGCGAGTCGCTGTGAGGGATAGGGAAGGACGGACTGGACCAGCAGTTTCTGTAAACGCTTTGAAATGCTGGCCGCGGCGAAGACCGCGGCTTCCTGACCGGAGTCGGGGACGGTGCCCGCCAGCACCGTCGCCGCCAAACGACCGAAGCTGTAGAGGTCAGCCGCCACGGTCGTCGTGCCACCATCAAGTTCCGGAGCGCGGAAGGGGTCGTCCGGCCATTCCCCCGAGACCGAGGGAACGCCATCGAGCAGTTTGGCCAACTCAAAGTCGGTCAAGACCGCGCGGCCATCGTCATCCGCCATCAGGACTCGCGACGGAGCGAGTTCGCGAAAGATGACCCCCGCCGCATGCAGCGCCGTGAGACCTTGTGCGATTTCGAGCAGCAACCGCGGTCGCGTTTCCTGTGGCCAAGGCGCGCTTTCCAGTCGATCGGCCAAGGTCCGTTCGCCGACCCATTCATCGATCACCCACCAGCCCTCCTGACCGGGAGTAGGCGTGGAAGACAAGTTCGCCGCAATGTGTGGGTGCCGTTTGATGCGCGCACAAACATCGGCATGTCGCGAGAGTTTTTCGCGGATGTCCGCCGTCAGTCCTTCACGCACCCAGCTCAATTGATAGAACTTACCGCGGCCGAAACGCTGCGCGGTATGTCGATGCCGAAGTCGGCAGGGAATGAAATACAGGCCATTGGCCGTCCGCTGACCCACTCCCAGATAGTCGCTCGTTTCCCATTCGGTGGCGCCTGTCGCCGGTCCCTGGGAGAGCTCCGGCGGCCGATAGCGACGATCCCAGGGCGCAAACAGGTCACTGACCTGAAGGCCCAACGAACTCGCAATCTTCAGTGCCGAGCTGGGATGCAATCCCTGACGGCGATGCAGACCGCGCAGCGTGTTGAACGCCAGGTTCGTCTTCGACGCAAATTGCTTGAGTGACAAGCCCTGATTGGCGAGCGCGAAGTCCACGAGGACGGGGTCGAAATAAATCAGGTCAGGACCGCTCGGCGCAGCAGCGGTCAGCTCCGGCATTTTTCCGGGAGTAACACTTTCCTGAGACGCTTCTGCACCGCGGTTCATGATCGAATCTCTTTCGGCTGACTTTGGTCAGTCGGCCATTCAACGATAAGTATTCTCGGTAGGGAGCGACGGATGAACAAGGTCGTGACAACTTTTCTGGATCGGCTTGCTGAGCGGTTCACCGCTCTGGCTGCGGGACTCTTGAGTTCGCGGATCGCCGGCCTGCATGCCGCCGCCCAGGCGGAGCAGCAGAGTGACCTGGAAGATTTGGCCCGTCGCTATGAAGCGGAAGGCAAACTGGAGATCGCGGCGACGCTCCGGCACCGACTGCTCGGCTTGCCTTCGACAAACCTCGCCTTGGAAGGAGCCGAGCAATTGCGGCAACTCCAACACTCCGTACCTCCGCTTCCGGAACTTCCACCCGGTGGCCAGACCGGAGTCGCCGCGGATCTGCGGGGATTGCCGAACTTCGAGACGCCGAAAGCACCGAAGCGACGGAAGCCGGACGGGGGAACGCAGGAATCGAATGTGATCTTGCCGGAGTCGTCGTTGTGAACCCGCCGCTCCACATTCAAGCCCGCGATCGTGAGTTGCTGCTCGCACTGGCGCAGCAAGTCCGGTTGTTCAGCCAGCGACAGATCGCCGAACATTTTTGGGAGGGGGCGCTCCCGAACGCCCGACGACGCATGAAGCAGCTTGCGCAGCAAAAACTTGTCGCGCGAATCACGGTGCAGGCCCGAACCGCGCCCCGGTTGGAGTCCCCCCTGGCGAGTTGGCGGCCGGGGGACTCGACTCCTGAATTTGGCCGGGTGGCCTACCGCTGCCACGAACGTTGGCGACAACGACCGGTCCGGCCCTGTACGGCCTGGATCGCGACCGAGCAAGCGGCGCAGCTCTTCGGCGGAGTTCGCCGGGGAGAGTTGGCGCATCCCACCCAAGCGACGCATGACTTGGGGGTCGCCGCGATTTGGCTCCGTCTACGGCAAGTGGCTCCGGAGTGGGCGACCGCCTGGCGGGGCGAAGACCTCTTCGCTGAGACGCGGCGGGGCGAAAAGCTGCCAGACGCCTTCCTCGTGGATCAAGCGGGGCAAGTGGTCTGGGTAATTGAATTCGGTGGCGGCTACGACGCGGATCGCGTCGCCGCGTTCCATGCCGACTGCGCTGATCGTGGACTTCCCTACCAGTTGTGGTGATTCCAATGACGAGTCCTGGCCCGGATCGAAGTAACAACCCACGTGAACGTGACGAGTTGATCGTCGAGCACGTCGCGCGCTACCGGATGTCGACGTGTAAGGTGTTGCGGCGCGGCGTGCTGGCGGGTCTCTCCCAGAACGCAGCGAGCAAGATCCTGAACCGGTTATGTCGGGAAGGACGGCTGCGCACTTTTCCGCTCCTTCATCCCACGCCGTACTACGTGCTGGGCGAGGCCGGAGCCAAATCACTGGGCTTGAGCCTTCAACGCGCACTTCCTCTGGGACCGCAATCCCTTCCTCTGGAATACGCCGTGTTGATCTATGCGACGTGCGGTCGACCGCCCCGAACCCGACTGACGCGCCACGAAGTTCGACAACTCTGTGCTTGGCTGCCTGCACCGTGCGCCGCGGCACCCCATTGCCGCGATGTTCACGGTGTTCTGGAACTGATCCGCGTGGATCTCGGTGGACCCGCGGCGCATGTCGCACGCAAGTGTGCCGCGGACGTGAATCAGCGTCGCCAGTTTCGCGAATTTACCGAATTGGCGGCCTTAGGGCGGTTCCGACTCGTGGTCATCACCGCGACGAAGGAAAAGGCGGCGGCGCTGCGGCAATCCCTCGACCAGCACGACTGGCCCCGCGGATTCCGCATTCACTTCTCGGTTGTTCCCGATCTCTTGTCACTCACCTTAAGGAAACATGATGCGTGAGACGTATTACCAATCCGTCGGCAATCCCGTCCAACCGGATCGCCTGCCCAAGACTCGTCCTGGACTCGAATTGCTCCCGCGCCCGTTGTCGCGCTGGGAATTGGCCCGGCAGGTGACCCTGGCGCTCTCCGGCATGAGCGCGCTCACCATCTTGACCCTGTTGCTCTATCGACTGGCCGGGCTGGATTGGCTGGAACCGTACGACTTGGCTTACGCTCTGCCGACCCTGGCTGTCGGCATCGGGTTGGCCGCTTGGCGAGGCCAACTGGATTGCCTCTTCCCCCCCGCGGTATTGATCGCGGTGGTCTTGATCACAATCAATCCCCGCACCCCTTGGCCGATCCAAGTCGGGCTCTTCTCCAGTGTTGCGGCGCTCGTGGTCTATGCCTTCGGTCTTCACGGGCTGGCGCTCCAGACCACTTCACCCGTTCCCCGCACCCTGGCGCACACCGTGCGCGAGAACAGTCGGCCCCAATTGCTGTGGATGTCCGCTGCGATTGCCGCCATCACGGTTTGGATGCTCATGAGCGAGGCGTGGCTCCCCAGACTGGCGCTCGTCTGCCTCCCCTTGGCCGCGGGGGTGATGCCAGCGCCCGCGACGCTCACCACATCTCGCCTGTCCATGGCGCTGCGCGTCATCGTGTCCTGGTTGACCTACAACGCCGAAGCGATCCCCGGTCTCTGGCAAAGCCCGGCCGGAACTTTGGAAAAGCGGATCAGTCTCTGGCTGACCGCCAGCATCCTCACAGCGGTGTTGCTGGTTCGTTGGCCTCTGTCTCCGTTGCCCACGCTGCTGGAAGCGGGCCAGGCACGACATACGACTTGGCAAGAAAAACTCACGGATCAGGGGGCGAACGCCTTCGCGAAAGTGCGGTATGGCAGCATCACCGTGGTTACGAGTGTGCTGAGTGTGCTGGCTCTTCCGGTGCTCGGTGTCATCGTGCTGGCCGTGTCGGGGGCGATGCCGGTGCTGCTCGAAGCGACGGCCAGTCGCGACAGCACGGTGGCCTCGCCGGACGGGGACAATCTTTCCGCCGTGGAGAATTCGATTCTCACCGATCTTCGGACGGCGACGGACGAGACGGAACTTGACAGTCTGTATTTCGGTCGGGTGGTCGCGGACGGGAGTCCCGCCCTCGTGCCCCGCGGAGTCCTGAAAGAACACGCACACGGATTAGGTGACAGCGGGGGCGGCAAGACGGCTCTCTTTCTCTGTCCCCTCATCGAACAACTGATCAGCTTCGGCGATTGCAGTGTGCTTGTGCTGGATCTGAAAGGGGACAGCTTGGAACTGCTGGCCTCGCTGCAAGCAGGCGCAGCGCAAGTTCAGCGGACGCAGGGTCGGACGTTGCCCCTGAAGTTCTTTTCGAATCAGCGTGACAAGACCACGTTCGCCTTCAATCCCATGACCCAGCCGTTCTGGTCGAACTTCGACCTCCTGACCCAGACCGACATTCTTTGTGCCGCCAACGGGTTGACGTACGGCACGGACTACGGTGCCGGTTACTTCAGTTCGGCCAATGCGGCCATCTTGTTTCACACCCTCAAAACCTTCCCGCATGTCACCACGTTCAGAGAACTCGCCGACTGCATCGGCACCGTGATCACGCTCGCCAAGAAACGCGATCTGCACCCGGAGATTCGGAAGGCGGGGGTCCATGTGCAGGAAGTCATCAAACGGCTCGCCGCCTGTGAAGCCTTGAATGTCACACCGACGACAGGGCATCCCACGGCCGCCGTGGCACAGGCGATTGACCTCACACAGCTCTTTCAGGAACCACAACTCCTCTACTGCCACTTGCCCTCCACGCTGTCCCCGAGCGGTGCTCCGGAAGTCGCCCGACTGTTCACCTACATGTTGTTGGCGGCGTCCACGCAGACCCAACGCCACTGTCCCGTGTTTCTGGTGATCGACGAATTCCAGCGGATGGTCGCCAACAATTTGGAATACATGCTGCAACTCGCCCGCAGCATGGGAGTGGGGATCATTCTGGCGAATCAGAGTATGCAGGATCTCAAGAAGGGCAACACGAACCTCATTCCGGCGATCGAAGCCAATTGTCGGCTCCGCCAGTGGTTCTCCGTCTCTTCCAGTGAGGACCAGGAGCGACTGATTCAATCCAGCGGCTTGACCGTGGACCTGAGTTCCAGTTGGTCGGAGTCGACCAGCGGAGATGGCAAAACGAGCACCTCCCATAGCCAGTCCGAGCAAGTCGTTCCCCGCCTGACGCTCAATGACATCTTGTTGATGAATGACCATCGACTGCAAAGCATTTTGCGGATCAGTCGTGGGGCCGGCTATGCCCAGTACGGGGGGCTGCCCGTGATCATCGAGACGGACTACCACATTACCAAAAAAGAGTACGACACTCGCAAAGCCCTTCCGTGGCCCACTGCGAGCGGTGCCTTCACACCGCGTGGTGCTGAAGCGGAAATCGTGCCGTCTCCGAATCTCACGCCGCACCCACCGACGAAAGGAACTGGGCCCGAGTGGTCTGACGAAGTGATCGGAGAGGATCCAGCCGCGTCACGGCCCTCAGCAACCCAACAATCTCTAGCGGATTTGTTCGCGAGCCTGGCTGAAGAACTCCCTCCGACCACCCCCCCGTCACGGCGAGGAAAACGATCATGAATATCACCTTGACGGGTCGTGATCTGGATCTCTTGGCCTGTGTGACAGGGTGGGTCCGTCTGTTGTGTCGTCGGCAGATGGCCGATCTCTGGCCTGAGACTGAGCGTCAACGGAGCGGAGACGGGTGGGTCCGTCGTCTGTGGCGTGCCGGACTCCTGGAGCAGCACGTCATCAACGCTCATCCGCTGCTGCCAGTCCACCGGCCGCTCTTCGCCTGGAAGCCGGGAGTAGAGGATCCCGATCCATCCGTCGTATCGCGCGAGTCGCAGGAACGCTGGCGGCTGGCATCACGACCGACAGAGGTTTACGTGGCGACGCCACTCGTCGCCAACCTGTTTGGAAGTACGGCCCGCGGCCTCCCCAAGCCCGAACACCGCGATCACGACCTGCGCCTCGCCTCAGTTTTCGTGCACTATCGGCGACGCCATCCGCGACTCGCTCGGCTGTGGGTCGGTGAACATGTCCTGCCCAAAGCGGGCTACCAGATCAAAGACCCCGATGCGTTTCTCTGCAATCCGCAGGGTCGCATTCTCCGCGTGATCGAGTCGGCGGGCCACTACGACGCCAAGCAAGTGGAACGGTTTCACGAGCATTGTGCTGAACACGACCTCCCCTACGAACTGTGGTGATTTCATGCCCCAGCCTGCCCACCAGCACGCATCGATCACAGAAGCTGCCATCGAGACCGTCTTGTGTCAGATCGCGCGGTATCGGCTGACGGTCTTTGCGGCGCTCCGGACCGAGTCGGTCTGGGCCGACACCGGAATCCGGTCCATCAAACACACCTTGCGGGAGCTGCAACAGCGCGGATGGATCGATTCCGCTCCGTTACATCATCAGGCTCGTTACTGGTCACTGACCGCGGCGGGTGCCCATCAGATGGGAGTGAGCGCGGAACGGAGCGGCCCCTTGTCGGAAGCGGCCAAGGTGCGAGCCTATGCCCTCTTGGTGTTCTGCCGCCTGCTGGAGCGCCCCCGAGTCCGGCTCACCGCGGACGAAATGGGCCACTACTTTCCCGACGTGGATCGGATCGGCTTGCCCACCGGTTACTACTTTGATCCGTGCGACCATGGTCGCCTGGGTTTGGCGCGGGTGGATGCGGGACAGCGGGGACGCTGGGATCGGATCGTGGAATCGCTGCGAGAGGACATCGAGACCCATTGGCAGCAGTCCGGCTTCCGGACCTTAATCTCCGCCGGACGCTTTGAGTTGACCGTCCTGACGGTGTTCCCGCAAAAGGCCCGCCGCATTCAAGAGGCGCTCGC
>JBGSUN010000298.1:0-19374 GCA_041753475.1 Planctomycetaceae bacterium | reverse complement strand
GCGACGCTGTGGAACCGGCTGAGCCTCGACATCAACCTGGCCGGAATGGCCGTCTCGTTCACCGTTTCTCAGATCCACGACATGGCGAACACGATCCGCACGCTTTTCCTCGGTTTCTACACCTAGAAACGGAAGAGCCCGAAGTTGGTGATGTTCGCGAACGTCCGGTCGGGCACAGTCCGCAGGAAGCCGGTGGCGACGATGTTGTCGTAGAGTTCGGGCGTAATCTCCGGCGCGTGTTCATAGTCCGCAAGTTCATCCCCGGCGAGCTGTTCCTGCAGGAAGCGGTCATACGGCTTGTCCGAGCTCAACGCGCGGATGACATAATCACGGTAGCGCCACATCGTCGGGCGGACGCGGTCTTCGTTCTGCGATCCTTCCGAATCCGCATACCCGGCGACATCCAGCCAGTGCCGGGCCCAGCGTTCGCCGTAATGGGGTGACGCGAGCCATTGATCGACCAGATGCTCGTAGGCCGCCGGATGGGGATCGGTCAGAAACGCATCGATCTCTTCAGGAGACGGCGGCAACCCACGGAGATCGAATGAGAGTCGTCGAATCAACGTCACCCGGTCCGCTTCCAGCGAGAACGATAAACCGGCATCCTTCAATTTCGCGAGGATGAATGCATCCACGGGATTCCGCACTGCCGTGTTCATCATCACCGGCGGTGTGACCTCGCGCGGCGGTTGGAACGACCAGAATTGGCGGTCTTCATCGGTCACCAACATGTCTGGTTCGGTCGTGGCGATATCCGGCCCGGTGGTGGATTCCGGCATTCCCGCGGCGATCCACGCTTCGATCCGCTTCAGTTCGTGCGCTTCCATCGGCTTCACGCTGACCGACACCAGTTGCCGGCGCGGCGGCATTTCTTCGGCATGAACACGGCGGACCAGCAGACTTTCTTCGGGTTTTCCAGGCACGGCCGCCGGTCCCGATTTGCCACCGCGCAGCATGCCAGCTTTCGTCCGCAGATCGAGATCGGCCTCCTTTCGACGGCCGCCATGACATGCCGTGCAACGGAGCAGCATCAGCGGCACGATCTGTTGCTCAGTGATGCGCGGTTCCGTGCGCGTCGCTGCCGAGAATTTCGCCCCGTCGGCGATCCAGCGATGAATCCGTTCGATCTCGTCTTTCGTCAGCGCGTCATTTCCCTTCGGCGGCATTTCTCCGAGATGAATCAGTTCATACAGCGAACTTTCCTCGGGCTTACCGGGGACGATGGGGCTGCCCGATTCGCCGCCGCGGAGCAGATCCGCGCCGGTGAGCACACTCAACCCGGCGGTCCGCTTGGTATCGCCGTGGCATTTGCCGCACCGCGATTTCAGAACGGGAAGGATGTCTGCGTCGAAGGTGATAGCGGGTGGTGAGGGGGCATCATCCGCGTATACCGTCGTCGCTGATGCCAAGAGCAACGCGATGACACCACAACCAGCCCGAAACGTCCGCAAGGGCGAAACCCTCTCGTCACTGATTTTTATGCTCGGGAATCGCCCTGCTCACCACGCGGAGCATGATGACGATGAGGCATTCACAACGACATCTCGCTGAAGAGTCTGCTCTCCATGAGTGATTTCGCCGCCGATCATTGCTTCGCTGAACGAATCGAAGTCGTATGTATCGGATTGTATGCGTTTTGGCAGGCGGCGTCGAACCTGATTGGCCAGCGTCGTGGCTTCATGAAACAAGGAAGCCCGGCATTGCGGAAAATGCCGGGCTTCGATTGGCAGCGGAGTTGATCACGAGCTATTTCGGCGGGCCGAAGTTCAGGCCGGGGGGGAAACCGCCTGGAGCGGCATCAGCACCACCAGCGGCGGGCTTGTCGGCGCCCTTTTCTTTCACCAGCGTCTTGCGGCCCTGACGCAGGTTTTCGAAGCTGTCTGCCGAGATCACGTAGTACCAGTTGGCGAAGCGGTTGTTGAGTTCTTTCACCTTCTTCTCGCCATCTTTCGACTTCTGTTCGTAGGACTTTTCGTCCGCTTCGAACTTCGCCTTATCCGCTTCGTATTTTGCCAATGCGGCGTCATAGATGCGTTTCTTTTCATTGTACTCGGCGAGCGGACCGACGTTCTCGGGCTGATCCGCATTGGCCGGGCTGTCTTCCGTCCGTTCGGGAACATCGACCTTCGGAGCGTCACCCGGCTCTTCAGGTTTGATCGGCTCTTCTGGCTTGGGACCAATCGCTTCGGGACTGAGTTGTGTCGTGACGAACAGGTAACGGTTTTTCTTCTTACCATCGTCCGGCTTCTTCTCGGCGTCGTCCTTCTTGGCCTCTTCGCCTTCCTTCTTCTCGGCTTCCTTGGGTTCGTCGCCCTTGGCGAATCCAAATTCGATTTCCTCTTCGCTGCCGCTGAAAACTTCGCCGAAGTGGAGCAGATACTCGATCCCTTCGTTGGTCGACGCGATCACGTCCCCTTCTTTCGAGACGAGTTGCTGTCCGCCATCGGGAGTCGAAGCAAAGAAGAAGCCCTTCATGCCCAAGTCCATCGCGGTGGCTTGATCAAGCTTGATCCCCGAATCGAGCCGCAGGTCGCGCTGCAGTTTGATCGGCTTCGGACGGATGCCGACAATCTTGAGGTCATCGAGGGCACTCACCAACTTGCGGACTTCGTCCTGATTGACTTCTTCCTTCGTCTCGTCGAGTTCCTTCAGCTTCCATGGATCCGTGGTTGGATTCCGGGTGAGCACGTTTTGTTCCTTGCCGACAATGCGGCCTTTTTCGGTGTCAACGGAGTAGTTGTCGACAATAATGTTGGTGAGTTTCGTGCCGTCTAGTTTCAGCAGGTCTGGCTCGATCCAGTCGGCGAACTTGGTTGACAGTTGCAGTTCGACTTTCGCTTCATACGTCGCATCCTCGGTCGGCTTGCGGATGTAATAAAACCCGGGCCGGTTCGGGACGGCTTTGCCGATGATGTAGTCGGCAAGCGTTTTCCCCGCTTCATCTTTGAGCGTGATCCGTTGCCCGCGCTTTAGCGATTCGGATTTCTCATCCAATGGATCGACGACTTCGAACTCCGCATGTTCCGCGGCTCGTTGACCGGCGAGGGCTTCGCGCTTGAGCTGGATCATCGACGCCGCGCATTTGGCGAGACGATCTTTCCCGTCGGCGGGATAATTGTGGCGTGAGGGAATTCGCCAGAGTCCGTCTTTGAAGGCAACCCCGAAGACGCGGGCCTCGGCGGTGTCCGGGTTGTAGGCAATGACGTCGAGTTGCTTGGCGGCATCCGCATCCTTGAAGTCCGGATAGAACTCCTGGCCGACATCGCTGAACCCCTTCGGAACCTTCGGTGTTCCCGGGGCGGCCACCCATGCCAGCACCAGCGACAGAGCCGCGGTCACAGCGAATGTGAGTGTGCGTTGAATTTCGGTCATATCCCCATCCTCAACAAAATCGGGGTCTTTCCCCGTGACATTCGCATTTCATGGTAGCCCTGTCGCTCCGCGACAGGATGGCCGATTCGTGTAGCGGGCTGGCCGTTTACCGGCTTTCCTGTCGCGGAGCGACAGGGCTACGTTTTCAACGATTCGCGCGGCGACGCATTGGCGGCACTTCGCGTTGTTCGTTCTGCAACATCCGCAACCAGACGAAGAAGCCAAGGATCAACGCGGGAATCGGCGGCAGGATCGTCGCGATGCGGGAGAAGAAGTGTTCGATGCCCCGCACTTCGCGTTTTTCCCGTGCCCGAATCTCGTCAAGCTTCTTCTGTTTTTCCTGCTCGATCTGCGCCTCGGCAACTTCGACCTTGCGTTCTTCTTCCTGCTTGGCGAGCGCCAACTGTTGCAGCTTCGCGATTTCGTCGAGCGTGTCATCCTTCTCAATCTTCTCGCGCTTCTGCTTAAACTTTTCCTTCTCGGCTTCCGACTTCTTCTTCGCTTCTTCAGCAGCCGCTTCGCGTTCTTCGAGGCTTTGCTTGACGAATTTCTCCGTCCGTTTTTCGACCGCGGTGAGGGTGCGGTGCTTCGGACGGCGTTTGCGGAGGTCAATGTAGGCCTGATCGCCGGCCAGGGAGTCGACTGCGTTGAGAACAAAGGTCACGTTGTCGAGATCAAGGCCGTACATCCGGCGTTCGCGGACCATGAAGAACCAGTCGGAAATGATGTCGGCATCAGCGATGTAGATGACGTTGATCTTGTTTTCTTTGTCGCCGTCTTCCGACTTGATCTGGGCCCCAACGACGTGCGCGGTTTCGTCGGACCGCCGCCGTGGGTTGTCAATGATATCGACGCCGCCGAACATGCCGGGGCGAACAAAGTCGTCCCAGTCGAGCAGCCCCGCGTTCTTGCCGGTCCGCAGCAGCGGCTCAAACTTCAGCTTGCTTCCTTCGCGTGGACGAACGGTACCCGCGAAGAACATCAACAGTTCCTGCAGGCCGCTGGTGATGTCGCTGCTGTTGTTGAAAGCGGAGTCGACACCGCTCTTCTTGCTGATGGCGACCATTTCCGGACGGACCACTTCCGCATACTCCGGATGAAGCAGCATGATGGTATCGGCCCACACCACCTGGTCGTACTGCCATTGGATTCCGAGCAGATTAACCAGCGAAGTGGCTTTGCCGCCGTCGGCTTTCATTTCGGGCGGCGGTCCGCCCATCATCATGCCCCCCTGCCGCGGTTTCGGTTGCTTCGGAGCCATGCCCGGGTTGAAGGCCGGCAACGGGTCATCGAAGATCAGCGTCGGCTTGCCCTTCTTGACGTAGTCGACAAGATTGCCCATCTGCGCCTGATCGAGCGATGACGGCAAGACGGCGATGAGGACATCAAATTTCGAGTCATCAATCGGCCCGGCAGCGGAGACGGTTTCGACGTTGTATTGCTTCTTCAGTTCGGAAACGATTCGCCATTCGGGTGAACTGCGGAACGACTGCATGTCGAATCCGCCGTTGATCTTTGCATCCGTTTCGAGAATGCCGATGGTGCGGCGGGTCTTGCTGGCAACCGTGCGAACCGAGCGTGTGAGTTCGTACTCGATCGGGATCGCGACTTCAAAGAACGGGATAACGACTTCGTTCGCCCCGCTGTTGACCACACAGCCGAGGAAGACGTCGTCGACCTGGATGCGGCCGCCCCGTTCAGATTGAACTTTACGGGGTTCGACACCGAACTTGCGGGCTTCGTCCGCCTGATCGCTGAACGGGTCGACTTCAACCACGCGGACGGTGATGCGGCCACGGCCGTACTGCTGATACTGAGTGAGCAAGCCGAGGAGTGACGTTTTCACCGACACATATTCGCGTGGCACATTCTTGCTGACGAACGCCTGCATAATCACCGGGCGGTCATCGGAGAGGTCCTTGAGCAGCTTGGTCGTCGTGCCGCTGAGCGTGTAAAGCCCTTCCGCGGTCCAGTCGCCGCGCACGTTGACGTTGGCCATCACGGCGTTGGCGCTGAAGAGGACGACGGCCAGCGAAGCCGCGCGGGCGAGGTATTGCCAGCCCATGTCAGTACCACGGTTGCCGCCGGCCCAATGCCGCTGGCCGATGAGGACCAGGTTGATGTAGAGCATCAGGGCGGTGAACGAGACGAAGTACAACACGCCAGACAAGGGGATGAAGCCCATGCCGAACTGACGGAACTGTTCGGCGAGACTCAACTGATCAAACAGGCGGTCGTGGCCGATGATCCGCGTGGCCCAGACGGGCATCGGCAGATTGCCGATGAAGACGGGAATCGCGCACAGGATCGCAGCGAGGACAAACGCCACGGGTGTGCTGCTGGTGAGATACGACGCCACCATCCCGGCGCTGAGGAGCGCACAACCGGCGAGCCAGTAGCCGACATACGTGGTGGCGATCAAACCCCAGTCGGGGTCACCGATCCATCGCAATACGGCACAGTGCGTCAACGAGAAGAGGAGCACCACGCTGTAAACGGAGACCACCGATAGATACTTGCCGAGCAGCACTTCGAGATCGGACACGGGGAGCGTAAACAGCAACTCCTCCGTGCCAAGCTTTTTCTCTTCAGACCAGACCCCCATCGTGACAGCGGGGACAAGGAAGAGGAGAATCTGCGGGAAGTACGCATTTAACTTGTCGAGATTCGCGAGGTTGTCCGTGAAGAACTCCTCGCTGAATGCAACGTAAGCCCCGACGAGGACGAACGCCACAATGAACAGATACCCGGTCACTCCGGAGAAGTAACTCCAGAAGTTGCGTTGGAAAACCGCAAGAATCACGTGCAGGCGCGGCATATTCCGGCAATCCTCGATCAAAAACTCGGTCGTTGTCGGTCAGGCGGGAACAATCTCTGCGGAGACGCCGATCATGCAACCGGCGGGAAGGTCATATCAGGCCGCGAGGAGCTATTTGCCCGCTCCGGTCAATTCGCGGAAGCGGGTTTCCATCGTGTGCTGCCCGGCTTCCATTTCGTCGACCGGGCCGTCAAACACCACCCGGCCTTCGTTCACCAGCACCACGCGGCCACACACGGCCTTCACTTCCTGAAGGATGTGTGTCGACAGCAGGATGGTTTTCGTCTGGCTGAGACCTTGAATCAGCAAGCGGACATCATGGGTCTGGTTGGGATCCAAACCACTGGTCGGTTCGTCGAGAATCAGGACCTGCGGGTCATGCAGCAGCGCCTGGGCCATCCCCACGCGCTGACGAAACCCTTTGGACAGTTTGCCGATGGGTTTGCCCCACACCGTTTGCAGCGAGCATTTGTTAGCGACGTATTCGAGGCGATCGCGCAACACATTCGAGGCCATACCCCGGATGTCGCCCATGAATCGCAACAACGACGACGGCGTCATTTCCAAGTACAGCGGGCCGTTTTCGGGGAGATAGCCGAGCAACCGCGCGGCCGCAAGCCGATCGGTACTGACGTCGAATCCGCCAATGAATGCGGACCCCTCCGACGGGGCGAGATAGCCCGTCAACATTTTCATGGTCGTCGATTTTCCGGCCCCGTTGGGACCGAGAAACGCACAAACCTGTCCACGGGGGACGGAGAACGACACGTTCTGCGTCGCCGCGAACGAACCGTAAAACTTGCTGAGGCCGCGGGCTTCGATCATGGCCTGACCGCTACCGGCCGCGTTGCCCGAGGATTTCGCCGACGTATTGCTCATCGTGGCCTTTTCATGCGTTCCAATGGAAAACCGTAGGGTTTGCCGAGTCTTCGAGGCGAACCGGATGCGAAATTTTCCAACGTGGTTCGCCTCGCGGACTCGGCAAACCCTACCCAACTCGCCGCACAGTGGAGTCGAAATTCGTCTCCCGATGAGACGAACCTGTTCAACCTGAGTACGCAGGTTCTATAGATGCGCGTTGGAGGTTGTCCAGTCAACCGAGGGAAATCGGTCAGAGTCCGCACCGAGCCCGGCGAGCGTCGCATCGGCAGCCGGGAGTCGTTTTGGATCACGCAAACCGAGGCGTTTTCTTGTGGCAAGCGTTCTTGCCAGGAGACCTGCTATGGCTCCATCTGGCCTTTGCCGCCGGATTCCTGCTCACCGGGAAACTCCAAGTTGTAGCGATCCTTCAACTTGCTTTGCCACTGCATCACAATTTCCGACTGCGGATACCGGGCCAGAGCCATGTACGCCGGATTAAAGAAGCCCGTTCGACCGTCCATCAGGAACTGTTGTTGCAAGGATTTCAGCGCGAGGTTGTCGTCGTCGGTCTTTTCGGGGACACCGTCGCGGTCCTTCACTTGAACGACGTAATACGCCGAACGAATCTGATTTGCTGCAACCCCGGTCTGTCCGACGGCGAGATCTTCGAACACGGTCTTCATGAACTCGTTGTCCGGCCGGTCAACGCCGTCGATCACCGAGATTTGCGGTTCGGGCATCTGTTGCTGGAACTGCATCGGGATGTTGCGGGGGACGTTCAACCACGTAAACCGTGACGTGGGATGCACTGTCACCGCCGGGCCATCGGGCAGATTGTTGACCGTCTGGCCGGTGAGAACTTCAGACATCGGCTTCTTGGCGGTCTCGACGAGATTCGCCAGTTCCTTAGCGCGTTTCTCTGCGAGCGGTCGCGCCATTTCGAACTTCCAGGCTTCCACAACCTGATCTTTGACGTCCTGGTATTCCGGCACTTTGCTTGGGAAGTCGGCGATTTTCCAGTAGGCGAACCGCTTGTCACGCACAAAGGCATCGGCCGGGCGCGGGTAGAACAGCAGGTCATCGTCGAAGGCCTGCTCGGGAACGGAAGCCCCCGGTTGGAAGGGATTCGCCGAGGGTTGCATCGACATCGCGATCGGTTCATCCACCGCGTTCATCAGCTCCGACTGCGACATAGGCTTGGTTTCCACGTAGCGCAAGCCATGTTCTTCCGCAAAGGTCTTCAACTTCTTGGTGATCGTTTCGCCGGCCGTGACCCTGGCTTCGGGAGTTTCGGCACGAAGATACTCGTCGTTCAGACGCCCCATTTCTTCCATCGCTTTTTCGATGGCGACCCCCATCTTCTCGAAGGCGCGTTCCTTCATGATGGTCTCGCGGATCTCGGCCTGGAGCGTGTCGTCGAGATCGCGATACTTCGGTGGAGCTTCGGCTTTCGCATCGGGATTTGTTCCCGGTGTGGGGGGCAGTTCGAGCTTTTCCGCTTCCGGTTTTGCAGGCGTTTCGGTGGCGGCGGGCTTTTCCTCAGTAGGCTTTTCCCCTTCCGGCTTCGGTTCTACAGGTTTCTCTTCCACCGGCTTTTCTTCGGCGGCCGGTTTGTCCTCGGCTCCGCATGACGATTCTGCGGCCCCCTCTTCCGGTTTGTCCGGGGCGGGTGGTTCGGGCTTGTCAGTCGGCTTTTCTTCAGCGGGCTTCTCGTCTTTTTTGTCGGCTTCCGGCTTTTCGGGCGTCGTCGGAGCTTCCTTTTCGGGTTCGGGCTTGGCTGACTCAACGTTCGCTGGTTGAAGTGCGTTGGCGGGAGCATCGTCCTCCGCAAATGCGGGGCCCTTGGGGTCGCTCGGCGAATCGGGCACTTCGAAGACGCGGTACCGTTCCTTGTTCTTCGTGTAGTACTCCGAAACTTCGTCGTCCGTGATGTCCCCGACGGCTTTTTCGAACGTCTCGAATTCCGCTGCCACGTAGGCCAACTGGACTTTCCGCTCCTGGACGAAGCCCGGGCGACCGTCTTGTCCCGGACGCAGGGCTTTGTGATTGGCGAAGAATTCGAGCAGTTCGCTCTCCTTCGGTTCCGGAACCTGGCTCACAAACTGCGAGACCGGCACCGCCACCGTGTCGAGGGATTGCCGGACTTGCAGCATCTGGAACTGCTTCCACAGCGACAGCGGGGTTTGCACGGTCCCCTGCCCGAAGCGCTGCCGTGGTGGGAAATCCATCTGCTGGAAGAGTTGGATGGCCAGCTCTTCTTTAAGAATGTCGAACAGGTCACTTTCCCCCACTTGCAGGTCGCGGAGGATTTTTTCGTAGTCGGGACGCGCTAATTTTTCTTGCGTCACTTTTTTGATGTATTCGTCGACGGCGTCGTCGGTCACCGAGATGCCGTACTTCTTGGCTTCGGCCAAGTGCAGCGACCGCATCACAATCTGCTCATCGCTGGTGTCGCCGAAAATGTTGAAGCGGTTTTTCGAGGCTTCCATCATGAAGCGGTTGGCAACCACGCGGCGGGCCTGCAGGCGTTGCAGTTCCGAGCGGGAAAAGCTGCCCATGTTCGACGTCACGACCGCGGAGTTGGATTGCGCTCGGATGCCGAAAAACGCAATCACCCCGCCGATAATCGCCCCGTACAGGGCCCACTCGCTCCCCTTGCCGCGCGGCGAACCGATGACCCACAAGCCGCCGGCGCACAGCAGGGCGACCGTGACGACACCGAGCGAAGTCGGTAACTCTCCCGACCGCGACGTGGCGGCATCGAGGAACACGAACGAGAACATCGCCAGACCGGTGACGACCACCATCAACTGGCGTTGATTGCGACGAAAAATCTCAAACGGCGAACCATTCATGAAGCCGAATCCTGGAGTGTCTGCCGCCGCCCTAACCGGCGAAATTTCGTTGACGCGTCCCTGGCATCAACGCCGAGCACGCTTGACAGAGCGCCGGACGATGCTCTAAGGATGGTCCGGCAACCCGACCTTGCAAAGGGTCGCATTGTAGCTTGGTCAGAACGAGGCACAAGGTCAACGCCCCCGGCAAGTTCCGGCGGTCTTACACGGATTGGTCACAGCGTGGCTGGCAAATCGATCGATGGGCTGGTGATTGTCGAATCCCCGGCAAAAGCGAAGAAAATCAGCGGTTTTCTCGGTCCGAAATACACGGTGATGGCCAGCATGGGGCACGTTCGGGACCTCCCGGAAAGCGCGTCCGAAATCCCGGAAGAACTCAAAAAAGAAGCTTGGGCCAAACTTGGCGTCAATGTCGAACAGGGATTTGAACCCCTTTACATCGTTCCCAAAGAACGAAAAAAGCTGGTCAAGGAATTAAAAGACGCCCTGAAGGATGCCCGCGAACTGATTCTCGCAACCGACGAAGACCGCGAAGGCGAAAGCATCGGCTGGCATCTCGCGCAGGTTCTGCAGCCCAAGGTGCCGGTCAAACGGATGGTGTTCTCCGAAATCACCAAAGAGGCGATTCAGGAAGCCATCAAGTCGACCCGCGATCTCGATGCTCACATGGTCGAAGCGCAGGAAGCCCGGCGGGTGCTGGACCGATTGTACGGTTACCGCCTCAGCCCGCTCTTGTGGAAAAAAATTGCGCCGAAATTGTCCGCCGGGCGCGTGCAGTCAGTTGCCGTGCGGGTGCTGGTGAAGCGGGAACTGGAACGGCTGGCGTTCAAAAAAGGATCGTACTGGGACCTGAAGTCGACGCTGGTGAATGCCGACGGCGCGAGCTTCGACGCGACCTTGGCGACCGTCGACGGCAAACGCGTCGCCGCCGGACGCGACTTTGATGAATCGACCGGCAAACTGAAGGCCGACGCCGATGTGCTGCTGCTCGATGAATCGACCGCCCGCAGCCTGCAACAACGGCTGTCACCGCAACCGTGGGCCGTTTCGACGGTCGAATCGCGGCTGCAAACCCGCAAGCCGTACCCGCCGTTCACCACCAGCACGCTGCAGCAGGAAGCCAACCGCAAGCTCGGCATGTCGGCCCGGGAAACGATGCAGACGGCCCAACGCCTGTATGAAGACGGTTATATCACTTATATGCGTACCGACAGTGTGAATCTGTCGCAGGAAGCGATCAAAGCCAGTCGGCGATGTGTCGAAGCCCGTTATGGGAAAGACTATCTCCATTCCGAGGTTCGCCAATATACGAACAAGCAGAAAAATGCGCAGGAAGCCCACGAAGCCATTCGTCCCGCCGGGACGGAAATGAAGACCGCCGAGGAGCAAGGGCTGGCCGGTCGCGAAGCACAACTGTACGCGATGATCTGGAAGCGGACCGTCGCCACGCAGATGGCGGAAGCCCAACTGCGGTTCCAAACCGTGACGATCGAAGTCGGCGAGGCGGAATTCAAAGCCACCGGTCGGCATGTCGAGTTCGCCGGGTTCTTCCGGGCGTATGTCGAAGGGGTCGACGATCCCGAAGCCGCGCTGGATGACCAGGAAGCCGCGCTCCCGCCGCTGACCGAAGGCGAGTCGCTGACGAGTCGGGCGCTCGAAGCGATCGGTCACGAAACGAAACCTCCGGCGCGGTACACCGAAGCCACGCTCGTCCGCACTTTGGAAGCCGAAGGGATCGGTCGCCCCAGTACGTATGCCTCGATCATCAGCACGATTCAGGATCGCGGTTACGTCATCAAGCAGGGACAACAGCTCACGCCGACATTTACGGCCCTCGCCGTCACGCGGCTGCTGGAGAATTACTTTCCGCAGCTTGTCGACCTGCAATTCACGGCGAAAATGGAGCAGAATCTCGACGACATTGCCAACGGGGACGCCGAGCGGTTGCCGTATCTGAAAGCGTTCTATTCCGAATCCGGCGGGCTGGATGAACAAGTCCGCGTGAAGGAAGAAACGATCGATCCGCGCGAAGCGTGCACACTGCACCTGGAAGGCGTCGAGCCGCGCATCCGCGTCGGCAAGTTCGGTCCGTATCTCGAAACGGAACGCGACGGCGCGACCGTCACGGCCTCCATTCCCGACGGTGTCACCCCCGCGGAAGTGACCAATGAACTGGCCGATAAGCTGATCGAGCAGAAACAAAAGGGGCCGCAATCCCTCGGCAGTGATCCGGAATCGGGTGAAGCGATCTTTCTGCTCACCGGCCCGTTTGGACCGTACCTGCAACTCGGCGAGAAAAAAGACGACGGGACCAAGCCGAAGCGCGTGTCACTGCCGAAAACGCGCGATGTGTCCACAGTCACCATTGACGATGCGTTGGCTTACATCGCCCTGCCGCGACTCGTGGGGAATCATCCGGTCACCGGCCACGTCATCAAAGCCGGTGTCGGCATGTATGGCCCGTATGTACTGCACGAGAAGACTTATAAGTCGCTCGGCAAGGAAGATGATGTCTTAACCGTTGGTCTTGACCGGGCGGTGGAACTATTAAGCCAGGCCCGCGTGAAAGTTGCGGTGGCTCCGTTGAAAGATCTCGGGAAACACCCGGTCGACAACGAACCGGTCGCGATTTACGAAGGCAAGTACGGCGCGTACGTCAAACATGGCAAGACGAACGCCACGATTCCGAAAGACCGCGATCCCCAATCTTTCACGCTCGAAGAAGCGATCCCCTTGCTGGAAGAACGGGCCGCCAAGGGGGGCGGTGGTGGCCGTCGTGGTGCGAAAAACGCGAGCAAAAAGGTCGTCAAGAAAGTGACAAAGAAGGCCACCAAAAAGAAAAAGCCCCCGACGGAAGAGTAATGCCTCGGTCAGAGCCGCGCCCGTGAGGAAGCGCCTTCTTTCCCACCGGTTCGCCCCAGCAGTACACACTCCCCAATGGTCGTGACTCGGACGGGCCAATTCCAAGTTCACAATCTTTTTCTCGTCGTCGGCAAAAATTCTCATGTAGACGGCTTGACTGTGCAGACATAATGTCTAAAGTGGTGCGTAGTGGAGATCGCCATCGGTTCTCGGTGGCCTCCGGCGAGAGTGTCTCGCTTCCGGTCGCGCCCTGGAGACCACGTCATGCACTTGCCGCTTGCCGGTCGTTGGTTTTTGGTTTGGGCTAGTCTTGGTTCCGCCACCATAATCGCGGCGGAACCAGCGCCACGGTTGACGTCGCGCGAACTGGCGGAGCGCATCGACAAAGAATTCCAGTCGATCTGGCAGGCGTCGAAGATTGCCCCGCCGGAACTGGTCGACGACGCCACGTTCCTGCGACGGACGTATCTCGATCTCAGCGGCACCATCCCGCCAGTCTCGCAAGTGCGGGAGTTCCTCGATTACACCGGCGATCACAAGCGTTTTCTGCTGATCGAGCGCCTGCTGACAGAAACAAAACGACCGGAACGCCACGCGGAACGGACGGCAGCCCACTGGGCGTCGTTATGGCGACGGATGATGATTCCGGGCAACACGCCGGAAGCCCAGCAGGCTGTGAATCTCGAACCGTGGTTAAAACAGCAGTTCGCAGAAAATGTGCCGTACGATCAAGTCGTCCGCAAGCTGGTGACGGCCAAAGCCAGCGATGGGACGATGGTGGCTGCGACCAATCCGCGGTTCGGGAATGTCAACAGCGGACCGGCGATGTACCTGCAAATGGCCGGCGGCAAACCCGAAACATCCGCCAGTGCCGTGTCCCGGATGTTTCTCGGAGTCCGCATCGGTTGCGCCGAGTGCCACAATCACCCATTCGCCGAGTGGAAGCAATCTGACTTCTGGGGCATGGCGGCGTTCTTCAACGGCATCAAGAATGGTGTGGTTGAAGATTCCACGTCATTACGAATTCGTCCCGAAAACGGCACGATGGACTACGTCGCCACTTACCTCGGCGGCGCGGAGGCCAAATTAACCGGCGGCAAGACGGCACGGGAGACCCTCGCTGATTGGATCGTTTCGCCGAACAACCCGCAGTTTGCAGCGACGGCCGTCAATCGAGTCTGGCTACACTTGATTGGGCGCGGGCTCACCGAGTCCGTTGATGATCTCGACAAAGCCTCCGCGCAGGAGCGCAAATTCCTTGATGAGCTCGCGAAACTCTTTGTCGCTGCGGGACATGATCTTCGGTGGTTGATTGCAGGCATCTGTCAAAGCCAGGTCTATCAGCGCGAATGCGCGGTTGATGAAAACGTCGCGATGGGCCCGGGGATGCGTCCGGTGAAGACGCTGACTCCCGAGCAACTGTTCAACTCGCTGGAACAAGCCCTTTCCCTGCCGGTGGCGCGGGCGGATGGGAGTGCCCGGTTCAACGGACTGCGGGATCAGCTCATTTCCCGCATGAATGAAGCGGCAAGTGCGCAACCGGATGAATACCGCGCCGGGGTGCCGCAGGCATTGCTGCTCATGAACGGTCGCCTCACCACGGAAGCCACCGATCTGGAGCAAAGCCGCACCCTCCGCGGGGTGCTGGATGCCCCGTTCCTCGACACCGAAGAAAAGCTCACGACACTCTTCTACGCCACGTTCAGCCGCCGGCCGCGTCCGGATGAGCGGGAGTATTTGTTGGAGCATGTTCGCAAATCGAAGGAAATCGACAAACAAAATCAGGCCTGTGCGGAGATCTTTTGGGGACTCCTCAATAGTCCCGAGTTCGTCCTGGAACGCTGATTGTTTGTCACCTGTTCGTTCTGAATGCCACTTCATTTCCGGGTTCGTAATTGATTGGAGGTTGTGATGTCACGCCGCGACTTCACTCGTCGGGACTTTCTGCAATGGTCGTTGGCCGCCGCTTACGGAGTTTCGTACTCCGCGCTGCTGCCCCGGTTAGCCGCCGCAGCGGGCGCGGCGAAACCCCAAGGCGCGTGCATCCTGCTCTGGATGGCGGGCGGACCCACCCAAACCGACACGTTTGATCTTAAGGTCGGACACCCGAACGGCGGCCCGTCCAAAGCGATTGAGACCGCGGTGCCGGGGATTCAGATCAGCGAGCATCTCGGCGGCGTCGCCAAACGGATGAAAGATCTCGCGATCATCCGCAGCCTGACCACGCAGGAAGGAGATCACGATCGCGGTACCCGGTTGATGCACACCGGTCATCGCCCCGGCCAGGAAGGGGTTAACTATCCCAGCCTGGGAGCCTTGGTCGCGAAAGAATTGTGCGATCCGCAGAACGAACTCCCGCCGTATGTCAGCGTGTCCCCGTTCCAGTTCGGCAACACCGGCGGACCGGGTTTCCTCGGTCCCGACTTCGCACCGCTGGTGGTCTCCGGGGACAGCAACGATCCCGAAGCCCGCGCGAATCTGTCGATTGAAAACCTCAAGCCGCCAGCCGGTGTAACCAAGGAGTCGATGGAGCGTCGTTTTGAGATTGCCAAGTTCCTGCAGGACGATTTCTCGAAGCGGGCCAAAGGAACCTCGACGGATGCGTTCAAAGCGACGCAGGACCGCGCGGTGCGGATGATTACGAGTAACGCCAAGGGGGCCTTCAAACTCGACGAAGAACCGGCCGCCATGCGGGACAAGTATGGCCGCAATCGCTTCGGCCAAGGCTGCCTGCTCGCCCGCCGGTTAGTGGAGCGCGGCGTCTCCTTTGTGGAAGTCACGCTGGAAGGCTGGGATACCCATGCGGACAACTTCGCGCAGGTGAAACGTCTCAGCGAAACACTCGATCCCGCCTGGTCGACGTTAATCGACGATCTTCGCGACCGCGGTTTGCTCGATTCCACGATGATCGTCTGGATGGGCGAATTCGGTCGCACACCGAAGATCAACGGCACCACCGGCCGCGATCATTTCCCGCTGGCCTGGTCCACGGTGTTGGGCGGCGGGAAAATTAAAGGGGGCCAAGTGATCGGCGACACCGGAAAAGCGGGAACCGAAGTGGTGTCCCGCCCCGTCAAAACGCCGGACCTGTACGCCACGCTGTGTGCCGGTCTGGGAATCAGCCCGGATCACGAGAATATCTCGCCGGAAGGCCGGCCGATTCCGGTCGTCGACCGCGGGGGCAAGGTGATCGAGGAAATTGTGAAATCGTGACCGCCGCCGTCACCGACGAGAAAGCGTCGGCGTCCAGTTCTGGTAGCGTGATGGCGTCGAGGTTCCTCGACGAATCCAACGATGAGAAGCGTTCGGATGAATGATTACTTCCAACCATCGATGCAGTGCAACCGCTGGCGACAGCGTGGGCTGTGGTGCTGCGCGTCGCTGCTCATCTCTCTGTTCGCCGCAATCGTTGCTCCCCTGATCGCTGCCGATCCCGCGCCGTCGGAAAAACCCGCTGCCGCACCGACGGGAACTGTTGACGTCCGTGATGTGCTGCTGCTGCTGCTCGAAACAGGGCCGGTTCATCTACGAATTCGAATCGCCGTCGGTGGACAATCCCCCGCCGATGCCCGCAAGGCGACCGCGGCCCGGCTGCTGGAATCGCTCGATACGAACAAGGACGGCCAACTCTCCCGCGATGAGGCCCAGCGGTCGCCGTTGTTTCGTGAAAAGCAACGACCGAAAGCCGAAGCGTTCATCAAGTCGCTGGGGGCCGATCTGAAAATGACACCACGCGACATTGAACAGCGGTTGAACGGCATCGGTGGCGAAACCGTCACCTACCGCCAGAACACGACCGCATCGGACAGCGACACCAATGTCTTCAAGCTGCTCGATGCAAACGGCGACAAAATCGTCGATCAAGATGAGATGTTTGAAGCGGTCGATTTGTTGCTTGCAATGGACCTTGATGACGATGAATGCGTGACGCTGGATGAACTCGCTCCGCCGCCCGATCCGATGGCGACCCCAGTGAATGTCATCACCACCGCGCCGCAACCGACGGGCCCTTCGGTGGCGGAACTCCTGCGGGATACCAATCAGGAACTGTTGCCGGCGCATCTCATTCAGAAATACGACAAGAACCGCAATCAAAAACTGTCGGCCGAAGAGCTGCATTGGTCGCCCGAAAAAATTGCCCCGTGCGATACCGACCGGGATGGCCAGCTCAGCCGGAACGAACTTAAAAAGATCAAACTTTCGCCGGTCGATGTCGAACTGGTCGTCGATGTGATTCGGCCCAAAGACGGCGGTTCCATGCTCAAGGTCGTCTCCTCCACGGTGGCACGCGATGACGGCGAGCGCTATCCCGACCTGGCGACCATCACCCTGCCGCAAGCCGTCGTGACATTCTCCACGCGCGAAGTCGATCCCTACGAGGCGTCAATGACCCTGGCGCTCCGGATCTTTAACGAACTGGATGTGGATAACAACGGTTACCTCGACCGTGATGAGACGATGGTCCGTGAGCGGTTTGGGCGTGGTCTGTTTGATCAAATTGACGCCGATGGCGATGGCAAAATCTTCGGCGAAGAGATGAAGGAATTCATCCACTCCCGAGGCGAGCCGGTCGCGGCGACGTGTCAGGTGACGGTGTACGACGACGGTGCGGGGTTCTTCTCCGCAATCGACACCAACGGCGACCGGCGGGTGTCCATGCGGGAGATGCGCTACGCCGACAAAACGCTGGTCACCATGCAGCGCGACGAGAAACCCGGTTTGGGGGAAATGGAACCCGCGCGGCGATATCGGATCGAGTTTGCTCGTGGAGTGTTCAATCCATTCGGGAACGCGGACCGTCCCGTGAACCCGATGATGCCGCAAACCGAAGTGGCTCAGGCCCGGCCGCGGCCCGTCGGACCGGTCTGGTTCCAGCGCTGGGACCGTAACAACGATGGCGACATCACCTGGCGCGAATTCCTGGGTCCGCGCGATGTGTTTGAACAACTCGACGTCGACCGTGACGAAATGATCGACCCCAAGGAAGCCGCCGCGGCGATGGGGCCGTCGTCCATTAATCCGAAGACTCTGCCGCAACCAACGGCGTCGAAACAATAGCGGACAGGAATTGTAGAAATTCCAAGCTCCAAATTCCAAGTTCCAAACAAATGCCAATGAAGATGGAAATTCCAAACGAAGACCAAATGCTCAATGCCGTCCGTTTGGAATTTGGATTTTGAATGTTGTTTGGAATTTGGCGTTTGGAACTTGGAATTTCGATCCATCAGTAAGAGAAAGCGACCACGATGAACACACCGGTTCCCAACGACGACGCGGCTGCCGTAGCCCGGTTGCGTGAGGCGCGGACGAAGATCAAACAGGAGCTGGCCAAGGTCGTTGTCGGCCAGGAAGAAGTCATTGATTCACTGCTGATCGGCATGCTCTGCCGCGGTCACATTCTGCTGCACGGCGTGCCCGGCTTGGGCAAGACGTTGATGGGGCGGACGCTGGCGAAGACGCTCGACATGGAGTTCCGCCGCATTCAGTTCACGCCGGATTTGATGCCTGCGGACATCACTGGCACCGACGTGATGGACGAAGACCAGGCGACCGGCAAGCATCGCGTCTCGTTCATGCCCGGCCCGGTGTTTACGAACTTTCTGCTCGCCGATGAAATCAACCGCACGCCGCCGAAGACGCAAGCCGCACTGTTGCAGGCCATGCAGGAAGGGGAAGTGACCGTCGGCCGCGAGACGTACAAACTCAAGCCGCCCTTCTATGTCGTGGCGACACAAAACCCGATCGAAATGGAAGGAACATACCCGCTCCCGGAAGCCCAGCTCGATCGCTTCATGTTCAACTTGAAGGTGCAATACCCGACGGTGGACGAAGAAGTGCAGATCATCAAGGGGACGACAAGTTCGGTTTCAGGGCATGCGTCCGCGGTGCTGAAATCGGAAGAGGTGCTGCGATTGCAGGAGCTCGTCCGCGGTGTCCCGATTGCTGACAGCGTGGTGCGTTACGCGGCCCGGCTGGTCTCTGCGACACGGCCGCAAGTTGGCGCAAAGGATCTCCCTCCCAAAGCGGTGGAAGCGATCCACAAATACATTTCCTACGGGGCGAGCCCACGGGCTTCACAGTTCCTCGTGCTGGGATCAAAAGCCCGGGCCATTCTCGCCGGGCGTTACAACGTCGACTTCGCCGACATCCAGGCGGTGGCTCACCCCGTGTTGCGACATCGACTGGTCCTGAACTTCCACGCCCGGGCCGACAACGTCGACGCGGATGTGCTGGTCAACCGGTTGCTGGAACTGGTGCCGGAAGACGAACGAAAGAAGTGAACCGATGAGATCGTCGATGGCCATCCTCTTGTTTAGCCCCGGCATTCATGCCGGGGTTGGTGAACCGAAAGAAATGCGACCCAGCCCCGTTCACGGGGCTTTTCAGATCACGATGAAGTGAAAGCCCCATCAATGGGGCTGACCATACAACTGTGGCACCGTTACCCCGGCATGAATGCCGGGGCTATTGCTCCTCAGGAAGTTAAAGCCGCTTGTCGGAGTCGGAAGGGGAGCTTGGTTTTGCGGATGTAGCCGGCGACACGGGTCGGGTGGTGGTGTTTGTTTCGGAGGGCGGTCGCGGTGGCCAGTTCGAGTTCGGTGAGGT
>JBGSUN010000297.1:0-27275 GCA_041753475.1 Planctomycetaceae bacterium | reverse complement strand
CGGTCATCCGATCGCGCGGCCAACCCTGACGCTCCCACAGCCGGACAAACACTTCGCGCTGGACATGGCGCGGCAGGCCGTGGAGCAGGGAACGACGCAGCCGCGCGGTGGTGGGAGCACAGTCAAGCAGCGCGGCATCGAGCAATTGCCCGGCCCAGAAAGCGAGCGCCCCCGCCAGTTCCGCTGCCTGTTGACTGAGCCGTTGCAGGCCCGCGTCCACTTGCGGATAAACCGCGCGGATCTCCGGGAGCAGGTGCTGTCGCAGCCAGTTCCGACGAAACCGCTCGTCGGTGTTGGTCGAATCGGTGCGAAAATCTTGGCCGCAGGTTTGGAGGTACGACAAGACTTCACCGCGTGACACCGATAGCAACGGCCGCACCACACGGACGGTGTTCGATAGTGCCCGTTCGCGCGGGATGCCACGCAGACCGGCGACTCCGGTGCAACGGAGCAGGTGATGCAATACGGTCTCGGTGAGATCATCTGCCGTGTGTGCCGTCAGGACGACGGGAACGCTGTGAGTCATCGCGGTCGTCAACAAGAAGTCATACCGCTGATCACGGGCGCGGGCTTCGATTCCGGTGGCATGTGGGTCGGTGGCCTCCGGGGCATGGCCGATGACGAACCGTAGTCCCAACGTCTCGGCAAGCTGCTCCACCCAGGCGGCATCGGCATCGGCTTCATCACCCCGCAGTCGATGATGAAAGTGCGCCACGATGATGTCCAGCGCAATTTGATCTTGAAGTTCAACCAACCCGCAGAGAAGCGCGACGCTGTCAGCCCCACCACTGACGGCGACGAGCACACGCTGCGCGGTGATTCTGGAGTCGCGCAGCGCGTGTTGCAGTGCCGTGATGAAATTCGTTTGGGTCATGACCCTATTGTGTCCGCCGGGACTCCATGAATCGAGAGACTGACCCACACTGCTTGCGGATTCGTGTCTCGTGGTGATGGCATCGCCGTGCTTCCGTCATCGCGCGGTGCGAAACCGCAAAGCGAGATCGGGACTCTTGGCGAAGGGCAGAGAGATGTAGACCGCTCCAGGCAGAACGATCAGTGGTGTTCTTCGGTCGCGGGGATGTCGGTTGGCGGGCTTTCACCGTGGCGACGGGCAAGCAGCTCCCGGGCCGCCAGACTGCGGAGCATCACTCCCGGCTGCGGGAACAGACCGCCGATGATAATCAACGCCGCCAGCATCAGAATCGCGATCCGTTCCCGATGGCGGATTTGCAACGAAACCGTGGAGGCATGCCTGGTTCCCGTGAAGATCAGGAAATACGCTTTGACAATCGCAATCCCGTTCAATGAAGAGGCGATCACCACCGCAAAGCCAATGTAGGGATACGTTTCCACGGCACCGTCAACGAGGAGTTCGGCACCGACGAAGCCCAGTGTGCCCGGGAAACCGATGCTGCCCAGTCCGGATAGAAAGAAGCAGACCGCCAACACCGGTGTGCTCTCATAAAGTCCCTGGAATTCCGTCAGTAAGATCCGACCGCGACGGGCCTCCAGGGCACGCAACACCAGACCGAAGCCGCCGAGCGATAATCCCACCGAGAGCCACAAACAGAGCGCTCCGGTGAGTCCCAGTTCGCTGACCATTTCCAACCCAACCAGCACCAGAGCCGAGTGACTGAGAAACAGATAGCAGAAGAACCGCCGGGCTTCACGTTGGACAAGAGCCATGCCTGAGGCATACACGGCTGTTGCGAGTGAAACCAGACCGATGTATTGCAACACCCAATCCGGGGCGATCGGCAACACCAGCCGGGCTGCGGTGTACATGCCAATCAGCGGGGTCACGGTCAACAACGCTGTTCCCAGTGTGGCATTTTCGAAGAGATCCGTCAGCCAGCAATGAACAGGGGCCATGCCGCTACGAATCAGAACGGCACCGAGCAACGGTAACACCGCCCACAGGGTGTGCACGCGGCTGTCGTCTTCCAGTTCGACAAACGACCAACCGATGAGCAGGAGCATGACAAACGCGGCCATGTGAAAGACATACACACGGTTCGATCTCCCGCGGGCCATCAACTCCAGTCCGGGGGGGATGGTGCCCAGTGCCAGGAGGACGATGATTGACCACGGTTCGACAGTACTCAACGTGGCGAGCAGCAAACTCTCGGAAAACAACATCGCCGAGAAGGAGAACCGCCGGACTTTTGTCCGTTGCGTGGTCACCGCGGTGAGAAAGTGGAGCAGGGCGGTCATCGGTAGCAGGGGCGCGCTGAGTCGATCCATCTCGAACAGTTCGCGGCCGAAGAAGAACGTGGAGATATGCCAGGCATCATCGGCGTGCGCGGCCCCGGTCAGCTCGAAATCCTGCCAGGCCCCAATCGCCAGCAGCAGCGTGATCGCACACACCCAGACGGAGCGCTGCCGGGCCACAAAAGCATCGTGATGGCGTGAGATGACGAGCGCACCCAGCAGCGGTGCCAGCACCATCAAATCGAGCCAGGGAAGATGCAGTTGCGTCATAGAAAGTCATCCGGGGCGGTTGTCGTTCGCCGCGCGTGTTCGGATTGGCGTGAATCCCCCGCCGATAACCAGTCGGTCCAGCGCCGTTCCCAGCCATCACAAATCTCGAAGACGCGCAGGAACGGGCGGACGACAAAGTCGATGAGGATGTCATCAAGGTGGCCGCGTTCCAATGCGAAACGGTAGAGCCATGTCCGCCAGCCTTCGGAGAGACCGCGCGGGTGGCCGGCATCGTTCGGGCCCAACCGCGCCCCGATGGCGTTCTCGATGTTGTGGTAATCCAGCAGCAAGGTGGGAGCGCGAACAAATTGCAGCGTCCGCAAGCAGCCGTGACCAAGGATGTGAACGAGCGCGATGTACCGGAAGCCCAGGCCGATTTCTGCGACGATGATCCCAACTTGTGTTACCGAAGCAAACGACAGCGCACACTTGATATCGGTCTGCACGCGCGCCGTGATCGCTCCGAAGGCGGCCGTTGTCAAACCGACGATGACGACAATCACGCACAGCCAGCGGGATTGCTCCAGCAACGGGCTGATTCGCAACAGCAGGAATGCGCCGAGATGGACGGAGAGGGCTCCATAAAACACAGCGCTGGAAGGGGTCGGACCTTCCATCGCGCGCGGCAACCAACCCGACAACGGCACCAGCGCCGACTTGCCGATGGCAGCAATCAAAATGAGGATGCCCACGGAAAATGCCTGTTGTTCGGTCAGAATGGTATGACCTTCGGGCCACGAAGCCGCTCCCAGGAATTTGTCAAAGTTGCCTTCGCCACTGGCATGGTGCAGGACCACCGACGCCAAGAGCAACGCGGCATCGGAGATGCGGTAGACTGACCAGACCCACAACCCGTTGCGCACCGGTGCCGGACGTTCGTGATAAAAGGCCACCAGCAACGCAGACGACAATCCCACCATCTCCCAGCCGGTGAACAAAGTTTCGATGGTGCCTGCCGTCGAGGTGATAATCATCCCCGCAAGAAACAACGAATACAGCAGGTGAAACCGATTGAAACCGGGTTCACGGTGCATGTACCGCGCGGCAAAGGCACCAATCGTTCCACACAACACGAACGAAAGAATCACGAACGGGACCGAGAGCCGATCGAATTCGATCTTCAGAAACAGGTGGTAGTGCGGAATCTGCACCCAATTGCCGATGTCAATCGGCACCTGGTGCGAATGGGATGTCAACATGATTGCGAGAATCGCAAACGACGCCAGCAAACCGGCCACAACCACGCTCTGCCCGGCGCGGCTGATGAACCGTTCACTCAGGTGATAGCTGAAGAGCGCCGGGATCCCCAGCACTGGGATCAGCAGCAGCGGCCCGCCAACCACGATCAGTCCGAGCCATTCCATGATTTCGCGATATCCGTCCATCATCAACGGTCACTCGCGGAAGAGGAAGCGGCACGAATCTGTGCAAAACCCAGATGGTCACGCCAACCGCGGTACCAGTCGGTCGACGAATCCGCCTGGGGCAACTCCATTGTGATCGGAGTGTAGGGCGTGAATTCGTCGTTTCGATAGATGAGGATTTCCTTGGTGTCCGGATGCAGCATCGCGAGCTGCATCCACTCATTACGGAGAATACGCGCCACCGTGGGGTTGCGGGCCATGATGGTCCGCATGGCGTGCGGTGTCGACTCGATGATGAGCAGCAGACGCATCGGTTCGTGAATCTCGACACCCTGCCACGGGAGGCCGGGCCGCAAATCACTTGATGGACCGTTCATCACGCCCAGCAAGCTGACCACATTGTGCGGCAGCTTAGTTCCCGCCCCGAAACCGGGGGAATCGACATACGAAAAGTAATATTGCAGGTTGATCCCCGAGCACACGGGAACGACTGCGCTGAGAATTCGACCGAGAATCGTGTATTCCGAGTCGTCACTGTGCGGATCATACGACTGATCGAAAGCCCGACGGTCGAGGTACAGTCCCCGCAGGGTCGCGCGGCGGCCCACGAAGCAGAGGGCATTCGTCGCATTGCCGAACTCCGGCCGTGTTTGGGCAAGATCCTGAGATCGCCCTTCCACATGCCGATGCGCCGCGGCAAACGACAGATTCAACGGAGCCGACTGAAAACGCCGGCAACGCTCATGGGCATTCCGTTCGCAGGCTTCGGCCAAAGTGCGCGTGATGAATTCGTAGTCTGCGCGGTGTGAGGATGGCAACAGATCGAGATCGAAGAACGTCACCACATCGGTGCAGGTGTTATGCATGCCTCCCAGAAAGGCCGTGCTGCTGGGGATTTCGATGCCGCGCTGATAGAGAATGTTCCGCACACGGGAGTCATTGAGCATGGCTGCGAGAGCGCGGGCGTTGGGACCGCCGGCACCACCCGAACAAGCCCCGCAATCGTAGGCCGATTTATGCGGATTGTTCAGACAGTACGAGCCGTGTCCGAGAAAGGTGACGATCCGGGCAAACCCGTTGGTCAGGCCGATGTCCCTCAGCAGCCGTTCCCCCATGTCTGCCATTTCGTGGACGCGAAAGCCCACATGTCCGTTCTCCGGTCCGGGCGGATCCTCGCTTCGTTCGAGACATAACCTCGTTACTGGGGGAGGCTCGACAAATTTGCCGAGTATTCGTCGGAATTGCGATGTCAGCCGCGGAAACAACACGCGGGCCACCAGGGGAACCGATGCCAGGACACCGAACGTTGCGGTCAGCAGGGCACCGCCAGCAATCGTTCGGCTCCGAACGTGCACTTCGCGTGACGCCGCCCCCAACGCCTTCCGTGTCTGGGCGCGTCGTCGATGTTCATCCTCCATGGTCAGCGCGACTTCTTCGGTCACCCAATGTTTGGGCATTACGACGATCGGGCAGAGCGTGGTGAAGTGTGCGTCTGCTGCACCGCGATAGTAGATCGGCACACCATAGAATCCGGGGGCACCGAACGTTTCCACCGACGGTGCCACTTCTTCCAGATGCCGACGGAACGATTCCTCGCGCGTGTCGATGCAAGTGACGATCTGGTAACGCGGGGATTTCACGCGGACGGCGGGGCGCTGTGCATGTACGGCGATGGCGTCCAGCGAATTGACACGGAACCGACGTTCAAAGGCTTCGTGATACAACCGGCGGCGCTCATGTCCCGAGAAGGCTTCGATTTCAAAGATGAGGTCGTGCCATTCGTTTTTCGTCAGTTTGAACAGTCGGGGGGCGTTCCAGCCGAGGACCTGGGCGAGCTGAAACACGAGAAACGCACGTTGTGCAATCGAAGCTGGTGGAGGGGAATGGAGCTTTTTAGCGAGCACCTGACGCAATTCCGACAGGGGTTCCACGGGGATGGCATGACACGCGGCAGCCGACTGCAAGGCGATGCGCTCGAGAATCAACCGGACGGCGAGAAACTCGATCAGCGTGCCCGGCGGGGCAGGGACCGGCACCCGATCGGCCCGGACTTCCATTTGCCACAACAGCCCGGCCCAACCCCTCAGTGCTAATAACGTGGCAGGAATGAACTCCGGCCACTCATCCGCGGAAACGCCGAGCAATTCCAGCGACTCCAATACCGATTCCAAGGGTGTCAACGCCGCCCGTTCAATCCGGTGCAGCTCTTCAGCTAACCCACGCATCCGGGCGTGTGGCACGCCGTTCGCTCGTCCATACAACTGCGTGAATGACCGGAATACGCCGGCGTTTCGTTCTGGCAGCGACCAGCGGGCAAAGCCTTGGTCTGCAAACGAGGAGCAAAACCGAATCAACACTTCATGGACCAGGTGATCCGTATCTTCTCCGGTCGTGCGAAGCATCCAGTCGCGATGACGCACAGGCAACGGAGCGGCAGTCGGGTGCTCATCACGGATGTGTGCTCCGTGACGACAGACACGCCACAGTGCGTGCAGGGAAAATGTTTCCCATGTGGCGTCGCTCCACTGTTCGATGTTGTCGGCACCAAACCGCGTTAACAAGTCGCCGAAGAGATTGTGCTGCAAGATCACATCATGACGATGGATGCCGGATTCGGATGTTTTCATCCGCAGGTCACGCATTGCCCATTGGCGCGTTTCATTGAGAAACGGTTGGCGCAGCGGGTCGGGCATTTCAGACCGCAGACGCTGTAAGGCATCCGATTCGGCAACGAACCATTGCAACTCTTCGGTGGGACCGAAACGGAGCGGAAACTCCAGCATCGCCATCCACAGCGCTTTGCGCGTCACCAGCCCGGCGATCACATCAGCTCCGCGGTGTTGCAGGTCTTCTTCCAATTCGGCATCGAGATCTTCACGCAGAATGCGTCCACGGGCCAACTTCTCGCGATACCGGTCCTCGGGAAGATAGACCTGGCAACCAAAGAGCCGGCCCCCCTTTTTCATCCCTTCCGCAAACGGCAACCCTTCGAGAGCTTGCAGGGTGTTGAGAAAGACGAAAGCGGTAATGGGACCCTGCGAGGGCAGCAACTCAGCGGCATCCCGAATGGAGGCCGCCAAGCATTGCAGGTCCGTTTCCGACCAGCGGCCCAGCGGTCGATGAGAGCGAGCAGTCTCTGTTTCAAGCACGGCGGTAACCGGCAGGGGGAGCGAGGTTCGAGCGTTGAACCCGAACGCGGGGCAAAGCCATTGTTGTTGGCAATAGCCTTATGATCTTGTTTCTACGCTGTGATGCAGGATCCGAGCAAGGCCCATCCCATTACAAGTACGTCACCTTACAGGAACGTTAACCGGATGCTCTCAACTCGTTGTGATGCAAACCGATTCACGCCCGGTCTTCGATGAAAGATTTCCGAATGGGCGCCAATGACAGTGCATTTTGCGTCGGGGAACGTTTCGTTCTGCGACGGCGCGAGTTATGGTCAGTCGGTATGCCTCTGCAGCGCCGTCAGACATTTGAAATCTCAGCCGTGAGCCAACTTCCATGCAGACGCAAACCGATCCTTCGGGCGTCGAACCGATCGGTCTTCCCGCATCGACGGATGCGTGCCCGTGGGTGATTCTCGTTCCGGTCACGGCGCTGGTCACTGTTGTCTGGGGGATCGCAGTGGGGACTCCCTCTGGGCCCGCAACAATTCCTGCAACCATCACACGACAACCCAATTTGCCAGCAGAGACGGAGAAGGTTTCATCATTGCCGTCGATCGAGGGACGGTCGCTCAACGACTGGCGCGAGTTGATGAACACGCTGGATCACAGCGATCCCTCACGGTCTCGCTATGTCCCTGGGCTGATCGAGATTGTGCAGTCTTCGGAGGTTCCGTGGTTCACTCGGCGCCAAGCGGCGTTAACGCTGGGGCGCTGGGGTTTACCCGCCGCGGCTGCGGTTCCGGTGTTGGAACAACTCCTCGGCGAGGGTGAAGCTCATGCCGAGGAGACCACATGTTTTTGGGCATTGAAGGGGTTGAGTCTGTTCGGGCCCTTTGCGCAGAGTACGGTGCCGAAGGTCAGTCAAATCGTGATGGATGCACATCGACCGGACGACCAGCGCCTGGCCGCCATGGAGTGTCTGTCTCAGATTGGGACTGCCAATCCGTCCGGACTTATCCCGTTATTGAAAATAACCCAGTCAGCGAGTCAGGATCAGAACTCCGTGGTGCTGCGACGCGGAGCCGTCGAGGCGATCGGCCTGTTTCGCGGAGGAGCACCGGCTGCCGTGCCGGCATTGATACACCTGCTGGACGATCCCGACACCGATCTTCGTCGTGAGGCGGCCGCCTCGCTCGGACGGCAAGGGCCAAGTGCCGAAATTGCCCAGGCCGCGCTGTTTGACACGCTTGTGAACGATCCTGATCCTGCGGTCCGCGACGCTGCCGGAGTGGCCTTGGCTCAAACCGGTCCGGGTGCCATTTCCGCACTGGTTTCCTTGCTGGACCAAGATGAGCCCGAGTTACGAACGCGCGGAGCCACGGTGTTGGGGAAATTCGGCCGAGTGGCTCGGTCCATGGCGCCGTCATTAAAAGGTCACTGGGATGACCCCGAGGCGGCCGTTCGGTTGGCAACATTGGAGGCCTTTTGGCGCGTGACCGGATCAGGTGAAGCCGTGGCGGAACGGATTGCGCTGGAGTTGGCCAGCGACGAGCGGGTCATCCGCCGTCAAGCATACATGTTGCTGATCGCGCTTGGTCCCGCGGCCAGACCGGCTAAACCGGTGTTCGTCGAGTTGTTGTCGCACTCCAGGCCAGAGATTCGCGCCGCAGCTCGTAAGTTGTTGCAGCAATAAGTTCGCGGTTTTCCACTCTTTGATGACCGCTTCCCGAAGTCGGAAATCACTCGGCTCATCGGGATCGGGGCGCGAAACCGCAAGCGGAAGAACCCTGCGTTCCGACTGCCGTAGATCGGCTGGTGTGGCAGGAACCAGCCTTGTTTCGGCAGAAACGGCTGGTCGTACTGTTTGATTCAATCGGCAAAGACGGAAGAAAGCGGAAAAACGATATCTTCGTCACTATCGATACAGTTTACCAAGACGCCAGACCGATACCCTTCGTTGTGTGCACGGCTTCCGCGCTGGCGTGGAAGTTGATTGCGGTCCGAACACCCGCAGGGATTGGGCAGGAACGGCGATGCGGACACGGCACTGGCTCAAATCACTGTTCAGCGGATTGCTGTTGGCCTCCTCGGCGACAGTGGCGATAGCCCAAGATGGCATCGTTGCTGACCCGAATCAGGTCTTCGGCCCGGCGAACGGTTACGCTCCGTACATTGATCCCGCGTCGCCTCAGGCGGCCGGTTACGCCGTCCCGTATACCGGGCTGGAACAGGCGGGTTACCCCCCTGGAGGGATGGCGGCTTGGCCGCAGATCTCTCCTTACGCGGGGCCGGCGGTTAATCAGCACCTGAACCAGGGCGGGTTGTGGTTTAACCAGCAATTTCGCGGCCCCGGACAGATGTACGCGGTCTTCGCTGCCGGTGTGACCCACTATGGTCCTCCCAGTGAAGCCGTTGTGGGGGATCCCCGCGCCCCCGGGAACTTCATTACCGGTGCGGCTGCCAACAACAACCAGGCTGGTACGGCCCTCATCAACCTCTACCGTCAACATTCCTGGTCTGACGTCGGATACAGCAATCTGAGCGGCGGAGCGTTGCAAGGGGTCGTCGGCTGGGACAATCCCGACGGGTCCGGCGTCTTTGCGACCGGCTTCATGTCGGCCGAGGGAAGTGCTTCCTACAACCATAATCCGGTGGTGGGTGATCCGCTGCGTCCAGAAGATACGCTTCTGGCCGGTGCCGGGATTTCGTTCTTCGATAACGGCAGTGACACCATCATTCCGGCCTTCGGGACAAACACGAACCCCTTCACCATTCCCGGCGGCGGGACGCAGGGGTACGACATGAATTACAGCCTGCAATGGCAATCGCAGGCCTACGGTGCCGGGGCTGGCTTCTATGCCGACTACCTCATTCGCAAGGATAAGTTCCAACTCCGTCCCTCTTTCGGACTGCGATACATGAATGTCCGGGAGAACGCCTTGTTCCAGGGGCAGGACAGTGGTTTGGTCTACACGGTGAACACCACGACCGCCGGTGCTGGTGGTAATGCGGCAACCACACAGGAACGCTTCCGGCCGACACTCGGCACGGTCACCGGTGTCCCGGACATCTTCAGTTCTCGCCTGGCAGCCAACGTGAAGGAACACCTCGCCGGTCCGGAAATCGGTCTGCGGTATGACCTCGGCGGAAACAAGTTCAAAATCTATGGACAGTCGAAGTTCGGCCTCATGGCCAATCATTCGACGCGTGAACTGAGTGGCTTTGGAATTGGTCGCTCCGCACTCTTCCAGGCCAGCAGCCTGGGAACAGGACGGATTCCCACCACCGCCGCTATTACCAACTTCACGCCCGGCGATACCCTGGACCCGGATCACTCGCAAACCGCATTCCATGATCAAAGCACCTCGACGCATGCATCGCCGACGTTTGAACAATCATTCAACGTGAAGGCCCCAATTCTGGCCTACGTTCCGATCATTCGCCGGGTCCCGTTGTTTGAACAAGCTCAGTTCAACTTTGGTTACACCCTGTTGCTGGTCGGCAGCCACTACCGTCCCGGTGATGTCATCGACTGGCAGGGCTATCCGAACTTCCCGCGGTTGAATGACCGCAAGGGCTTGTTCCAGATGTCGACCTGGACCGTCGGTGCCGAATGGGACTTCTGATTCCGTTCATGTTGATGAGATAACCAACGACGGAAGCCCAGCCATTGCGATGGCTGGGCTTCTTCGTTTGACGTGGGGTGCACTGCGTGCGATCAGCACGGGGCGCAAAACCGCAAGCGGGAATCCGGGACTGTTGGAAACGATCTCAGCAGGGGGACTCACCCGGGCCACAGACGGCGGTTTCGACTTCCTTGAGCAGTTGATCGAGGCGGAATGGTTTGTACAGAACGGACTTCAACCCCGCCTGCCGCGCTTTGACGATCGAGTGTGCCGGGTCGTATCCGAAGCCGGTCATCAGAATTACCGGCAGGTGCTCATTAAGTTGCCGCACACCGACAAAGCAATCGTAGCCGGTCATGTCCGGCAGACGGATGTCGATGATGACCGTGTCGTAGTGAAAGCTGCGGACCATCAGCAGCGCCTCTTCACCGTGGTGGGCCGTCTCTACTTCACAACCGAAGCGCCCCAGCAACTCATGGGCAGCAATTCGGACCGACTCGTCGTTGTCGACGACCAGCACCCGCTTCTGCCTCAGCTTCGGTCGCGCGGCCCGTAGCGGCACCACAGGATTGGGCACCTTCGGCGCGATCGTTTCCCCCACCCGATGCACCAGTTGCCGCACACTCCGTGTATGCTTCAGCACGCGCTGCAACCGCTCACACACCGCCGGGTCATGGCCGATGTACCGTTCGAGAATCCACGCCGTATCGTTCAGAATCTCATCGATCGGCTGGGCCATCTCTTTCAGAATGAGATCCGTGCTCTCCGTCGTCGTGGCGAGTTTTTCCGCGACGAGCAACTCTAGTGTGTTGAGCGCGATTGCCACTTCACGACAGAAAAGTTCGAGGAATTGCAGGTCATTGTAACCGAACCCGTGAACCTGCGCACTTTCGCAGTTGAACGTGCCGAGAATCTGATCGTGCAGCATCAACGGGACGGTCAAAGAGCTGCGTGCGTTCTCGGCTCCCAGCAGATACCGCACATCGTGTGACGTGTCCTCGCAGAGATAACTCTTCCCGGTGGCGGCCACATAACCGGTCACCCCATTTCCGGTTTCCGCGGCAAACAGCTTGCGCCCTGCCGCCTCTTCGGACATCCCGACTTGCAACAGCGACCGCAGCTCATTGGTTTGCTTGTCGACGAGCCGAATCTCGATCGTCTCAAACTCGAGCACATCTTTCGTGAACTGCACAATCTTCTCTTTGAGCAGTTCGATGCGATCCTCGGCGGAGAGCTCGACGACATCCTCGGCGGACAACTCGCCAAGTTCCAGGCCCGCCTGATAGATCGCCTTGAGTTTCTGCCGGACAATCATGTCGGACGAAACATCGCGGACGGTCACCACCGCCAGTTGCGGGAAATTCTCGGGGCCGTAGACCGGCGCACCAACGATTTCGAAATACGTCTTCTCGCCCACGCGCAAGGTGGTCGAGCAGGTGTCATCCAGCGCATCGACGGTGTGAAACGGTGTGAATGCCGGGCCGATGGTTTCCGGCGAGCCGAATGCTTCAAAGAAGTTTTCGCCGACCACCACAGGGCGACCGGCGAGCAAACCCAGTCGATCGTTGTTCCAGCGGATGCGGTACTCAGGATCGACGACAGCGATGCCTTGCGGCAGATGTTTCAGGATACCGTCGAGCTGCAGCAACTCGGGGACATGGTGCGATTGAGAGCCGCACAGGACCACACAGCGGTAATCTTCCGTCGGCGGGGACTGCGGCCAATTCTGCGACGGTGACCAGCGGATCAGTTCGAACTGGGTTCCAAAGCGGTCCCGTAAATCCTCAGGCAAGGCGTCGGGCTCATCGGCACCGAGGACCAGAATGGGGGGCCGCTCTGACACGAAGGAATTGCTCCTGCACCGAAGACCCAAGAATCAACATTTCATTGTCACGGATTATAGCGCGAGGAAATCCTCAAGGGCAACACGGGTTCCCCTTGAGGACAGATTTGCGGAATCATAGGTTCTTCGTGTTTGTCGGGTCAGTCTGGGTTCTGAAAATCATCGGGCAGCAAGGTGTTGATGGCCTCAATCGCTTCCAGTGCCCGCATGGGGATAGAAATGCCTCCGTCAGGCGTCACCGCCTCCCGCGGGTTGATGCGAATCAGTGTTTGTCCGACCACTTCACATTCAACACGGACCGTAGGGATTGCCAAGCCTGCTCCAATCTCGACAGCCACGACATGTCGCCCCTTCACCTGCAAAAGCCACTGTTCATACCGGGCAAGCTGTTCCGCGCACCGTGCCTCATCCCATGCCCAGTCGTTGAACATCAGGATGTTGGGACGGGCAATCGCTCCGCACTGCGGACAAGACGGCAGAGTTGATCGCGAGCGGATCGTGGTTTCATCGACATCGAGGGACACTCCGTCGGCAGGCCAGATTTCCCGCCCGCAGAGTCCGGTACATTGCAGGAAATGGATGGAACCGTGACGTTCGAGAACCTTTGTGTCCTCGAACTCGGCCTTCTGAAATTGGCCATCGACGTTGCTGGTAAAGACGAAAGAACCCAGCCGCATTGGGCGGCACCATCGGCGCAGAATTTCAAAACCGCGGTGAGGGATTGCCGCGCGATACAGATTCATTCGATGGCCGAAGAATCCCCAAGCCAGAACGGGGTCCGTCGTGAACCAGTGCGGCGTGGACATTTCGGAGAATTGGCGTCCTCGGAACGGTGGATATGCTTTCCAGAATCCTTCGGGTCCACGAAAGTCGGGGAGACCGGAATCCACTCCCATACCGGCACCGGCTCCAATCAGCAGCGCATCCGCACAGCGAATGGCCGCGGCCGCTGCTTCAAGTCTGGATTGCATTTCCGGCTCGCGCTTCATGTGTCGCCCGCCGATCGTTTCACTAGCGCAACGCTTCCAGTGCCGTCAGCCGCATGGCGGTGAACGCGGGGATGAGGCCGCCGAGGAAGCCCATGCCGATGGAGAGGAGTAGGCCGCAGCCGAGGATGACCGAATCGACGGTGATCCGCAGGACGACGAACTTACCGCCGCCGCCCGGTCCACCGGTGACGATACTGTTGGCGGTAAAGCCATCGGCGAGGGAACCGAGTGCACAGCCGACGAGGCCACCGAACACGGCGAGAACCAGGGATTCCAACAGGAACGACACGAGAATCTGTCCCCGCTTGTACCCGAGCAACCGTAGCACGCCGATGTCTTTTGTCCGCTGGCTGATGGTCGCGAACATGGTGTTCATCACCCCGAAGATGCCCCCCAGCGACATGATGCACGTGACAACGGCAATCGCCACCAGGAATTGAATGTTCGTCGATGACAGGTTTGCGAAGTACTCCGATTCCACCTGCGGGGCGACTGCGGATTTCTCGTACTCGGTGGTGAAGAATTTCTTAAGCCGCGTGGCTGCTGCGTCTCGCAGTGCCTTCACTGTCCGTGGCGGCAGCCCGTCGAGGGAAACTTCCGCTTCGGGATTGTCAGCGGGCAATGCGGCAACGCGCTCCTGAAGCAACTTCTTGTGTTCCTCCGCAAGCCAGACGAGCGGCGTTTCCGTCACTTTGACGGTGCTTTCCGGCGGCTTCTCGCCACGGGCTTCCGCGGCAGCCACCAGATCCGGATCCGGGGCAATGGTCTCTTCGACGATCTTGACCAACTTACCGGCGATCGCATCTTCGACCAGCGCTTTATCAACGTAAGTGCGAGCCACCAGTGTGGTGCAGCCGGATTTGCCGAACATGGGCCCGATGAGGGATTGCTTGGCCCACACTTCGGAATCGTAGGTTGAACCACTGGGTTGGAGAACCCCGGAGACGACCCATTCGCGGTCCCCCACGTGGAAGATGTCGCCGGTGTCGAGCCGCTCCGGATTCTTTGCTTTGGCGAGTTCCGCCGGAGAGCGATCGGCACCCAGTTCCCCGGCAATGCCGTTTCCGAGGACCACTTCCACCAGCGATAACCCACTACGGCCTTCGATCTCACGGACACCCGCTTCGGAAAACCAACTGCTCCCTGGATGCAAAGTCAGCGCATGGACTCGTGCGGAGCGTTCGGCATCATCGACGCCACGGACTTGCAGGAAACGTCGCTTGGGTCGTCCCGGCTGCGGATCTTTGATGGGCTGGCTGGCGACCAGATACGTCTCACGGCTGGTTAACGGTCTGCCGTCTGCGTCTTTCACAATGCCACGCTGGTTTTCGAGATCACTGAGATCCGAGAAACCGAGATTGCTGAAACTTTCGTCTGTGGCTCCTTCGGCCAGAATAAGCAGATTGCCCGGCTGTCCGCTGTTCTCCGTCAGTGCGTACATGCCGTTGACAAAGCCGAGCATCACCGTCAGCAGGCTGATGACCATCGTGAAGGCGAGCGCGGTCATGGCCGTGTTTTTCCACCGGACCACCAGGTTGAGCACGTTGTAGCTCACGGGGACACGATTGATCAGAAACAGCACAGCCAGGAACACGCCGCACGCCGCGATCAGTCCCAGCAGCGTTTCCTGCGGGTGCAGGTAGACCCACACAATGGTGCGGAAAACTTCCGTCATGAGTTTGCTCACTCCTCGCGCGGTCGCTGCGCTTTCCGATACAACCGACGTTTGCTCTTATCGAAATCAGTTATCACCTGCCACGGCGTACATCAAGCGGCCGCAACTGCAGAACATCCATTTGCCTCCCTTAAGTTCCAACATGCGCTGGGACGTGAGCTGCATGTTGCAGTTCGAGCAGAAGCGATTGTCGACGGCAGCGAGGGCGTCTGCACCGAACGCCTGCACGGCCCGGCGGTACTGCGGCACGATGTCGTTCGGCAGGAATTTCTCCGCGGAGGCGACTTCCGCCTGGTAAGTCTCGGCCTTCTCTCTCAGACCCGCTTCGCGCGCCGCAACATCGGCGGTGATTTTCGCCAGATCGGTTTCCGCGGCGGCGACTTCCTGTTCCACATGCTTCAGTTCGATCTGGACCTGATCGATCTTAGTGAGGGCTTCAAGGATTTCGTCTTCGAGGACACTGTTCGCCATGGTATCGGCGGCAATCTGACCGGTCAGAATCTCGTATTCCCGGTTCGATCCGACGGCGTTGAGTTTCGTCTTCAACTCGTTGATCTTGTTCTCGTTCGTTTTCAGTTGCAGATTTTTTTGATCTGCGGTCATCCGAACCTGTTTCAGCGTTTGACGCTGGGTATCGAGTTCGGCTTTCTTACGTTCCACGGCGGTTTTCTTGGCCTGGATTTGTCGTGGGCCGCGCGCCAGGTCTTCCTGCACCGCTTGCAAACGCTGATGCACTTCGTGGAGCGCTTTCAGACCCTGATTCATCGCCGTCATCCGCCCAGCCTCCCCAAAGAGCGCGCACTCACTCGAACCGAAGAACTGGCGAGTATAGCAAAAACTGTCCCGGTTCGCAGATCACCCAACGCGAGTTTCCATTGTTCTGTTGCGGCGATCCTTGTTTTCACGGGCAATCAATCGTCCCGCTGCGCCTCACTGGCCCGGAGGGAACGTGTGGCGTATTATCTGTGCCAACAAGAGTTCTCGGTCATTCCTGTGGTGAGGAGACGGATGATGCAGCCGTGGTCGATTGGCGTGTTCGCGTCTGTGGATGCGGGTTTGGGAGTTCACCTCGACGTGGCTCAGGAGCTAGGAATTCCCAGTGTCCAGGTGCATGCCCCGCATAAGGAAACACGCAACAAGGCCGCCGCGGACGCCTTCCTGAAACGCTGTACTGACGCCGGCATCACCATCACCTGCGTCTTCGGTGGCTTTGAGGGCGAGAGCTACGCCGACATCGCCACGACGGCTCGAACCGTCGGGTTGGTTCCCGAAGCCACCCGTGCGGCACGCATTCAGGAGATGAAAGAAATCTCCGACTTCGCCAAGCTGCTTGGTTGCGGCGCGGTGGGGTTACACGTGGGGTTCGTCCCCGAACGTGGTTCGCCGAGCTACCAATCGTTGCTGGAAGGGACGCGCGACCTCCTCGATCACGTTGCCAAGAATGGTCAGAATGTGCATCTCGAAACGGGACAGGAAACCGCGGAACATCTCCTCGAATTCATCGGGGATGTTAGCCGCTCAAACCTGTTCATCAACTTCGACCCGGCGAACATGATTCTCTACGGCACGGGCAATCCCATCGAAGCACTGAAGAAAGTCGGTCACCTCGTCCGCAGCGTGCACTGTAAAGACGCCAAGTGGGCTCCGCTCGATGCCCGCGGCACGGCGTGGGGATCAGAAGTTGCGCTCGGGGAAGGGGATGTGGGCATGGACACCTACCTCAAGACGTTGCTGGAGATCGGTTACCGCGGCCCGCTGACCATCGAGCGCGAAATCGCTCACGATCGCGATCGTCAAAAACGAGACATCGGCACCGCCGCCGCTCTGCTGCAACGGCTGCGCGCGGAGATTCTCAAGTAGGTCCGGCGCTGCCTGACGGATCTGAACTCTCAGTCTGTGTGCGAGGCGATCCGAAAGAAGTCAGGCACAGCCTGACTTACGAACAACACAACCCCGGTGGAAATCCACCGGGGTTGTGTCGCTTCATCACTCGATGAACTGAAATCACGCAGCCATGCTATCCGCGCCGTCTTCGTCGTCGTAGACCAGGTAGTAAATGTTCGTCGAGGCTTCTTCGAGGAACGCCTTGATGGTTTCGCTGTTCGAGGACGCCATCAACTCTTCGAGGGCCGCGACGACCCGATCGACTTCTTCGCTCGTGATTTCTTCGTATTCGATCTCGTCAGACACAATCGCCTCCTGCGTGATGGGTCAGAATGGACTGCCATGAACAGGAGGGAATATCGGCTGACGACACACGGCATGCGCAGCTCCGCAGACCTCGGATCGACAACCAGGTACCAGGTACCCGGTATCATCCGTATCAGCCGCAAAGTTTCGCACCCGATGCCCAAGGAATTCCTTCCTTGGGAAACTACTTCTTCTTCACGGGCTTCTTTTTCGCTGCTTTTTTCTTGGCAGGCTTCGCCGCAGCGGACTTTTCCGCGGATTCCGCTTTCGCCGATCCCGATTTCTTTCCACCAAAAATGTTGTCCCAACCGCCGGAAAACTTGATGTTGGACCCCGTGTGCACGGTGTAACCGGTCATCGAATCCTTGCTCCCGAATGAACCCGTTCGGCCGCGGCGCTCCGGGCCTTCCGCCTCATTGTAACGCCCGCATGCCTCGCGCCCACGTCCACAAACAATGCAGCGGGTTTGCCGCAAGAAGTCGCAAAAGGAAGAGGAAGAAGCGGCGGAGGTTTGCCACAAGAGGCACAGAAGTCACAAAAGAAGAGTTGAAGGAAATGGAACGAGACCCAGCCTTAAGAAAGGCTGGGTTTCTGTTTTCCCTTTTTGTGTCATCTGTGCCTCTTGTGGCGAAATCTCTTTGTCTTTCCTCTTGCGCCTTTTCGCGGCGAATCGGCTTCCCTCTCGGTTGCAGTTGAAACAGCCGGTGCGACATTGCACCATACGGAGCATGAAACACTTACCCCCCTGCGCTGCCGCTTTGTTGTTCGCCATCCTCGTTGTGGCGAGTGGCCCCGATCGAATCCTCTCCGCGGCGGACGTGCCGAATCTGGAAATCCCGGCGAAAGATGACGGGCTGCCGGGGGCTGGTCCCATTCGTCGGTACGACTGGTTCCGCAACCTGTGGACGCAGAAGCGGACCGGGTGGTCGAAGTCGGTCGAGAAAGACCAGCAGGCGGTGGTCTTTCTGGGTGACTCGATCACCCAGGGCTGGGGCGACAATTTCAAAGGGAGTTTCCCCGGTGTGAAGCTCGCCAATCGCGGCATCAGCGGCGACACCACCCGCGGGATGCTGCTGCGATTGAAGGACGACGTTCTCGCGCTTCATCCCCGTGGCGTCGTGATGTTGATGGGGACCAACGACCTCGAAGAAGGAGCCGAGCCGGAAACGATCGCCGGGAACTTCAAGCTCATCATTGCGGCTCTCAAGGAACACAATCCCAAGATGCCCATCGTCGTGTGCCAGGTCTTCCCGAGTTCCGAAACGAAGAAACGACCGGCGGCGAAGATCAAGGCGATCAATGATCTCTACTTCGCCGCGGTGAAGGGTGACCCGCAGGTGACGTTTCTCGAAACGTGGACCCTGTTCGCCGATGACAAGGGTGATGCAAAAGCCGCGGACTTCCCGGACCTGCTCCATCCCAACGATGCGGGCTATGCCAAATGGGCGGCGTCTCTCAAACCCATTTTCGCGACGCTCGATTTCCTGGAAACCACCGACGACGACTTCCAGCCGGAAGTGGGCTTCGTGAGTTTGTTCAACGGCCGCGATCTGACGGGCTGGGGCTTCCGCATTCAGAAAACGTTGGAAAAGACGGCGACCTTCGACGGCAAGACCCAGAGCGATGATGGCCGGTATGTCGCCAAGCATGGGCGGGTCATCGTCACCACGCCGCCGGAAGGCCGACGCGTGCAGCAGATGTGGACCACGCAGGAATTTGGCAAAGACTTTGTGTTGAAGCTCGAATTTCGCGCGACGCCGAACGCTGACAGCGGGGTGTTCATCCGGGCTCCGCAGTTGCAGTGCCGCGACTACCCGCTCGCCGGACCGTACAAGATGCTCGAAAAATACATGCCGCAGGATTGGAACGAGTTGGTGATCACAGTGAAGGACAACGTCGCCCACTGCACCTGCAACGGCGAAGTGCTGGAAGCCGCATTGAAATTACCGACATCGGGCCCCATCGGTCTGGAAGGGGACCGCGGTCAAATGGAATACCGTCGGATTCGATTGATGGAAACGCCGTAACGTTGTTTGTCGTTCTACAGGATTCCAGAGACAAGAGTTTCAGCCGCGAAAAGGCGCAAGCGGACGCAAAAGTAAAGACGAAGAGATCTTGCCACAACAGGCACAGAAGTCACAAAAAGGAGAGCGAAAGCACGGCTCCTGCTTCTTCCCTTTTTGTGTCTCTTGTGCCTTCTGTGGCAAAATCTCCCCGTTTTCCCTTTGCGACCGTCTGCGATTTTTCGCGGCCAAAACGCTTAACTGTCTTCCCACTCGGTCTCGGGGATTTCGGCTTCGGCGGCGTCGAGGGCTTCCAGTTCGGCCGCGTACTTCGCATCGTCCTTGGCGGCTTGCACCGGGGACTTATCGTCACGCGAGCGATAATAGATTTTCAGCGGCACCTCCTTGAACGGAAGTTCTTCCCGCAGCACGCCCAGCAGATACCGCTTCCAGCTTTCGTCGAACAGTTCCGCGTCGTTGACTTTGAAGACCAGCGTCGGCGGTTCCACAGCCACCTGCGTAACGAACAGAATCCGCGGCGTCCGGTTCTTCCGCATCGGCGGCGGCCATTTCTTCACCGCTTCCCGCACCTGCCGATTGAGTTCGCCAGTGCCGATCCGCAGCCGTGACTGCTTGTAGATCGATTGCGCCAGGTTGATCAATTTCTTGATGTTCTTGCCGGTCTGGGCGGTGATGACGGCCGTCGGCACGTGCCGCATATCGGCGAACGTCTTGAAGACGTATTCCGCCCATTCGCCCGGTTCCATGCCAACCGCGAGGTCCCACTTGTTGCCGACGAAGATGCACGCCTTGCATTCTTCGAGAATCTCTGAGACCAACTGCTTGTCAACGCGCGAGATTTTGTCCGAGCAATCGAAGAACATCATCACGACATTGGCGCGGCGGATACTGCGCTTGGCCCGCGCGAGACCGTACCATTCCACGTCGTTGGCAAGGCTTTTCCGCTTGCGAACGCCAGGGGTATCGATGGCGATGAACGATTTGCCGTCGAGTTCAAACCGCACGTCAACGGAATCCCGCGTGGTGCCGGGGATCTCGCTGACGATCATCCGCTCGGTTTCGGCAAGCTGATTGATGAACGTGCTCTTGCCGACGTTGCGGCGGCCGACGATCGCGAGTTTCAGTTCCGGGATGGCGTCCATCCGCTCGCCGAGATCGTTCTCATTCTCCGCGGCTTCGGGGAGATGCTTGATAATCGCGTCGAGCAACTGGTTCTGATTCCGTCCACCGATCACACTGGTGGTGACCAGTTCGCCTTCATAGAGCGCGTGGAACTCGGCGACTTCCTTGTCGAGCTTCGGCGAATCGCACTTATTAACGACGAGGATCTTCGGTTTGTCGATCTTCCTGAGGCGCTGACTGACGGTGCGGTCCAGCGGCGTGATGCCCGCGGGGCCTTCGACCACGAACATAATCACGTCGGCTTCGTCGATGCCGATTTGAATCTGGTGGTTGATTTCGTCTTCGAGTTCGTCCTTGTCGACGATCCCGATGCCGCCGGTGTCGACGAGTTCAAAGTATCGGCCCTCATGGTGCATGAGGTAGCAGACCCGGTCGCGGGTCACACCGGCCATCGGATCAACGATCGAGACTCGCTTGTGGGCGAGCCAGTTCATCAGTGAGCTCTTGCCGACATTCGGCCGGCCAATAATGGCCACTTTGGGAACGGACATCGCACACGCACTCGCATCAAAGAACCAGTCGGACCGTGCAGTATAGCAGAGTTTGCGGCCTGTGTTGAGGGAGTGAACAAGAAACTTCCAAGGTTGGGGAGCAACCAGGCGGTGAGGGGCAGAAAGGACTCACTCACGCCGCTGTGCGGCTTCATGCCCCGCCCCGATCATCAATTCACGTGTTCCGCCGCAATTCAAGCAACTGATATCGTCCCGCGCGGGGTGATGTCAGCACGGCTCCCTGTTCGTCGCGCAGGATCAGTGTGAATCCCGCAGCACGGGCCAGGTCGATGAACCGTTCCGCGCGGACGCGGCCCCCGTCGCCAAACCAGGCCACTCCCCCGGGGGCCAAGCGGGCCTGGAGGACGTTGAGCAACAGTTCGTGATTGCGGTCTTCGTAAAGGAGTTCGCAGCCGATGACGACGGAAAAACATTCTCCCGCGGGGTGACGCCAGTCGAGCACATGTCCGGTGACGCTTGGCAATTCCATCCGGCGGGCGTTGAACAGCGTCAACTGGACCGCGGTCGGATCGTAATCGGTAATAGTGGTCCGATACCCGGCCAGTGCCGCCGCAAGCCCGACAAATCCCACACCGGCACCCAATTCCAGCACCGCCGTGTCCGCCGGCCACGGTTGCTTCAAAATGGCTTCCGCCATGGGCAGTGATGCTGGCCACAGATAGGCCCAGTACGGCATGTAACCGTCACGTTCATGGGCTGCGAGCACATCAGCGTCATCCAGCAACGCATCCGGTTTTGCCGGCAAAACCAGCGTCATCGTCCGTCTGGCGATGGCCCAGCTTCGTTCTGTCCACCCACCAGCAAGAGGCGGCAATTCGTCCGGAGGGCACAACATCGCAGTGGGCAGGGTGCGCAATTCCGTCATGGAGGCCGTTGTCGTCTGCACCGTCACGGTTCGATCCATCTTTCCGTCGTTATTCCGCCGTGGCGAATGTCAGGTGCGGACGCATTTTTTCGAGGGTTTTCGCACCGATCCCTTTGACGCGCCGCAAGTCTTCCACACTCTGAAACGGCCCATGCTCTGTCCGATCGGCGACGATCCGTTTTGCCAGTTTCTCGCCGATGCCATCGAGCTGCGCCCATTCAATCCACGTCGCCGTGTTCACGTCAACTTGGAAGACGTACACAGTCGGCTGTGGCGATGGAGAAATACTCGGCGTTTCAACCATCGGCGGGGCGATGTCTGCCGCGCGAAGCACCGTGACCGTGGACCGTTCGGTTGCCGACCACCGCCAACCATGCAGGGCGATCATGATTCCCATCGGCACCAGCAGGCACGTCAGTACCCACCGGTCACGTGCGGTGACGCCCCACGTCGTTTCGCCCTCGTGGTCTGGTGGCAGCAACCCCGTCCACCATCCGGACGGCGAGACCCTCGGTCGCATTCCGGTGTACGGACGCGATGGAGCCTGCGGTGCGGGGGGATCAACGTCGTATGGCATGAACGCATCCGTCGGCCGGTCGACGGGCACAATTTGAGGAAACTGATACAATACGCTATCGACTCCGCAACAAAATGCCACAGGGTGCGTTTGTTCATTTTGTCCCGGACGCCTCAGGGAGCGCCTTCCCGGGGATGTTCGAGGAGATCATCGCCGCCATGCACGTTCTGCTTTTCGACATCGACGGCACCCTCATGAACGCGGGCAGGGCTGGGCAAGCGGCGATGGAAGCGGCGCTCCTGGATCACTTCGGCGTCGCGCGGCAGACCGATGCCATTCCGATGGCCGGCCGAACCGACTTTGCGATCACACGTGATCTGCTGGCTCATCATGATCTGCGGTTGGATGAATGGCAGCGGGGCCGCTTTCTCTCGTCGTATTTTCAGCGGTTGCCGCATCACCTGGCGAACAGCGACAGCATGTTGTTGCCAGGGGTGACATCGCTGCTCGAACTGCTAACAGCGCGGGAGGATATTGCGCTGGGGTTACTGACGGGGAATTTTGCCGAGGGAGCCCGACTGAAACTGGAGCGGTTCGCGCTGACGCACCACTTCACGTTCGGCAGCTACGGCGACCATCATGCCTCGCGCGATGACGTGGCGCGGGAAGCGCTGCGGCAGGTGCGTGACCGGCATGCGGATGTGCCGATCGATCGCATCTGGATCATCGGTGACACTCCCGCGGACATCCAGTGTGCCCGCGCGATCGGGGCGAAAGTCCTCGCGGTCGCCACCGGAGTCTTTACCGTCGCCGATCTTGCCCCGCATCAACCAGATGTTCTTCGCTCCACTCTCGCCGACCCCGAAACCTGGCACCAGACGCTCTGGCCCCGTTAACCGGTTTCGACCGCTTCCGCCCAAGCTCGATCCCGCGCTTTGCGGATTCGCGCCGGTCCCACTGCGTGGCCGCTGACACCCGAATTCAAACCAGTTCCCGCACGAATTCGCGCTCATCCAGCACGGGCATTGGACGCTGGTTATGATCGGGAATCGTCGTGGCGGGGTCGATGCCGAGGTGCCGGTACAGGTTCGACATGACGTGGCTGGGCGTATACGGACGGCCCTTGGATTGACCGCCATGAGCATCGGTTTCGCCGATGGTCTGACCCATCCGGAAGCCCCCTCCCGCCAGGACTGCCGCCCCCGCTTCGGGCCAGTGATCACGGCCGTCGCCTCGGGAAATGCGCGGTGCGCGGCCGAACTCGCCCCACAGGACGACGGCGACGTCGTTCTGCAAGCCGCGCTCATGCAAGTCGGTTAGCAGGGCATGGAAGCCGCGGTCGAGTTGCGGTAACTGGTCACGCATGTCGATGAAATTCTTCTCATGGGTGTCCCAATCACCCACCTTCAGCGTGACCACGGAAATGCCCGCCTCCACCAGTCGCCGCGCGATCAAAAGATTCTCGCAGTATTTGCCGTAACGGGCATAGGTCTCAGATGATTCCCGTCGCAGATCGAAGGCATCACGGGCCGTGGGAGAGGTGACGATTTCGAGAGCCCGCTGCGTGAAAACGTCGATGCCTGCCATGGAGGCATGCTCGGCCGTGCGGCTGAACGTATCGAACGCGCGGAGCAGTTGTCGTCGGTCAGCCAGCCGTTCGAGTGAGACTCCTTTCGTCAGGCTCAGGTTTTCCAGTCCTTCGGCTTTGGGAACGAACGGCCGATGGGCCGGGCCGAGGTAGACCGGACCTTCATTGTCGTACAGCCGGGGCGGGTCATACATCAGGCTGACATACGGCGGCAACCCGTCGGTCCGTGGTTGCAAATGACTGACGACGCCACCAAACGCCGGTCGTTTCCCACGATCCGGCGAACCGGTGATGATGTAGTGCGGTGTGTGATCGCCGAGGTCATTCGATTTGATGCCGCGGAGAATCGCCAGCTTGTCCATGTCACCAGCCAGCAACGGCATGTGCTCGCAGATCTGAATTCCGGGCACATTGGTGGAGATCGGTTGGAACTCGCCACGGACTTCAGCCGGTGCGTGGGGCTTCATGTCGAAGCTGTCGATGTGCGACGGTCCGCCGCGCATCCAGATCATGATGACGGACTTGCCTCGCGCAACGGTGCTGTCTGCTGCCGTGCGTTGGCGCAAGACGTCAGCCAATGTGAGTCCGGCGAGACCCAGGGTACCGACGCGCAGCACATCGCGTCTCGAAACCGTACCACGCATTCTCCGCAGTGGTCCGAAGCAATCCCACATCGCTGATGTCTCCCAATCGCGAAGGAAGAGACTCGCTCCAGGACCGTCTGCTTGTTCGGCAGTCCGCTGCGGTTCGCTATGATCGTATCGACAGTGGAGTCAGTGATTCAATCCCTGTTTTGTGGGACGACCGCCGTTGTGTGCCATGGACTCTGCCAGAGTTCCTGGATGGATTGCGCTGGAAGCAACGTGTGTTGATCCAGCGCTCAACACGGCTCACCGGTGCTGAGTCATTCCGCCTTCGTCGTTTGTGGCTGCGACTTTGTGTCGCGCAGCATGTTGCGGATTTCAGCGAGTGTTCCGTTGATGGAGATGAGTTGGAGAAGCCCGATGACGGCAAGTGTCAAGTAAACATAGGCCATAGTGCTTTTTCCCGAGATGGTGAATGCATTCCCGATCGCACAAACGACGGTGATCCATCAGCGGATCAATCGCGATTGGACAGATTTCGCACAGGACGCGGATTACGGCTGTGGTGGGAGCATCTCACCGCCTTCGGTGGTTGTGCCACAGCTTTGTCTTCGCAGTCGTGTATTCGAGCGTTTCTGGAACCATTCGCCACGGCTTCGCAGACGAAACCGTGGCACAATCTGCAAGCCGTTCAAATTGAAAAGAACGTGGGCGTCCACCGGTCTAGATTCACTCCAAGACAAGAATCATGGAGCAGCATTGACCGCACTGACCGTGGCTTTTTCCTACGGTGGCAACAGTTCTGTGCTTCGCTTCAGCAACGCGTCCACCTGTTGTTGTCGCGTCGTGGTTGCGGCAGTCGGGACATACTCCTCGGCTGTGAGTCGTCGGCCGAGGATGCGTTCGACCGCAAACAGCGCGAACATGCGGTTCACGGCCTGCGGATCGTTGAGCATCTCCAACAACCGCGGGAGTTCCGTTGCGCCAAGAGGGGACCGGGAATACGCCGTGGCCGCAATCAGTCGGATCACCGGGAAACGGTGCTTCAGCCAGACGTGTCCCAACGGTTCGTTGATTCCTTCCTGATACTCGCGGAGCCATGAGAGTTCGACATTGAGTTGGCTGCCCCAGCCTTTGTTCAATTCCGTCACCGTCCACCGGACCGATCGATCGAGGTGACACAGATTGCAGGCATTCGGCGCAGCCCGACTCAACATGGATGGCTCTGTCGGCGAACTGATGTGGTGCGTGCGCACCGCATCAGCCAGGCCCTGAACGATCTTCGGCATGTGACAATCAAGGCAATTCACGTCCGTGGTAGCCGCATGTCGGGAATGTGCCAACCGCTGGTCTTCTTTTTCGTATTGGGGATGACACTGAACACACCGGTTGATGATTTGCGACGTCTCAAGCAGGCCGCCGTGCCGTCGTCCCTCATGCGGGCTGTGACAATCGGTGCATTTCAACTGGCTGCTGCATGCGCTGGACGTCAGGTCCAGCCCTTCGCGCGAATTCCAGGTTCCCGCCCCGTTCGGATACTGCGAAATCTTTGCACAATGGCACTGCGAACACAGCGAATTGATGACGAACGCGCTCTCGGTGGCCGCGGCCGCGGTTGTGGGAACATCCCCGCGGATCTTCAGTTGCGGACTCGTCGGGACATACCGGCTTTCACGCCGATTCTCCACATGCTCGCGGCCTCCGAAGTGGCAACTCTCGCAACTGATGCCTAGCGTCACAAGTTTCTCTGGCGTCGTGAGTCCCCACTGGGACACAGCCGACTCCCCTCCCGCGATGTCGAATGATGCCATCGGAAACCCGGTTCCTTCTCCGAAGGCCACGCGGTGCTGGTAGGGATACGTGTTGTGGCAGTAAATGCAGGTCTGGTCCCACTTCAAGGTCCGATGGATGCCGTGGATGTCAGCCGTCATCGTCTGCGGTTCGGACGCTTCCGGATTGCGGTCGCTGTCGAAGTACAGTTCGGGCAACCACGAGCCGCGCTCAAGCCAATAACCGAAGGGAAGTTTCCCTTCGACGGAATAAACGGCATGGTTATCCGGCTCCGGGCCGTGGGTTTGCAAGCCGATATACATCTGCTCGATTGTGGAACCGACGGTGCGGGTCACTTGGTACCGCCGGGCGAGGCGGTCTCCTTCGAACAAGGACATGAAGTACTGGGAGTCCTGCTGCTCGAAAACGACGTGCCCGCTGCCGTACTCGATCCGCTTCCCGGTAAAATCTCCCAAAACCGACTCCGGCGAAGCATCCTGATTCATCTTGCGATGCGGATGCTCCCACCACTGCTCGTACTCGCGCTCATGACATTTCGCACAGGCCTGCGGTCCCACATAGTCGGCAGGGTGAATATTGCTGTAGTCATCGACGGCGATCGCAGGCGGCGAGGCAGCCGGCGGACCGCTGCGCCACAACCACTTCCCGGCACCAATTCCGGCACCGAGCAAGACCACCATTGCCAGCAGCGTCCGTTTGAGCACCATGGGCCGTTTTGACAACTCGAAGAACGACAGAAAATCTTCATCACGAAAGCGAGGACGTGAACCCGTCCAGATCGAAGGAAGTCTGATCTAGTCCTCAAACCAGCATGCCCTGGCGTCCGTTTTTGGGTGGGCGCGTGAAAAACTCGAAATCCTTCGGCATTGTTTGGGGTTTCATGGGTGTTGACGATCCATGACCCATTCGCAGGCAAAAGGATTTCGAGTGCGCA
>JBGSUN010000296.1:0-7971 GCA_041753475.1 Planctomycetaceae bacterium | reverse complement strand
GCGCGTGTCGTTCCGCGCGATCCGCCCAAACTGCCGGGCGGATTGCAGGACCGTTTGTGCACCGCCGCGGTGCAGGGTCCCCATGTCGGTTTCGAGGCGACCGGTCTGTTCATACTCCTGCAGCGCGGCGACCCGATCCGCCAAATCCGACGACGACACATGCCGGGCTGTAGTTCGACGCCCGGTGGCAAACGGATCCCGTTCCGATAACAGTGCCGCCGCCAGGCAACCGGTTTGCAGGCAGCCATACTCTTCGGCAACGAGAATCAACCGGGCCAGACGCGGCGCGGTCGGCCAGCGGGACATCTCGCGGCCGAGGTCTGTCACCCCTCGGTCATCCACGGCATCGAGCGCCCGCAGCAAGAACGCCGCATGCTCCAGCGCCGCGGCGGACGGTCGGTCAAACCATGGGAACGTATCAAGATCGGTTTCGCCCCAGACCCGCAGCGACAGCATTGCCCCGGACAAATCGGTACGGTGAATCTCGGGGACATCGACCGCCGCTCGCGCCCGGTGTGACGCTTCGGTCCACAGTCGGAGACAACACCCCGGACCCGTGCGGCCCGCGCGACCGGCCCGTTGTTCGGCGGAGGACCGCGAAATCGGTCGCAGTTCGAGCCGGTTCAATCCGTGCGCCGGATCGAACTGCATGGTCCGGGCCCAACCGGTGTCAACCACCGCCGTGACGCCGGGAATGGTGATCGAAGTTTCCGCGACGTTCGTCGCCACGACGATCTTGCGTCCCGCCGCCGGAGCAAAGACGAGATCCTGCTGTTCCGCGGCGAGTTCCCCATACAACGGCAGGATGACGCAATCGGTGAGCGTGCTGTCCGCTTGCAACAAAGCAATCGTCCGCTGGATTTCGCCGTAACCGGGCACGAACACCAGCACATCCCCCGCAGTCCGGGAAATCACCCGCTGTACCCCGGACGCGGCTTGTTCGGCGAGTGAACGGTCATCGCTGGTGGCGAGGTATTCGACTTCGACTGGATACGGCCGCACCGTGCCCGTCAGCACGGGACAGCCGCCGAGGTAGGATTGCAGCGTTTCCGTCTGGAGCGTCGCCGACATGGCGATCAGTTTCAGGTCGGGCCGGACGGTTTGCTGCACGCGGCGGACCATCGCCAACGCCAGATCGGTGTCGAGGTGCCGCTCGTGGAATTCGTCGAGAATCACGGCGTCAACGTTTTCCAGGAACGGGTCCTCCAGCAGCCGTCTTAAGAGCACGCCCTCGGTCATCACCGCCACGCGGGTTTTTGCCGAGACCCGGCGTTCGAAGCGAATCTGGTAGCCGATTTCGTCGCCGAGTGCAGTGCCCCGTTCCTCAGCCATGTGGCGGGCGGTGGTCCGGGCGGCGACTCGGCGGGGCTGGAGGACAAGCACCTGTCCCCGGCCGATGACGCGGTAGTCTAACAGCGCCGGGGGAATCCGGGTCGTCTTTCCGGCCCCCGGCGGTGCTTGCACGATGAGTGTCGGCGACGCAAGCAGACATTCCGTCAGCGCGGGCAACAGATCATTGATGGGCAGCGGTGTGGGCATGCGTGGCAAGATACTCGATCACGGATTGGTTGTCCGGGGTGAATCGTCCGCTTGCGGTTTCGCGCCCCGCGCTGATTCCGGCCGGTGAACCCCGACTTCAATTCCCATCACCCGGTGGGCACCGCGCGGGGCGCGAAACCGCAAGCGAGGGTCGGAAAGTTTCCGTGAACTCCCCACATGGATTTGGAAACTCACTGCAAATCCCCGGAACAACCTAAAGTCAATTCCGCAAGTCACCCAGTCCACGCAATCTAAGGCGAATCCTCATTTCAGGTAGAAATCCTTGGAAGTCGTCGGTACGGTGGTCGCGTTCCTGGAGGTGGCAAACTCAACCCACACGGAAAAGTCCACGGGGAGAGTTGCCAGGTTCGCGCCGGAGAGCAGGCCAGTCGGCTGGCTCGGGGAGCGAATCAAGTTCGCTACGGAGGGTTTTGATATGTCGAACGGAATGGTGTCCCGCACGGTACGTTGCCTCGGGACGGGATTGACTCTGGCCTTGGCAGCGGCAACGCTGTCACATCGAGCCGTCGCCGAAGACGCACACGCCGACTGGCAAACCGATTTCCAAGCCGCGCAGGAAATCGCAAAGGAAAAACAACGGCCGCTGCTCGTGGCGATCACGGCGACATGGTGCGGCCCCTGCCGCCAGATGCGTCAACTGACGTTCACCGACAGCCGCATCAAACGGCTGGTGGACTCCAAGATCGTGGCGGTTTCGGTCGACGCCGACCAATACCCGTCGGTCGTGTCATCACTGGGAATCACGGCGTATCCGACGACGATTTTCTTCGACGCCGCAGGGAACCGCCGGAAGACGTGGACCGGCTTTCAACACGCGGCCGAGTTCGCGGCGGAATTGGAAACCCTGAGCGGTATGGTTCAGCCGCCGGGTGAACGTGATCCCTTCGCCCCGGTCTCGGCCTTGTTCCCGCAGAATTCCAGTCCAGTGGCCTTCGGTGGGTTCTGTCTGGTCAGCCTGCTGGATGACAACCGCCTCCGTCGCGGGTCGGAACAAGTCCGGCTCGATTACCGGGGGCAGACGTTGAGCTTCCAGTCCGCGGTTCACAAGCAACGCTTTCTGGATAACCCCGACCGATACTGGCCGATGGCGAACGGCATCTGCCCGGTGACCTCGCAACCCGGTGACCCGCGCGTGGGGGTTCGCTGGAAAGGTCGGCTCTGGTTTTTCACCGACCGTGACCGCCAGCAACAGTTCATCCGGTCACCCGACCAGTTCTCCCGCAGATCGATCTGATCGATCGCTGCCGCCTTTGCTTTGCGGTTTCGCGCTCCGCGCCAAACCTGCTCGATGAAATTAACCGCGCAGATTGTGCACCGCGGCAACAACCAATGCCGCGGCGCGATCAATTTCTTCAAGCGTATTGAACCTCCCGAGACCGAAGCGCACGGAACCGCGCGCCCGGTCTTCGGGAATTTTCATGGCTTGCAGAACATGACTCGGGGCGTGGTCATCGACACTGCATGCCGCTCCGGCACTGGCAGCAACGTCTTCCCCGATTCGGGCCAGCAGCGCTTCCGCATCAATCCCGGCAAACGCCACATGCAGATTGCCTGGCAACCGATCCCGCTGGCATCCTTGCAGGGCAACACCACTGAGTTCGGCCTGGAAAAGTGACCACAGCCGTTCGCGCAGCGATCGAATTCGGGTCGCTTCGTCGTGCTGGTAACGGAGTGCGATTTCACACGCTGCTCCGAAACCAACGATGAGCGGAGTCGGCAGCGTTCCGGCCCGGCGGCGGTGTTCCTGTGAGCCACCGAGCAGCATCGGTTGAAGCGGCAAGGGCCGCGTTCGACGTCGAATGACCAGCGCCCCAATGCCCGGAGGCCCGTACAGCTTGTGCGCGGTGAGACTGACAAGATCGGTCGGCCAACTCCGGCCAGGGAGCTTGCCGACGGCCTGAGCGGCGTCGCAATGACTCCAGACGGTTCGTTCACGGCAGACCGCAGCGATCTCTTCGATGGGGTTGACGGTGCCGACTTCATTGTTCGCTGCCATCACCGAGACCAACCGAGTCGCCGGGGTGATGGCAGCGGCCACGGCCTCCGCAGTCAAGCGACCAACAGCATCCACCGGCACCCGCCGCACGGTCACCCCGCGGCGACGCAACCGGTCCGCGGGTTCCAGGATGGATTTGTGCTCAACGGCCGAGACCAACAATTCGCGACCATCGGGACCGTCTTCGAGCAGTCCTTGCAACACCCAGTTGTTGGCTTCGGTGGCACCGCTGGTGAAAATGACTTCTCGAGGATCCGCATCCAGCAAGGCGGCTACGTGCCCCCGCGCATGCTCCACCGCTGACCGCGCTGCCCGGCCCGCCGCATGGTGACTGTTCGAGGCATTCCCGATCCGCTCGGCCCACCATGGACTCATCGCCGCGATCACTTCCGGGTCCACCGGCGTCGTGGCGTGATGGTCGAGGTAGATCACGGAGTAGTCCCATCGCAGCGCGGCTCATGTGCCACGGCCGTGTCGGCCGTGTGATTCTACGAGGCGTTTTGCCACTCGCACGGCCGAAACGGCCCTGGCACCACACTCAGTCCTATCCCGCTGGCTTTACGGGGCTGACGAAGCCTGGGGGTTTGATGGCCAGCAACGACGAATGCAAGTGTGCCAGCATTCGTTCGGCGGTATTGCCCAGAAGGACACCCGTCAAGCCGGACCGCCCCACGGTTCCCATCACGAGCAGGTCGACTTCGTTTTTAGTAACAAATTCGGGTACGGCAGTGTCAGGCGTTCCTTCGACAATTTCCAGTTTCACGCCGTAGGTTAAGGCCCGGGCATCGGTCCGCATGATCTCGGCTTCCAGCCGTTCGCGGGCTTCGGTGTGCAGTTGCGCGCGGGCCTTTTTCATCTCGTCTTCAGCGACTCCGGCGGTCCGCATGTACGATTCGAACGGGAATTCCAACGCATGGACAACGAACAATTTTGCCTGCAACGCCTGAGCCACCCCGACCGCGGCTTGCACGGCGGCAAACGCCGCTTCGCTGAAGTCGGTCGCGACGGCAATCTCCCGCACTTCGCGGATTTCCCCCGGCTTGGCCACCCAGACGGGCACCGGGCAGGCCCGCATCAGCTTGCGGGACGTGCTGCCGAACAGCATGCGCGCCACGGCACTGCGGACATGCGTTCCCACCAGAACGAGATCGTGCTTGCAGAGGGATGCCTCGCGACTCAATTCTTCCCACGCTTCTCCGAAACGCACCACGGTGGTGACTTCGGATCCCGTGGACCGCAATCCAACGGCAATATCCTCAAGCGTTTTCTTCGCGATATCTTCCACGGTGCGAACCGCATGGGCCCGGTCGACCTGCAAGAGATGGAAGGCCTGCTCGGAGATTTCGAGCACCGCACACAAGGCAATTTTGGCTCCCGTCGCGCGCGCCAGTTCTTCCACCTGCAACAACGCGGCCTGGGCATCGGGCCCCAGTTCTCCCGAGGCAATCCGGTCACCGTGATGCAGGTTTAGTCCAACCAGAATGCTTTGCACGCCGTGCATGAAAAGGTCCTACCTCACAAGAGTCCCGATGGCAGCCGATGATCGAGCGTGAACCGGCTCTCCTGAAGTCATCGTATCGACGTCCGTGCTGCACCGTCCACTCTTCCGATTTCCATTCGTCTGAACACCATTTGCAGCCGTTCCGCTCCAACGATCGGTTCCGCGTTCACGTAGGTTGCGTGCAGAACGTGATCCTCTTGTCGTGTCCGGCGACTTTCGCGAAGATGCGGATTCGCTCCCCCGCGATCTCGAAAACGGACCACGGACCACAGGCCACGGATTTTCTCATCGGACCACTTATGTCGCTGGTATTGCAGGATGTCCGCAAGAGTTACCGCGAGCCGGGCGGACGGACAATTCCGATTCTGAACATCGCCCACTTCCAGATGGAGGCCGGCGAACAGGTGGTGCTGCTCGGTTCCAGCGGCGGAGGGAAAACGACACTGTTGAATGTCATTGCAGGCATCACTGCCGCCGACAGCGGCCGGGTGCTCATCGGCGGGATCGATGTTTGCAAGTTGCCGGAAGCGGCACGGGACCGGTTCCGTGCCGACCGCATCGGCTATGTCTTTCAGACGTTTCAATTACTTCCCGCGTTCACGGCCCTCGAAAACGTGCTGCTCGGAATGACGTTCTCCGGCAAAGGCGCGAATCGCCCCAAAGCCGTGCAATTGCTGGAACGCGTCGGTCTGTCGCACCGGCTGAATCATCGTCCGGGGCAGATGTCCGTCGGCGAGCAGCAACGGGTCGCGGTTGCGCGGGCGCTCGCCAACACGCCGGTGTTGCTCCTGGCGGATGAACCAACAGCGAATGTGGACGCCGCAAATCAGCAAATGGTCCTCGATCTGCTGCGGGACTCGTGCCACGAAGAAAAAGTGGCGCTGCTCCTGGTCACGCATGCCCCCGAAGTTGCCAAGCAGTTTGAGCGCGTCGAAAAGTTAGCAGAATTCAATCGGCCCGGGGCGACCCCGACGGCAACAGGAGTCCCGGCATGAATCTCGCCAGCATCGCCTGGAAAAGTGTTCGCCAGCGGACATTGTCCTCCGCACTCACCAGCCTCAGCGTCGCGCTGGGGGTGATGCTCATGGTCACCGTGCTGGTGATTTTCTCCGTCCTCGACAGCACATTCAGCACGCGGACCATTGGCTACGATCTCATCATGGGACCGAAGGGGAGCCCGTTGCAGCTCGTGCTCAGCACGGTGTATCACGTCAACCCACCAATTGAGAACCTTCCCTATCGGTTCTACAAGGAGATTCAGAAAGACCCGCGTGTGGAAGAAGCCATTCCGATTGCCATCGGCGACACGACGGAACTTGGGCAATTCCCCATCGTCGGCACAATCCCGCGGTATTTCGAGATCGATTACGCCCCGAAGCGGCAATTCCTGATCCGCGGCAACTCACTGCGAAAGCCATTCGATGCCTTAATTGGTTCGCGCGTGGCAAAGGTGAACGGCTGGGATATTGGCTCGACATTTAAACTCGTCCACGGCGGCAACGAAGGCCATGTTCACGATGAACTGTTCACCGTCGTGGGAGTACTCGCACCGACAGGAACACCGAACGATAAATCGGTCTTCGTCCACCTAGACGGGTTCTATCAGATTCAGGGCCACGACAAACCGTTCGATGAAGCCATCCGCCGGGAACGCGATTTTTTCGGCGAGCCGCCATTGAGTGAAGAAGAACTCGCGACGCAAGTCGCGAAGCTCAAGAAAAAGTTCGATCACGCAGGGCACAATCACGCGCCCGGATTCATTGAGGAAGTGCCGGAACTGCAGAAGGACGTGACGTCGATCCTGCTGCTCATGAAATCTCCGAGCGCGGCCATTCTGTTTGCTGGTGAATGGAAAAAGAGCTTCCGTCCGGCCATGGCCGTGAACCCGATCTTCCCGATGCAGCAACTGATGGTCGATGTCCTCGGCGGAGTGCGGATCATGCTGATTTTTCTGACCAGCCTGATCGTGCTCGTCTCCGGCATCGGCATCTTTGTGAGCATCTACAATTCCATGAGCGCCCGGAAGCGCGAAATCGGCATCCTGCGGGCACTCGGTGCGCGGCGACAGACCGTGTTTTCGATCGTGCTGGCGGAATCCCTTCTGCTTTGCGGCGGCGGGGGAGTGATTGGTTTGCTGCTGGGTCACGGCTTGGTCTTTCTCACGGCCCCGCTGGTGGAAGCCCGCTCGGGAATCATCATGAATCCATGGGCGTTTGAACCGATGGAGGCGGCGTTGCTGCCGGGGTTATTAGTCCTCGCCACGCTGGCCGGATTTCTGCCGGGAGTGCTGGCCTACCGCACGGATGTTGCGGATGCATTGCAGAATTAGCGGACGTCCTTTTGCCCGTCGCGCACGCTCTGGACGGCGACGGTTGGCGGGAGTGCTGAACAAATCCGAGATTCATGAAAAATTTTCGATAAGTTCGGCTATTCGCGGCGCTGTCAATCTGATAGCGTGTGACCAGCAGTCGACCGAAAATGGTTCAGTTCCCGCACTTCAACGCGTCTACGCTCAATTTCCTTTTGAGCCGTCGGATCTGCCTGAGGAATCGGTCTGAAAGGTTTGCTGGTCGTCCGGTGTCGGTCATGTGACGGCATCGGCAGTGGTACGGTTAGTCGGGCGACCCGACGATTGAAGGCAGTCTGAATGGCTACGAAGTTGTACGTGGGGAATTTGTCGTACGGGATTACGAGCAGCAAGCTCGAAGAGCTGTTCACAGCTCACGGCGAAGTGCGCTCGGCCCAAGTGGTGATGGACCGGGACACCGGCCGCTCCAAGGGTTTCGGGTTCGTGGAAATGGGCAGCCCGCAGGAAGCCCAGACCGCGATCAACGCTCTGAACGGTAAGGACGTGGAAGGCCGCGCCTTGACCGTGAATGAAGCTCGTCCGAAGGAAGACCGTGGCGGTGGTGGT
>JBGSUN010000295.1:0-26691 GCA_041753475.1 Planctomycetaceae bacterium | reverse complement strand
ATGCCGGTCCAGAAAGTTGGTCCACTTGTCTGATGGCCGATCCGGTGCTGGCGCGATCCCCTCTTCCTTGAGGATGTTCCGCACGGTCTGGCGACTGACCTGCTTGATTCCCAACTTTCGCAACTCGCCGACGATTCGCGTATAAGCGAACGCGGACTGCACCTCTTTACGATTTCGATGACAAGTCGATTTGTAAAGCAGATTCTTCGGGCGTTAGAGTGAGCGTGGCGGCGTTGCTCAGGCTGGCGAGGTGGTGCCAGGAACGCCGGACTCCAGAACAAGGAAGTGAGTCATGTTCCCACGCGACGCGGTTCCCCCCCGTCCAGTGTTCCGCTGATTGGATCGCGGAGCCTGGAACCCACGCCGATTCGGCTGGACCAGTTGTGGCCGCAGTTGCCGGCCACGCGGCAACAGTCGATTGCCTCGGTGCTGGTACAGATGATCGCCCGGCAGATCACGGCGATGCATGTTCCTCCCCTCATGAAGGAGGAGCATGATGAATGACCTCGCATTGGTTGCCACGTCCGATTCGGAGCTTGCGTCTGCCGTTGGTCGGGCGCCGTGTTCGCTGACCTCACCCAAGCTCCAGCCCTGGCACTGGGAACGGCGGGCGGTCGTCTATGTGCGGCAGTCCAGTCCGCGGCAGGTGCAGGAGAACCTCGAATCGAAGGCTCGGCAGTATGCCCTGGTTGATCGGGCCGTGGCGCTCGGCTGGTCGCGCGACCGCGTCGAGGTCATTGATGAAGACCAGGGCATCACCGGCCGCAGCTTGGAGCCGCGATTCGGCTTTCAACGTCTGATGGCGGAGGTGGGGCTGGACCAGGTCGGCCTGATCCTCGGACTGGAAATGAGCAAGCTGGCCCGCTCCTGCAAGGACTGGTACCAACTGCTGGAGCTGTGCTCCATCTTCCGCACCCTGCTGGGGGACTACGAAGGATTGTATGATCCGTTGGACTTCAACGACCGGCTCCTGTTGGGGCTCAAGGGGACGATGAGTGAAGCGGAACTGCACGTGCTCCGAGGACGCCTGTTCCAGGGGCGTCTGAACAAGGCGGACCGGGGGGAACTGCTGACGCATGCTCCACTCGGCTACGTGCTGACAGAGGACAAGACGAACCTGGCGTTCGACTCGGATGAACAGGCCCAATCGGTGGTGCGGCTGGTCTTCGCGGAGTTCGTTCGGCAGGGAACACTCTACTCGCTCCTGCGCTATCTTAGCCGGCACAGCATCCGCCTGCCGGTGCGGCCTGTTTCCGGTTCTGAGTGTGGCCAACTGGAGTGGCGTCGGCCCAATCGCACCACATTGGCGAACATGCTCCATCATCCGGTGTACGCCGGGGCCTATCGTTACGGCTATCGTTATCACGATCCCCGCCGAGCCGTGGCCGGTCGGCCGAACACCGGCATCGTGCGGATTCCGCTGGAGCAGTGCCGAGTGCTGATCAAGGGCCGCTTTCCGGCCTACATCACCTGGGAGCAGTTTGAAGAGAACCAAGAGCGGCTGAGACAGAACCAGTCGCGCGCCAACGCGATGGGAACGCCACGTAGCGGACCGTCGCTATTGGGCGGTCTTGTCTATTGCGGGCGCTGCGGGCAGCGGCTGATGGTGCAGTATAGCGGCCGTGCGAACCGGCTGCGGTATCAGTGCGCCCGCAACTCCCAGAACCTGGGCGAGCCGTTGTGTCAGGGCATCGTCGGCCGGGATCTCGACGGCTTTGTGACGGACCAGGTCATGAAGGTATTAGAACCGGCGTCGCTGGAACTCTGTCTGGCGGCGACCGATGATCTGGAACAGGAGCAGCAGCGCTTGGGCCGACACTGGCGTCAGCGACTGGAACGGGCCGCCCATCAGGCCGATCGTGCGGCTCGTCAGTTCCACGCCGTCGAACCGGAGAACCGGCTCGTCGCTCGGACGCTGGAAAAGAACTGGGAAGCCGCGCTGCGTGAGCAAGAGCAAGTGGCCAGAGAGTACGAGCAATTCCAACAGACTCAACCTCGCGCGCTGAACAATGAGCAGCGAGACCTGATCCGGCACTTGGCCGAAGACATCCCCGCCTTGTGGGCATCACCAACGACGACGGCGGAGGATCGGCAGCAGATGGTGCGGATGCTGATCGAGCGGATCGAGTTGAACATCCTGGGCAACACCGAGCAGACGAAGATCACGATCAACTGGTCGGGCGGCTTCACCAGTCATCATCACACGCATCGAACCGTGATCAGCTATGCGCAGTCCTCCCAAGTCGATGCGCTCATCGCCCGCGCCGTGAAACTGAAAGAGAGCGGCCTCAACCTCAAGGAAGTGGCAGCCACGCTGAACCGGGAAGGCATTGCGTCACTACGCGGCGCCGCATTCACGAACGGCATCATCAGCCGTCTGCTGACGAAACATGGCGTCTACAGTCCGTCCAGCCGGAAACGTCCCGACTCGATCGTGCTCCAGCAACACGAATGGTGGCTCCCCGACCTGGCGGACGTGCTGCAAATGCCGAAGACCACATTGAGCCACTGGCATACGATCGGTTGGGTCCGAGGCCGCAAGCTGCCGGGCCGCCGCGGCCGGCTGATCCTCTGGGCAGACGAAGGGGAACTCGAACGCCTGCAGCTTCTCCGCATCGCCCGCCGCCGCTGGTCCGACTGTCCCTACCCCCAGGAACTGACCACGCCCAAATCGCACCCCAACTCGTTAAGCTGATTGCAAAGGAGGGTATTGTGGATTCGTCTGTGTGTACCCGAACCCCGTGGTCCGGGCGATCTCAATCACTAACTCCCGCACCTCTCGTGGCTTCCGCTGACCACCCTTCGGCTTCTTGGTCTTCTTCCCGTGCTCGTCACGGATCCACCGATAGAACGTGCTGGGTGAGACGATCGTGATCAGCTCTTCGATCGCGCGGCCCAGCGCCTTGCTGAACTCCAGCAGTCGTTTCCGTTCTTCCGGCTTCGTATGCACCTCACCCTTGATCCGGTTGCGAAGGATCTTGTTCTCTTCTTTCAAGAACTGGACATACTTCACGAGTTCGCGATCAGTTCCGGAGGCAACCAACGCCAGGAGCGGGTGAAATATCTTCTGCATCGGGGTATCGTTGTGACTTCGTATTCTGGTGGGAGTGGCACATTCGTTTTGTGCGCCGTGGAAAGGCACTGGGATCTTGCGGGTGAAAGTCCCGTCCGGCAACTGGTCGCTCCAGCCGGTAGCAGTCGAAGCAGCCGTGGAGGAGACGAAGCGGCTGAAGCCTTCGAAAACGGTCGCTTCAGGCGATCGGCGAGTCAGCAGGCCGTAACGCGAGTGAACGTCGAGCAGGCCTCGAAAAGCATGCTGCAGGAGCCGACCCTCCATAACGAAGGGGAAGGCTGACATCGTGAAGTCGAAGAGATCGCACTGAGGTGCGGTTCTGAGCGACGAAGGCTTCGCGATCCTGCCGGGGTATTGACGACGGCATGTTGGCAAGGATTTCAGATGCAACACGGGAAGCCCTCTATGACGACAGGTGACGGCTGTCAGCGGAGACCCCGTGAGGGGCAGGTCCGGTCGAAGAGGGTGGCGGAGAGGCCCGTAGTACCGATGAAGCCGGGTAACGCCGGTGGAGGAAATGGGCCTTGGCAGGAAACTGAGCGGGACGTGCGGCGCGGGGTCAGGAGATTGGCGTGAGCCTAGCAACTCCCATCGAGATTCAGAAGCTGCAACGAGCGCTCCACATCAAGGCGAAGGGAAATGGTATGGGAGAAAGCCTCTCACTCGCAGCGGCGTCCGCGGAACCCTTCCGTCCGGTCGACTGTACGGCGAGTGGGGTCTGGTTCGTCTCCGGGCCCGCTCGACCCAGATCCCGTGGGCCGAGAATTCGTGATGTTTCCTGCGAAAGCCGGATGCGGGAAATCTGCATGTCCGGTTTGACGAGCGGGAGGTGGAAACGGAGCACGGCGGAGATACTGAGGCACCGACAACCGAAAGGGTCGGCAACGGATAGGCCCCGCCTAAACCACCGCGCCACCTCTCGACTCTACACCGCGCTTAGACGGGCATTTTCGCCGCTGACGCCCCGGTTTTTCGATGACGGTTTTCGCGCACTTATTCGACGCCCGCACAGGTCACCCAAACGGAGTGATTGCGAGCGATGGTGCACGGGATCAATGTTTGATCGCCGTCACAGATTTGTCACAGAACCGGCTGGAATCCGCCGTAAACTAGCGTAAAATCTGGAATCTGTGGAAACGAGCAGAGACTCGTCTGCGACACTTCTAAGTTGCTACGCCCCAAAGACTTTTCGGTTTAGCGGCAACCAGTTCGAGCGCCGTGCTACGGAACCGAAGGCGACGAACAGTTGCCCCGTCTATTGAGAAGAGTATGTCGAATGGTCGATGGTTCGGAACAGTGGTTTGCGGTTTGTTGGCAGTAGCAACGGTCGTTTGGATCCGCAGCGGAAAATCTGCGGCTCACTACGAAAAGGAAGGCCGCGCTGCGCTGACCCGGCGCGACGTGCCTGCCGCGGTTGAAGCCTTGGAAAGCGCCGTCAAAGCGGCTCCCGAACAACTATCAGCATGGAAATCCCTTGCTGACGCGGCTTCTCGAAATGGTCAGCCCGATCGAGCGTACGAGGCCCTCGAAGTGGTAGCGCGACTTGCGCCTGATGATGCTAACTCGCTCTGCCTTCAACTGGGCGGACGCTGGATGGCCAGCAACCAGATTCAACCCGCCATTCGTGCGCTCCGGCTGGCAACGGTGGCGAATCCGCGGCCGCCACAACCGTATCGATTGCTGGCACAAATCTACGGCGTGACGGGCTACCGTCGAGAAGTCGTCCGTTGCCTTGTCGAATTGCTCAAGCGGCGGGAATTCACACGCAACGATTTGATTGTGCTGTCCTCCGTCAATCCCAGCCTTGACGACCCAGCACGTTTGCAACTGATCCGGAGCGCCGCTCCAGAGGACAAATCCGTGCTCTTGCCGCAGGCTATGCAGGCACTGGACAAAAATCATATCGAGGAAGCCCAGCGGCTCTTGCTGGAAATCACGACTGCGGACCCGGTGAATTACGAAGCACAAAGCATCCTCGGCGAACTGTATGCAGACTTCCAGCCCGAACGGTTCCTCGACTGGCACGCGCGGCTCACGCCTGAAGCCGAGCAGGATGCCCGCATCTGGCTTGCGCGCGGTAAATGGCTGCATTCGATGGGACAGTCGGCATCCGCGGTGCGGTGTCTGCACGAAACTGTGACACGAGAACCGGAGAACCTGACCGCCACCGCGTTATTGGGACAATTGCTCAAATCACTGGGCGATCTCGAACAGGGAAATGCGTTCACCGAACGCGGTCGACGTCTCCAGAAAATCATTGATCTGGGAGAGCGAATCAAAGAACCGCGCGGGAACGAGTCGATCCCGTCGATGATCGAAGAACTGGAAGCGACGGGGCGACTGTGGGAAGCCTGGGGATGGTGTGTCATCGCTGCGCAGGACATGCCTCGTCGAAACGAGACCTTGATCGCGGCTCATCAACGCCTCGAAGCCCAACTGCAATTCAACCTGCCACGCACGATTCCGACGATGCTTCCGGGACGTGATCACAACTGGCAGCGCTATCCCTTGCCGAACTGGTCGCAGCTCAAATCGCAACCGGTCCCGTCCGCAACGACTGCCTCGGAGTCGACGGCGATTCGATTCGAAGATCAATCGGAGCATAGCGGCCTCGATTTCCGTTATATCAACACACAAGCGCAGGCTAGCGGACACAAGATTTATGAAACCATGGGTGCGGGTGTTGCCGCGCTCGATTACGACCAGGACGGTTGGCAGGATCTCTATTTCCCACAGGGCAAGCCACTCCCGCTGGACAGTATCGATGGTCCCAATGATGCCCTGTTTCGCAATCAAAGCGGTGAACGCTTTCTCTCCGTAACAGTGGCCACCGGGATTCACGAGACGTCGTATTCCCAAGGCGTGGCTGCGGGGGATTATGACAACGACGGCTTCCCCGATCTCTACGTTGCCAACCTGGGCCGCAACCGCCTCTACCACAACAACGGCGACGGTACCTTTACGGATGTCACCGAAGCCGCAGGGATCCAACAGGATGTCTGGACTGTCAGTTGCGCGATTGCCGACCTCAACGGAGACGGCCTGCCGGAACTGTTCGATGTGAACTATGTGCAGGGCCCCGAGTTGTTAACGGCCACCTGTTTCGATCCGCAGCGCCGACCGGTTGTTTGCCGCCCGACAGTCTTCGATCCGGTACCCGATACGGTGTCGCTCAACCTGGGAGATGGCCGATTCCAGCCACTTCAACAGGAAGCCGGGCTGGATCTTCCCCAAGGGATGGGGCTCGGACTGGTGATCGCCGATTACAACGATGACGACCGCCTGGACGTGTTCATCGCCAACGATATGACCGCGAATTTCCTGCTGATCCATGATTCCCCGGGACCGATGGAACCGCTGCGATTTCGCGATGAGGCCTTTTTGCGCGGCGTCGCCCTGGATGTGAATGGGCTGGCGCAAGCCTGTATGGGAGTCGGTTCGGCAGACGTCAACCGAGACGGCCGCCCGGATCTGTTCGTCACCAACTTCGCCAGAGAATCCAACACACTGTATCTGTCTCAACCCGGTGGGCTTTATCAGGACCAGACGCAATCCGCCGGACTGCGCGAACCGAGTTTTGACCCGTTGGGTTTCGGCACGCAATTTCTCGACGCCGACCAGGATGGATGGTTTGACCTGGTGGTGATGAACGGTCATATCGACGAATTTGTGAACGAACCATTCCGCATGCAGTCTCAATTCTTTCGGGGCCATTCCAACGGTCGGTTCACAGAATTGAAAACGCAGCAGGTGGGGCGGCTGTTCGATCAGCCCCGGTTGGCGCGCGGACTGGCTTTGCTTGACTGGAACCGCGATGGCCGGATGGACTTTGTTGCCACAGATTTGGAGAGACCGGCCTTATTGGCAGAGAATCAAACGGAAACTCCCCATCACTCACTCCGTTTGAAGCTGGTGGGAACCAGCAGCAGCCGCGATGCCATCGGTGCCAAGATCAGAGTGCTTGTCGGTCCGAATGATGAACGGGTCTGCCAGATGACCGCCGGTGACGGCTACGAATCCAGCAATGAACGCCTCGTGCAGATCGGTGTCGGCACCACCGATACCGTAACGCGTGTGGAGATTCGATGGCCGTCGGGAGTGAAGTCCGAGTTCACGAATATTTCCTGCCATCAAAACTGGTTGGCCATCGAAGGCCGTGCGGTATTGATCCCACAGTCACCGGAATGATGGCCGGAAGAATATGCCCGTTCATTGTCGATTCCGGCTCTGAACGTGGTCGAGTGGGGTCAGCGGACTGCTACCCGTCAGCAGTGCATCGTGGTGATGACGGACCTCAGCAGGCCGTGCTTGGCCATCTGTGCAGTGGTGAGCGATCGCCCTGCCCCTTAATGGTAGAACTGCCTATAAGCTGCGATGTCTTGCGCAGAAGGTAGGCAATGTCTCGATCAAGCGAGACCTTCTGTTGAACTTCATCGCAGGCTCTTTGCATCGCGATCCCATGCGGAACCACTGGTCCATTCACAAGTTACGGATGAGTCCAGGGCTTTCGTGCGTTAGCGGCACACAAACTGCGAACACAGTGATCTTTTGCAGCCAGTGAGGCTGATCGAAATGCAAGCGCCTCGTTCCAAGAACGGATGCCTTGAAATCGTATCGTTCCAGTTTGCCGAAAGGATTTGACGGGGTGAAGTCGTTGTTGAGTATCCGTGTGTTATTCCCACTTGTCGTGGCTGGACTGATTTCTGGTTGTGGTGGCGGCGCGGCGAAAGCGCCTGTGGAAAAGCTGGTGAATGCCGCTGGGTCGATCAAGGTCGATGGAAAGCCTGTCGATGGCGTCCGCGTTCGACTGACGCCGATCAACGAAACCAAGAGTGTCGGCGGTGCGTGGGCTGTGACGAAAGAGGACGGCACCTTCACCTTAACGCACTGGACGAACAAGGAAGGGATCGCGCCGGGCTCTTATCTGGTAACGTTCTCCCGACTCGTGAAACCGGATGGAACTCCACTGGGGCCTACCGATTCCCCGGCACTGGTGCAGGCCAAAGAAACGATTGCTCCCAAGTGGAGCAATCCCACGCCGGACCAGATGGCGGCCGTCATGCGGCGCGTCGACATTCCTGAGAGCGGCAAGACAGACATTGAATTCTCCGTCACCTCATCCACCAAGAAGTAACAGATTTGCGGGGGTTGCCACGTCGTGAAGCTGATGTCGAAGACAGTTTCTTCGGCTTTTTCATTGTTCTCATCCCGAGGAGAGTCTCTTGAAGAGTTTCGAGTTCTTTGTTGTGCGGCGCAATTCGACCCGTGGAAGCAGAGCTTTCACGCTGATTGAGCTCCTGGTGGTCATTGCGATCATTGCGATCCTGATCGCGTTGCTGTTGCCCGCCGTGCAGCAGGCGCGTGAAGCTGCGCGACGGACGCAGTGCAAGAATAATCTCAAGCAGATCGGTCTGTCGCTGCATAACTATCACGACACGTTCAACATGTTTCCGTATGCGAGCAACGCCGCGGCTTCGACGGTGAACAGCAACTCGACCATCATGACGGCGTACAAGAACCAGACCGGCTGGGTGCTGTTGCTCCCCTACTTCGATCAGGCTCCGTTGTACAACACGCTCGACCATTCGGCGGCCATGGGGCGCTGGGCCAACGGCGGCAGCCTCCCCTTGGCAGGAAATGGTCCCACGACAGCCAACGCCGCAGCCAGTGCGGTCAAGCTTGCGGCCTTGCTCTGCCCGTCGGACAGTGGTCAGCAGACCTTCCCGGGATTTGATGGCAACTACGGATGCCAAACCGGACTGGCGTCGTACAAGTCGACCTATGGTTTCAGCGCGAGCGGACAGCCTTCCACTCTATGGAGCAACTTGGGACAAACGACGCGGCCGATGTTCGGTGCTCAGTCCAACACCACAATGCGTGACCTCAAGGACGGTAGCAGCAACACGGTGGCGATCGCCGAAACCACCCTCAATGTTTACGATGGCATCACCGGTTCTTGGGCTTGCAATCAACACGTCGGTAACGGTGTCGATTTCGCAAACCTCAACGGTCAACGCAAGATCAATGACTGGGACTGTTGCGGCTGGGGTCCCGGGACACCGTGGAGTGTGAAGAATCCACAGGGAACACTCGGTGAATGGGGGACCGTCGGCAGCACGCACACAGGCGGGATGCATGTGCTGCTCGGTGACGGCACCGTCCGTTTCATCAGCGAAAACATTGACGGAACCACACGTCAACGCCTCGGCTATATCGGGGACGGCAATCCGCTCGGTGAATTCTAATCCCGCAAGCCGAACGACATCCGTTCAAATCCGTCAGAACGCCCCTGTCCTTCAGGGGCGTTCTTTTTATCCTGCATTCATTCACTCAACATCGCGTACAGATTGTGGATGAACGCGAGATTGTCGCACTGGAGATAGCGCATCGCTCCTCCCATGCGTGAGTAGCTCTTGCAGAAGCGGAGGTAGTACGCCGCGTTGGTTTTGGGCGGTTCGCCTTGCGTCCAATCCCATCCGCCACCGTCCTGAAGATCGACAACAAAGATGTTGAAATCCTTCAGAACATCGCGGCCTTGCTGGAGTCGCAAGTTATTCACACAACTCGCGGTCTTCTCAAAGACCTGCGGCCCCATGATCGCGGATCCCACTGAGAGCACTACGCCTCCTTCAAGTTGATCCACCGAACCGCCGAACAGCTTGAAGTCCCATTCAGCGGCACGACCGATCGCTCCCCCATTGAATATGGGATGGTTGGAAATGATGTCGTAACCAATTCCTGGGTGCACGGTGAGCGGCACGCCGTGGCGATAGGCCTGCGCCAGAATCGAAGCCTGCTTCCAACGATGTTCGATGCCGAAGCGACCTGCTCTCCAACCGAATTGTTGCATTGTCCGTAGCAAATCAGCACGGGCCGCCGTGAGGGGGTGGGACGGTTCGCTCGAAATCCATTCCGTCAACTGTTCGGGAGATGGCAGCGTGACGCCGTCTTCCCAGATCAGCCGTCCAAGGGAGCGCCCGTAGCCCAGGCCATCGAGGGCACCCGCCAAGATCGAGCGATGAATATTGACGGCGGTTTCGTCCCAGGTGCCGAACGTGCCACCGGCGACGTTCATCTCCACACTTTCGGTCGACGCGCCGAACCAGGCATACTCCCAGTCGTGGATCGTCCCTGCACCATTGGTGGCGAGATGGGTGATCCAACCACTGGCCATCATCCGTTCCAGAATGCATGCGGCTCCATTCCGCAGCAGGTGTGCGCCATAAATCAGCATCACCGCAGCATCGCGCTGACGAGCCGCGCGAATGCAACGTACACAATCCTCAATCAACTTTATGTTGGAATCACTCGGCAACTTTGGGGCGGACTCCGGATTCACCAGAATGTCTTCCGCGCGCGTCAGATGATGTCGCTGAGCCAAAGGAAAGACACGTAGCTGATTGAGATCCAACGGGACAACTTGCATGCGGAACTCTTTTCGGACTCGATTGCATTACGGTCAAGCAGCGCTTCGTCGCTGCCAACGGAGTCATTGATACCATTGGCAAGAAGGTTCGCCAGCCAACTTTCGGCAAAAGCTCTTCTCGGGCTGATGCCTCATGGTCGGCGGCTGCTCAAATCACGAACACGTCATCCGGTTCCTTCCAATCGAAGGCCAAATCCAGCGCGGGGGCGGAGTGGGTTAATCCACCGATACTGATGCGGTCAACACCGGTTTCCGCAATCGCACGGACGGTCTCCAGCGTCACTCCCCCGGAGGCTTCGAGTAACACACCCGGCCCCGCGGCGTTCCGAAGGGACACGGCTTCGCACATTTGATTCGTGGTCATGTTGTCGAGCAGCACGATGTCCGGATGCCCCTGGAGCGCATCGCGCAGTTGGTCGAGTGTGTCGACTTCGACTTCAATTGACACCCCGGGTGGACTTTTTTCCCGCGCTGTGCTCACGGCCGCGGTGATTGATGCGTTTGCCGTCCAAGCGGCCAGATGGTTGTCCTTGATTAGAACGCCATCGAACAAACCCATGCGGTGATTCGTTCCGCCGCCGCACCGGACCGCGTATTTTTCGAGTCGTCGATAACCCGGTAGCGTCTTGCGGGTATCGAGGATAACCGCCCGCGTTCCGGCAATTCGTTCCACAAACTGCGCGGTGAGAGTCGCCACTCCGGAGAGATGCGTCATGAAGTTGAGCATGGTCCGCTCACCGACGAGGAGTCCATTCAACGATCCGCTGACCGTCGCGATAACATCACCAGGAGAAAGGTGATCCCCATCCGACTTCAACGCCGTCCATGCGATTTCCCGATCCAATTGCGCGAAGACCATCCGCCCGATGGGGCTTCCCGCCAGCACCCCGGCTTTCCTCGCGACGACATTCACTGCCGCACGGTTGCTCGGTGGAATCAGTGCCTGGCATGTTAGATCGCCACGGTCGCCGAGATCTTCCATGAGTGCCATGGTGACCAGCGTTTGTGCAGCATGGCGTTCGATGGGGCCGAAGGTTTGTTCGATGTTCATGGTGTATTCCATAGTCGCCCTGTCGCTCCGCGACAGGATAGCCGTTTGCATCAGAATGTATTGAAGCTGGCCCGGCGTGTTGCCAGATCGGCAATCCTGTCGCGGAGCGACAGGGCGACTTTAGCGACATTCGCATTCCGCGCATTCTTCCACGCGATTACAATCCACCCACCTCTTTCCATCAAGGACGAATCGATGCTGATTGGCGTGCCAAAAGAAATCAAGTCGGATGAATATCGTGTGGGAATGATTCCTGCGGGCGTGGACGAGCTGGTGCGGCGCGGGCAGCGCGTGCTCATCGAACGCGGGGCAGGGCTGGGCAGCGGCTTGACCGACGAACAATATGCTGAGGCCGGAGCGGAGATCGTCGACACGGCGGCAGACGTCTATGGCCAGGCGGACCTGATCGTCAAAGTGAAGGAACCGCAATCGACCGAATGGCCGCTGCTTCGCGCGGGGCAACTCGTCTTCACCTACTTCCATTTCGCGGCGAGTGAAGAACTGACGCGGAACATTCTTGCGACCGGTTGCACCGCGGTAGCGTATGAGACGCTCCGTGGCCGGACAGGTGACCTGCCGTGCCTGACACCGATGAGTGAAATCGCCGGGCGCATGAGCATTCAGGAAGGCGCGAAGTATCTCGAACGCCCACAACTCGGCCGCGGCATTTTGCTCGCTGGCGTCCCCGGAGTCGCCCCGGCCCACATCACCATTCTCGGCGGCGGCGTGGTCGGCAAGAACGCGGCCAAGATCGCCGCGGGATTCCAGGCCGATGTCGTCATCCTCGACGTGAATATCGAACGCCTGCGCTATCTCGAAGACATCATGCCGCCGAATGTGAACACGATCTTCAGCGATCGCCTCAACATCCGCGAACAATTGCGGCTCGCCGACCTTGTGATCGGCGCGGTGCTCGTCGAAGGAGCCCGTGCCCCGCGGTTGGTCTCGCGCGAAGATCTGTCCCTCATGAAACCTGGTGCGGTGATTATTGATGTCGCGGTCGATCAAGGCGGCTGCATTGAAACGACCAAACCCACCACGCATTCCAATCCGACTTATGTGGTCGATCACGTCGTGCATTACTGTGTCGCCAACATGCCTGGCGCGGTCGGCCGTACCAGCACATATGCGCTGTGCAACGTCACGCTGCCGTATGTCGTGAGACTTGCGACTCAAGGTCTTGCCTCCGCCTGTGCCAGCGATCCCGGTTTCGTTCACGCGGTCAACCTGCAACGCGGCCAGATCACCAATCAAGCGGTGGCGGCGACGTTCGGGCTGCCGTATCAGCCACTCAACATCGTGTGATGAAAACTGTCCCAGCTCGGAGCGCGAGCGACGGGAGTGAGGACAAGACGATGTGAATGGCTGCTCGGATCCATTTCTGACTCCCGTCGCTTGCGCTCCGGGCTGGGATCACTCCCATCTGGCGGTGCATTTGCTATTCTGAAAGCATCCCCTCGTTCTCACTCGCACTCTCGGAGATGACATCATGGCCACTGCCGCTGCGTCGAAGAAAAACGGGTCTCATAAGTCCACGCTCGTCGCCACTCCCGCGGTGAAGCAGGCCAAACTGCTCATTGATGGCAAGTGGGTTGCTGCCAAGAGCGGGAAGACCTTCCCCACGTACAACCCGGCGACCGAACAGAAAATCGCCGACGTTGCCGAGGCGGATGCGGCGGACGTTGATTTCGCCGTGAAAGCCGCGCGCAAGGCCCTCGAATCTGGTCCGTGGGCAACGATGGATGCCCGGGATCGCGGACGCCTCATCAACAAGCTTGCCGACTTGGTCGAAGCAAATCTCGAAGAATTGGCCGCGCTGGAAACGCTCGACAATGGCAAGCCGATCCGCGACAGCAAGGCCGCTGATCTGCCGCTCGTGGTCGATTGTCTTCGCTACTACGCCGGCTGGGCCGACAAGATCAAGGGCGACAACATTCCGGTCCGCGGCAACTACTTCTGCTACACGCGGCGGGAGCCAGTCGGTGTCGTCGGGCAGATCATCCCTTGGAACTTCCCGCTGCTGATGGTCGCCTGGAAATGGGGCCCGGCGCTCGCCACCGGCTGCACCATCGTGATGAAGCCTGCCGAACAGACGCCTCTCTCCGCATTGCGGCTCGGTGAACTCGCGATCGAAGCCGGGATTCCTAAGGGCGTGATCAACCTCGTCCCCGGTTACGGTCCCACCGCCGGGGCCGCCTTGGTGAAACATCCCGGTGTCGACAAAATCGCGTTCACCGGATCGACGGAGACCGGCCAGTTGATCATGCGCGATGCCGCCGCGACGTTGAAGCGGACCACGTTTGAACTCGGCGGCAAGAGCCCGAACATCGTCTTCGCCGATGCGAATCTCGACGCCGCGATTGCCGGGGCCGAGTTCGGTCTTTTCTTCAACCAGGGTCAATGCTGCTGTGCGGGGAGTCGGTTGTTCGTGGAAGAATCGATCCACGACGAGTTCGTCGAGAAGCTGGTCAAGCGGGCCAAAACTCGCAAACTCGGCAACCCGTTCGATCCCAACACAACACAAGGCCCCCAGGTTGATCAGGCCCAGTTCGACAAGATCATGCACTATATCGATGCCGGGAATGCCGCCGGCGCGAAGTGCCTGACCGGCGGCAAACGCTTCGGCAAGACCGGCTTCTACATCGAGCCAACCATCTTCACCGAAGTGACCGACGACATGCCGATCGCCGTCGATGAAATCTTCGGACCGGTGTTGAGCGTGCTGCCGTTCAAGTCGACAGACGAAGTCATCCGCCGGGCAAACGCGACAAACTTTGGTCTTGCCGCAGCCGTGTGGACGCGGGATATCGGCAAGGCCCACAAGATCGCCCACAGCGTGCGGGCGGGGACGGTGTGGGTGAACTGCTACGACGTCTTCGACGCCGCCGCCCCGTTCGGCGGCTTCAAGCAAAGCGGCATCGGCCGCGAACTCGGCGAAGCGGCCCTGTCGAACTACACGGAATTGAAGACCGTGGCGGTCAGTTTAGGGTGACCAGCGTTCAATCAACACCGTTCGGCCGCGCCCCGTTGGGGGAGTGCTGTGTGGAACGCGACACCCTGCCCGTGCGCTCCACTCAAGCGTCCCTCCTCCGCGGGCTCCGGGTCGCGGAGAAACGGCCGTGAATGTTCGCAGGTGCACAACTCTCGGCGCGAGCTTGGCGTACTCGCTGGCTACGGCCAGACGGAGGGCTCTTTGGATTTCACGGCATGTCGGGGGCTGTAATAGCCTCAACCGATGCTGCACTTCACATGGCAGCCTTCCTTTGACGCCGTGTAAATGGCATCGAGCAGTTGCAATGTCGCCTGCGTTGAAGACAACGTGTTGCGACAGGCTGGCTGCTGTCCGCAGGCACATGCGATCCAATCCCGCAGCAGCGCGATCATCCGTGCACCGCCGTAGCCGGGGGTTTTGTCTTCCGGTAGCGAAAAGACTTCGTTCATCGCCAGGAATTGAGGTTGCGGGCCGTGGATTTCGAGGCGACCGCCGGTGCCGGGATAGGCCGGTGACCAATGCACCCAACGCTCACTGCCACGAATCACCCAGTGGCTTTCCCCGGCCCAGCGCGGCAGCCAGTACCCGCCGGTGAAGGACGCCAGACCGCCGCCTTCGAGATCAAAAATGGCGACGCCGCCGTCATCGACTTCTGTTGGTGTAGCCCCGAAGTTGCCGACGCGGGCCGTGACGCCGACCACTTTCTGTCCGGTGATATGCAGCAACAAATCGAGCCAGTGGCACGCCAGCCAGTTCATGAACCCGCGACCGCTGATGGTGGCATCAAACAGATAATGCTCCGGTCCCCGCCGTCGAACATCGCTGGTGCTGTAGCCCATTTCGATGTGAATCAGCTTGCCCATCCGGCCTTCCGCCACCATCGCCCGCAGCCGTTCGACACCGGGGTCATACCGCCACAGATAGCCGGATTGAAACGCCACCCCGGCGTGTTGGATCGCTTCCATCGCCGGCAAAAACGCCGCCTCCGAAGCCGCGCCGGGTTTCTCGACAAGAAGGTGTTTGCGGCCGTCGGGCAGTGCAATCAGAGCGGGAATGCTTTCGTTGTTGGGAAGACAGACGACGGCCCCGTCAAACTGTCCCCACGCAATGAGTTCCTCGACGGTCTGAAACCGCGGTAAATGAGCATAGCGCTCCTCCAGACTCGTCACGCCGCCGCCAAACCGAGGCACCAGCGCGACGATTTCCATTTCATCGGCGATCTGTCCAAACGACTCCCGCCACCCCGCCCCATGCGGATGGTCGACACCGAGAAAGGCGACGCGAAAGGGAGACGGGGATGACACGTTCAACAGCTTTCAGGGAGAACAAAATCAAAGACGAAGAGGATCCACAGATTTCGCAGATGGACACAGATTCGGAGAAGAACCGTAGCTGCGGTCGCCAGACCGCGGGGCCTTTAGGTTGGGGAATCGAGCGGAAAGACCCCGCTCTCTGGCGAGAGCAGCTACGTATTGTGAATCTGCGAAATCTGTGGACCGCATTTTCTCCTCACTCTTCCGCGGCAACCGGGTTCACCAGCGTGCCGATGTTTTCGATCCATGCTTCGACACGGTCGCCGGGTTTGAGGAATGTGCCGGTGGCGTGGCCGACGCCCGCCGGGGTGCCGGTGGAGATGATGTCGCCTGGTTCGAGTGTGCACGATTGCGAGAGGAACTCAATCACGGCGGCGACGGGGAAAATCTGCTGGGCCGTGCTGGCGTCCTGTCGCACCGTGCCGTTGACGGAGAGTTTCATCGCGAGCTTCTGCGGATCGGGAATCGTGTCCGCCGTGGCAATGCAGGGACCGCAGGGGCAAAAACTGTCGTGCCATTTACCGTGCTGCCAGTCGAAGAAGCTGTCTTTCTCCCGCTCCTTCCGACCGGGATTGGGACGGTACTTGCGATCCGAGATGTCGTTGATGACCGTGTACCCGGCGATGTACTGCGGCGCGTCCGCTTCGGAAATGTGTTTGCCTTTCTTTCCAATCACCACGGCGAGTTCAAGTTCCCAGTCCACATGCGACGGGGACGACTTCGGAATGAAGACCGGTTTGCCGGGATCGGTCAGCGTGGTCGAAGCGGGCTTCAGGAAGACATACGGAAACGTCTCCGCGCGCTCGGCGGCGACTCCGCCTCCTTCACGAATATGCGCGGCATAGTTCCCCGCAAGCAGAAACAACTTGTTCGGCCGCGGAATGGGGACCAGCAATTCGACATGATCCAGCGGGAGGCTCACCGCCGCGCGGGCCTGCGGTGTCAGCGCTGCAAGTTTTTCACCAAAGAGTTTCGCCGCCGCGGCATGTTTTCCCATTGGCGGCAGGACATCGAGCAGGTCGGCACTTTCCGTCAGTGCCCGGCCGGTCTCGCTCATCCCCACGGCCGCCAGCGCGCGGACATCAAACGGTGTGACGGCCTCTTCGGTGTAGAGGCCCACATGGATCTGACCCTGATGACGAAAGCGGCAAAGACGCATGGGAAAAGAGTCCTGCGAAAACGAAGTGTTCCAAGGGGCGAGTGATGACAGTTCAAATCAGCCGGAGAACACTGGTGCTCGGTCAAGTCTGCGAATTCGGTTTGTGTGCCACTGGCTCTGCCAGTGTCTTTCGTCGATGGAACGCCGATCTTTACATTACACTGGCAGAGCCAGTTGCACACGACAATCGAGCTGTGGTCATGCAATCATCTCCGGTTGTTGGCGAAGAAACCGGACGCTAGCGCGTTCCGGATGATTGTGGTTGATCCGATTTCACCGGCGGTTTCGACAACACCACCAATGCTTGCGCCGCGCGGATGCGGATATCCAGCACGCGGTCGTCCAGCAGCGCGATCAAGTTGGCTTTGGCAGCGATCGCGCGGGCGTCAGGGGCGAATTCGCACGCATACGTCCGCACGGCGGCATCGGGGTGCTGCATGTTCTTGATGAGCGTCGCCATTCCATCGGCATCCCCCAGGCAGGCCAGCGCGTGATCGAAATACGCTTTGGTCAACGGTTCCGTGAAGCGCTTCGATCCTTCCCGGAGCGCGGGGATGTCGGACGCATCACCCACCCGCGCGAGAATCCAGGCAGCGATGCGGGCGGTGTCGCCGTCGGCATCGGACACATATTTGCGGATGTACGGCCGGGCGTCGTCATCACCCCGGCGAGCCAGCGCGGCGGCGGCCATCAAGCGTGTTTTCACATCCCGAGATGTCTGCATGGCCTGCCGCAGCAGTTTGCCGTCCCCATACTGCCGCACCTTGAACAAACTTTCGGCGGCATGGGTGTGACCGTAGCGGTTCTCCCCGGCGAGAATGTCGAGCATGACCTGCGCATGGGCCACGTCGCCCGCACGGACCAGTTCCCGCGTCAGTCCGCAGCGGCGCTGATCGTCCACTTCAACGGGTAATCGAGGGGAAATCGCCTTCTTCGTTTCCATGGGGAAACCGGCTTGAGTGAGTCCTTCCGCGGCGTGCATGGCCGGCCAGAATTCTTCGGAGTTCACTCCTGCCCGCAAGATCGAAAGACAACGATCCCGTGTCGCATCGTCTAAAGTCAACACGGCGGGGTCCGCCGCCCAAGTTGATGTGGAGACGCTGAGCAGTGCGAGTCCGATGAGCCAGCGCATGAATATGTCCTGTGCTTCATGAATCAGAACGGTGAGTCCAAGATCTGTTGCACGATATCGCAACCGACCTCTTCGCTGAAGGCTGCGGTCAGCCGCTTCCAGACCGGCCCCGGTTGTCCCGTTCCAATCGGCAAGCCGTTGATCTTCACGGCCGGTGCCAAAAAGTACGGGGTGGTGCACAGCCACGCCTCCTCGGCATTGATGACGTCGTGCAGTTGCAGATCTTGCTCGACGAACCGCAGGCCGAGTGGACCGCAGAGGCGTTGCACATCGTCGAGGGTGACGCCCCATAGGATGTTGCTCCGGTGCGGACTGAAGACGGTGCCGTTTTTGTAGACGACAAAATTCGAGCCGCCAGTTTCAGTGATGTTGCCGTCGAGGTCGAGATAGAGGCCGACGGCTTTCGGATCCGCGAGCTTGGCCTGCTGGTCGCCGATCCACATGTGCAGCCGGTTGCGGTGTTTGATTTTGCTGCTGAGGATGTTGGGGTGCACATGCCTTTGGGTGGGCGTGACGACATGCACGCCGGTGGTGACGGAGTCTCTCCACAGCGAAAACGGCATCGGAAAACAGTGCAGGCAGAGCGTCGCTTTCCGTTCGCCCGCCATCCCCGCGGACCCGGCGTACACAGGGAACTCGCCGACCGTGGCATAGAACACGAGGGCGATTTCACGACCGGGCCATGCCGCACGATTGTGTTCGATGAGCCGGTGCACGATCTCCGACAACTCCGCATGCGTCGTCGTCAATCCGAGATACGCATACTTTGCCGATTCGAGAAACCGCGCGATATGGGCCTCGGCGGCGTACGGTTTTCCGTTGTACGTCCGCAGCAGATCGGTCACCGCGGCGCTGAGCACAATGCCGCCGTCATAAATCGGCAGCACACACTCTGCGTTCGGAATGTAACGGCCGTTGAGGTACGCGATCGGGTCAGGCATGGTCGGGGATTCTTGGTCGGTAATTGTCCGTGAAGTTCCAAGTTCCAAAGTCCAAGTTCCAAACAAATTTCAAGTTTCAAATTCCAAACGAAGAGACGAATCGATGTGCTCCCTGCCCTCGTTTGGAATTTGGTATTTATTCCTTGTTTGGAACTTGGATTTTGGAACTTGGAATTTCTGCCTCTTCCATCACGCATCGTGATCCACGAGGCGAATCAACTCCGCAACTTCCGCCTCGCTCCACGGTTTGTCCTGCGAACCCAGCGGGGCGCGGGGCATACCGATGTCGAGGCGGTATTTCTGTTGAATCGCCTGTCGCAGAAACGTCCAGGTCGACCCGGCGGCGAGGACGCGGGCAATGGCCGTTTGAAACCGCAGCGTGAAGGCGCGGGCTTCGTCGACTTTTCCCGCCCGCATCGCCACCCACGCCGCTTTGGCGGTCTTGCCCCAGAGGTTGTAGAACGTGCCGATGGCTCCGATGGAACCGGACATCACCGCGTGGCACAGGACTTCATCGGCCCCGCTGAAGAGTTGCAGCCGGTCACCGGCGTAAGCGTGGATGAGACCGAAGAGATACAAATCGATCGACGTGATTTTCATCCCGGCAATGTTCGGCAGCGACAGGATCCGTTCGGTGTATTGCCGCGGATCGGCGGACAGTTTCTGGGCGATGTCGATGTGATACACGAACAGCGGCAGATCGGTCGCCGCACCCACACGGCGGTAATGTTCAAAGACGACATCGGCCGACGCGGGGTAATAAATCGGCGCGACCGTCGACACGGCATCGGCTCCAACTTTCGCCGCATGCTTGGCCAGCGTGACGGCATCCTCGGTCGTCACCGCGCCGACATGGGCCATGATCGGCATCCGCCCGGCACTGGCCCGCACCGCGGTCGCCACGATGTCCTGCCGTTCGGTGAGCGTGAGCAACGGCCACTGCCCCGTCGACCCGGTGACGTAGAGACCGTCCAGTCCGTCCCGCGCGAACTGGTCGACGAGTTGTTCGACCACGGCGAGATCGGGCTTTCCTTCCGCACCAAAGGGGGTGGCAAGCGCGGGCCAGAGACCGCCGAATTGACGAGGCATGCACAAAGCTCCGCAATCAGAAGGTGAATTGAAATGGGAGGGCGAGGCTCCCGCCGAGCCGCGAGCGCTTCACAGCGCTGGGACAATTCGCGGCTCAGCGGGAGCTTCGCCCTCCCGAAATGGCGTACAAGCCAAGATTGAAACATATCTAACGGACCAGTTTTTCGATGGTTTCCAACCGTTGCTTCAGCGGTTGATACGCTTCGAGATTAATCAAGCCGATCATGCCACGGTCGCTCTGATCGCGGGCCACATCGGCCAGCGCGTTTTGTGCTGCATACAAGGCTTCCTGTGCCGCTGCGAGGTATTCAAGTTCCTTTTCGCGGTCGTCCGTCGAGCGATTGGCGTTGTAGACGGCTTCGGCACACGTCATGAAATGGAGGCCGAACTCAAACCGCCGGGCATAGTACAACGTGAACGCGCGGGCCCCGCCGCGGGCGCGGGTGTTCGCCCGGTACATCTCGTTCATGGCATTGGTAAACAGCGTGCGGACTTCCGCGGGCCATTTAGAATCGGCGGGGGGCGGATCCCCGTTCATCCCGAGAATGGGAGCAAACTGTGTCCCGAGATTCGGGGCTTCCTTGCTCAGAATCGCGTTGGCCTTGTCTACATCCGCAAACGCCAGGCGTACATTGTCGACCACGCCTTCACCACAAATGGGCGGGAGCAGTTCCTGCAGCGCGGAATCGAACGTGAGCTTGGGATCGAACACAGCTCGAGAGACGTAGTACAAGCTGGGGTCGATGTCGACCGGTGTCTCACAGACGGCGATGAAACCGTCCGCATGATGTTCCTGCAAGGCTTTCAGTGCCGCCGGTAACTTCTGATGGCCCAGATTCGGAAGCACCGCGTGGCGGTTGTCAAAGTTCACGAAGGCGGAATGCGGACGGTTGTTGTCGGGCAGATTTCCCAGATCTTTTGACGCAGTGAGAATTCCCACTGATGGTGGATACGACACCGTACTCTTACCAAACTGAGCTATCGAAACCTCACCGACGCTCTTTCTCCATTTCGTGAACGGATCGCTTTGAAACGTGCCCGTGTTGACGCCATCTGGTGGAGCGATGTTGAAGGCATCGATCTCAGGATAGACTTCATGAGCGGTCTCAAGATACTCCTGAAAGCGTTTCCATTGCTCGGCAGGGGACTCCTTATATTCCCCTTTCTCACCCACGACTTCAAAGCTCATCATCAGATAGAGACCGGCCGACATCCCCCGTTCATGCGCGGACTTTGTGAGGCTGTTCACAAATTGATGTCCATCACGATAGCGCGCATCCCAGGAGTCCTGGACTGGCATGTCAGGGTTCTCGAATTTCTTGACGCCGCGAAACGCCTTCCGACCGGGGACGTCACCAGTGATCGGGAAGTCGAACGGGAAGAAAGCCGTCGGCCAACTTTCCTCGCGTGATGGCAGTCGAATCGGCCGAATGGAGTGGATCGTAGCGGCCAACATTTCGACGCGATTGAATTTCATCTTGCTGAGTTGTGACAGCAGTTTCTGCTGATCCTGCAATCCCCATGGCCCGAATCCCATCGGCGACCAGTCCACCACGCGAAACGCACGGGTGCGGATGGTGGGTTCTTTAATGATGTCCAAGCCGTCCACCGACAGTTTTGGCGTTTCCAATGGGAAGTAGTCGCCGTGGAGCAGTGACCGCACGCCGAAGTGATGGCTGAGTTCGTACACCGCCCACAGGGTTGCGACGGGGCTGCCGCCACCGACCACGACCGTGTTCTTTTCCGCAGTGACCGCACGGATGAGGTGGCCCTGGTCGGTGAGCTTGGGCCACTTGTCGCCGAGGGCGGACTTCACCGCGGGATTGGTGGTCGGGTTGCCGAGCAGAATCGTGGCGACGGCGTCGGCGGCGGGTGTTGAGCCGATCTGCACATCGGCGTCGAACAACTGTTTCCACTGGGCGGCGAGTTCTTTCGCCGCGTGCTTTTCGAGGGGTGGGGCATCGTCCTGCATCACCACCGCCACGCGCGGACCGGCTTCACCGACGGTGACACTCAACACGCCCGCGCAGCACGCCAGACAGCCGATGAGAAAGCGATGTGTCGTCATGTGGTTATTTCCCCGTCACGGACTTGGCGTCTTCGGCGATGCAGAACACTTTTTCGCGCGTGCGGATGTAGATCCGGCCGTCGGCAATCGACGGGTTCGCGAAGATTTCCTCGCCCATATCGTTCTTGGCCAGAATGTTCAGTTTGGGGGCATCTTCAATGACGACGACAAACCCGTTGCGGCCGGCGATGTAGATCTTCCCATCGGCGGCAATTGGCGAAGCATAATAGTCGCCGAGGTTCTGAATCCGTGTCCGTTCCCACACGGTCTTGCCGGTGTAGGCATCGAAGCAACTCAACAGCCCGCCGGTTTTCACGGTGTAGACGCGGTTGTTGACGACCAGAGGGGACGACAGATTCGACGGCGCTTTCGAGTTGATGTTCCAGACGACATGCGTCTTGGTGACATCCCCGTCGCCGCCGCCGCGGATGGCCTGCACGATGCTGCCGCCGCCGGCCTGATTGTCCGGGTGCTGGAACGCGGTGTCGAGTTCCTTGTCATCGAGATAACCATCCTTGTTGCGATCGGACACCTCAAACCGTGCCCAGAATTCCTGCGGCGTTTCGGGCTTGCTGAGCTGCTTATCCTGGTTGGTGTCGAGCCATTCCAGCAGCGCAAATTTGACCGTGCGGGTGGCGTCTCCGTAACTCTGCACGGCGATGTAAATCACATCATCACGCACTACGGGGGACGTCATCATCGTGCGAAGGAGCGTGTTGCAGGTCCAGCGTTCCTTGCCGGTGGCGGGGTCGTAACCCTTCAGCTTGCCGGTGCCGGAGACCACGAGATCGGTCCGGCCGTTCACGGTACAGAGGACCGGAATCGCATATCCGGCGAGCATGTCTTCCCGCGGCGTTTTCCAGCGCAATTCACCGGTCTGTTTATTGACCGCGGTGACGTAACACAACAGGTCGTCGTCCATGGCGAAGAAGACCGAATCACCATGCACGATCGGCGAAGAGCCCGCCCCCCAATCCATGAGATACGCCGGGGTGCGGAGCTTGTGCGTCCAGACCTCCTGGCCGTCGTCCACGTTCAGCGCGATGAGGCCGAGTGTGCTGAAGTAAACGTAAACCCGTTCGTCATCCACGGCCGGTGTCGAAGACGCATGACTGTTCGGCGGCGTGATCCGCGGCAGTTTTCCTGTGGGGAAATCCTTCTTCCAGAGTTCTTTGCCCGTCACCGCCTCGTGGCAGAATACCGTGAACGTGGTGTCGGCGGTCATCGCGGTGTTGTAGATGCGGCCGTTGGCAATCACGGAAGAGCCGATGCCATCGCCGAGGGTTTGCTGCCAGACGACTTTGTCCTCGAACGAAAATTCGGTCGGCAACCCGCGGCTGGTCGATACACCGCTGGCGTTGATCCCGCGGAACTGCGGCCAGTCTTCGGCAGTGACCGGCAGGGACGCGGCCAGAATCGCAACGGCAACCAAGCAGCCGAGATGGGGAACTCGCATCATGATGGGGACTCCCGGGGAGTGAAAGGGTTACGGGGCGATGGACGTCGTCCCGGTGGCCCGAACAGTCTGAATTAACGTGGCGGCCGTGTCATGGAACAAAGCCTCGATCTCGGTGTCGCTGAGTCGCAAACGACGACAGGCGGAGCGCATCGCCCGGAGTTGTTCATAGCGTGTGAAAGTCATCCGCGGATCGCAATGGCTGAGGTTCATCTGATGATTCGATTCGGAAAGAAACGCCCACGCGCGGCCGAAGGCGACGTATTTCCCCCGGAGCACGCCGATGGGAATGTCATCGCTGCCGTACATCACGCGCTCGATACCGACGTTCGAGATCAAGGCATCGATGGCGTCGGACTCGCACACCGAGGAGACGTCGTACCACACGTTCGGCAAACCTCGCAAATCCGATGCCGCGGCTTCGATGGCCCAGGCGGAGTAACTCCGGGCACAATGGGCCAGAATCCATTTCGCACCGGGATATTTTGCACAAAGATCGAGCAGGTCGCGCCGATTCTCCGCATCCGCAATCGCGTCCCGTTTCGAGACGTGCAGCATGATGAGCAAGCCGCGCCAATCGGCCAGCGCGATCAAATGTTCCGGCATGAAGTCGGCAATCCGGCAATTCACAGCGTCACCACTCGCGGCATAAAACCGGTACGGTTTGAAACCGAGAAACCCGGACCGATCCAGCGTGGTTTCGGCTTCTTCCACCGTGGTGCCGGGATGGACGAGCATCAACCCCGCGGACATGGGATCGTGCTGCAACTGTTCCGCCAAAAACGCATTCGCCGCGGTGAAATCACACGGATGCGGAAACGGGAACGGAAACGATAAGCGCCGCACTTCCCGGCCCGGCATCAGCACGGCATCGACGGAGTTGGCCAATTCTCTTGTCGCTTCCGGCCATGATGCGACGATCATCTTTCCCCACGCGGAAGCGTTCTTCTGCGGGTCAAGATTGTGAGTCCACGAGTAAAGATGCGTGTGGACGTCGAAGACCCGTCGGGGAACAAAGCCGTCGAGCTCGTCGTGCCAGATGCGACGATCGAGGTCGGTCAATTCCAGCGGCGGGACGGTCATCGCGAAGTGGCGGCCTTACGCAGGTGTCTTCTCAAGCGGCGGCATATCGGCGGGAGGACGCCGCAGGACTGCCCGCCATGTGTAATCCAGCCCGGAGTGCGGTTTGCCGGTTTCGACCACGAAGCTTAACAGCATGGCCAGTGTGATGGTGGTCAGACACGGGACCGCAATCGCCAGCAGGAACGTGGGAGCGGCTTCCGTGCCAAAGATTTCCCGCCACCAGCTCCAAATGATCGAAGTACACAGCCCGCAAATCGCGGCCGGAATGACGGATCGGGCCGTGCAGCGGGGGATGAACATGCCGATGATGAACATCGCCGAGAGGGGGCCGACGAACATGTTGAAGAACTTGGGCATCATGCCGACCAGCGTTTCCCCAAGGGCCTGCACCCGGTTGGCGACGAAGAACGCATTGGCCGTGACAAGGACGGTAATGAGAATCGTCAGGCCGCGGGCAATAGTGAGGTCACTGAACCGGCGTTTGCCCCCTTGACGCATGCGGGGAACCAGATCATTGGTGACAACCGCGGTGATGGCATTCACGCCCGATTCGAGGGTTTGAATCGCATCGCACAGAAACGCCGAGATAATCAGCCCCGCGCACCCGGCCGGAAGTTGATGCCCCAGAAAATGTGGGAACAGCTTGTCGGCGGCTTTCACGGCCGTGTCGCTCCCGGCCGGCAGTAACGTCGGATGCTTGATGTAATACGCCAACAGCGCGAGACCACACAGCGACAGCAGCGACGCCATCGTCAGATCGACAATGAAATTGATGAAGTAACTGCGGCGGGCATTCTTCAGCGACGACACCGAGAAATACCGCTGCAGCACGACCTGATCGGAACCGTGCGTGCAGACCGTCCAGAAGAAATTGTTAATCATCGCCGTGACGATCGTCACCCGCACGGTGAGATCGAGACTGAACAACGGCGGCGCATTATTGCGCCCCGACGCATTCGCCGCTGTGGTCCACCAGTCCATCGGCCCGGTGTGATCAACAATGACGACATAAAAGATGGCCAGTAACACACCGGTCAGCAGCAACGCGCATTGCAGCACGTCGGTCCAGATCATCGCCTGAATACCGCCGACCGAGGTGTAAATCGCTGCCACCACGCCGACGAGGCAGATCCACCAGTACAGATCATCACCCGGCAGCCACGGCAAATCGGGACCTTTCACGCGGTCCAACGCCATCGATGCCGCGAAGATCACCATGCTCATCCAGCCCAGCCGCAACAGGACGAACAGCGAACCGCCCATCAGCCGCGTGGCGTAGTTGTAACGGAGTTCGAGATACTCATACGCGCTGGTGAGCCGCAGCCGCATGAAGAACGGAATCCACAGTAGCGTGACCACCGCCATGCTGAACGGTACGGCCAGATAGCCCGCAAAGACGCCGACGCCGTTCTTGATCGTTTCTCCCGGCATGCCGAGGTACGTCAGCGTGGAGAACAGCGTCGCCAGAATGCTCAACCCGACGGCGAACCACGGCATGCGCCGACCGCCGACGAAGAAGTCGTCGACATTGTGCTGTTTGCTGCCGAACCAGAGGGCGATGCCGAAGGTGATGAGCAGATAGACGACGATCGCCACATAATCGAGCGGGCCCAGGCCCACATCCAGCGACAGAGTCGATTCGTCCACGCATCACCTGTTTCGTGTCGGTTGTGTGCCGCGCTCCGTGCGATTCACCCATTCGTTCCTGTGGATGTGTCAGGATAGCAACTGCGGTGGGAAATGCCACGCAGCGGGTATCGAAGTCGGGGGCTCTTCCGTTTCTAGGTGTAGAAACCGAGGAAAAGCGTGCGGATCGTGTTCGCCATGTCGTGGATCTGAGAAACGGTGAACGAGACGGCCATTCCGGCCAGGTTGATGTCGAGGCTCAGCCGGTTCCACAGCGTCGCG
>JBGSUN010000294.1:0-137768 GCA_041753475.1 Planctomycetaceae bacterium | reverse complement strand
CCCCCGCTCCGGACTGGGAAATGCAACTACGTCACCAACTCACTGACGACTTGACCATGCACGTCGGTCAAACGGAAGTCACGGCCTTGGGAGCGAAACGTCAGCCGCGTGTGGTCGATGCCCAGGCAATGCAGGATCGTCGCCTGGAAATCGTGGACATGGACCGGGCGCTCGGCGATGTTGTAGCTGTAGTCGTCGGTGACGCCGATCGACTGCCCCGGTTTGATCGCGCCGCCAGCCATCCAGGTGGTGAAGCAGCGTGGATGGTGATCGCGGCCGTAATCGTCAGCAGTCAGTGTTCCCTGACAGTACACCGTGCGGCCGAACTCGCCGCCCCAGACGACGAGTGTGTCATCGAGTAAGCCGCGCTGTTCGAGATCGCGAATCAATGCCGCCGCGGGTTGATCGGTGTCGCGACATTGGCCAACGATCTGCGTGGGCAATTTCGTGTGCTGGTCCCATCCGCGATGAAAAAGTTGCACGCAACGGACACCGCGTTCGACCAACCGCCGCGCGAGCAGACAGTTGGCGGCGAACGTGCCGGGCTTCGTGGCATCGGGACCGTACATCTCGAAGGTGTGCGATGATTCCGACGACAGATCGGTCAGTTCCGGCACCGAGGACTGCATGCGGAACGCCATTTCGTACTGTGAAATCCGTGTCGCAATCTCGGGATCACCGGCTTCGGAAAGTTTCATTTGGTTGAGCTTCGCGAGGTCATCGAGAAACCGCCGCCGCGCGCTACCATCGATGCCAGGCGGGTTGGACAGATACAGCACCGGTTCGCCGACGCTGCGGAACTTCACTCCCTGGTACCGCGACGGCAAGAAACCACTGCCCCACAGGCGGTCATACAGTGGCTGATCGTTCGGATTACCGGACCCTTGCGAGATCATCACCACGAATGTCGGCAGGTCGCGGTTCTCGCTGCCCAAGCCGTACGCCAGCCACGCTCCCAAACTCGGCCGCCCCGCCAGCTGTGCTCCGGTTTGAAAGAACGTGACCGCGGGGTCATGATTGATCGCTTCGGTATGCAAGGTTTTGATGAACGACAGTTTGTCCGCAATCTTCGCCGTGTGCGGCAGCAATTCACTGATCCATGCCCCGCTCTCGCCGTGTTGAGCAAATTTGTACTTCGTCGGCGCGACCGGGAAACTCGTCTGCGTCGCGGTCATGCCGGTAAGTCGTTGTCCGCGGCGAATGGAATCGGGTAATTCTTCACCGCGCCGATCGGCGAGATTCGGCTTCCAGTCGAACAGATCGAGTTGTGACGGGGCTCCCGATTGGAACAGCGAGATCACACGTTTGGCCCGTGCCGGGAAATGCGGTTCTGAAGCCTTCGCAGACGTTGGCAGCAACGATGCCAGTGCCGCTGTGCCGAGCCCAAGCCCGGATTGCTGCAACCACGCGCGACGGGAAAGCGAAGCGGGATTGAAGTGCATCGTGACTATTCCTTCGTGATCGCTTCGTCGAGATTGAGCAACAGGCCCATCATTGCCGTGTCCGCGGCAAGTTCGGCATCGTTATCGTGGGTGCTACGGAGACTTTCTCCTTGCAATAGCAACTGCCGTGCGGCGTCGGGTTCCTGTTGGAAGCGTTCACGTTGAGCCTGCCAGCCCGATACAAAAACTGCCAGTTCTGCGGGACGCGGCGAGCGCGATAACACGAGGCGAAAAGCGTGTGCCAGGCGATCGGACAGGATCGCGGGCGACTCACGACGAACGCGCTCCGCCAATACCCGTGCGGCTTCCACATACGTGACGTCGTTCATCAGAATGAGCGCCTGCAGCGGCGTGTTGGTGCGGCTTTCCCGAACGACACACGTCTCCCGTCCTGCGGCATCGAACGACAGCATCGTCGGCGGCGGGATGGTGCGCTTCCAGAATGTATACAAGCTGCGACGATACAACTTGTCGCCATGATCCTGCACGTAGTCCGTGTCAGCGAGTTCTTTCCACAATCCCGCCGGTTGATACGGTTTCACCGACGGGCCGCCAAGATGTTCGACCAGGAGTCCCGAGGCGAACAGCGCCTGATCGCGGACCATTTCGGCCGAGAGCCGCAGTCGTGGTCCCCGCGCGAGCAGGCGGTTCTCGGGGTCGCGTTTCAACAACTCCGGCGTCATTTGTGACGAACGCCGATACGCCGCCGATCCAATCATCTGCCGCAACATTCGTTTGGTGTCCCAGGCTCCGTCGGACGCGGGTGGCTGTGCGAATTCAACAGCGAGCCAGTCGAGCAACTCCGGATGGCTCGGCGCTTCCCCTTGCGAACCGAAATCATCGACGGTCTTGACGAGTCCGGTGCCGAAGACCATCTGCCACAGCCGATTCACTGTCACGCGGGCTGTCAGGGGGTGCTGCGGATCGGTCAACCATTGTGCCAACGCCAGCCGGTTGCGGGGCGTGTCATCGGGCAGGCCAGGCAACACCGCCGCTGTCCCCGCCGTGACGCGCTCGCCGGGTTTGTCATACTCGCCCCGCAACAGCACATGGGTAGCGCGCGGCGTCGGCATCTCTTCCATCACCATCACGGTGGGAAGACTTTCACGAAACGTTCTCACTTCTTCTGCGAGTTCGTCCAGCGTGTTCTTCGCAGAGCCGATGTCGGCTTCGGCACCGAGTTCGAGAAACGCCGCCCGCAGTTTCTGCTGTTGGCCGATCGTTCGCCGATCGCGCGGGATGGTGAGCAGTTCGCTCAACGATTCAGGTGTCGCGATCACGGCGGCGAGTTCTGCAGGCAGTGCTGTGTCATAAATGGTCACATCATCAATCAATCCGTGAAAGCGACCCTCGGGACCGTTGCCCCCGCCGATGCGCAATGGTTCCTTCGAGGCAAACGTCTGGTTGAGAAAGTCGAGATGAGCCCGATGGGGAATCCGTTGGCCATCCAGATAGAACTGAATGCCGGATGCCAACCGTGAACCGTCATAAGTCACGGAGATGTGATGCCACTCATCGGTGGGAATCGTGTCGGTGGTTTCAACACGCAGCGCATCGTCCAGCCAGCGTTTGACGAGATTCAGTTGCAGGTGGCTGTGATCGAGTACCAGGGCATAGCCATCGCCGTGTTCGATATCGGTCATTCGTGACAAGATTGTGCCGCCCCGGTCACCTTGCGGATGAATCCATGCGGCCAGTGTGAATTGATCGAGAAACCCGAACGCCCCGACATCCCCTGCGCTCACCACGTGTTGCCCGTCAAACTTCAGCGCGGACCCGATCTTGCCGGGAACGATGGGCAAAGCATCCGCACCGGGCGGCAACGCATCCAGTGAATGTGTCCACACGCGGTCCTGCTTGTAGGACCATGCCGGTGCCGTGCTGGGAGCGAGCGATGTCTCCCACGCCAGCGCGGCTTGCTCGATGCGCGGGGCTAATTTCTGCCACGCTGCCGTCGCCGCGGCGAGTTTCTGTTCCAGTCGAGCCAACTGCTGTTGCTGTTCCGGCGTTGGTGCGGCGATGTAGGGGGGCGAATTGCCATACTTCAAGGCCCGTCCGAACTCCGGCACGTTGTTGAAGAGCGCGAACGATTGATAAAACTCACGCTGCGACAGCGGATCAAACTTGTGGCTGTGACACCGCGCACAGCCCATCGTCAGGCCCATCCACACCGTGTACGTGGTTTCGACGCGGTCTACCACGTATTCCGCGGCATATTCTTCCGGGACGATCCCCCCTTCAGAATTCCCGCGGTGATTGCGATGAAACCCGGTCGCGATTTTCTGCTCCAGTGTCGGGTTCGGGAGCAGATCACCCGCCAGCTGCTCGATGGTGAATTGATCGAATGGCAAGTTGCGGTTGTAGGCGTCGATCACCCAGTCCCGCCAGCGCCACATGAACCGTTCACCGTCACTTTGATAACCGCTCGTGTCGGCATACCGCGCGGCATCCAGCCACCGGACCGCCATTCGTTCCCCATACCGCGGCGATGCCAGTAACCGATCGATGACGCGTTCAAACGCCGCCGGATGACCGTCGCTAAGAAATGTCTCCAACTCCTCCAGAGTGGGCGGCAATCCGGTGAGGTCGAAGGTTGCCCGCCGTAACCAAGGCGCACGATCCGCCGGGGGATTGGGTTCCAGTTCTGCCTGTTCGAGCCTTGCGAACAGGAACGTATCCATGGGCTGAAGGACATCGTTGTGGTGCTTCACTGTTGGAAGCGGTGTTCTCGTCGGGGAAATCAGTGACCAGTGTCCGGCCCAGACGGCTCCTTCCGCGACCCATTGTCGCAACAGTTGTTTCTGTTCTGCCGTGAGCCGTTTCCCCGATTTCGGTGGGGGCATCTGCTCGTCGGGATCATCCGAGAAGATGCGTTGAACGAGGACGCTCTTGGTGATGTCACCGGGAACGACCGCGGCGTGTCCGCCGAGATCGCCACGGGCTCCCTCTTTCGTATCGAGCCGCAAATCGGCTTGCCGTTTGTTCTCATCCGGGCCGTGGCACTGGAAGCACGCATCGGACAACAGCGGCCGGATATCACGATGGAAATCGACCGACGGTCGTCGAGGAGGCTCCGCCGCTGAAGCGTTGAGCATTCCCCCGACGATCCATGCGAACGTCAACAGTCCACGCAGCGCAGCAGGCATGACGGACGCATCCTCAGCGGCAGATCATGATCGAAGAGTCGCTGGGTATTCTAATCTCGTGGTGGGGAGAAGTCTTCCAACGACCTGCGTGACGGTTGAAAGTTCAGACGGCGCGCTGGCGCTCAGAGCGACTTGAGATATTCCAGCAACGCTTCGACGTCGGATGCTGAGAGACCTTCGGCACCGAAGGCAGGGCCTTCGTGTCCGGAGTTGGAATTGCCGACTTCGCGAGTGTCGAAGCGATTCATGGCGGGAATCAGGCTGGCATTCGCCGGTTGCTTGTAGCCGACATTGATCGGATCAAATTCACGCTGGCCGACCATGAATTCCACAGGGCGTTGCGATGAGGGCCGGAGCAGATCGCGCAGCGTCGGCACAGAGGCATTGTGCAGGTACGGAGCCGTGGCCCAGACACCGTTCAGCGGCAACGCCGCATACACTGGGGCATTGATGCTGGTTCTTAACGGATCACGCCAAATGGCGGGTAAGCGACTGGTACCACCGCTCCAGGCAATCTGCGTGCTGAGCGGAATCGGCTGTTGGGGTTCACGCAAGTAATAGGTCCAGCGTTCGATCTTCTGCAATCGCGCTCCCATCGATTCTGCGAACGGCTGTGTGCCGACGGGCCGATGGAAGTTGAGCGCGTAATTGGGATCGGTGCCCGCTTCTGCCAGGGTGAACAGGCGGTATTCCGTGAGTCCGGTAGCGGGATCAACGGTCCCGGCGTCGTGACAGGACGCACATCGGTTTCGATAAAGTGTCTGTCCCCGTGCGATCAAGTCGGGATCCAATACGCCCAGCAGTGCTGCTGGCCATTGGGGAGGCTGGATTTGCTGGGCGAGTGCTTCCAACGACGCGAGATTGGGCAACAGGACGTTGTTGACCCCGGAGTGCGTTTGCAACGCGCCTGTTCCCAGCGATTGGGCGATGTTGCGCTGCAATGTCGAATTGGTATTGTTGTTCCAATGCAGCCACTTCTTCTGGCCGATGCCCCACAGATGGGGCACACCAGCGGGCCCCGTGAACGGAAACGTCGCAGATTCTGCGGGGAACAACAAATACCGCACGGTGGCAAAAGCATCGAGGCGACCGAACCCTTCCCGCGTCGTGAGCGGATAACGGCCTTGGGCCAGAAAGTATTCTGCTTCGGCAATCAATAACTGCAGGTTCCGCAACACATCCAGCGCAGCGGTGTCGGCTGCGGTCACAGCCATGGACGATTCCGTCGCGCTCGCTTTCACGAATCCCTCAGGCGTTTCGCTCCTGAGTTTCCGCAGCGATCCCCGTGCGCTATCGTGTCGAATCCGCCGTGCTTGCTCATCAATCTGTCGAATGAATTCTTCACCCGCTGCGCTTTCGGCACGGTAACCGAAGTTTCCATGAGGAATCAGTGGTAACGCATCAAGCCAGGCAACGGTTTCAGGTCGGACGCGGTTGTCCAGAACCAGTAGACGCAACAGCCGCGTCGGAGACCCGACGAGCCGCAACAGCGAAGCTTGCACATCCAGCGAAAACTGGCGGAAGTCGGCCATGTTGGGGCCGCCGACAATTCGCAGCTTGGTCACTGTCCCGGCGTGTGGCACATGCAATTCGCCGACATGACACGCCGCACAATTCAGGCTCAGCGCTTTCAGACCGCCGACAAATTCCAGCGGGACCGTGGAGAAGCCAATCGGGAGGTCGTGGGCTTCATCTTCCAGAAAACCGTAGTGCGACATGCGTTGAGAGAAGGTCTGCCCGGTAGGTTGTCCGGACGTGGCATCAATCACTTCCAACAGCGGATAAAACGCCATTGGCAGGACACCGCCTCCCTCCGGCAAATGATAAAACGTTGCCAGCGAGTTGGCGGGCAACGGATTGGCGACGGTGGTCTGACCCCAAGTCGTGGCCGTGATCGTGACGAAGACCGTCAGCGTTCGTGCCAGGCCAAACGCAAGAAATCTGACATCCGACGACATGGTCGCACCGTTTCCGCTGGAAGCCTCCGACAAGACAATTCCATTGTATCCACCCGATTACCTGCCCGGGGAACACAATCCTCCCAACTTGGAAATCGTCGAGAGTGCGGGGTGGGACGATTAAGAGACGGTAACACAACCGCGGAAAAAGCCCGGCATTTCAGAAAATGCCGGGCTTTTTTTGTCTTTAAATCTTCCCCAACATCCGGTCTAGGGAATCGCCGGTTTGATAGACCAGCGCTTCCGGCCAGTGCTGGTATGGGTGGAAATATTCAAAGGTGAGATACCCGCGGTAGCCGGTCTGGTCGAAGGCTTCGAGGACCGCGGGCCAGTTGGTGGTGCCGTCGAGGAGTGGACGGAAGGCTTCCAGAGAGTGGTCAGCGCCCTTTTTTGTGTACTCCTTTAAGTGCACATTGCGGATCCGCTTCCCGAGGATCGAAATCCAGTGCTCGGGGAACTGGTATTCCATAATGTTGCCCGTGTCGAAGTGGACGTGGACGTACTCACTCTGGAAGAAATCGACAAAGGCTTTCATCTCCATCGGCGTCATCAGGAAGCCGTTGAAGAAGATGTTCTCCAAGTTCAGGTGGACTTTCAGCTTCTCCGCCTGTGGGATCAACTTGCGGACGGCTTCCTTCGCGCGGGTCTCACAGACATCGTTGGGGACGGGATCGTAATCGGTTCGCCAAGGGATGTGCACGGCACCGGGGACGACCAAAACGTTCTCAGCTCCCAGGTCGTGCGCAGCTTGCGCAATCTTCCCCGCCAGTTCTAACCCTTTGGCGGCCCGGGCGGGGTCATTCGCTGTCAGCGGGTACGGCCAAAAAAGGAACGAACACATGCCGCTGATGGCGATGCCGATCTTCTCGGCCATTTTGCGAATCTGCGTAAACTCGGCGGTTCCGGATTTTGGGGAAAGATCGCTGTCGAGATCGTAGTTCAGTTCGATGCCGTCGAACCCCGCGGCTTTGGCGAGCTTCAGGCATTGTTCTAACGTCATCTGCTGCGGATACGGAAACGCCCACAGGTTGATCGACTTCTTAAAGGGATACTTCTTCCCCGATCCCGCGGGAGCGGTCTGCCCGAGCGCGGCCGGTAATCCCCACGGACCGGTCATCCCGGCGGCGAATGTCGAGGCCATCAAAGAACGGCGTGAGAGATCCATGGTGAACTCCGGATGGAATGAATCATGAGAATCCCATGTTAGCAATCAGAGCAGTCCGAACACACGTGTTAGCGGCCAGTGGATTTTATTGTGTGCCACGGCCGTGTCGGCCGTGCAAAGTGGTAAACGCCCTGCAAATTCGCACGGCCGACACGGCCGTGGCACACGAATCGGATAAATCCACGGACGGTTAGCCCGTCAATGGCGGGGAGTAAGCCCTCGTTTGCCCGCATCACGGCGGTTCCTGCCGATTCGTGACCAGGAAACAACTTGAACCCAATTTCTTTTCGCCAACCGGTTTCCCTCAAATGGCTTCCCCTCTGGACGAGCTTCGGCAGATTCATTAAGAACCCGCCTCTCCCGTATTTCAGAATTCAATTCAGCCAACCCAGCTGCCCGGACAGCTCGCGAGAGCGGTCCGCGCCGAAAGCACGATGTCGAACGGACCGGCTACCAGCGGACGCAGCCTTTGGGTGATGACCCAGGGATTGGTCTTTCCAATCCTGATCGTGCTCAGCGTTCTCGTCATCATTACGCCGCTGCCTGCGATGCTGCTGGACCTGCTGCTGGCGACGAACATCACCCTCGCCGTGGTGATTCTGCTGACCACGATCTACGTCACCAAACCGCTCGAATTTAGTGTCTTTCCTTCGTTGCTTCTGGGAACGACACTCGCGCGGCTGGTGCTGAATGTGGCATCCACGCGGTTATGCCTCACACGGGCTCACATTGATGAAACCGGTGCTGCCGGAGAGGTCATCGAAGCCTTCGGCAAATTCGTAGCCGGGGGGCAACTGGTCGTCGGTCTGATTCTCTTCGCGATCATCGTGTTGATTCAGTTCATTGTGATTACCAAAGGGGCGACACGCATCAGCGAAGTGGCTGCACGATTTGCGTTGGATGGGATGCCCGGTAAACAGATGGCGATCGACGCCGACCTGGCTGCACAGATCATCACACAGGATCAAGCCAAAGCCCGCCGAGCAGAAGTCGCTCAACAGGCCGATTTTTACGGGGCGATGGACGGTGCCGGGAAATTCGTCAGCGGAGATGCGATTGCCGGCATCGTGATCACGATCATCAATATCGTCGGCGGACTGATCATCGGCGTGTTCATGCACAAGATGCCGCTGGCCAAAGCGGCAGAAGTTTACACGACGCTGACCATCGGCGACGGTTTGGTGTCCCAGGTGCCCGGCTTCCTGATTGCTCTCTCAGCCGGTTTGCTGACCACGCGCTCGTCGACCGAATCGAATCTCTCAAGCGACATGCTCGGCCAGGTCTTCCACCATTCGGAAGCCTTGTTTGTGGCGAGTGCCTTCGTGGTGGCCTTGGCCTTCACCGGACTGCCGATGCTTCCCATGCTGTTCCTGGGGGGCGGTTGTGCGACGATCGGATTGGCACTCCGCGGCAAGACGAAGAAACGCGAATCTGAGGAACAACAGCAACAAGCCGCCACGGCTGCTGCGGCCCCACCGGAAGCCGAACCCGCGCCGGAACAGCAACTGCAAGTGGAAGCGATGGAGTTGGAACTCGGCTACGGGCTGATTCGCCTGGCCGATCCGGCGTCCGGCGGTGATCTGCTCGACCGGATGAAACGCATCCGGACCAAAATCGCTCAGGAAATGGGGATCATTCTTCCCAAGGTCCGCGTCCGGGACAATGTCCGCCTCGAACCGCGGAACTATCAGATCAAAATCAAAGACGTCGCCGTGGCCTGGGGCACCATCTATCCCGAAGCACTGCTGGCGATCGATATCGGCAACGTCACTGGCACGCTGCCGGGAATCGAAACCACGGAACCTGCATTCGGTCGCCCAGCCCGCTGGATCGAAGCGGCGTACGGCGAACGAGCGGAGTTGCTCGGTTACAACGTCGTCGAACCGTCATCCGTCATCATCACGCACCTGACGGAAGTCGTCCGGAGTCATTCCGACGAACTGCTCAATCGGCAACAGGTTCACGAACTCCTCAACAACCTCAAAGAACGCTCTCCGAAGGTGGTTGAGGAACTGATTCCCGATCTCTTGAAACCGTCCCAGTTGCACATGGTGCTCGCCAATCTGCTGCGGGAACGGGTCCCGATTCGTGATCTGGAATCCATCCTCGAAACACTGGGCGAATACGCCGACAAGACGAAAGACCTGACGATTCTCACCGAATATGTCCGGCACGCCCTGAGCCGCACGATCTGTGCGCAATACCGTGATCCGCAACGCACACTGCATGTGATTACGCTGGAACCGGCGCTCGAAGACGTCCTCGCTGGGGGCATTGAATTCGGTGAACGCGGGTTGATTGTGAAACTCTCGCCGCAAGTCAGTGAAGCCGTGACCGCGGAGCTGGGCAAGCAGTTGCAGAAACTGACACGGGTCGGTCGCCCGATGGTGGTGTTGTGCAGCCCGCAGATTCGTGCTGGTTTGCGACAGATCACCCATGCATCGCTTGCCAAGCTGGCGGTCCTGAGCCTCAACGAAGTCACCCGTGATACCGCCGTGGAACCGCACGGAAGCGTTCCCTTGAGCATTCTCAAAGGGGCTGCGAACGGTCGCCCAACTCCAGCCGGAGTGGCGGCACGATGATTCCAATCTTCACGTTTCTTGACCTCGTCGGAGTCAAGACATCGATGATGCCGGAGACCAACCCATGAGTGTTGACGTGCGCACATTCAAAGCCGAGAACATGCAGGCCGCGCTGGATCTCGTTCGCCGCGAATTGGGAGCCGATGCCGTCATTCTGCACACGAAGCAGATTGACAAACGCCGTGTGTGGCCGTGGTCGCGAAAACAATCGGAAGTCGAAATCACCGCCAGCACGCAGGTCAACGTGAAACCGCTGCTGGTCGCGAGCAAACCGTTGGCGAACCGCTCCGTGGGAGCGGATGACGATCTCGCCCCTCCCCCACCGTTGTTGACCGGAACGACATCGCGACTGCCCGTCGACGCACCACCACCACGGCACAACGTCGCGCCGCCGAAGTGGTCACCGAACGACGTGATCGTTGACGAACCCGTACGGACCGCGCCGCCGAAGCGTCCGATGCCTTCTTCCATGAATCGGGGATCGTTGCCACCCGCACAAGGCCAGACGATCGCAGCCCGCAGTCGGATGACCGGCACTGTTGACACGAAGCCTCGTTCAACGCCCCCCGCGCCGCCGCTCACTTCGGTCACGGCTGGCATTGTCGAAACGCCCCGCCGACCGGCAACCACGCCCGCGGATCTGTCGACCGTGCAGCAACGGCTCGAAACATTGCAGAAAATGATTCTCGATCTGGGTCGCGATCGCCGTGGCTCGACGTTGCATGACGTCCCGCCCGAACTGTTCCAACTTTACACGACGTTGCTGGATACCGAAGTCGACGATGAACTCGCGCGGGAACTCGTCTGCCGCGCGAAGCAACATGCCTCGAAATCACAACTCGCCGATCCCAGGGCGACGATGGCATTGCTATCGGCGATGATCGAACAGGAACTTCGCATTGCGCCACCAATCGTCCCCGCCAAGGGCCGCCGCAAAGTCGTTGCATTGGTGGGACCGACCGGTGTCGGCAAGACGACGACGCTCGCCAAACTGGCCGCGAACTTTCGCCTGCGGGATGGAGCCAGAATCGGTCTGGTCACCGTCGACACTTACCGCATCGCCGCGGTCGAACAACTGCGGACGTATGCGGAAATCATCGATCTCCCGATGAAGGTCGTCACCACACCCGTTGAAATGCGGCAGGCGATGGACGAACTGAAGGGGATGGACCTCGTCCTCATCGATACTGCCGGTCGCAGTCCCAAAGATGAACCACAAATCCGTGAGTTGAAAGCGTTCCTCGACGAAGCACAGGCGGACGAAATTCACCTTGTGCTGAGCTTGGCATCCAGCTTGAAGACTCTGGAAACCGTTGCTGCGAATTTCCAGCCGATCGGGCTGACGTCGCTGGTCCTGACGAAGCTCGATGAGGCCCTGGGGGCTGGGACGCTGCTCAACGTCGCCCGCCGATTGAAAACTCCGGTCAGTTACCTCACTACGGGTCAGGATGTTCCCGACGACATCGAACCGGCCCAGAAAACCCGCATGGCCCGGTTGATCCTCGGTCTCGACACCGTGGAGTCGAAGGTGGATCAGCCGCTACGAAACACACCGCGCGATCGCATGGTCTCCGCTTCACTGTGAATTCGTCCGTGTGCCACTGGCTCTGCCAGTGTCTTTGTATTCGTTCCACAGCATCGATGTTGAAGAAGACACTGGCAGAGCCAGTGGCACACGAGATTGCTCGTTGAGAATCCATTGAGGTGGGATGTATGACGACCATGACGCCGCAACCCTGGATGCCGCCGGTGTATCGCGCTTCCAGCGCGAACGACCGGGGACAGCGCGATCAGGCACGGGTGCTGCGGTCTTTGATCGAACAGCGCGATCACGGCATTGAGACGGCATCGCAGAGTTCATCCCGTTGTCGCACGATTGCGATCACCAGCGGCAAAGGGGGCGTGGGCAAGAGCGTGCTTGCCCTCAATCTCGCTGTGGCGTTGGCTCAACGGGAACAACGGGTGGCGTTGCTCGATGGGAGCTGGGGTCTTGGCAATCTCGAACTGCTGTGCGGACTCAACGGGTACTGGAATCTGTCCCACGTGGTGACCGGGGCCCGAACCGTGCAGGACATCGTGCTGGAAGGTCCCGCCGGTGTGCATCTGGTACCCGGCGCTAGCGACCTGACCGATCTTCGCGGTTGCCCCCCCCATGTGCAGCAGTCGTTGTTGCAGCAGTTGACGGCTCTCGAAGCCGAACACGACTACCTTATCATCGACACCGGCAGTGGCATTCATCCGCTGGTCCGCCCCCTGGCGGCTGCGGCGGAGACGGTGTTCGTCGTTGCAACTCCGGAACCCACGGCGATCGCCGAAGCCTATGCCACGATTAAAGCCCTGCATGATCCGCAGGGTGCCGAACTCAGCTTGGTCATTAACCGTTGTGATACCGAACGGGCCACGAAGATTTGGGAACGGATCGAACAGACGGCACGGTCCTTCCTGCACGCACCGTTGGGATTGGCGGTGTCGATCGCCGATGACCCGGTGGTGGCCTATTCGGTGACACAACGGACGCCGTACTTCACCTTGGCTCCGTCGTCCGCCGCCTCACGGGGGACGCGAGCCTGGGGCGATGCGCTGCTTGCCAGAAGCGACGCATCCATGGGTGGATTCTTCGAACGATTGTGGCACCGGTTCGACCGTCGCGCCGCTTGAGGAAATGTGATTGTCCGTTCGCAGAAAAGTGAATTTCGGGCCGATTGAAAAGATCGCGAGAGTTAGAGGAGATCGACTCAACCGGGCTCAAGTCCGGAGCCGATAAGTAATCCACGCTTCATTGCCCAGCGCTGGTCGCACGACTTTCGCCGGGGTGAATATGGAGGTGGGGAGCATCCACATGGTTCGCCAGTTCGCCGGACGTTTGTCGTTGCTGGCCTTCGGGTCAACGGCAGCGGAAGGGGCGCTGATGGGCTATCCGCTGGAAACCGTCATGACGACGGCTCTGATGCGGATGGGGGTGTTTTATGGTTTGGGGCTGATCTGTGGCGGATTAGCCCAAGGGTTGGTGGAAGAAGCCGCGCAAAGTGAATTTGCGCGGGGAATGGCTGCCGCAGAGGCGACCTCTGCGGAGAAATGACGCCCGATGAGCGCCGGCATCGGACAGTGACACGATGAATGGACTCTCCACGGAGGGATGGATGGTGACGAAAGTCCTGGAAGATATTGGTGAACTGTGGACCGCCTTCAAACGCGATACCAGTGACCAGCGACTCCGCAATGCCCTCATCGAGCGGTATTTGCCGCTTGTGCGTTATAACGCCGACCGTGTCTGGTCGAAGTTGCCCGATGGAGTGGATCTGAACGATCTCATCTCCGCCGGCGTCTTCGGGCTGATCGATGCCATTGAAGCGTTCGACATGGAACGCGGCGTCAAATTCGAGACCTATTGCGTACCGCGCATCCGCGGGGCGATGCTCGACGAGCTTCGCACCATGGACTGGGTGCCGCGGCTTGTCCGCAGCAAAGCCAGCAAGGTGGAAGCGGCGCGAAAAGAGTGTGAAGCGGAAATGGGCCGTCCGCCCACCGATCACGAAATTGCCCGCAAGATGCAGATGCCGGTCGAAGAATTCGAGCGGATGAAAAGTGAAGCGTCGGCGGTGAATCTCGTCAGCCTCAACAAGAAGTGGTACGAGACCGACAGCTACAAAGATGTCCGAGAAATCGACATCATCGAAGATGGCAAGGGTGAAGACCCGACCAAGGGGATCCAGAAGCGTGACCTGATGCGCCTGGTGACCAAGGGGCTCAACCGCAACGAACGGTTGATCATCATCCTCTACTACTATGAAGAGTTGACGATGAAGGAAATCGGCACGACCCTCGGTCTGTCGGAATCCCGCGTCAGCCAGATGCATTCCAGCATCGTCAACCGCTTGAAAGACCAGCTCCGTCGTCGGCAACCGGAGTTCGCTCATCAGTAGTCAAGAGACGAGAGTTGAGAGCCCAGAGCCAGAGAAGACGGCACCCCGTGGATTAAATCTCCGCGGGGTGTTGTCGTTTTAAGTAGTGATCATGCTCCGCTGTGCGGTTTCGCGCCACGCGCTGAACCCACCCTGTGCTATCCCACACACTGGGATTGATCTGCGCGGGGCGCGAAACCGCAAGCGGAGCCGGTGCCTTTTTTCTAACCTTCAACTCTCAACCGCTATTTCACCACTGGTGGTAACCGTGGTTCTTTCTTCAGAGAATACAGCACGATATTCGTCGCGATCTTCGTGGCGTCTTCAGAAAGGTACCCCTCACAACTGAGGGCCGATTGACGCTCCAACGCACAACTCAGATCGTATTTGCTGTAGAGAATCACGTACCGGCCATCGACCTCCACACCCTCGATCAGCGGATCAACTTCCTTGACCGTCGCGGAGAGCGGCACGTTCGGTCCACTCCCTTCGTTGGTCCGGCGGCGAACCTTTTTCAGTTCGTGGCCGATGGCTTCTGTGAAGAGTTCGTGCTTCACATCGACCAGCTTCAGTGGCGCATCGGGATACAACTGCGCGGCCAGTTCCCGGAAGCTCTTGTCGAACGGTTTGGCTCCACAACAGGCATCAGCGAACAGCATGCCGCCACGCGACAGATGCAGCTTGATGGCCTCGCGCTCTTCCGGTGCGAAAGAGAACTTGGTGCGACCATGCATGTAGAGCAGCCGGTACTGATACAAGCTCGGATCGCTCGGCAGCAATTCGCCCGGTTTTGTGGTCGCCGCGACACCGACCGTGTCGTTCAGGGCCAGGAGTAACCGGCGGAGCGCATGCGGCGCGGCATCCCATTGTCCGGTGTGTTTGAGCTGCGCGACTTGTAACAAGCCACGTTGAATCTCGTCGAGTTTTGCTTCATTCGCTTGTTTCCGAGGCGCATCCAACGACTTCGGCGGTTCACGCCCCGTGGCATAAGCGGCGACATTGATCGCAATCTGCATGCCCCGTTCGACTCGCGCAATGAGTTGCGGATTCCGCTTCGGCGGCGAATGACGCATCCAGTAACTCCACAGACAACCGAGATCTTCCTTGCTGTACATCACCGCCGTCCGGCAACCAACTTCTGCCCCATGAAGTTGTACGGCGTCCGCCTTCAACAGGTATTCACTGCGATAAACCGGATGGTCTTCCGGCAACAATCGCAGTTCCTGCTCGCCCGGCGGAAGAATCTGCGTGAGCAACTGGCGGAAGCTCTCTTCAAACGCCGGGGCCTGACATGTGGGACACGCAAGCACAAACCCGCCCTGCGCGAGATACTCCTTGAGCAACGCCACCTCCACCGGCGAGAACGTCAGTGCTTGTGAACCGGTCAGGAACAAAATCGGAGCTTGAAGCAGGGCATCGACTCCGCCAGCCTGGGCCGCTTTCTGCAAGTCCACTTCCTGCGACGTCAGCAACGCCGGCCAGCGCGGCAAGCCGCTGATGTGTTCCATGAGATTGCGGACATCGCGCGGGTGAGTGTTCCAATCCTGACCGACGACCTCCACCGGCCGGGCCGGATCACGCGGACCATGCTTGAGCTTCGTCATCATCACGGGTGCCAGTCCCTTCGAGAGGAACAACAGCGCGAGACTGGTCCCCACCACCGAGATGTCCCGCTCGCCGGATTCATACGAACCGACTCCAAGCCAGGAACCATTTCTCCGCTGGTTACCGGGGGCGATGAGAAACGCTGCCCCTTCCCGATACCAATCGTGATCGCCGAAAAATCGCCGGCCCGACAGTCGCCCGGCGCGCTCAACACCATAGATGTAATACAGCAGCCAGCCTCCATTGTTCGGATTGTGTCCCACTGCAAAATGATCGCCCATCCAGCGAAGACCCCGCTCTAAGGCCGGATACGGGTCTTCCGGTCGACAGCACGGCGGAGTGCCGTCGGGGGCGACACCGTCATCGTTGCGGAGCATTTGCTGGACGATGGCGAGGCTCGAAATTCCGGCTGCCGTCATACTGCCGGTGCTTCCGCCTCCACCGGCATATCCCCAACCGCCGTCGGGGCTTTGTTGGCCTTCCCAGTAATCACGTGCCCGCTCCCAGACCGCCGGACTGACATGCACACCCACATCGGCTGCCTCTTTCAGTGCCAGCACGGCAAACTGGGAGTTACTCGGGTCGCCCGCGCCGGCACTGCCAACACCGTAGGTCCACGCCCCAACTTTTCCCTGGGTAAACTGCGTGTCTTCCAGCATTTTCGCCAGAATGGTAATGCGGGCCAGATCGGTCCGTGCCGGATCGCGCGCGGCTGCCAAAGCCATGATCATCAGCGAAGCGTCATACGTATCCTGCGGTTCACCCGATGGAATCCGGCGGAGGTATTCCAGCCCCCGTTTCACAGGCAGATCCCGCGCCGTCATGCCTGAATTGACGAGCGCCAACACACAGAGACTCGTGATGCCCACGATGTGATCCGTCTGCTTTTCCGCTTGCCATGACCCATTCGGCCGCTGCTGCGTTTTCAGCAGGTCCTGTCCGCGCGAAATCGCCCGCAGCACCAGTTCCGCCGACAAGTCCGCCGCGGCCACGGGCTGGGCGAACAGGAGCGAAAACAACAGAAGAACGGCGGTGGCGGAGCGCATGCGGAACTTCCGTTCGTGAAACCGAATCGGGTACTCCAGCATGATATCACCGACGGCACAACATTTCGCGGGGTTGCTCATCGGTCGTTTGTGACCCTTTGCCAATCTGCCGCGACGGAGATCAGCCCCCTTCCCATTCGGAGCAATGTTCTGCGGCGGAAGGCAGACACAGGGCGATGATGTTGGTGATCAACAGAGTGGCCTGGGCGGCGGCCGAAAAATAAATCAACGTCAGCACCCACGGCTGTTCCTTGACGATCGGCGACAGTGCCATCAAGGGGATAAAGACCATCCACGCAACGGTCACCCAAGTGAGGCCCGAAATGGAATCGAGAATGGACAAGTACCGCGCCCGCATGGCTCCGTTACTCAGTTCATACATCAACCACAAGAGCCAGACCATTCGCAAAATCTGTCCCAATGCGCTCCAGGGTCGAGCCCCGCTCAAATATTCGTAGACGCAGTAGGCTCCCCACAACCACAGCACCGCATGGCAGCCCAGCGAAATCACAATCGGCACGGGCATCCCGGCGATCATCCATCTCGATGAGGACGAGCGGTACGTCGCGCCATCGAACAAGTCGTCATCATCATGATTGGCCTGATTGGCGTCATCCGCGACCGCGCGGACTTTTTTCGCGGGCTTCTTCTTCCGGGTCACCTGCGGCAGAGCGGGCAACTCGTCGACCGATTCCTGATCCGTCATCTCGGTCGTGTCGTCCAGCGATGTGTCCCAGTCGAAGTCATCGTCGTTTTTTGAAGACGCCGGTTCTTCAACTTTGGCGACGCGCCGCACGGCTTTCTTCGCCACGGCAGCCGGAATGGCGACCACCGTCTGGCAAGACTTGCACGCAAATTTTTTCCCGGCGAGTTCGTCGCGGAGTCGGTATTCCTGGCCACACTCCGGGCAGTCGACGTGAATCGGCATCGGGAACCTCGCTGTGAACACAGAATGAGATTGCGTTATCGTAAGGTGCGATGCGAATGGCGACAATGATTTTCGGAGTGAACTTTCGATGTGCACCGGATCGACCGCCGCCGTTTAGCCGCGACCCAACTGGGGAACGCGTCGTGGAGCGCGCGGCCAAAGTAGCCATCACGCTCCGCCGTGATGAGCGGATGGACATAGTGCTGTCGAGTTGGCAGGCATGAAACCGAATTCATTCCATCCGTAGCCGATTTGAAACGTACCGCTCATCACGCGGAGCGTGATGGCTACTTTGGGCGTGTGGACATTGGGGAGCTTGTGGTAAAGTCCATGTTCGGAGCACGTTCCTTCTGGGGTAGAGTGGATGAGCAAGACGTGCAGCAAATGCGGCGGCAAGCTGGAAGCCGGGTTCGCGACTGCGCAGGGATTGATCGGTGTTACAGATACAGACGGACGAAATCCGCATCTGGTGTTTGTCGTTCTCGGTAACGCTACGTCGTCGAATCTGATCGCGGCTTTTCAACAAGGCATTGCAGACGAGCCAACCAACCGCGTCTATGGAATTCAGGGCTATCGCTGTTCCGATTGTGGTGCCTTGGAGCTGTATGCGAATGATGGCTTCGCCGTTTGACAAAGTAGCCATCACGCTCCGCCGTGATGAGCGGCATGTTTCGAAACGGCTACGGTTTGAATGAATTCAGTTTCATGGCTGCCAACTCGATGACGTGATCTTCATCCGCTCATCACGGCGGAGCGTGATGGCTACTTTGGGCGTTCGCCCATTTGCCGAGACTGGGCCGTCTGAAGTATCGTACTGGGCCACCGGGATTGCCGCCGTTGTTTGTCCTCTACGAGATCGACCTCACTGATGTCTGCGATTACCAAGCTGCTCGTTGCCAACCGGAGCGAAATTGCCATCCGGGTCTGCCGCAGTGCCCACGAACTCGGCATTCGCACGGTCGCGATTTACACGCATGAAGACCGCTACGCCCTGCATCGGTTCAAAGCCGACGAGGCGTACATGATCGGCAAGCCGGGCGAACCGATCCGGGCGTACCTCGACATTCCCGCGATCATCCGCATCGCCAAGGATTGCGGCGCGGACGCCGTTCATCCCGGCTACGGCTTTCTGTCGGAAAATCCAGAATTCGCGCGGGCCTGTGAAGAGGCAGGCATCACGTTCGTCGGCCCCAGCGTGACCGTGCTCGAACAACTCGGCGACAAAATCACGGCTCGTGAAATCGCCAAGAAAGCCGGCGTCCCGATCCTCGGCGGCAGCACGGCTCCCATCGTCAACACGGCGGACGGACAGCAACTCGCGGCGAAGATCGGCTACCCGATCATTCTCAAAGCGGCGAAGGGTGGCGGCGGTCGCGGCATGCGTGTCGTGATGACCGAACCCGAATTCGCCGGGCTGTTTGAACAGGCCCAGCGCGAATCCATGAACGCTTTCGGTTCGCCCGACATCTTCGTCGAGAAGTTCATCCAGCAACCGCGGCACATCGAAGTCCAGCTCATCGGCGACAAGCACGGCCACCTTGTCCATCTGTGGGAACGGGATTGCTCGGTCCAGCGGCGGCATCAGAAGGTCGTCGAGATCGCCCCCGCTCCGTTCCTCGATCCGAAGATCCGGCAGGAGATCTGCGACGCCGCCATCAAGATCGGCAAGGGTGTCGGTTACTACGCCGCCGGGACCGTTGAATTTCTGTATGACACCGAAGGAAAGAAGTTTTACTTCATCGAAGTGAACCCGCGGATCCAGGTCGAGCACACCGTGACGGAAGAAGTCACCGGGGTCGACATCGTCAAGACGCAGATTCTCATCGCGCAAGGGTCGCCGTTGAGCGATCCCGAAATCGATCTCGCCGATCAGTCCACGATCCAGACGAACGGCTATGCGATTCAGTGCCGGGTGACGACGGAAGACCCGGCGAACAACTTCATGCCCGATTACGGCCGCGTGTCGCATTACCGGTCGGCGGGCGGCACCGGCATTCGGCTCGATGGTGGCAGCGCGTTTTCCGGAGCCGTCGTCAATCCGTTCTACGATTCGCTGCTGGTGAAAGTCTCGGTCCGCGGCCGACGATTCGTCGATGCCTGCAAACGGATGGAACGCTGCCTGCAGGAATTTCGCATCCGCGGCGTGAAGACGAACATCCCGTTCCTCATCAAGGTCATGACGCAGCAGAAGTTCATCGACGGCGGCTTCACCACGCGGTTCATCGATGAAACGCCGGAACTCTTCCAGTTCGCCCCGCGCAAAGACCGGGCGACCAAAGTGCTCACGTTCCTCGGCGAGACGATCGTCAACGGCGCGAGCGGCATCGACAAAACCATCGCGGCCAAAGTCCCCCGGCACATCGCCCCGGTTCCCGAGTTTGATCTGAACAGCCCGATTCCGAAGGGGACGCGCGACAAGTTCAAAGAACTCGGCCCCAAGAAATTCGCCGACTGGATTCTCGAACAAAAACCGTTGCTCATCACCGATACGACGATGCGCGATGCGCATCAATCGCTGCTCGCCACACGATTCCGCACGCATGATCTGCTGCAAGCCGCCGATGCGTATGCCCGGTTGTGCCCGCAGTTTTTCTCGCTGGAAATGTGGGGCGGGGCGACGTTCGACACCAGCATGCGGTTCCTCAAGGAATGTCCGTGGGATCGGCTCACGCAATTGCGGGAACGCATTCCGAACATCCTGTTTCAAATGCTTCTGCGGGCGTCCAACGCCGTCGGCTACACGAACTATCCGGACAACGTCGTCTGCGAATTCGTAAAGGAAGCGGCTCAGGCCGGGATGGATGTTTTCCGTGTGTTCGACTCCCTTAACTGGGTGCCGAACATGCAGGTCGCAATGGACGCCGTCATCGACAACGGCATGATCTGTGAAGCCGCGATCTGTTACTCCGGCGACATTCTCAACCCGCAACGACCGAAGTATGACCTGAAGTATTACGTCAATCTCGCGAAGCAACTCGAAAAGATGGGGGCCCACATCCTCGCCATTAAAGACATGGCTGGGTTGTGCAAGCCGGACGCCGCGGAGTTGCTGGTCCGCGAGTTGAAGCAGGAAATCGGCATCCCGATCCACTTCCACACGCACGACACCGCCGGGATGCAGGCCGCGTCGATTCTGAATGCGAGCCGCGTCGGTCTCGACATCGCCGATGCCGCGCTGGCCCCGATGTCCGGCGGCACCTCGCAACCGAACCTCAACGCCATCGTCGAAGCTCTGCGGTTCAACGATCGGGCCACGGGTCTCGAAGGCGACCATCTCGACGGCCTCGCGCGGTACTGGGAAGTGGTGCGAGACTACTACAAGCCGTTCGAGACAGTAATGCTCCCCGCGACCACGGATTTGTATCAGCATGAAATGCCCGGCGGGCAATATACGAACCTGTATCAACAGGCGAAGGCATTGGGACTCGCCGAACGCTGGCCGGAAGTCTGCCAGGTCTACGCCGCGGTGAACCAGCTCTTTGGCGACATCATCAAAGTGACGCCAAGTTCCAAATCCGTCGGCGATATGGCTCTGTTCATGGTGGCCAACAATCTGAAGTCCGCGGACATTCTCGACGAATCGCGCGATCTGGCATTCCCGGAATCGGTCATCGATCTCATCGGCGGCAAGATGGGGCAACCGCCGGGGGGCTTCCCGCCGAAGGTCGTCGAGCGCGTGATGCGCGGCCGGCCGGTGGTGGAAGGCCGTCCGGGGGAAAGTCTCGCCCCGATGGATTGGGACGCCGCCGCCGAGAAAGTGCGGGCGATCCTCAAGCGCGAACCGACCCGCCGCGATGTCGTGACATGGGTGCTCTATCCCAAGGTCTACGAAGAGTTCGTCGGGCATCAGCAGAAATATTCGGACACCAGCGGACTGCCGACGCCGGTCTTCTTCTACGGCCAGCAATCCGGCGAAGAAATCGCGTTTGATATCGAACCGGGCAAGCGGCTCATCGTGAATTTCCTCACCATCGGCGACGCCCATCCCGACGGCAAGCGGACCGTCTTCTTTGAACTCAACGGCCAGCCGCGCGATGTCACCGTCGTCGACAAGAGCCTCGAACCCGATGCCGCCGCGAGTGTCAAAGCCGACACCGCCAATCCGAAGCACATCGGCGCGAGCATGCCGGGGATGGTGGTGACCGTCGCCGTCCAGCCGGGCGACGCCGTCACCAAAGGCCAGAAGTTGCTCAGCCTCGAAGCGATGAAAATGGAAACGAACGTGTACGCCGAAGCCGACGGCAAAATCGCCCAGGTTCTCGTCCGCCCCAGAGTCCAAGTCGCCGCAGGGGATTTGTTGCTGACGTATCAATAACCCATTTAACCGCGAACGGGTACCACCGGTTGTCTCAACCGGTGCCGCGCAGCGGCTGGAAGCCTCCGGATACGCGCCAACTAATCGCAATTCACCAGTTAATCGGCACACCGACGGATTTGCTTCCAGGTACCAGCGAGCCGAATTCCACTGCCAGTCCTCTAGTAAACCCAGATGTCCAAAGCGACGGTTGGGCCACCAGCCATAATTCTGATCACTCGATCGCGGTTTGAAAAGCTTCCAGCCGCTGACGCGGCACCGGTTGAGGCAACCGGTGGTACCCGGTAACTTCATGACAACTGGTTCCCATGCTCCGCGTGGGAACCCCCGGTCTTCGACGCTCCGCGTCGTCTTCGAGCGTTGTGAAGCGTTCCAGCGACGCAGAGCATCGCGGCCCGGCATTCCCACGCAGAGCGTGGGAACGAGTAAACCCGCCGTCACTGCCATCAGTACCAGCAACGGCTTCAACGATTTCGAGAAGCGGCGCAGCCATTCCGGCGGGAAGGGGGCTGGTTCCGGTTCGCTGGGGGGGAGCATGTCGCCCAGCAGCGAGGACAGATCGATCGGCGGCGGGACGACTTCGCGCGGCACCCCCAGTCCGGGAACCACGCTCGGCTCGCAGTCCCGTTCGATGCCCGCCAGAAACGGCGGCCGGGCCTCGGCCGGTTGAGGTTCGAGCCAGTCGCGATAGCAGTCGATGATCGTCGGCTTGGGACCGAAGCGGCGGTCGAACGTATTCCAACTCCGGTCTGACAATCGCGAGAATTCACCCAGTGTCGGATACCCGTTGATCTCGCGAACGGCGGCATGGAACTCGCCCAGCAGTTCGTCCTGAGTATAAACCGGTGCGATCGTCACCCGTCGCGGAAGCCCGGCGGCCACGCGCAGATTGGTCCAGTTCCCCCAGCGGTCATACACGATACTCCGCGAAATCCCCGTCTCTTCGCGAAAGCGATACAGCGTGATATTCGGCCCCTGTTCGACCGCCAGCCGCCGCAGCGTCTCCAACAGTTCCTCCCGAGTCGTCATGTTCCGTCTCCCTCATGCCTGCCGCGTCGTGCGTGCTGAATGATTTTCATCACGCTCGCACTGGTACAGTTGCCAGGCAAGAGGGAGTTTTTCGATTTTGGAGAGGTGAGAAGTCCGTGTGGACAGGGATGAATACCAGTGCTAACGGGGTACCGCCGGTTGCCTCAACCGGTGGTACCCGGCGTGGGAACGAATAACGACCGAAACCGCGGCAACCGGATGCGCGCACCCGACAGCGGCCGCTTTGGTGCAACCGACAGAAACCGCGATCCTGCGCATCGCAAATGGGTAAGCGTCGCTCCGTGGTTCGAGAGGGGAGACTCACATCCGTAGCCCCCCGAAAAACTCCGACGAGCGGTTGCGACAGCTTCGCCGACACGATATAGACAATGTGTCTCGCGTTCGTGTTCCTTGCTTTCACTGCGAGGGTGTGCCCATGTCCTATTCGTTGCGACCGCTGATCGTCGGTGTGATGATAATGTCGGTTACGGTTTTCCGTACCGGACTTGCTGCTGAGCCAGAGACCACGCCGAAGCGGCCGTCACGACCGGTCTGGTCTCCGCGATTCTCGCCCGACGGCACCAAGCTGGCTACGGCACATGGCGATTGGGAACAGGCGACTGGTGGGGAAGTTCGGATCTGGGACGCCACTTCCGGGAAGCCGTTGTTCGTGTTGCCAACGGAACATGGCGTGCGGAGTGTGGCCTGGTCGCCGAAGGGTGACATCATTGCGGCCGGAACTTACGGCAAGGCGGTTCACTTTTTCGACCCCCAAGCCGGCACTGAACTTGGCCAAATGCCGCTGGAGGCCAATGTAGAGGGGGTGCTGTTTTCACCCGATGAACAACGGCTGATCACGTCTTTCAACAGTGGCTCGATCATTGTCTGGAAACTCCCCCAGGCAACGCCACTGCACAATTTTCATCTGGCTCACAAGGGGGGCGTGTGGGGGTTAGCTCAATCACTTGACGGCAAGCGGTTGGCCAGCGCGGGAGCCGACGGTTATGTTCGCATCTACGATCTCGAAAACCTGAAAGTGCTGCACGAACTCAAGCATCCCGCAGCAACGAATGGCGTCGCCTTCACGCCAGACGGCACCAAACTCGTGAGCGGTTGTCACGACGCACTGATCCGCGTGTTCGATGTGGCCTCCGGTGTCGAAGAACATCAGCTTGCCGGCCACGAAGCGCGCGGAGTCACCGAGTTGCAGTTCTCCTCGAATGGAAATCTCCTGGCGAGCGCGGGCATGGATCTGACCGTCAGAATCTGGGGTGCCGATGACCTCGGCCAATGGAAGTTGACAGAGACCTTGAAAGCTCACGACAAATTCGCGTTTGGCGTCGCGATTTCGCCGCAAGACGACCTCCTTGCGTCCGCCGGGTGGGACGGCCAGATCCATGTCCGGGACCTCGCCACACGGAAAGAGAAGTGGTCGCATCTGTGGGCAAAATAAGTCACGGCGGGGTGGCTGGGGCGAAGTCTTCGCCGCCCCAGTGATTCGGCACTGATCTGGGTCGTCGCGGACTCCGACCCAGCCACCCAATCAGGAACTGGGTACCACCGGGTTGTCTCAACCGGTGCCGCGCAGCGGCTGGAAGCTTCAGGATACGCTTCCACGAATCACACTGCACCCACGTCATCGGCACGCCGACGGATTTGTGTTGCAGAGACCAGCGAGCCGAACTCCACGGCCAGTCGACCGCCCTGGCAACCAGGCCGGCGCGGACCGGGTTGGCGTGCATATCGTCCCGCTTCTCTTCCATTTTCGCCCGCTCCCCGATTTCAAAAGCATGATATTGGGGCTGCCAGAAGCGGATGCCGACTTCGAAATCGTCGAAATAGCGCAGTTGCTGGCGGCCGTACCATGCGCGAATCCAGTGGCTCGAATGGCGTTTCCCTTCGTGAAGGAATCGGCTCAGGCAGCCGGGCCGGGGGAACCAGACCAGCGCGTGCACATGATTCGGCATCACGACGAAGCCGATGCATTGAGCTTCGAGCCGCCGCAGTTCCTGATACAAGCCCCCCAGCCCGATCCGCTTCGGCTGATCCCGCGAGAGCAGGTGCCGACGTTTGTAGCATCCGAACGTGATGAAGTGGGCATCGCTGTCCGTGGATTCATTCGACTCGTGTGCCACGGCCGTGTCGGCCGTGCGAATAGGCAGGACGTATTGCCACTTTGCACGGCCGACACGGCCGTGGCACACAATAAATCCACTGGCTGATAGAGCTGATCGTCGATGATCCTCCGCTTCATAGTGGCGGCCTCTGTCGGGATCGTTCAGCGAGAAGTTGAAGCGATGATTCTGATGAATTGAACGCGGTTCGAGAAGCTTCCAACCGCTGACGCGGCACCGGTCTGGGTTGCGAAGAAGAGTTTTTAGCCGCGAAAAGACGCAGATTCAGAGGAAGGTTTGCCACAAGAGGCACAGAAGACACAAAAAAGACATTGAAGAATGGAAGAGACCCAGCCTTAAGAAAGGCTGGGCTTCTGGTTCTTCTTTTGTGTCTTCTGTGCATTTTGTGGCAAAAACTCTTCTCTTCCTTTTGCGTCCTCTTGCGCCTTTTCGCGGCTCACTCGTCTTTCTGCTATGCTCGGTGGCATCATCCCTTTCGAGGCAGTTCCGTCATGCGACCGCTGCGGTATTCCATCAACGTCACTCTGGACGGGTGTTGCGATCATCAGGCCATGCCTGCGGACGAAGAGTTGCATCGGCACGCGGTCGAGAACCTCAACCGGGCCGATGCTCTCCTGTTCGGCCGGGTGATTTACGAAATGATGGAAGCCGCGTTTCGGCCGCCCGCGCAGAGGGAAGCGTTGCCCGACTGGATGGACCCCTTCGCCCGGACGATCGACGCGGCGAAGAAGTATGTCGTGTCGAGCACGCTGGACCGGGTCGACTGGAACGCGGAGCTCGTGCGTGGGGATCTGAAGCAGGCCGTTCAACAACTCAAGCGGGAGTCGGGTAAAGGGCTGTTCGTGGGAGGCGTGACGCTGCCACAAGCGTTGGCGGAGCTGGGCTTGATCGACGAGTACGAGTTCATCGTCCACCCCCGTCTGGCAGGCCACGGGCGGACATTGTTCGCAGGGCTGTCGCAGCATGTTGACTTGAAACTCATCAGCCGCCAGGAGTTCGCCTCGGGTGCGGTGGCGTTGCGGTATGAGCCGAGGAGATAGGCAGCACCCACCAAGAAATTGACACTTGCCATTTTTCGAGTATTCTCGACCCAGTCCGTTCAGAGAATCACAGGTTTAGCCGCAAAAAGCGCAACAGGGCGAGTGGTCGATGGGCACGACATACCACTATGCGAACTTCTCGAAGCGCGAGTGGTTCTCCACGGACGCGCTCGGCGGGAATCCCAAGTTAGGTGGTCTAGGACTCAATCTAACCGCACGCGGATTCGACCTTCTTCTCGTCCGCGGTTTCTCCCCCACAGTGCCTAATGATCCAGTCCGCGTAGGCCGCTGGTCGGGCGATGCGGTCGCCATCGTTGGTGACACCGATGACGACTGGTTGCAATACTATGAGGGGTTCACCGACCTAACGGCTGACATCATTCTACTCGTTGTGTCTTGCGACGGGTTCGAGTTAGTCGGGGACGCCGCAGCGGAGGATACCGGCCTGTTCATGCAGTTGTGCCACTTGGTCGTAACTCGCCAAGCATTGCAGTTGGAGGCTCACATGCAGCAACGGTTCGGGACGGGGTTCTACTCACAGTATCAGCAGAAGTGTCGTGATCGTAGCTGGTTCAAACCCAAGGACATCGCACGGCCCGCCTCGGGCTGATCATGAACTTTCCGGCGGGGTGGCACTGCTTGAGTCGGTTTGGTAACCGTGGCACATCCGTGACGTAAGTATTTACGATCTTCGCAACACGCTCCCTGACGGTCGCGGCTCTGACGGAAAAAGCGTATTCTCCCACCACTGACAACTGACAACCCACAACTGACAACTCCCCGTGACCGCCGTCCTTCCTCCCGCTGTTGTGGATGCTTTGCTGCGGATCGAGGGCGAGACGTTGGTGCGCAAGGCGGACTGGTTTGCGGCACTCGGGTCGACCAACGATCTCGCGCTGCAATGGGCGGCGGACGCGGACCTCGAACTGCCGCGGCTCATCTGGGCGGAAACGCAAACGGCCGGGCGCGGCCGCGGAGCGCACGTCTGGTGGGCGGCTCCGGGAGCGTTGACGTTCTCGCTGATCGTGGATGAAGCGAGCACCGGACTGCGGGCGGCGATGTGGCCGCAGGTGTCGGTCCTCACCGGACTGGCGATTGCGGAAGCGCTGAGCGAGTTCGTCCCGGCCCATTCCATCGGACTGAAATGGCCGAACGATGTGCAGGTCCACGGCCGCAAAATCTGCGGCATTCTGGTGGAAGTCCCGCCGGGCCAACCGCAGCGGTTGGTGATCGGCATCGGCATCAACGTCGGTAATTCGTTCCGGGATGCGCCGACCGATCTGCAAGCCATCGCGACCTCGCTGGTGGATTTACTCGGTTCGCCCCCGCCGCTGACCACGGTGTTGTTGAGCGTGCTGCAACGCTGGTCGACGCTGTCGAAGGAACGGGTCGCCGAGCGGTTAGATCTGCCGAGTGCGTGGTCGCGTTACTGCGTGCTGCAAGACCGCCGCGTGCGCGTCACCACCGGCGAGAGACATGTCGACGGTGTCTGCCGCGGCATTGATGCTGATGGGGCGTTGTGGCTGGAAACGGCAAACGGCCGCGTGCGTCAACTCGGTGGCACGGTGCGGAAACTCGATCGGGATTGATCGTGATGCCGGGCATTTTCCGCCATGCCCGGCATCTGCCTTTCGGATCACCAGCCGCGTTCATCCGAAGACAGAAGCCCGGCGTTGAGGAAAACGCCGGGCTTCTGTGCATGTCACCAGTGACATCGCAGCGGGAGTTTTCCTGGTTTGAGTGACGTGCCGACCGGGGGAAAAACTTGGCGAGATCGCTGCAAAAATCGGGAAATCGGGCTTCAATTGGCTGGTTGATCTTGCGATAACGAGCGATGTGTACCGCAACACGGGTTGCTGTACAGGGAAGATGACGAACGGAACCTCGTGACAGTGACAGCCGCAATTCCCTTTCCTGCCGGTTCTTCGGTGGGGTTTCTCGTTCTGAGAGGGAGGCGACTTGGGATTGGTCACCGCGAGGCTCGTCGAGGATTCGGTGGTCGAGAGATGCAGCAGTCGGGGTGTGCATGTCGTCGGTCCGGTGAGAACGCTTTGACGGTCGGGTTATCGGTCAGTCCCCTCTTCCTTGCCCCGTTCGGGGTTGGTCCCGTCGATTTTCTGTGAACCGGGAGCCGGTCCAGGCTCCGCGAAGGATGACGAATGGCAACGAATTTGTACGTGGGCAATCTGCCCTATCAGACGACGGCGGATGATCTCCGCGAAGCGTTCTCGAAGTTTGGTGAAGTGACCCGGGCACAAGTCGTGTCCGATCGGGAAACCGGCCGGTCGCGCGGCTTTGGATTTGTGGAAATGGCCGACGGTGGGGAGCAAGCCGTCAACGAGATGAACGGTGCCGCCTTCCAGGGTCGCACGCTGACCGTGAACGAAGCCCGTCCGCGTGAAGAACGGGGTGGCGGTGGGGGCGGCGGACGTCGCAGCAGCGGCGGGGGCGGCTACGGTGGTGGTGGCGGCAACTACGGTGGGGGCGGAGGCGGCGGAGATGGTGGGGGCGGAGGTGGCTACGGCGGCGGTGGGGGTGGAGGACGTTACTAACCATCCCTGACGCCGTTTTCGATGACTGTTGAAACCAATTCCAGCGTCCCGACTGCCCGACCAGTCGGGACGCTTTTTTTGCTCACCCGGACAGGAAGCCGTCCTCGTAACGGACCAGGAATTCCGCATTTCCCGGCCGCCGGGCGAACTTTATTTTGACCCAGTTGTCAACCCACGGGCCGTTCTACTATAACGCCAGTTCGGATGTTTTCTCGCGAAAACGCTCGTTGAAACGACCTTGGGGCGTCATCGAACCCGAGCGGAACGGCGGCAATCACCCGGCGGTCAATCTCAGCCGGGTTGTGACTAAAGGGTGGTGCGTTGGATCTCGGTGATTTGGTTTCCGCCATCCGGATCATTGAACTCACGGCGAAAAGCCGTCCCGCTGCCATCCGGGCGCTGGTTCAGGCCGCGAACCTCGATGACGAAGGGATCGCCCCCGAAGTGGTGCTGAACGCCATCGAAGAACGGGAAGCCGCCGCACAGACGCTTGTCGCCAACGATTTCGCGCTCCCGCATGCGTTCATCGACTGGGACGGCGATTTCCGCATCGTTCTCGGTCGCAGCAAATCCGGCGTCGACTACGGTGGCCCGGCGGGCTTGCACGTCCGGCTGATCTGCCTGCTGGTTCTCGGTCGCAAACTGTTGCAGACGCATGTCGAAGTTCTGGCTGCGATGGCGGAACTGCTGAAATCCGCCGAGTTCCGGCAGCAGTTGATCGATGCCAAAGATGCAAAAACGATCGATGCGTTGCTTCTCTCGAAAGCCGGCCTGACGCCGGAGCATCGTCCGGTCCGTCCGCCGAGCGTGCCCAAGCTCACGCAAACACTCATCAAGCATGCGATTCAGTTGGTCGAAGCGGTCGGTTCCCAAGCGTTATTGCTGGCGATGGATCGCGTCGAGAATGTCCCGTGGGATCTCTTTTCCACCTGGAAAGGGAAGCTGCTCGTCATTACGACCGAACACAGCGACGACTTCGAAATCAAGCGCGAAAACACGCACGTTTTCGATGTGCTGCACGCTACGCTGTCCCGCATGGACCGGGCGAATCTCGGCTTGCTGCTCGCCGCGTCCGCCGGGTTGCTGAATGAAAAAACGACGGTCATCTGTGTCACCGGCGCGGACGGTCGCCGACTCGACAGCATCACGATTACAAAACCCGAGTCGCACCTGCGGGCCATGTTCTCGGAGAAGAACCGCCGTGGCGTCGACGTCGTCCGCCCGGCGGTGATGTTGCGGGTGTTGTCGCTCGCATTGGAAATCGCTTCCGAAGGTCGGGAAGCCCACCCCGTCGGTGCGATGTTCGTCCTGGGCGATTCCCGCAATGTCCTGCGACAGGCCCAGCAGTTGGTGCTGAACCCGTTCCACGGATACTCCCGGCAACTCCGGAACATTCTCGACCCAAGTTTGAGCGAGACGATCAAAGAATACGCCGTGATCGACGGGGCATTCGTCATTCAAGGCGATGGCACGGTCCTTTCCGCGGGGACTTACCTGACGCCGAAGTCCGCGTCGTCGAATCTGCCGCAGGGACTCGGCGCCCGTCACCAGACCGCCGCCGCCATCACCGTGCACACGATGGCGATGGCGATCACCGTCAGCCAGTCGACGGGCACCGTCACCGTCTTCCGCAACGGTTCCATCGTCGTCACCCTGCAACGCGCCGCCGCGACACGGTGGTAATCGCGTCCGTCCCAGCCCGGAGCGCCAGCGACGGATGCACTGGACCGCCGAAGTCCGTCATCGCAACGCATAGTTCCGGCACCGATTCCGGGGCCGCTGGATGGGGTGGTTCGCTTCCCACGCGATGTAACCGATCAACCCCATAGCTGCCACGCCGAAAACCACGTTCACCCAGAAGAAGACCGACGGCATCTCGCTGCGCGTCTCGACCTTTAATCGGCTCGACGGCATCTCACCCGGGATGTACTGCACAATTGCCGTCGGTGTGTTCGGGACCAGATGGACTGGCAACCGCGTGGTATTCATCCGTGGTTTGTGAGTCACGGGATCGGTGAAATGATAACGAACCATGAGCGTGTTCGGCTTGGGACCAGCGCCGACTGGTTCAACCCGCCCTTCGACCTCGACACTTTGGTCGCGGAAACTGCATTCGGTGCAGCTCAATGCCGCCAAGGCAACATACGCCACACCCAGTTTCAGAAACAGGCGGCTCCAAGTCGCGGGGGTAGGGCCATCACCGCATGAAGATAGCGCCGAGTCAGCCAAACTGTCATACATTCTGGCATCTCCCACCGGCAACAACGCGATGCGGTCGGCATCGGATCAACACTGGCCAAAGAATTTCGCGGACCCGCTCGGCGGTTGGCCGCGGCATTATCAGCTTGGTACGATGGAAACCAAATCGAACCAACGAAAAAGGATCTGAGTGCATGAACACTGCCGCCCCCGCGACTTCCAGCGAACGCAAACAGGCGATTCGCGAGCAAGCCCACGCGAACCGCAACGCCCAGGAAAATAAGGACGAACTGAGCAAGGCGATCGTCGCCAAGTTCCTCGCGCTGCCGGAATGCCAGGCGGCGAAGACCGTCCTCTTCTATCTCGACGTACGCAGCGAAGTCCGCACCCGGCACTCCCTCGACGATGCCCTCGCCAGCGGCAAGAAGATCATCGTCCCTTACTGTGTGGACGGCGAACTGGAACTCTTTCACCTCGAAAATCTCGATGAACTCGCAGTCGGGATGTACAAGATTCTCGAACCGAAAGAGGAACTGCGAACCGTCGCCGAGAAGAAAGTCGATGTCGCCGAGATCGATCTGATCATGGTCCCCGGCGTAGCGTTCGATCGTCGCGGCGGCCGCACCGGTCACGGCAAGGGTTATTACGACAAGCTCCTCGAACACGCCCGGCCGGACACCCCGCTGGTCGCCCTCGCCTTCGAGTGCCAGATGTTCGAGGAAATCCCCATGCAGGACCACGACGTCTTCATGGATAAAGTGATCACCGAAGCCGCGATCTACCCCGGCCGCGGTCGCTCCAACCCGTAACATTCACCGCTTGCGGTTTCGCGCCCCGCGCCGATCCACCGCGTGACCTCAACCTCTCGAACCGAATGGATTGACCCGGCCTTCAATGTGATAGAATGAACACCGGGTCCCCATTCCATCCGAGGAAAAGCCATGAGCGCTGAGACTCTTCGCGATCTGCTACAACGGCGACCGTTCGAACCATTCATCATCCGCATGACGAACGGTGACATTTATCAGGTCAAGCATCCCGAACTGGCGATTGTCATGAAGACAAAAGTGATTCTCGCCGACCCCGAGACCGACCGGTCGTGGATTTTGTCTCTGCTTCACATGGCGACGATTGAAACCCTGCAGACGGCGTAGTAATGCCCAAACCGGAAATCGAAGACACCTACGCCGAGGCCTTCCGCAGCATCTATGCGGAGGTGCTCGTGACCGCACGCGATCGCAAATGGTTGCAGCACGCTATTGACGCTGCCACCGGCCATGCCTCCAGCAGCATCTTCTGTGATTGTGAAGCCGGGCTGGATCGCTTCGTCGGTCCCGGTGGTGACGAATCGTTCGCGACCCCCGATGGTCGCCCCGGCGCAATCTTGCAGTTTCACGTCCCGCGCTTCTGGAAAGAGAGAGAAGCCCGGCTCGAAAAAGTGCTGCTGCATCGGATCAGTCAGGACATTCTCACCTGTCCAACGACCGCGTGCTTCAACCTGCTCGACACCGAGCCGTACTTCAAACTCGGCCGCAAGATTGCCTTCTTCGGCGACGGCCACCAGTTCCGTGACACGCGCTACGGTCGCAAAGTGTGGGTGCTGCCGTTGATGGGGGGCGAGTTCGTCATCGACCGCCGGTTCGGTTTCCGCGACGGCATCATGGGGGGCAATTTGTGGTATTTCGGCGAAACCGTTGATGCGGCCCTCGAAGCCACCGAACGGGGAGTCGCCGCCGCCGCAAAAGTCCCCGGCGTGATCATGCCCTTCCCCGGCGGTATCGCGGGCAGCGGGTCCAAAGCCGGCAGCGCGTACAAGTTCCTCTTCGCCAGCACCAACCACCCGTTCTGTCCCACGCTGCGGGACAAACTCGGCGACCAGTCGCAGGTCCCCGCGAACGTCGCCTCGATTCAGGAAATCATCTTCAACGGCCACGATCTCGCCACCGTCTCCGCCGCCACGCAAGCCGCCATCGCCGCGGCCCTCGACACCCCCGGCCTGGTCAAAATCTCCGCCGGCAACTACGGCGGCCGCTTAGGCAAAGCGTGGGTCTGGCTGAAACCGGAACTGCATCCGGCCGGCGCGTAGTCTCTTTGATGGGGTGGCTGGGTTGGAGTCTTCGACAACCCAGATTGCCGCGTCAATTCTGGGGCGGCGCGGACTTCGCGCCAGCCACCCGTCGAATGCGACTAATTGATTGAATTGGATGAAGATGTCAGAGATTGATGAACTTCGCAGATCAAACGATCGGACAGATCTTAAGTGCCGGTAGGGGAGTCGAACCCCTTGCTCTGTTCCCCGGTAGATTTCGATATCGGTTTTCGGCCATGTCACTTGCAGTGGGGGCTTCCGTCCTAACGGCCCGGCAGCAGAGCAGCACCCATGCACATGATGTTGTGGAATACATTCATAGCAAACTCCTTAACAAGGTTTGAACCGGATGTGATTGCAGAAACACAATCAAAAGCTGCCTTTGCCAAGTTTTGGAATCCCCACTCCACAGTGACACCAACAACAAACCGAACACGAATCCGCAACCCGGAATCGCTCGTGAATTGATCTCTGTCCGATCGCTCGATCACGCATTCTCAATCTAGTGGATTAAACTGCGGAAAATCAAGTTCAAATCGACGGGTGACCGACGTGCTGGCGTGCTTCTGGGGCGGCGAGGACTTCGCCCCAGCCACCCCTTGTGGGGTTTGAGGGTCGATGAAAGGGTGGCTGGGTCGGAGTCTGCGACGACCCAGAGACAGTGTTCATTCGAGCCAATCCGCGGGAATCGGATCAATACGCAATGGGCCAGTCCGTCCTGCCACGTACCAACCGGCACTGGACCACTTCCAATCGACGGCATGTGCGACGAGCCCGCGCCGCACCGGGTTCATGTGGATGTCGTCGATCATGGCGAGCAGCGTCTGGCCCTGAATCATGTTGCGATCGTAACCGCTACCGCTTTGCCAGAAGCCATGTTCCGTTCGTTCGCCACGCTGACGCGCGATGTGCGGCAGCCATTCCGGAGCGTTTTCGGTCAGAAAGCGGACCGCACGCTTGGAAACGGGCTCTTGGATGGCGGCACTGGTCTGCCCCCATTTTTCGTACCAGGGGTTATGAGAGTTCGGGTTGGGTAACGCTGTGCGGCTGGAGTGGAGGAGTTGCCTGAGCCTGTGGCGAAGGGAACTCCGGAACGGAAGCCGCACAGCGGTCCGCGAATTCCGCCGGGGTCACATACCCCAGCGAACTGTGCGGCCGGCCATGGTTGTAATCGTCTTTCCAGGCCGCTGTCAGGGACCGGGCGGCCGTCACACTTTCAAACTGTTCTCGACTCAAGAACTCATCGACCACCTTCGAGTGAAAGCTCTCGGCGTAGCCGTTCTCCCGAGGCATCGTCTTTCCCTTCCAAAGAATCCTTCCACGATGCCCCCTTTCTCACCGTTCCAACACCACTTTTCCATCTATCCCCGTGGTCTAAAAAACGGGGTCCACTTCAGTCTTCCCATTCATCTCGGCGCATTGACGCGAGTGCCAAGTATGTTTCGTAGATTGCCTGTTCAAACCAGCAGCCTTCTTCTCGTGCATCGATCACCAACGGAACACCTTCGACATGGTTCCCATTTGCGATCAGCGCACATCCGCGTAGTCCTTGAAACGAGCGGATCCAGGGAAGTTCATCCATCGAAGCCTTCGTCAGAGATTCGATGAGCTGATGATCCAGCGATGGGTACCGAGCCAGTTCCGTCCAAGCACGATGCATCCGCGTGTAGGCGATGACATCCGGGTGGCCTTGTGGATCAGAAAGGATTTTGTCGAAGATGGTTTGCGCGAGTTCATACTCTCCTGCCAACGCCGCCGCAGTCGCATTCATCGATTGTAGAGCTAAGTTTTCGGGGTAATGCCGCAGCCCTTCTTCCAGGACTCGCCGCATCTCAGCGACATCGTGCTTCCCCAACTGGTAGTTTGCCTCACTCACAAAATAGTAGGCATGGTAGGCCGTCATTTCGGACTTTTTCGCGAACGGGAACCAGAGCAGCAGCATGGCATCGTTGTATCGCCCGGCCGTCCAATTCACGGTCGAGAAAGGGACCACCGAAGACCACAGCATGATCGCATTGGTAAAGAACGCAAAATAGACGAACCATTGCCACCAGAGATGGCCATCGTTTTGCTCCAGATATGGCCAGAGCGTTGCAACGGTGGCGAGATGAACACATGGGCCGACAGCTGTGACCAGCCAATGTCGCAGCCGCAACCAGCGGGGCGAGGCGGACATCGCCGACATATGTCCGCCATCCAAGCCGCGCTTGATGGTGACGTGACACCGGCCCCACATGAACTCTTTCAACACGCGGCCGTGGGTGCCGATGGTGATGTCATAGACGGACATGCCGAGCAACTTTGCCATGCTGGCGTGTGCCAGTTCATGCACCGGCGTCATCAACAGAAACCCAAGGCTGAACGAGAAGCAGAAAGCCAGCAGCATCCACGAATCGGGGAAGATAATCAGCAACCCCAGACCAAGAATGCTGATTGTCACATAACGTGTCCGGCTGTTGCCCGCTTCGCGTTCATCATCGCATGGTGGACAGAGTCGGCTAATCTCCGTCGCGGAAATCCGTGTAAATCGAAACAGTTCGATTCGCGTTGATTTCGCGCCGCATTTCGTGCAGACACGAAACGGCTTCTCGACGGGTGATGACTCCTGAGGGGGCGCTGTCTCGATGCTCATCGGTGGTTTCGACGATTTCGGAAGTGACACACTGGCAGCCAGCACTGGGCCGCACACGGGATGTGAGTCATCCTCAAATGCCGAAGCCCGGCATCCAAGGCAGATGCCGGGCTTCGGAGTGTCTCACCACACATCCGCGGCGGCGACTCGTTTCGCCGCCGCGATTTCTTCTGTTGGGCGGCATTCCAAACCGACGTAATCGCGGTAGCCGAGGTCGAAGGCTTCTTTCAGCACGCGGTTGTAGTGAATTTCGCCGGTGCCGGGCTCGTTGCGGCCGGGGTGATCGGCGAGTTGCAGGTAACCGATCGTCTTCGTCTGCATCCCTTCCCGCAGATGACCGCAGAGGTCGCCTTCGGTAATGTGCATGTGGTAGAGGTCCCAGTTGATCTTCACATGGGATGAACCGACTTCCTGACAGATCCGGATGCTCGGGGCGCTGCCATAGAGGCAATGGCCTTTGTGATCGACGCGGATGTTCATCGGTTCGAGAATCAGCGTCAGATCGTTGTCTTCCGCAATCTTGGCAACACTCTTCAGCGCCTTGATGACGTTCGCGTGCATTTCCGGTTGTGACATGCCGGGGATGTCGTCCCCGGCGACGACGCACGCCTTTTTGCACTTCAGTTTCTTCGCGGCGACACAGGCCTCTTTGATTGTTTTGACGACATCGTCGTGGTTCTTCGGGTCGTTCATGCCAGGCTTGAATCCCCACGCGGTGAACTGGGCGATCTCGATGCCAAGATCCTGTGTCAGCGCGGCGAGGGCATCGAGATCTTTCCCGGCGAGCGGCCAGAATTCCAGCGCGGGAAAGCCGAGTGCCGCGGTTTGTTTCACTCGCTCCATGAAAGGCAACTTGGTCCACCACATCTCGCAGTTGACCGCGAACCTGGTGTGCGGGGTCTTGCCGATTTTCTTCAATTCGGCGGCCGAGTCTTCCGCGGCGAACAAACCCGGTTGCAGGGCTGCGAGACCCGCCGTCGCGGAAGTGGCCGTCAGGAACGAGCGACGATTGACCGACATGGTGTGGACTCCAAAGGGTGCGGCTCGGCAAGTTTAAGGCATCGGTGCTGCAGGATTCCCTGGGGGCACTGCCGGACCGCCGGGTCCGGCCCCCGGGGGCATCATCTGCGCAGGGTCCATGGGCGGAGCCACCTGCTGTTCCTGCGGCGCTGCGGCGCCACCGGGCATTCGGATTTCCTTCAGCATCGCCTGACCGACGATCAGGATCGCCACCATCAACAGGATGCACCAGCCGCCCAAACCCATCAACGACAGCAAACAGCCGCCACGGGCTTGTTCCCAGTTCTTGACGGTAAAGACGACCGTGGCGATGACGCCGAGTACGGCGACACCAAAAGAGACCAGCGCGATGATGGCAAAGACCGGGTTCTGGGTGAAAATGGCCACGAAAACCAGAATCGCCCCGATCACGATGGCCGTGGAGGGACTGGAACACAGGACACCCCAGACCGGATCTTGTTCCCACGCTTCCTTGGCGATCATGCTGAGACCGCTGAAGATCGCGACACGGAATGCCCAGTCGATGCCGTTCACAATCCCTTCCACAATCGGCAAGTTATTCAACGATGCCAGCACATACCCACCGACGGTCCCGAGAATGAGGAAGATCACCACCCCCACAACCGCCTCCAGCACGACGATCTTCATCGGCTTCGGCTTGTCTTCTTCCTCACCCGGCCGCGGCAACGTGGCTTTGTATTTGTACTGACGTTCGATCATCTGGAGATCGAAGTGGTCGCGGAAGTACCAGATCAGCTGCCCATTCACGCGCATGATGTACACGGCCGGGTATCCCAGCAGCAGGCAACCCACAGCCCACAAGACGCTGGGGATGACAATTGGTGAATAGTCCACCTTGTGCATCTCTTTATTCACCAGCGGATTCTGGGCCGCTTTTTCGCGATCCTTCTTCTCGCCGATCTCGGTTTCCCGCTTGGCACGGTAGATGGCCCCGTTTTCATTCATCTGCGAGGCCATCCGGTCCAGTGACGGACCATACAGTCCAATCGCCAGACCGACGCAGGTAAAGACTGGGATGTGGACCACGAACAGCAGTGCCGTCCAGAGGAACGTCGGACCAAACGCCTTGAACCATGCCGGGGCCAGCTTCCAGATCATGAAGCCGTTTTCCTGATGTGGCATCACCATGTGCCCCATCGCGATGGACATCATCGGCAAGGCCGGCAGATAGGTAACCGCCGCGACAATGCCCGTGACCAACGGCGGCATCTTGAGCAGCCAGCACACCAGCAACGGGATCAGCATGACCGGGAGCGCAACGCAAAAATGCCAGAGCACCCACTTCACTCCCAGCGCGCTGCAGAGGAAGAAGTCCATGTTGATTCGCTTGAGCTTATCTTTGCGCTCCAGGGTTCCCTTGATGATTTCCTGATCGAGGAACCACAGCCAGCCGGGAATCATCATCCCCGAGACGACACTGATCAGGGCGAAGAAGATCCGGGGGGGCCACAACGGAACATACAAATAGCAGAACGCCATGCTGAACATGAAAATCGAAGCGATCAGCACATACGCCACGGTCCGCCAGGCCAGGCCTTGGTGACGGAACACGAACTTCCACTGGTCGCCCCAGATGGTGGAATAGAACTTGTCGGGATCGGGGCCTTTCATGGCCCGTTTCCGTGCTTTTTCACCGAGGTCACCGGTGGCGATGTCCATCCCGCATTGAGGACATTCCGTCGTTTCTTCGTCCAGGTACGTCATGTCGTACCCGCACTTGAAACAGACACGGGCATCGGCGTCTTCGGCTTTGCTCAGATCGAATGAGAGCAGCGACTCTTCGGAATCTGCTGCGGCAACCGGCTTCTTTGTTTTCGCGGACTTGGCCGGCGGCCCCTCCTTCGCGGCCGGAACCGAAATCCGTTCCTGGCAACTCGGACATTTCACGGCTTTCCCACGGGCCGTATCGGGAACGGTGAGCACCTTTTCACAGCCCGGACAGCGCACTTTAACGGCCATGTGAAAACCAACCTCCACCGACGATAGCCAAGCCTGCGACCGCGGCCGCAAACACGGCTTTTGACGATTGAAACCAAGAAAATCACGGCGAATGGGCTCGAAACGGACAGGAACCACGAGCCGAACCGGTATCGTACGGGGCCGGTCGAGTCTTTGCACTCATCTCCGTTGTCATAAACTGAGTCCAGACGAGGCATGAAACGCACGTACAGCACCCTGTTGCCAACGGGGCGCAGCGCAAAACCAATCCAGAACGTTCATTCTGCGTGCATCTGATAGACTGTGTGCAGAATCTGATGACATCGCGAAACCGTCGGCGAATCGCCGGGTTCTATTCTTTATCAGCATTCCCGCGCGGGTTTTCAGTTCCGACCGCTCCGGTGTGTTCCTCGCAACGATCGGCAAAGGTGTCCCATGCTTCGGCTCTCCCGATGGTTCGTTCTTGCCGGTTTCCTGGCCGCGACAATCGGTCCCGTTTTGGCGAAGGACACCGGGCCACGCAAATCTGCTCCGTCGGCGCAAACTGTGGCAGATCAGGTCGATCGTTTGATTCGCACAGAATTAGACGCATCGAAAATCGACATCGCCCCGCGGTGTACCGACGAGGATTTTCTTCGGCGGGCGTCGTTCGACATCACCGGACGGCCGCCGCTGCCGCAGCAGGTGACGCTGTTCGGATTGAACCCGGACGCCAACAAGCGGACTGCGGTGATCGATCAGTTGCTCGCGTCCCCGGAATTCGGCCGCAACTGGGGCAACTACTACCGCGATGTGATTTTCATGAACGCCACCAACCAGCAACTCCGCGGCGGCCAAAGTGTCTTTGAAGAATGGATCGCCGAACAACTCAACGCGAACAAACCGTGGGATGAAATCGTCACCGCGCTGCTGACGGCGACGGGCGACATCCAGGAAAACGGGGCCACGGCGTTGTTCCTCGCCCATCAATCGCAACCGGCGGAAGTCGCCGCGGAATCGTGTCGCATTTTCCTCGGCATCCAAATTCAGTGTGCCAACTGTCACGATCACCCGTCCGATGTGTGGAAGCGCGAGCAGTTCCACGAACTCGCGGCGTACTTCCCCCGCACCGCCTTGCGGCCGGTCACCGAAAACGGCATGCAGCGCAGCTTTGAAGTCGTCTCGGTCAACATGCCGAATCGTCGTGGCGGCGGCGGTGGCGGTCCAGAACAAATTCGCGAGAATCCGGAGCGCGTGATGTCGTTCATGGACCGGAACCGCGACGGCAAACTGACGAAAGTCGAAGCCGAAAGCAGCCCCGGCGGTCAGTTCGCCCGCATCTTTGACCGGCTGCTGGAAGTCGGCGACAGCAATAAAGACGGGGCGTTGTCCATCGAAGAGATGAAGAAACTGCCTGATCCACAGATGCCACGCCGTGGTTCTTCGGAATACTTCATGCCCGATCTGAAAGACCCGTCCTCCCGCGGGACGCAGATCAATCCGAAATTCTTCGTGGATCAATCCCAACCGGCGACGGAACTCCCCGACCTCGAACGCCGGACCGCGGCCGCGAAAGCCTTCACAAATCCCGAGAATCCCTGGTTTGCCCGGGCGATCATCAACCGACTGTGGCATGAAATGCTCGGTGAAGGTTTCTACATGCCCGTGGATGATCTCGGCCCCACCCGCACCGCCCGGTTCCCGGAAGTGCTCGACGAACTGTCGAGAGGGTTCATCGCCAACAACTACGATGTGAAGTGGCTGGTGAAGACGATCGCCCTCACCGACACGTATCAACGGGCCGTGCGGTCGAAATCAGCGTCGGCTCCAGAGTTGCCGTTTGCCGCGCAAACGCCGACCCATCTGCGGGCCGATCAACTGTTCAACGCGCTGGTGACGATTCTCGGCCTGAGTGACCGTGCACCCGGCATGGGGCCGGGCATGATGGCCGGGCCGTTCGCCGCCGCCCGTTCGCCGCGCAATCAGTTCCACAACATCTTCAGCCACGACCCGTCGACGCCGCAGGAAGACATCATCGGCAACGTGCAGCAGGCCCTCTTCCTGATGAATACGCCCCAATTCCGCGGGGCGGTGTCGGCGACGGGCAACAACCGTCTCAGCGAGATCGTGCGGAAATACAACGACGATCAGGACGCCATCGCCGAAGTTTACCTGCTGGCGTTGTCCCGCGAGCCGTCCGATCAGGAAATCAAGGTCTGCCAGACATACCTCAAAGACACCGGCAATCGTACGGAAGCCTACGAAGACATCCTGTGGAGTCTGCTCAACAGCAGCGAGTTTCTGGCTAAGAGGTGATTTGTCAGTGGTCCGTTGTCCGTGGTCAGTTGTGAGAGACCAGGACCGCGAGCCGCTCGCATTTTCTTCCCACTGACAACTGACCACTGACACAAGGCACTCCTATGTTCTCTTCATGGCAACAAAACGTTTCCGTCACTCGCCGCACGGTTTCCCGCCGAACGTTTCTTCACACGGTTTCCGCAGCGGCGTTTGCTTCCGGAACGCTGAGCTTCCGCGATGTCGTCACCGTGCGCGCGGACGACCTGAAGAAGCAGGGCCGGGCGATGATTCTGCTCTGGATGCAGGGCGGGCCGAGCCAACTGGAAACGTTCGATCCCAAGCCGGGCACCGAGAACGGCGGCGAAACCAAGGCGATCGACACCGCGGTTCCCGGCATTCAAATCGCTCACACGTGGACCGAAACCGCGAAAGTCATGAACGAACTGGCCATCATCCGCTCGATGACGAACAAGGAAGGCCAGCACGACCGCGCGACGTACCAACTTCACACCGGTTACATTCCCGCCGGTTCGGTGCGGCATCCGGGGCTCGGGTCCAACATCGCGCGGGAACTCGCCGCTGGTCCGCAGGAAATCCCGTCGGTTGTGGCGATCGGCCAGAATCGCCAAGGGGCGGTGGGTGCCGGCTTTCTCGGCGTCGATTACGAACCGTTTCAGGTCAACGATCCGAACCGCATGCCGGATAACGTCGTCACCGGAACGACGGAAGCCCGGTTCAATCGTCGGCTCGGATTGCTCGGCAAGCTCGAAACCGAATTCGCCCAGCGCGGCGGTGAAACGGTCGTCGAGAATCATCGCCGGTTGTACGACAAGGCGTCCAAACTCGTGCTCAGCCCGAAGACAAAAGCGTTCGATCTCAGCCAGGAATCGGCGTCCACCCGGACTGCATACGGCGATACCGAGTTCGGCCGCGGCTGCCTGCTCGCCCGACGGCTCATCGAATCGGGTGTCACGTTCGTGGAAGTCCGCCACGGCAACTGGGACACGCATCAGGACAATTTCGAGAACACCACGCGGCTGTCCGGTCAGGTCGACCCGGCGTTCGCGGCCCTCATTCGCGATCTCAAAACCCGCGGGCTGCTCGACACCACGCTGGTCGCCTGGATGGGTGAGTTCGGCCGTACCCCGAAGGTCAACCCCCGTGGCGGCCGCGACCACTACCCGCGCGTCTTCAACGCCGTGCTTGCCGGCGGTGGTGTGAAGGGCGGACAGGTGATCGGTGCCTCGACGAAAGACGGTTCCGCGGTCGATCACGACCCGGTGGAAGTCCCCGATCTGTTCTGCTCGATCTGTCATTCCCTCGGCGTCGACCCGGCGAAAGAAAACATGAGCCCGCTCGGCCGCCCGATGAAAATCGTCGACGGCGGCAAAGTCGTCGACAAGCTCTTCGCGTGATGGGATGAATCGCGTGGAAGCCCAGGGTTTCTGAACCCTGGGTCTCTTCGTTTCCACCATGCACTCATCATTTCCCCCCCATCGCGGTATGATCTTCCTTTTCAGATCACGCAGGGGAAGGAAAGACCGTGTCGAATGCGACCGCGCCGGTGCTTGTCGGCGTCATCATGGGAAGCCAGTCCGATTGGGACACGATGTCCAAGGCGGCGACGATTCTGACGGACTTCGGCGTCACGCATGAATGCCGGGTGGTGTCCGCTCACCGCACGCCGGACTGGATGGCCGACTACGCCAAGACCGCCGAGAGTCGTGGGCTGGAAGTCATCATCGCCGGTGCGGGGGGCGCGGCGCATCTGCCGGGCATGGTTGCGGCTCACACGGTGTTGCCAGTGCTGGGCGTCCCAGTGCAAAGTCGGACGTTGCAAGGATTAGATTCACTGTTGTCGATCGTCCAGATGCCCGGCGGGGTCCCCGTGGCCACACTCGCCATTGGTGACGCCGGGGCGAAGAACGCCGGATTGCTCGCCGTGCGGATTCTCGCCGGTTCGCGGCCGGAACTGCGGAAGAAGCTGCACGACTTCCACAATCAACAGCGCGACAATGTCCTCGCCGACAGCCACCTGGGTGGGACACCGTCATGAGCAGACACACCGTGATTCCACCGGGGGCCACGCTCGGTGTCCTCGGCAGCGGTCAACTCGGGCGGATGTTCGCCATCGCGGCCCGGCGGTTGGGTTACCGCGTGCACGTCTTTTCCCCCGATGATGACACGCCCGCCGGGCAGGTCGCCGATCTGGAAGTCCGTGCGGACTATCTCGACGTCGATCAGGTCGAACGATTCGCCAGCCAAGTCAGCGTGGTGACGTTCGAGTTTGAAAACGTCCCCGCCGAAGCCACCACAGCGTGTGAGAAACACGCCCCGGTTCGCCCGGCGGGGAGCGTGCTTTTCACCTCGCAAAATCGGTTTCGTGAGAAATCCTACCTGCGTGATGCCGGGCTGCCGGTGACGCCGTTTGAACGCGTGGAAAGTCTCGCGGCATTGCAGGCGGCGCTCGTGCGTTCCGGTACTCCCGCCGTACTGAAAACCGCGAACTGGGGTTACGACGGCAAGGGCCAGGTGATCATTCGCCGTCCGGAAGACGCCGCCACCGCATGGGCAACGTTGAACACGGACGCCGCGATTCTCGAACATTTCATCGAGTATGAAGCGGAGTTGTCCGTAGTCGCCGCGCGGGGACTGGATGGCTCACTCGTCACCTACGGCCCCATCTGGAACACGCACAGCCACCACATTCTCGATGTGTCGGTCTGTCCGGGACCGTTTTCGCCAACGGTGCAGCAGAACGCGGTAGAGATCGCGCGGGCCGTGTTGGAGAAACTCGACGTCGTCGGCGTGTTGTGCGTCGAGTTCTTCCTCACGAGGACTGGCGATCTGCTCATCAACGAAACGGCCCCGCGGCCGCACAATTCGGGGCATCTCACGATCGATGCCCACGCCACCTGTCAGTTTGAACAACAGGTCCGCTCGGTCTGCGGACTGCCGTTGGGTTCACCGCGGCAACACCGTCCCGCGGCGATGGCGAACCTGCTGGGTGACCTGTGGGAACCCGGCCCGCCCAACTGGTCGGCGGCGTGTGGTTATCCCGAGGTGAAACTCCACCTGTATGGCAAACGTTCCGCCCGCCCCGGCCGCAAGATGGGGCACCTGACCGCCCTCGCCGACACCCCCGCCGACGCCGAACGAATCGTCCGCACCGCGCGAAATGCGTTGCATCCGACGATGTGATGGTTCGTTTTGTGCCCTCCGACGCGGCGCGTCAGGCTGCGGCTTTGTTGTTGGCGCGTGTCCACCGTTCCGCTCATCACGCGGAGTGTGATGAGCGGATCCCACTGCAAGCGTGGGGCTTCTATACTCCGCGCAGCCAGAAATGCGAAGTTTGCTGTGGCTGCGGTCGCCAGACCGCGGGGCCTGTGCGTTGAGGGAATCGAACTAACCCCCGCTCTCTGGCGAGAGCAGCTACGTCTTGTCACTGACCGCATGCGGTATATCTATGGTGGCAACCCGCCCTGCAGGCCCACTGGACCGATGAACGGGTAACGCAACAGGGACCGTTCCAGACCGTCGCGCCGGGTGATCTGACAACGCCGATGCGAAACTGCGCGGGACGTAACGACTCGACGGTGTGGGTCATCGGCAACTCGGTGGCGATGCCGTCAGCGAGTGACAAATCGGTGATATCCGTCCGTTTCCAAGTCGACAACACAGGAGCGGGTTTCGTCCACCGCCGGGGTTTCCGGCAGAATCTGCCGGTTTGCGAACTGGTCGTTCTGCCTGGTTTGAAAACCGGCATTGGCGAAATCACGTCGAAACGGTATGGATGCCCCGTTTCGTCGCCCGGTCATGGAAGGTCTCCCCGCGATTGTCCCGTCACCGTGATTCGCTCACAGGGTTCGCCGCGCGATGATTTCGTCCTTCTATCAGCGCCACGGCCGCTTGCTCCTGTGGATCGTCGGCCTTTCGTTTCCGTTCTTCTACTGGCAAGCCAACTCGATCAAGTCGAACAACGACATCGAAACATGGCTGCCTCGCGCCACGAGCGTCCGCCAGGAATACGAGCAATTCAAGCGTGATTTCGGAGTCGAAGAAGTCATCGTTGCAGGTTTCGAGAAATCGGTCGCGACCCCCGAATTTGTCGAAGCCATTGCCGGACGGTTGGATCGCCTGGCCGGCATTCGTACCGTCTGGACGCCGGAACGCATGGCGTATCAGATGGAGTCGCTCGGTGTCGCCCCAGCGGAAGCCCGTCGCCGTCTTGAGGGTTTGCTCGGTGCGCCGTCGGGACAACTCGTGGGTTTGATCGCGCTGCTGGACGAAAACGGTGCGAAGAACCGGGCGGCAGTCGTCGCCGCGGTGCAAGCCGAACTGACGTACTGCCAGCTCGACACCAAGACTGTGGCATTGACCGGTCCGCCGGTCATCGTCAGCGCCTTGGACTCCATGGGGAGTCAGGCTGCGAACAAAAAATACTTTGCGATTACCATCGCGCTGTGCATGGCGCTCCTCTATTTCTCCTTCGCGCATTGGGGGATGGCCCTGTCGACGCTGGGAGTCACGCTGTGGGGGATTTATGTCACACAGACGGTGCTGGCCTGGTGCGGCGGCGAGATGAACTTCATCATGGGTTCGCTGTCGGTGATGGTGATGGTCTTCACGCTCTCGATTGCGGTCCACTTTGTCAGCTACTTTGCTGATGCTAAAGCGGAAGGGGCCGCCGATCCACTGGCGGTGGCGCTGAAGGAATCGTGGAAGCCGTGCTTCCTGTCGACGTTGACCACCTTGCTGGGCCTGATCTCGCTCAATATCAGCACGATTCTGCCCGTCGCGCAATTTGGGTACGCCGCGGCAACCGGTTCGATTGTGGCCTTGGTCGTCGGGCTGGGCATCATGCCTGCCCTGTTGACGGTGTGGCCGAACATTGAAGTCCGGTCGCTGGTGTTTCATCTCGATTTCGGCAAGTGGAGCGACTGGCTGGCGGCCCGGAAATTGCCCATCCTTGGGGCCGTGAGTGTGCTGGTGGCGATCACCGGTCTCGGCTTGTTGCGATTGAAATCCGATGTCGACCCTGTCGAGTTTCTCCCGCGCAACAGTATCGTCTTCAATGATCTCCAGCGGATCGAACACGACTTGACCAATATTGATTCGATCGAAGGCGTGATCGATTTCGGTGCTACATCCGAACTGCCGTTCATCGATCGCATGCTCAAAGTCCGCGAGGTCCAGGAACGCATCGCCGCCCATCCCGGCGTGCGGCATGTCCTGTCGGCGGCGACATTCTTTCCGACAGACATGCCGGAGAGTTCCTTTGCCGCAGCACAGATGCTGACCCGCGCAAAAGCCATGAGCCAGGATTCCGGCTGGATCATTGACGATCAGCAATCGTGGCGCGTTTCGGCCCGTGTCCGCCGCAGCCGTGAGATGTCCCCCATCCACGTCCTCGCCGATCTGGAACAGGAACTCGCGGGGGAGCCGATCCGTTTCACCGGGTTGACGCCACTGTTGAAGAATGCCCAGACGGAGATTTTCGACGGTTTCTGGCAGAGCTTCACCGCCGCGTGTCTGACGATTTCCATCGTGATGATTCTGTCGCTACGGTCGATTCTCGCCGGAGTCGTGGCGATGATCCCGAACATCATTCCGATCTGGCTGGTCTTCGGCGGACTCGGGTTCCTCGGTACGCCGGTCGACATCGGCATGATGATGACCGGCAGCATCGCCCTCGGCATCTCGGTCGACTGCACATTCCACTTCCTGGTCTATTACCGCGAAGGCTACGACCGCGGGTTGACCTCGGCCCAGGCGACCCGACGGGCGCTGGAACACTCCGGGGAACCGGTGCTGGAATCGACCATCATTTGCAGCGTGGGCTTGCTCGCGCTGTGTCTCAGCAGCTTTGTGCCCACGGCCCGGTTCGGCGCCTTGATGGCTGCCCAAATGGTGGCGTCACTGCTCGGGGAACTCGTGATTCTCCCCGCGCTGCTGTGTTGCCGTCCGTCATCAGGGAAGCCGATGACCCCGGCGGTCGACGACACCAAGCCCAGTCACCTGGTGCTGCCGAAACCGGTCGACGAACCGCACCGTCGCGAACAGGCCGCGTAAATCCTCCGCTTGCGGTTTCGCGCCCCGCGCCGAACGGTTCCGAGTGTCTTCGAGGACACTCCGAAACAGTCATCACGGGGCGCGAAACCGCACAGCGACGATGCGCACCCCGTGATTGGACCGCGTGAGATCAACCGTTGATGAGCCATGTGGCGATGGCCGTGGTGGTTTTGTCGTCTACGGCATCCTGATAACTCACCATAGTCGGTGATTGTTCTCGCAAGGTCTGCAATGCCGGTACATCGCCGTAGCGCACAGCGCCGGGCAGCAACCACGGATCGCGGATGTCGGTGATCTGGCCGAACCGGAAAACCGGACCGGGGAACAACGCCGCCAGTTTCTGTACGGCCTGTCCCGACTGAACACCCGCCGCGAGAGCAATGGCTCCGGCCTTGCCTTCCCCCACGAGGTGAATCGCCTGTGGCGGCGTATCGTGACTGCGCAGGCCGGCAATCGCCGACAGCGCGTCATGCACGCGCTGTGAGAACAGCGGGTGGTTGTACCCGGCCGTGTACCCCAGGAACTCGCGCGGATTCTTAACCTGCGGAGCGGCGGTCAGTTCTTTCCCGTCGGCGGTGAACTCGCCTTGATAAAGCAGGTCGAGACCAAACACGGCGGTTCCTGCGGCAATCAGCTTTTGAACCGCGGCCTTCGGTGCTCCATCCACGGTGAAAATGCCGGCCTTGCCGGTTTCCGTCAGCCAGATCGTCGTTTGTCCGTTCCAGTTGGTTGGAAGCAGCAACACCGCGGGGAGCGTTTCGCCATAGGTTTCATTCTTCACCCAGCCGCTGTACTCGTGGAAACTGTCGCGCTCTACGGAACCGGTGGCTTCCAACTTGACAGCTCCCGCGGTGGCCAGCGACCGGCCGATGAGAATATCCCAGCCGCCACCGACGACGAACTGGAACTCATCACGCGTTCCGCCGTTGTCCGGCGAGAGTTTCTTCAACTGCTGTTGGAATTCGGTGTCAAACGCCTGGAGCAACGCCACCTCGGCATCATCTCCCGTCTTGGGAGTGATCGGTGCCCCGACCCACACAGAGGCTTCTTCCCGTGTGAGCGGCTGGAATTCCCGCTCGTCGAGGGAGACATCGCCGAGTTCCAGCGTTTCCTTGAAGAACTCGTACATCATCCGCCGGCTGGGCTTGTTGTAGTTATGCTCGAAGGGGAAGTACTTGCCGCGGACGCGGTCCGGCACCTTCAGCATTGCGAAGTGCTGCTTCAGTTCGGGCAGGCCTTTGGTTTCGAGTTCCCGCGTCCAATCGTTTGCGGCCGACATGCCAAGGTATTTCGGAGCAATCAATGCAGCGAACTCGATGTTCCCCGTGTTCACCCTCAGATACGTGGCGTTTTCGCAAGTGCAGCCCCCCTGCATCGCCGTGGAAACCATCACCGCCGGGAAGAGGGCTTTCGGCCGGGGATCAACCGCCCCCACCATAAAGGTCTGCGTACCACCGCCGCTGGCCCCAGTCACACCGATCTTGTCCGCATCCACATCCGGCAGCGTGGTGATCCAATCCAGAATGCGGATCGAATTCCACGTCTGCAAACCGAGAATGTTCAAACACCGCAATTCCGATTGCGCGCTGAACAGTCCCCACCGTTCGGGAGTGCTCAACTCGGGACGTTGCTTGGCGAAACCGTGAACCAACCCGGGCGACAGAACGGTGTTGTCCGCAACACCGAGCATGTCGTAGAGAAAGACGATGCATCCCATCCGCGCGAGATGCACACAACGGGCCTGCAAGGGATGCCGGCCGCCGACCGGATCGGTCTCGGCTCCCGATTCGATCTCCGTTTTGATCTTGGCTTCACCATGATCATAGAAGCGCCCGTTCGCCCAATGGCCGTGCGGGCTGATAATGGTGGGTCGTTTCCCGGTCCCATTTTTCGGACGGTACAGACTTCCGGTGACATACAGGCCGGGATGACTTTCGAAGTAGACCTTTTCGACGGTGTAGTCGCCGCGGTCGACTTTGCCGTGAATGGTGGCCTCAATGGCGGGCCGCGCCGGCATCGGCCAGAGTCCGCAGGCCACGAGCATTTGCCGTCGCACAGACTCCGCACGCTTCGCCCACTCTTCGGGCGTCTTGCTGGGAGTGAAGGGAAAGTATCCGTTGAGATCCTTTAACGCCCCGAGTCGTTTGTCCGCCGGTTTTTGCCCGTCGGCGAGCACCTTCGGAATCGCACCACGAGCCACGCGCGGACCGATCGACACCGTGGCTCCAATGAGCGCCGCAGAACTCCATTGCAGTGCCGTGCGGCGCGAAACTGGACCGAGGGACATGGTGCGTACTCCCGTGGAAGAAAATGAGTGCGGCGTGAAGTCGGCCCATCATAGACATCAGGATTGTCCGATGCGACCGTGGCGGGTGACAAGTCACAGAACGGGTGGAAAGGTCGCTTTGCGGTTTCGCGCCTCACCATGGTCGCTTCCCAGTGTCGGCGATCACTGCCTGGGATCACCACGAGGCGCGAAACCGCAAGCGGGGTAGGTCGGGGGCCTGGGGAATCGGCTGATTCCCCTCTTTTTCCGCGGTTCTCGGGTCGAGCAGGCCATTCTCGCCGGACTTGGTGTTGACGCGCGAGGCTTCTTTCAGAAAAATCCCGCCGCTTCGGAAATCGGCTCAAGCCGCTCCGGGGCCACCCCTCTCCTCTCTCATCTCGTAGGGCGTGCCGTGACTCCGACTACCTTGTGTCTCATGCTGGCCTTCGCTGCCGATCCTTCACTGGAAACCGGCAGTCGTGTGTATGAATTCTCGCCGCGACTCGCCGCCGCCATTCGCGGCCAGAGCCCCGGCGGAACGTTTGCCCCTTCCTCGCCCGGCATGACGTCCGGACCGGTGCTGGGGGAACCGATTCCGATGGGTCCGAACACGTACGATCCCTTCCAACCGCAGCCCCCGGCGATGCAGGACCCGTTCTACGGCTACGGCGACCCAGCCTTGATGACGCCGGCACCAATGCCGCCGCCGATCTACTCGGGCGTGAACGGTCCGCAGCCCCATCGTTTTGGCCTCATTCCGCGGATTGATGTCGGTTACATCCCGGAAGCCGACATCGATGACGCCTCGTCGGGGGTCGAGATGTTCGAGTTCGATTCCGAGCTGCGCCGCAACTCACCGTTCGGATTGGGATGGGTCTGCTCGACCGCGGCCCAGTTCAACTACCGGGCCTGGAATTTCTCAGGCTTGGCGGCCGGGGCGTATGGTCGATTGAACCTGTACCGCTTCGGGCTCGACATGCAACTCTTCACTCCCGATGTGAATGGCTGGTCGATGCAGTTCGGCTTCAATCCGTCGATCAACACCGACATGGAACACCAACTGACCTCCGACTCGTGGAACTTCGACGGCAGCGTGGCGGCGCGATTGCAATACGATCCCGTGTGGACGTTCATTCTCGGCGTGCAATATTGGGATCGCGTGGATGATATTGTTCTGCCCGTCGGCGGGGTCATTATCACTCCCGATGACCGTTGGGAACTGCGGCTGCTGTTCCCGAAGAGCCGCATCAGCTATTTCATGGGCAACTTCTGGGGCGGATCGCACTGGCTGTACGTCTCCTCGGAATACCATGTCGAAGCCTATCAGTTCGAAAACGTCTTCACGTCGCGCGATCGAGTTCAATACGAAGACTGGCGCTTCGCGCTCGGGATGCGGAGCGACCACGGCTGGTTCGACAAGTACATCGAAGTCGCCTGGATCACCGGCCGAAACTTCGAAGTCCAATCAGGCTTCCCGCCGGATCTGGATGTCGACAACCAGGTCATGGTCCGCGGCGGCATCCGGTTCTAAACAGACACGACACAGACACGATGATGACAATGCTGGACAGCCTTTCCGGGCCGCCCTGCATTGATTCCATGTGAGGTTCATGTGAGCGCATTGGCAATCGTTCTGGCGGCGGGAAAAAGCACGCGGATGAAATCGGCGTTGCCCAAGGTCCTGCATGAAGTCTGCGGGCGGCCGATGGTGGACTACGTGCTTGATGCCGCGCGGGCAGCGGGTGCGTCGCGCATCGTCGCCGTGGTCGGACACCGAGCCGATCTGGTGCAGGCGCACTTGGCACAGTACGCCGACGTGGAATTTGCGCTGCAGTCTGAACAAAAAGGGACCGGGCATGCCGTGATGATGTGCCGGGCTGCGCTTGCCGCCCATCATGGACCGGTAATGATTCTCGCCGGGGACACGCCGCTGCTGAAGCGCGAATCGCTCGCGAAATTGTTGACGGCTCAATCGGAACAGCAAGCCGCTGCCGTTATTGGCACCGCGGTCACACCCGCCAATCAGGGACTCGGTCGCATCGTCCGCGATGCCGCCGGAAACTTCGTAAAGATTGTCGAAGAGAAAGACGCCAATCCCACAGAGAAGTCAATCCAGGAAATTAATACCGGCTGCTATGCGTTCGATTCGCAGAAGCTGCTGGCGGCCCTCGATCAAATTCGCCCGGACAACGCTCAGGCTGAGTACTACCTGACCGATTGTCCAAAAGTTCTGCTCCAGGCCGGCAACCCCGTTGTGGCCATGCAGGCGTTTGAAATCACCGAAGCCCTCGGCGTCAACACCCGTGTGCAGCTCGCCGAAGTGACGCAGACGATTCAACAGGAAACGCAAACCCGGTTGATGATTAATGGCGTGACCATCGTTGTCCCGTCGCAAACGGTCATCGACCCGCGCGCGGTCATCGGGGCCGATACGGTGATCGAACCATTCACGGTCATCCGCGGTGCGGTCACCATCGGCAGCGATTGTCGCATCGGACCACACGCGGTGATTCAAGGGACTGCGAACATTCCTAACGGCACGGTCATCGAACCGTTTCAGGTTGTGGGGTGATTGTGTGAATCCAGAAGCCCAGCCATTGCCATGGCTGGGGTGTTCTGAAATGAAAACTCCCCAGGGAAGGCATTCCCTGGGCTTCTGCGACAATGGTTATTCCGCGGCGACGGTGTTGCGCAGCACGCCGAGGCCTTCGATGTCGACTTCCACCACGTCGCCGTGTTTCATGAACACCGGTGGTTTGCGCGCCGCACCGACGCCTGGCGGCGTGCCGGTGAAGATTAAGTCGCCCGGCTGCAACGTGACGAGCTTCGACAGGTGCGCGATCAACTGATCGATGCCGAAGATCAGCTCCTTCGTCGTCGAGTCCTGCATCGTCTGCCCGTTCAGTCGCAACTGCACGCGGATGTTGTGCGGGTCGCCGATTTCATCCGCCGTCGTCAACCACGGCCCGGTCGGAGCGAAGGTATCAGGCGTCTTGCCAAGCAGCCACTGCCCACCGGGACGCCCCTTCTGCCAATCGCGTGCTGAGACGTCATTCCCGGGCATGTACCCGGCGACGTGTTGGAACGCCTTCTCGACCGGAATGTGTTTCCCCGCTTTGCCGATCACCACCACCATCTCGGCTTCGTAATCGACTTCCACCGACACCCGTGGCAGCACAATCGTCTCTTCCGGGCCGATGATCGCTGCCGCAAACTTGCTGAACACGATGGGTTCGGATGGAATTGGCGAGTTCGTTTCAATCGCATGGTCACGGTAGTTGAGACCGATGCAGAACAGCTTGCCCGGATCGGGGATTGGAGCCGTCAACTTGCCGGTGACGAACGGACCCTTATTCATACCGGCGGCCAGCGCGGCGGCAGCCGCGGCGAGACCATCGTCGGTGGCGAGCGTTTGTTTCAGCGTCGCGGGAAGCTTGGGATCAACGGCACACAAATCGACAAAGCGCCCATCGAGTGTCCCGCCCACGAATTTCAGTCCCGCATCCGTTGAGAGCATTCCAAGTCGCACTGTGGTCCCTTTCCGCTGGAAGTGTCGCCGAGGAAGCCGCCCCCGACCGCGGCGACAGTATAACCGCCGGGTGGGCCGTTCGTCTTCCGGACGGAATCTGCCAGCGTGTTGCGGTTTGGCCACACCACGCCGCCCCTTTTTTGAAATTCCAACGGTTGTGCGCGGTCCCCCGAGCGGTCAGCATGAGGTGATGTTACAACTTGCCCACGAACAACTGCCGCAGTCGTTGCTCAGCTATGTCGCCTTCCGGGTCGCCCTGCGACGTACCTGGGATGCGATGACCTCCGGTCGGCGCGCGACGCTGCTTTACGCCGAGAACCAGCACACAGGTTATCTTGGCGAAGTGCCGTTTCTCCGGGAAACGTCGCTGGCCGTGCAGATTGAAGTGCTGGCCCGCACGTGGCATCGACACATGCAACCTGAACCCATCCGGGCGGATTTGCTGGACGAGGCGGTGTTGTATGCCGTCTGTGAAGCCACCGCGCACGGGGCCGAACACGAGCCACAACAGGTCAGCCGCGGCCTGCTTGGCGGTCCGATGGACCTGATGATTCCCGTTGACGGAGCGCTGGCCGCCGACCTGCGACAACTCTATCTGCAACTCCCCACCGAAGGGGACTTTCTGCTCGTGGGACAGTTTCTGGACATGCCTCCCAACGAGGCCACGGAGTGGAAGCAGAAGCTCGGGGTGACCGAAGAACAGCTCTCTCAATTCTTTGATGTGCTGTCGCAATGGCGCGCCCGACCGGAAACACTGCCGCGTTTGCAGGGGCTGATTACCGACCGCGAACGGGCCGAGTTGTCCACGGCGCTTTCAATTTCAGAAGTCGTTTCTGCCTGACGACCACCACGGTCATTCGTGTGGGCATCGACAGTGTGGTGTCGAGTGTCGATGAGAGCGCTGCGACATGATATGGTACGGGCCTGTTCATCAACTGTCCCGTGATGCCTGAGTTGCCGTCCGATGTCTGATCCCTGTCCGCGCTGTGGCACACCGAATCAATGCGGCATCGCCGCCGGATTGTCGTCCTGCTGGTGTTTTACGCGCCCCGCCAGCGGTCTTCCATTGACGGATGGCAGCACCTGCCTCTGTGCGACCTGTCTTGATGCCGTCATCGCCTCAACGAAGGCCGCGACACCAATGACCCCAACACCGTGTGCGACACATTCCCCCACTGCCTGCCGAGAGTAACACCGATGCCGGTCCGTGTAATTGCAGTGGATCAACCCCAGGCCCCGCCGTGTGTGATGCCCGATCGATTTCGCCGTGATGTGACGTATTTCGCGACACCGCCGGGTGTCCAGGACGCCCCGGCTCATCTGCCCGATTGTGAATACTGGATCCGCCATGACGATGCCACGCGGATTCTTGATGACGGCGTGATCGTGATCGTCTCACCGTTAGACAGCGCCACCCGCACCGAAATCGAGATTACGGAAGAGCAGGAACGCTGGCTGGAGTGGGTGGTCGCCCACCGCGTGCAGCACGTCCGCATCACATGATGGTGCGGGCCGACATCCACAAGAATTGGATTGCGACTTGCGGATAAGATCGTTAGCGTGACAGAGGAAGCGTGTGTTCACGTCGCCGCTTCCCCATCTTCGATTGATCCAAAGGGCGTTCCATGCGATTGCTCATCTCACTCGGATCATTAGCGACCCTCGCGCTGGGATTGTCGCACGGAATCGCCTCATCGGCCGAGAAGCCGGCTGACAATGCGGTGCAGGAAGCACTGCACACCTTGTTATTGACCGCGGACGATCGCGGTCCGCAGTCCGTCGGCCTGGCACTCAGACGCTATCAAACGGCGAAAACGCTGCAGGACGACAGCGAAACCAGCTATGCCTACGCCATCGTTTTGCTGCGGCTGACGAAGACCAAAGAAGCCATGGCTCACCTGGCGCAGGCCAGTGAAAAGCAACATGTCTCCGCGGCACAGGCGCATATCACCTTGCTCATGAGCCAGAAGCAATGGACACAAGCTGCAGAGCGGATCGAGAAAGTGGCCGATTGGCTGCGGGACGACAATCCCCACTGGCCGAATGACGAGGCCCGTAACCAGTTCGCGGAATGGATCGGCCGGGCGATTTCTGTTGGCCAGATCGTGGGGATGAATGCCGCGGAAGTCGAACGCTTCAATCGTCTCGATCAACTTGTCCGGGGAACCATGCCGTTATCCCGGCGGGAGGCGTACATCCGTGGGTTCGATTCGGCGATTACCGAAGAAGAGAATCTCGCGAACACGACCGATGTCGTAAAAACCGAAGAAGAGAAGAAGCGGGAAGCCACCACAGAGGCCGAAAAAACTCGCTTGAAAGCCGAGCAGGACAAGACGAAGAACGACCGCGAAAACCTGAAGCAAACGGCCGAGCAGTGGAAGAAAACGTTAGACGACAAGCTCGCAGAGTTCGGCAAACAGTTAGGTCTCCTGGAGAAAGAATGGAACGGCCTCGACCAGCGCCGCCAAGCCCTTGAACGATCAATCCTGCTGGCCCAACAGGAACAGCAGTTATCTTTGACCCGTTACGAAACATTAAAGTCGGGCGTCAATAACGGCAATCAAACCACGACGAATGCCCGGTCACAGGCGCAGATGCAGCAGATCGATCGTGAGATGGGGATTCGCCAGCAACAGATTCAGCGTTACCAGCAAGACCGCAACCAGACCATGGCCGGGATGAATCAGTTCTATCAACAGGCGATCGCCGCCATCGGCCAGCGGCAAAGTCTCGTCGCCGACTACGAACGGGCCACGGGGCAACTGGTGCAGAAAGACGAGTCCTTGAAGAAATGGAACGACCGTCTGCAGAAAAAAGAGAAAGAAATCGCCGAAGGGCCCCGGGGCAAAGCCGCCGCGGTGCAGTCTCTCGATCAGCGACGGAAATCCGTCGCCACCTATCTGAACACCGACTGGGAAGCCGAACGGCAGCGACTCCTCGAAGCAACCGCACCGTAACTGAGTGGGGAAAAAATTCTTTGTTGACGATGTCGTATCAAGCCCGTTTTATCAGCAGCAAGCCCCGTTGCGATCACTGAAACATCCGCGGGAGTCGAGAATGCGACTCGAAAACCGTTCCCGTAAATCGTTCTGCTGCATCCACTTGTGCCTTGTCGGTGTGACGCTGCTGACCGCAGTCGATCTGGGCGCGGCGGACCCGCCAGACCCAGTGATCCTCGTTGCCCGGCTCCGTGCACCGAAAGAGCAGTTGCGAAGGGCCGCCGTCCCCTTAGTCGAATGGAACCATGGTTACGATCAGGAATACCACCAAGCCTTGCACGATTTGATTGGTGCGGCAGTTCGTCGTCCGGCGCTCGACAGTTCCCTCCTTGCCGTTCAGAAACTGGCGGATTGCCCCGTTCCCGAGGCAACAGCATCGATCGTGCAAGCCCTCGAAGCGACCGATTGGCGACTGGTGCTGCTCGCCGTGGACACACTCGGCCGCCGTCGCGATGACGCCTCGGGGATCGCGATTCGTCGAGTTTGGGATCGACCGGAAGCGCGCAAGTTTTATGCACTCCGTCACGCCGTGGTCAGCAGCCTGGGGAACATCAGCGGCTCTCATGCGATCCATGGGTTGATCGATCTGCTGCCCCAACTCGAAGGTCAACTGCAGTACGAAGCGGTGGCCCGGCTAACACTGCGGACGGGCATGAACTACGGGGCCGACGCCACCGCGTGGAAGGAATGGTGGGTTTCCCAAGACGGGCAAGTTCCTGAAGTCACGGTCGCCGAAAACGAACCTCTGCCGGTCAACCTGCCGTGGCCACACGCGTTGCCAAAGTTCTTCGACGTTCCGATCTATTCGCAGCGTGTGGTATTTGTGCTCGATCGCTCCAAAAGCATGCTGTCGACCCTCAACGGAAAGACACGCCTGGAAGCCCTGCAGGAACAATTCACCGAAGTCATGCAGCGGCTGCCAGAATCGACTTCTTTCGGACTGATTGTGTTCAATGAACGGGTCGAAACCTGGAAGACCGCTCTGGTCCCCGCCACCTTGGCGAACAAATCCGCAGCGATTCAATCGATCTACAGTCTTCAAGCGACCGGCAAGACCGCTGTCTACGATGCCCTCGAAGCCGGCTTACAACTCGACCAGAATATTGAACAAGTCGTCTTTCTCACCGACGGCCGCCCGACTTCGGGAAAAATTACCGATGACGCTGGAATCATCACCGCCATGAACCGTTACACGCGCACGCGGATCGATTGCCTGGGCATCGATACCGAAGGCCCGCCGGAAGAGTTGCTACAGACCATCGCCCGACAAAACTTCGGCACCTACACTCGTCTCCGTTAGCAGTCCGTTGGAGTATTCGATTCTGCGTGCCACGGCCGTGTCGGCCGTGCGAATTCTCAGAGCGTTTTGCCAGTTTGCACGGCCGACACGGCCGTGGCACACAATAAATCCACAGGCTGTTAGCTCAAACCTGCTCGCTTCGAGTGAGTCACACCATGTCCCTTTTCCTCCGCTTATTGGCGATCGCGTCGATCTGCTGCTCTGGACCTCTCGCCCACGCGGCGAGCAAGGCCGAAAAGATGGATCGCGTGGTGGAGGTCGTTCTGGAACGAGAAGTCCGCACCGCGGTTCCACACCGGGCCGATGATCTCGCGGGCGCGCTCGCCGAGTCCGACCGCGCCCGCTGGGCTACGGGATATGTCCGCACCGCCGACGGCTGGCAAATGTTCGACGCCCCCGCCACCATCGACGACCGCACTCGTGAATACGAACAACGTCGTGGCACCGAACCCCTCACTCCCGAGCAGCATCTCGCACTCGCCAACTGGTGCCGCGAACAAAAGCTGCATGAGCAGGAGCGGGCACATCTGTGGGCCCCAATTGCAAGTGGCCGAGCGCATCCCACCCTCTGGAAACGATTGGGATATACCAGCGTCAACGGGCAGTGGCTTTCAGCGAGTGATGAATCGCGGATGCAGAACCGCCTCCATGAAATCGAACAGAATTTCCGAGTTTGGCTGCCACGCGCCGAGTCGCTCAAGCATCGGCTTTCCAGTTCGAATTCTTCGGTGCAGGCGACGGCACGCAGACAATTAGGGGAGATCGACGACATCGCAGCGCTTCCCGCCTTTGAGGCAACATTCTGCACGGCGACTCCCGAATTGGCTTCCGAGTTCGTTGCCTGGGCAAAGGACCATTCCACTGTTGATTCAACGATGGCACTCGCGCGGGAATCGGTCATTGCTCCCTGGGAATCCATCCGCTACCTCGCGGCAGATGCCTTGCGGAAGCGGCGACTCGATCATTTTGGACCGTCGCTTCTGGAAGCCCTTGCAACGCCAATTGAGTCACGATTCGTAACAAGTTCGCCAATTCGGGCCCGTGGACAGATTGTCTTCGTCCACGAATTTCAACGAGAAACTTTGAATACAATTCAACGAGGCACCTACCTGGTGCAAGCCGTCGGAATTGGAGCCGGTCGCATGGGTCGAGTGCGACCCGCTCGTGGTGCCGAGGCATTGACCGATGTAGAGAACAACCTTCTCAATACTCGAAATCATATTGATCTTCAGAGAGCCATTGATGACGAACTAAAAATCCGACAACGACAGGATTCGGAGCGAAATCGCAGGCAGGATGAACTCAATCAACGCGTGTCTCAAAGCTTGAGTATTGCCTCTGGATTCAGCGGAAACAGCAGCCCCTCAGAGTGGTGGCAATGGTGGCACGATTTGTCAGCGACCCAGGAAAATACACATAAGAAAGTGGTCGAAGTGACAGAATTTGAAGAGTATCGACCCGTACAAACCGCCATCGATAACTCGCATTCATGCTTGCCTGCAGGAACTGGCGTTTTGACTCCCACGGGATTGAGCAAGATTGAAACGATTCGCGTGGGAGATCGCGTGCTTGCGAAAGAGATCGAATCCGGTGAGCTGTCGTTCCGGCCGGTGATTCTCACGACGGTCCGTGCGCCGCAGCCGTTGACCACGCTGCATACGAAGGCCGACAGCATCCGGGCGACGTTAGGGCATTACTTCTGGGTGTCGGGACAGGGCTGGCGGATGGCGAAGGAGATCAAAGCGGGGAATCGGCTGCATGGCGTGCAGGGCACGGTCACCGTCACAGACGTCAGCCCCGGCGGGCGCGAGGCGGTCTATAATCTCGTTGTCGAAGGAGCGAACAGCTACTTCGTTGGAGAATCGGGCATCCTCAGCCACGATGTCACGCCGCCGGTGCCCACCGATATCGTGGTGCCCGGACTCGCGGAACGGTGAGTGGCGAGGGCGTGCGGATCGGCGAAGCGAAAACCGTGTTCGTTGACTCGTCAAAGCGACCGCGGTTACTTCTCTCCGAATGCGGTGCTGCCGACAATCGCATGAATCAACGACCGCAACGTTGCGGGATGCTTTTGCATCTGGGTGACGGTGGTCTGCAGGAACGCCTCGTCCAGAGGCGAGATTTCGCGGCCGAGTGCATACGACGTCAGCTTCTCGCTGAGACACCGCAGGAATAAACGGTCCTGCTTGATGAGCGCCGCCTGCAATCCCTCGACCCCGTTGATGGCGGTCCCGTCAGGAAGTTTCGACGACGCATCAATCAGAGGATCGTCTCGCCCGACGCGGCCTTTGTAACCGAAGCCTTCCCGGTCGCGCCATTCCCCGGCGGCGTTGTAGTTTTCCAGCGCAAATCCGAGCGGGTCGATCTTGTTGTGGCAACGGGCGCATTGCGCCAGTTCACGATGAATCTCCAACCGCTTGCGGACCGTGGCTTTGTCGATGCCGGGGACTTTCGGTGCGATGTCCCCCGCGTTAGCCACGGGCAATCCGGGATCGACGCCGAGCACGTTCTTCATCACCCAGGTCCCCCGTTTGACCGGTGACGTGCGGGTGCCGTTGGATGTGATTGTTAAAACCGAGGCTTGTGTCATCACCCCGCCGCGATGCACTCCCGTCGGCACAGGCACACGGCGAAAGTGATCGCCACGGACATCCGGAATGCCATAGTACCGCGCCAGCCGTTCGTTGATCGTGACGAAATCAGATCGGACAAAGTTCATCACACTCAGATCGTGTCGCAGGATTTCGCGGAAAAACGCTTTGGATTCCTCGACCATCGACACCTCTAAATGCCGATCGTACTGCGGATACAAATCTTCCGCAGGCGGGTTCGCCCCGACCTCCCGCAGACCGAGCCATTGCCCGGCGAAGTTGGAGACGAACGCTTCCGCTTTCGGATCCGCCAACATCCGATCCACCTGTTTCTTCAGCACCACGGCGTCACGAATCTTGCCGTTCTCAGCCAGTTGAAACAGTTCACTATCCGGCATCGACGACCACAGAAAGTACGACAGCCGTGCGGCGAGTTCGTGGGGAGTCAACTTGCGGGAATCGCGATTATCGTTCTGGGACACAGACTTCATCGGCTCGGCGATGTAGAGAAAATGGGGCGACACCAGCACCGCGGTGAGTGGCGTCTTCATCGCCTGCACAAACGACGGAGCGTCTTTTCGTACCAGATCAAGCAACTTCAGTTTCGACTCGACTTCCTCAGGCGTCACCGGCCGACGGTATGCGCGGCGCATGAACTTACTGAGCACATCCTTCGCAACGGTCCGTTCATTTTTTTCGGTAACCGTTGCCTTGCCGAGCACACGGATGTGGCTCTCCGGCGGCCAAGCGGCATACATCGGGCCTTCGATTTCAAACCAGTCGACGTATAGCTCCGGGCGGGCAAAGGTGTCGTGTGACTGGAACCAGAAATTCTCCAGCACGCGCGGAATCCGGTAGGCATACTCAATCGTCAATCCGCACGGAGCGGGGGTGAACCAGCCGCGGACTTCGTATTCCTGCGGTTTATTGAGCGGCGCCGGGACATCGAACTCCGAGAGCGTCTTCGGTTGCCCGCCGAGAGTTTGAATCAGCTTCAATCGCGGCGGACCGTAATCGTACATTCGATCCTGTTGAAAGTGGGCCAGGTCGGTTTCCAACTGTTCCGCGGTCCATTTCTTGCCGTTCGGATTCTTTTCGTCCTGTTCTTTGCGGCGATGTTCCAAGGCCGCGCGGGCGGTTTCGATCACGGCTTTCCGATCGGGGATGTTACCTGCGGCCCGGATGCGGACGACGTACTCCCCTTCGCGGGGGACTCGGAACTCGCGGGCATTCAAGTGTCGATCCCACGAATCGTGGTGCATCACCTTGAAGTCTCCATCGACCTTATTCTTGCCGCCGTTGACGATGAGATTCTGGCCGTCGTAGCGCACCCGATTGGAATCGGAATCGCCGGATTCGGGCTGAAAACGCCAGCGAACCGTTGCGGGGCGGTCTCCTTCAAACAGAGCGCGGTCGAGAATCTTCCGCGCGGCTTCGAGATACAGTTCGGTCTGCAACGGCGACATCGTCAGGGCCTGACCATTGTTGTCGAAGCCCCCGGCAGGTGGGTCCTGCGGGAAACCGCTGATGTCGAAATCCACACCGATGAGATCGCGGATCGTGTTGCGGTACTCTTCACGATTCAAGCGCCGCAGCACCACGTGGCCATCGCGGCGAATGAGCTCAGCCCGGCTCCGCTGCTGCGTAATCCAATCGCTCACCGCGGCGACCGCTTTCGCCTCTGGTTGCGGTTCTCCTTCCGGGGGCATTTCATGACTGTTGAGGACGTTGAGAACTTCGCCCCATTTTTCCTGCGTCGAGGAATCGGTAAACGCCGTCGTGAGGTGTTGATCGACCCGCAGGGAACCTTCCTGCTTCTTTGCCCCGTGGCAGCGCGTGCAGTGTTTTTCAAGAAACGGCGCGACGAGCTTCTTGAATCCGACATCATCGGGGACGAAACGGGGTCCGTCGGCAGCAGACAGAGGCATCGCTGTCAACATGAACATGAAGACAAGCAATAACTGTCCACAGCAAACGACGGAGACTGGGCGTCGCAACATGATCCGCTCTCACTGCGTGGGGGTTCAGCCCGGAGGCTGACGCACGGCGGCGGTGTTGTCAAGGACGCATCCGCGCCGAAGCTACGGAATCAAGAACCCCAGCCCGGTAATCGCCGCCCCTTCAAAGAGCGCCCCTTTCAGGCTGAGCGACACATAGTGCTTGCGGTATGGGACGGGGCTGCCGGGATTGTCTTCGCCAAGATCGTAGATCGGGTCTTTCGGATGATGCACACCCCACATGTAAGGGATCATCGCCACACGCCCGTAGAAATTGGCGGCGGAGACCAGCGGCTGCATGAGTTGCAGTTGTGGCTGGTTGTAGTCCAGTTCCGCCTGCTTCTGGAAGTACCGCTGCTTCAACCAGAACTCGTCCGTTTCGGCCGCCAGCACATGCGTCAACGGAGACAACAGAACGCGGCGGCATGTGCCGTCCTGCGGAATGCCGTAGTAGTACCCCATCCGTTCCAGTTCCGGCTCTTCGAAATAGAGCGGCAGGCTCTTGGTATTCGGAGCATCCCACTCATAGGGCGAGAGACACCACGCGCGGCCGCAATCGAGGTACGACGTTTCCTCAGCTTTCGCGCGGAGATAGTCGCCCGCAGCATTGGCCGGACGAACGGCGGTGGGCGCCGCCAACGAGGCCCGCAGACTACCAATAGGTCGGTCGTCGAGCAGGGCTTTGGTCGTGATCGATGAAGCGGATTGTTCCGGTGACGGGGGCAGATTCGTCTGTGCCAGCGATTCCGTGCTGTTGACCAGCCACAACAAGGCGAGCAGCCCAAACGAAACGACGAGGTGCCACCGCAGCGCCCCAACCAAGACCGATCGTGTCTTTGGTTGCGGCGACATCCAATTTGACTCCATAAGTGACGCGCAGATCCCTGCGCAACAGCGCGGCTCGTCATGATCCTTCGACGCCGCACAGTCGGCTCCATCAGCCAGACGGTCTTTTCACGCACTCCCGTTACAATCGACATGTTTTACCAGCGCCGATTAGCAGCATCCTGCCGAGCGGTAGAACTCCTAACTTGCCAACTGGCTGAGACTTGGAGTCCCTGTTTTCAAATTTGCCTGTGGACACGGGGTGAGCCGGTCCCTTAGCCTATTCTTGCCGCGCACTGCGGAATCAACGAACTCGCAACGGTGGTGCGGACCAGACGGGAAGTGCGGGCCGCCTTCTGTTTGTGCCGCGCCACCGGCGTTCGCTGAATTGGAAGTCGCATCACGGCCCGCGCGCTCCCCGCTCCGGCAGCATGGATTCGTCACCGGGCTGTGACCAGTTTTTGGTCGGACGTCGACGTGCTCCTCCCACGTTGACGGCGAAGGTCGCGCTATGCAGATTTCAACGTGGTTATGGCACTGGCTCGATCAGCGGCAGCGACGTCCTGCGCCGGCCGATCCGCTGGCCAACTTCGCCAAACTGACCGTGGAGCGGTTGGAAGACCGCCGCGTGTTGTCCGCCACACTCGCCTCGGGCGTGGATCCCAACGTCGTCGTCGAGATCACCGGCAACGAGACCGTCACCGTCAGTGTGGACGGCTCGAACAATCTGGTCATCACCGACACCGACGGCGGAACGGCGGACATCGTCATTGCCCTTGCCGATATCGACAGCCTCACGTTCAACGGCGACGGTGATGCACAAGCCATTATTTTCGGTGGTACGAACCCGATCGATCTGGCCGCATTGAACATCACGACAGGCATTGAAGACGTCTCCTTTCAACAGGATGTGATTGCCGACGAGGGGGGCGTTCTCATCCAGGCGTTGAACAATGTCACGTTCTCCGCCGGGGCCGATCTGCTGGTGACCGCCGGTGACGTCAGCATTACGGCGGCGAACGATTTGCTGATGGATGCGACGAGCTCCATCACGGTCGACGACCTTGGTGACTCGCTCAGTGTGTCACTGACCGCCGGGGATGATCTCACCACCGGCACGATTCAAGCCGGCCTCGGAATCACGCTGGATGCCGGGACATCAACACTCGATGGCTCGTTATTGCAAGTCGATGGTGGCATCACCGCCAACACCGGCAACGTGACGATCACCGGCGCGGATGACATCACGTTCTCGGTGGGTGGCGACGTCACGGCATCGAATGGATCGCTGACCATCACCGCAGGCTTCAACGATCTCGATGGTGTCGGGGCGATCGAACTGCATTCCACCCTCACGGCACAACAAGCCGTGCAACTGTCGGCGATCACTGGGATTGATGATGGCATGACAGGCTTCGTTGCTGCCGCGGAACTGGAAATCCTCGGCAACGGTGCGGTTCTGCTCGATAACAATCACGCCGTGGCCACGGTCGCCGCGAATTTGAACGGGGCGTTGACCTATCACAGTGCGAACGGCTTCACCGTGGGGACCGTCAACGGAACGACTGGGATCACACTCACCCAGGCCGGCGCAGCGCTGGAATTGGCCACGGCATCCGGATCGATTGGCCTCGCGCAGAGTGTGACCACCGACGGCTTCCAGAACTACGCCTCGGCGGTGGAATTGCTCGCCGATGTCAGTTTGAACTCCGGGTCGGGAGACATTCAGTTCGCACACACCGTCGATGGGTCCTTCGCGCTGTCAATCACCGGCGGCAACAACGTGACGTTTGCCGGTGCCGTCGGCAGCACGGCGGAGCTCGCTGCGGTCGATCTCAACGTGAGCGGCACGGTCACCGTTTCCAGTTCAATGCAACTCGGCCAGGATGAAACCCATGCTGGGACATTCACCGTGTTTGCCAACGAATTCGTCCTCAACGGCAGCATTGACACCCAGGATGCAGACCCGTTCGGCGGAGGTGGCGTCCTGATCTTCGCCAACATCATCACCCTCGGTGGAAGGATTACCACGGACGAAGGAAGCGTCGATTTCATCGGCGATGTGTTTCTCGTCGCGAACTCCGTGATCGAGACCGAAAGTGGTTCAGTCGGATTTCACAGCGCGATCGATGGCGTTTCCGGTGGGGAAAATCTGACGGTGACCAGCACCGCCGGTGGAGTGATCCTGGTCAGCGGCGCGATCGGAGCGAATGTTGCCATCGGGGCACTGGCATTTTCGTCGACGGCACCGGCCGGGTTAATCACGCTGCAAAATGCTGTGATTGCGACCAACGACGTGACTCTGAGTGCCGAGTTTGTGTTGCTCGATGGAGCGATTGACACCACCGCGGCGGCTGTCGGTGCCGGTCACGTAACCATCACCAGCACGTTTCTCACCACGCTGACAAAGAATATCACGACCAGCGACGGCGACATCACGCTCAATGGCTTCACACGCATTGATACGTCACTGACACTGCAAACCGACAGTGGCGATGTCGCCATCAACGGTGCGCTGGATTCCAACGAATTGGGTGGTGCCCCGATCGACGGGCTGACGATTATTGCCACGCTCGGGAATGTCACCATCCAGGCCGACGTCGGTACCGGCGCGACTCCCGGCAGCGATCCCGACGGACTGGCGTTTCTCGACATCACTGCGGGGGGCGCGCTCTCGGCCTGCGGCACCTGGATCATCGCCACTTCGGTGACGTTTACGTCGGCCGTATTCCTCTGCGGTGATTTGTCCATCACCGCCGCGGGGGATGTGACGTTCGAGCAAACCATCGACGCTGACGGCATCGCCGCCAGTACGGAACTGACAATCCAGGCCGATAACGTCACTCTGATGGGAACCGTGGGAGCGGTGACGCCGGTGGAATCGCTGGTGGTAACGACGACCGGAACACTGATCGCAGAGTCGACCATCACTGCTGGAACCGTCCATGTCACCGGGACGGCAGAACTCGGCGGAAACGTCACCACCACCGGAGAGCAGCACTATACCGGCGCGGTCCTGCTGACAAACGATGTCACCTTCTCTGCGGTCGACACGGATGCCGATGGCGAAGGAATCGACTTCGGCAGCGCGCTCAACGGCGGTGGAAAGAACCTCACCATCATCGGCGGAGCGAGGTTTGCAGCAGCGGTCACCAATGTCAATGACCTTCTCGCCGATCACATCGACACGGAAGCAACCCTCAGCGCGGGCACCGTGCATGTCACTGGTGCGAGTGATCTCGGCGGTAACATCACAACGTCCGGCATCCAGCAGTACGACGGGGCCGTGCTCCTCACCGCCAACGTCATCGCCACGTCCACCGGCAATGCGAACATTACTTACGGCAGCACGGTCAACGGACCGCAAAGCCTCACCGTGAACACTGGTGGTGTGACCCGTTTTGCAGGAATCGTCGGCGGCAGCACAGCCCTCACGGCTCTCACCACCAACGCCGCCGGGTCGACGGTCATCAATACGACTTCGGTTCGCGCGGGAACCATCGATTTTAATGACGCGGTCATCCTCGAGCAATCGGCGACAGTCCAGGGCACGACCGCCGTCACATTCCACGGCAGCGTCCAGGGAAGCGTCGGCACCGAGAACCTGCTCGTCATCAGCGGCAACACCGCCTCTTTCCTCGGCACGATCACGCAACTCGAGAACGTGACGATCAACGCCAACGGTCAGACGCTCATCGCCGGAAACGTGACCATCACCGGTGCGTTGTCAACGAATGCTGCCGGGTTGACGAAGATTGATACCGCCAGCATTTCTGCGGGTACCGTGCAGTTCAGTGATGCCGTCGAACTTTGTCAGGACCTGGCAATCACCGCCGGGCGGATCACGTTCGGCAGCACGCTCAATGAAGCGGCGGGAGCCACCGGTTCGAACCTCGAACTCACGATCACCAACCCGAGTTCCGCCACGGGGGATATCACCCTCACTGGCGCGGTCGGCGGTGTCACCGCGCTCGACAGCGTCACGATCACCACTGCCAACGATGTCACGTTCAGCAGCACTGTGCGTTTAGAGGGCGACCTCCATCAACAGAACGGGACCGGAACGACCACGTTCAACGGTACGAGTGGCACGGGCATCGGTGGGCAACTGATCGTAAGCACAAACGCGATCATCTTGAACACAGCGGATGTTGTGACGGTCGGCGCAATTCAAATGACAACGCAGGGTGCTCTGACGCTGAACGCCAATGCCGGACTGAACGCCGGGGCATCGACGATCACATTGCTCGTCAGTCAAAACGGTGCCGGCGGGAGTGGATTCACGCAATCCGGATCGGCGGTCATCCGCACCACGAACGAGACCGCGGACGCCGTGCGCATCGCCGTTGTGAACGCCAGCGTGGCGCTTGGCCAAATCCAGGCCGGCACCGTCGGCGGAGTCGTGTCCATTACTGCGGGCCAGTTCATCCGCGACAATCTCAGCGGCGAAGCTCCCAATCTCATCGCCCATGCCGCAGCACTTCGCGCAGGAACGACAATCGGCAACGGCAACGACATCAATACCGACGTCAACCAGCTCGCTTTCTCCGGTGCGGGCGGAGTGGTCAACATTACCAACGTCGGCGACCTCACAGTGACCACCATCGACGGTCTGTCGACATCACTTGCTTCCGGTGGCGGAACGTTAATCGCTTCCGGTTCTCTCACCATCGCCATGAATACACAGGTTGGCGGCGTCTTTAACTTCATCGCCGGAGACGATGTTGCGGGGATCAACGACCTGATCATCGCCGCCGACATTTCCCATCTCACCGGTCTGGGACAACTCTATTTCCAGGCAGGCGACGACATCATCCACTCCGCGGGAACGATTCGTTGTTTGTCGACAGTGGTCGGGGGCCTCAGCAAGATCAGCTTCGTGGCCGACCATGAGGCCAGCGGGGCAGACGGCGACCGTGGTGGGATCACGCAAACCGGCGGGATGATTGTTACCAAGGAACTGCTCATTCAGTCGTTCGATGCGGTGACGATGAATCAGGGCAACGACGTCGACATTCTCGCCGGATTCGTGACCGGCGCGGGGCAAAGCTTCACGTTCCGCGACATCAACGACCTGACGATTTATCGCATCACGGGCCTCGGCGGCAATGCGGTGGGCCTGACCACGAATGGCGGCGATGTCACTCTCAACGTCGGTGGGCATCTTATTCTCGGCGGCAACGGTGAAGACATCCTCGCTGCCGGTGCAACGGTCTCAATCACGGTCGGCAACGGATTCAACGAAGGTGGCAGCTCAACCATTACAGCCGGTCAACTGGTCCTGCTCGGCACCGGCGAGTTCGCGCTCAACGAACAGAACAACGTCGATGTCCTGGCCGCAAATATCAACGGCAACCTGGCGTACACCGATGTCAACGGATTCTCTGTGGGCACAGTTGCTGGAACCGTTGGGATCACCAGCAGCGACGATGACATCAAGCTCGCTATCACCGCGGGCAACCTCACCATCAACGACGACATCCAGCTCGGTACGGGTGATCTCACACTCGATGTCAACGGGTCGGTGACGCAAACCGCAGGAGACAGCATCACTGCGGGGGGATTGCTCCTGCTGGGAACCGGCACCATCACGCTGGATGATGTCGGCAATGACATCACCACGCTGGCGGCGGGCTACAACGGCACGATCACCTTCACCGATGCGAACACGCTGATCATCGGCACCGTCACCGATGACCGCTCGGGAATGTTCGCCCGCGGTCTGACAACATCCAACGACGATGTTCAACTCACCGTTCTCGCCGGATCGCTGACGATCGGCACGAACATCCCGGGGGCGCAGTTCGACGATGTGAATGTCGGTACGGGCAATCTCACATTGATCGTCAACGCCGGCAACATCACGCAGACGACAAATAACAACATCACCGCCCACGGTCTGCAATTGCGCGGGACTGGAGCCGTCACACTCAACAACGCTGGGAACAACGTCAACGTCCTCGCCGCGAACTGGGATGGGACGCTGGCCTACACCGACGCCAACGGGCTGACCATCGGCACCGTGATCGACAACGCCGCCGCTTCCAACTTCACCACCACCGGCATCACCACCACCGGCGATGACGTGAAGCTGACCGTCCTCGCGAACGGCCTCGTGATTGACGACGATATTTCCCTGGGCAGTGGTGATCTGACGCTGAACGTCGTTGGTGCGGTGACGCAGAACGCCAACGACACCATCACCGCACACGGCCTGCAAGTCTTCGGCTCGGGAACCGTTGCACTGAACGACGCCGGCAACAATGTCGATGTCCTCGCCGCCAGCTACAACGGCACGATCAGCTACACCGATGCCAACGCGCTAACCGTCGGCACGGTGATTGACGACGCCTCCGGGATGTCTGCGGTCGGCGTCACGACGTCCAACGATGACGTGAAGTTGAGCGTCCTCTCCAACGGGTTGCTGATCGATGACGACGTCTCGCTGGGAGCGGCGGATCTCACGCTGAATGTCGTTGGGTCTGTGACCCAGAGTGCCGGGGATGATCTCAGCCTTCGCGGATTGCAGCTTCTCGGTACCGGCACGATCACGCTCACCAACGTGGGCAACAATGTGCAGGTGATCGCGGCGAACTACAACGGCACCATCGCCTACACGGACAGCAACGGCTTCACCATCGGAACCGTCACCGACGAAGCCTCGGCCATGACCACCGCGGGCATCACCACTAGCGGCGATGATGTCCTGCTCACCGCGGTTGCCGGTGGGATCGGCCTGGCTGCCGATGTCACGCTCGGCAGTGGTGTCTTCGGCCTGAATGTTGCCGGGTCCGTGGTGCAAACCGCGGGAAGCGACATCACTGCCAGCGGACTGCAACTGCTTGGCAGCGGGTCGGTAGTGCTCGAAAACAGTGGCAACAACGTCGCCACGCTGGCGGCCAACTTCAATGGAACCATCTCGTATGTCGACGCGAACGGCGTCACCGTCGGTACGGTGACGAATACCGCCGTGGCTCCGATCATCACTACGGTCGGGATCACCACCAGCAACGATCACGTCCGCTTGCAGGTCCTCGGTGGTCCGATTGCGATCAATGCCGCTGTTGCACTCGGCAGCGGCAATCTCACGCTGCAAAACAACGGTGCGATCACAGAAGGCATCAACGGGACGATCACCGCTCACATGCTCGACATTCTGGGCACGGGGACGGTCACGCTTACCAGCGTCGGCAACAATGTCAACGTCCTCTCTGCCAGCCGCAACGGGACGATTGCCTACACGGATGCCAACGCCCTGATTATCGGCGGCGCGATGGGCGTTCGCACCAGCGGTGACGATGTATATCTGACTGTCCTCGCCGGCGGGCTGTCGATGGGGGATAACGTCGGCGATGTGCAGGAAGACGACATTCGCCTTGGTGCCGGCAACCTCACCTTAAACGTCAATGGCGCAATCACACAGCAGGCATTCGCCACCGATATCGTTGTCGCCGGACTGCAATTGCTCGGAACCGGGACGACGGTGCTCACCAACGTGCTGAACCAGATCGGCGTGTTCGCCGCCAATTACGATGGTGCGATCGTCTTGAATTCGGCGTACGGCTTCACTGTGGGGACCGTGACCGATCATGCGGAGGGATCCCTGACGACCACGGTTGGTATCACCACCAGCAATGATGATGTGATGCTTTCCGCCAGTGACGGATTGGTGATCGACGACGATATTTCCCTGGGACAGGGTGATCTCACCATCTATTCCGCCACGACGGTGTTGCAGAACGCGGGTGACGACATCACCGCGCGCGGGCTCCAACTGCTCGGCAATGCGACCTACACGCTGACAAGCGCGGGCAACGACGTCGACATCTTCGCTGCCGATTTCGATGGCAGCGTTGAGTTCACAGACATCGATGACCTGCTCGTGGGCACCGTCACCGACGAACTCACGGGCAGCACATCCGTCGGGATCTCGCAGAACGTCAGCTCCATCGTCGACACCGTCCGGCTCAACACGGGCGGGTTGCTGACCATTGGCAGCGGCGCGGGGCAGGACATCATTCTCGGTAACGGCACGGTCGTGCTCAATTCGGCGGCCGGAATCGTGGAATCCGCCGGGTCGATCATCTCCGCACAACAGCTATTGCTCCTGGGTTCGGGCTCCTTCTCGCTGGACGAGGCCAACCAGGTCGCCGTTCTCGCCGCCGATATCAACGGATCGCTGCACTACCACTCCGGCGGGCATCTCGATGTCAACGTTGTCAACGGCGTGGTGGGAATCAGTACTGGCAATCCCGGTAATGGCGGCGATGTCACGCTGCTCGTGGATGGGGAAGTCCGCATCATCAGCGCCATAAATACCCAAGGCGGCACTGGCGGCGTGATCACCGTCAGTGGCGGTGTGCTCAATGCCGCGCTCATCGCCGGGGCGGGCAACATCACCATTCTCAGCAACAGCCAGGATCTGGTGATCAACGCCAATCAATCCTCGGCGACGACGATGAATCTCTCTGCCACACGGGACGTGATTATCAACGCCGTGGTGACGACAACGGGAGCCGGTGCCGATGTGCTTGTGACGGCCGACAGCAATACGAACGGTGTTGGCGGCGTGCGTGTGACCACCGCGGGGCAGATTGTCTCCGCCGACGAGATTGTGCTGAAAGGCTCGGACCTGTTCGTCACGATGGGCGTCAGCGACGCCATCTGGATTGAAGCCGACGGTGCGAACGATCAACTCCTTGCCGCCGGGAACATCACCCTGCAGAATCAGGCCACAATTCCGACGACGGCGGATGTCCTCATCGATGGCCGCATCCGTTCCACTGGCGGCGACATTACCATCCAGGCCCGCGATGAAATCCTCGCCCGGTCGGCCATCATCGCGGAGACCGGTTCGGTCACGTTTGGTCGTTCCGTGGTGCTGACCGGGGCGCTGCAAGTCACTGCAGGCGGGAATGTCCACTTCACCCGGACAGTCAATGATGATGGCAACGCGGGGACATCGTCCGCACTGAGTGTCACCGCGGCCGGGACGACGATCTTCACCGGCGCGGTGGGCAACCTGGCGGCGCTGTCGAGCCTCGTCACCAATGGCGGCGGGATCACGGAAATCTGCGGGGGCAGCGTCACCACCACCGGCGTGCAGGTCTATGCCGATGCGGTCGTTCTCTGTGCGAACACCACACTCACCAGCACCGCAGGCGGCAGCATCGTCTTCCAGAGCACGGTGAATGGCGACGGTATTGCGGATCGTTCGCTGATCGTCAACACCGCGGGAATCACCGATTTCCAGGGGGCGGTCGGCAACACGCAGGCCCTCGCCGGACTGAGAACCGATGCACCGGGCACGACGCAGATCGGCGGCGGTTCGATCACCACCGTCGGATTACAAACCTTCAGCGACGACGTGTTGCTGACCAACGGAGCCGTTCTCACCAGCACCGCATCCGGTACCATTCAGTTCCTGAAGACCGTCAACGGTCCACATAGTTTGACCGTCAACACATCCGGCCTGACCAGCTTCCAGTTGGAAGTCGGCAACACGCAGGCGCTGGCCAGCCTGACCACCGACGTCGGGGGAACCACACGCATCGCCGGGGGACTGGTCCGCACGACAGGCACGCAAACCTTTGGCGACGCAGTGACCCTGGCCGCCAACACACTCTTCACATCCACGGCGACATCGTCCAACGGCGCGAACATCACGTTCCAGTCGACGGTCAACACCGCGGGGCACAACACCACGATCGATGCCGGAACGCAGGGCGAGCTGACGGTCGCCGGCGCTCTCACCGGCGGCGGGACACTGCTCGTCCAGCGGGTGGACAGCGCCCAGTTCGCCGCTGTCACTGTCGACACGCTCACCATTCAGGCGGCCACGACGTCCGTCACGTTCCACGGCCCGGTCGCCGTAACCAACACGGCGATGGTCAACTCCAGCGGCACGATCACTCAGGAAAATACGCTCCTCGCCGGCCAGAATGTGAGCTACACCGCCGCCGGGGCGATTGCGGTGCAAGGGACGCTCACCGCGGGGAATGACGTCACTCTCATCTCAAGTGCGGGTTCCATCACCGCGACGGCTCCGATTACGGCGACGAACGGAGACCTGACCGTCACCGCCGGGATAACGATCTTAGCCACACACGCCCTGACCGCGGCGACAAGTGTCGTTCTGACCTCCGCCAACGGGACGACGCTGGGAATCAACGGCGACGTTTGCACCACGGCCATCGGCGGTTTCGTCACGATCAACGGCCCGCTCATGACCGCGGCGGACATTCTCACGAACAACGGAGCCATCACCCTCACCGGACCGGTGACGTTGACCGGCAATGTGATGTGGGACAGTGACCGCTTTGAAACCGGCGGCGCGAACGTCACGGTCAACAGCACGGTTGCCACCGCAGGGAACAATCTCACGATCGACGCCGGTCCAATGGGTAACCTGTCGCTGCAGAACACGGTGTCGGGCGGCGGGCATTTGCTCGTCGAACAAGGGAGCCAGCAAGCTTTCGCGGCGATCAACGTCGATCAACTCACCATCCAGGAAGCCACCACCAGTGTCCTGTTCACGGCTCCGGTGACGGTCACAAATTCGGTGAGCGTCAACAGCCTGGGAACGATCACGCAGAACAGCACGGGCGTCGCCGGTCAGAATGTGAGCTACACCGCGGTTGGTACCATCGCTGTAAACGGTGCCCTCACTGCGGGGAACAATGTTGCACTGAATTCTTCGACCGCATCGATCAACCTCACCGCCCCCGTCACCGCCACGAATGGGAATCTGACAGCCCAGGCGGCGACAACGGTGAACGCCACTCAAGCGCTTAATGCGGCGACCGGTGTCGTGCTGATCGCAACCAACGGCATCACGCTCGGTGTCAACGGCGATGTCACAACGACCGCGGTCGGCGGTTTCGTCACCATCACCGGTCCGCTGACCACGGCGGCGGACATCCTGACCAACAACGGAGCCATCACACTCACCGGGCCGGCCACGCTCACCGGCGCTGTGTTGTGGGATAGTGACCGCAATGAAACCGGTGGGGCCAAAATCACCGTGCAGGGCACCGTCGCCACCGCCGGGCACAATCTCACGATCGATGCGGGCAGCACGGGCGATCTCACGTTCCAGTCGTCGCTCACCGGCGGCGGGAATCTCGTCGTGGAACAAGGGAACGAGCAACTGTTCCAAGCCGCGGTGAGTGTCGACAACTTGACGATCGAAGAAGCCACGACGTCGGTGACGTTCGCCGCGCCGGTGACCGTGACGCAGTCATTGAGTGTCAACAGCCTGGGAACCATCGCTCAGAACAACTCGGTCGTTGCGGGGCAGAATCTGAGGTACACCGCAGGCGGCGCGATCACGGTGCTGAACTCCATCACGGCGGGGAATCAGGCGTCGCTCATCGCCGGAACGGTTCTCACTCTGACGGAAGCGGCAGACATTGCCACCGGGGTGGGTGGCGTGATTCTCACCGGATCACAGATCATGACCGCCGCGGAGATCACGACCAACAGCGGTAACGTGTCCGTGACGGGGGCCGTGACGCTGATGGGGGACGTGACGATCGATACCGGCGCATCCGGCGCGTTGCTGGTGACCGGAACTGTGGACGCGCAGACGGCGTTTGCCCCCTCGCTGTTCCTCTCGACCGGGACGGGCAACATCACCGTCACGGGGAACATTGGCAGTGTTGGACCGCTGAACGCCCTGGAAATTACCGACGCCCGCAATGTCACCTTCGGCGGCGCGGTCACTGCGAATCACCTGCTGCAACAATCGGGAGTCGGAACAACCACCATCGTCGGGGCGGTCAACACGTTCGATGTGCAGGGGCTTCAACTCACGACGCAATCGATTCAGTTTGCGGCCGGGACGTCATCCATCGACAGCCACGGGCAGATCATCACGCTGACGGCGGATGCCATCACGCTGCCGACGACGTTCACCCGTGCAGTAGGTTCGACGGTCACGCTGCAAACGCTGAATATCACGACGTCCATCGGCATCGAGAACGCTTCACAGGACCTCAACTTCACCGACGCGCAGCTCGATACGATCGACACGCAGAACCTCATCATCGGTTCGATCACACAAACCGCCGGGATCAAGGTCGGGAACGACGGATCGGTCACGCTCAATGAAAATCTCACGCTGCTCACCGGAGGGACCATCGGCGTCTTCGGAGTGTTGTCGCTGGATGGCATGAACCACCTGCGGCTCGAAGCGGGGGATGACATTCAGATTGACGGTTCCGTCGCCACCGCCGCGGGGAACATCCAGTTGCTCGCCGATGATGATCTCACCATGGGAGCGAACGGACTTGTCACCTCGGCGACGGGGAATGTTCTGGTGCGGGCCGATGCGGATGGGAATTCGAACGGGACCGGCGGCGGGATTACGATGACCGACGGCGCGAAAATCGTCGTCGGCACCGGCACTCTGACGCTCCTCGCCGATGAATCGATTGTCCTCGGTCAGCTCGTCTCGAGCAACACCACAGCGAATGCAATCGCGGTGACTTCGCAGCACGGCGGGATCGTCGATGGCGGCGACAGCACCGGCCCGAACATCGTCACCACGTCGAACACAGCCATCGTCACACTCTCAGCGGAAGCCGGCATCGGTAGCCAATCGGGACTCGCAGCGAATGCGGCACTGGAAACGCAAGTGAATCTGCTCGTGATCACGAACAGCGTGACAGGAAACATCGGCATTAACGAGGTCAATGCAGTCACGTTGCTCGGCGTCGAACAGAACGGTCCGGGATCCATCACACTGACCGCGGGCGGAACGATGACCGTCGCGCTCGGTGGCGCGGGAGTGCAATCGCAAGGGGGAGCGATCACGCTGGTCACCACGGGTGCGGCGTCAGATCTCGTGCTCAACGCCGCAGTGAATTCACGCGGCGGCAATGTGACGATGCAAGTCGGCAACAACCTGATTCAAGCGGCGTCGGCCCCGATCACCACGCACAATGGCAATCTGGCCGCGACGGTCGGTGGAGCCCTCTTCATGGAAGCCGGGGCACTCGCTGATGCCGGTAGTGGCACCGCCGCACTGCAAGCCGTCGGCAATGTCACGCTGGGACAAGTTCGCACCACGAACGCCTCGGGGAATGCCGTCCTCATCCGCAGCACGACCGGCGGCATCATCGACGGTGGCGACCTGCTCGGGGCGAATCTCGTGGCCAACGCGGCCGGGGCGATCGTCACCTTGCAGGCAGCAGCGGGGATCGGCTCCACGCTGGGGGCCGGTGCGAATGCCGCCCTCGAAACAGAAATTCACAGCCTTGTCGCCAGCAACACGACCGCGGGAAACATCACCCTCTCCGAGGCGGACGCCTTGCTCATTCGTTCGGTCGTGCAATCGGCCACGGGGAATGTGACGGTCCAGTCGGTGGGGGATCTCACACTGGTTGCGGGACAGCCTGGTGTGAATGCGACCAGCGGGAATGTCACCCTGGCCGCAACCGCTGCGGCGTCGAACCTGCTCATCGAATCGACGGTGCAGACGAACTCCGGGGCGATCCTTGTCAACGCCGCGAACAACCTGACGATGACCACCGCCGCACAGATTCTGTCGCAATCAGGGAATGTGACTGTCAACGCCGATGCCGACAACACCCTCGGCGGTGCGGGCGGCGCGCTCACCATGATGGAGGGTGCGAAGATCAACGCCGGCACCGGCAATGTCGCCCTGAAAGCCGACGGCGACATCACCATCGGCCAGGTGATCACCACCGCCACGGTCTCGTTAACCAGCACGTCGGCCGGGATTGTGGACGGCGGCGACATCGACGGGGCGGATATAATCGCCTCGAATCTCGCGATTCGGGCGGTGACCGGCGTCGGCAACAGCAACGCACTGGAAACCGCGGTCGATCAACTCGCCGTTGAGAATACGCTCGCCGGGGGGATCCGCATCGACAACAACACCGGTGGTCTGCTCACCATCGGCGCGGTGGATGGCGTGACCGGGATCACCAACACCGGGGCCAATGCGGCAATCATCAGCGTCGTGAATGACGGGGCGGTCACCGTCAGTGGCGCCGTCCGCAATGCCACTGGCGGCGACATTTTCCTGCAAGCCACGAACAACGGCGGCAACGATGACGACCTCGTCGTGAACGCCGTCATCGCTGCGACGAATGGCAACGGCAACATCGAATTGCAGGCCGGCCATAATCTGCTCATCAACGACACCGGCAGCGCGGTCGACATCTCCGTCGTGAACGGCGGCAAGGTGCTTGGGAACGCAGTCGGCAATGTGACCGTTGGTCCCGATGTCGTCATTCAATCGGGATCCGGGGCGATCTCGGCTCTTAATCCCGAGTTGATCAACGTCAGTACGCCGCAGATTACCGCCCTAGGCGAGGGCACGATTTTCATGACTGTGCAGCGACCGTTCGAAGTCGGCACGGTGATTGTGATCGATTGGGGCGACGGAACGATTGAAACGTTTGTGGTCACGGAAGCGAATCAGCAGAACCTCGTTTTCAAGCACATCTACACGGCCCCGCCGAACCCGCTGAATCCTGCGGAAGACATCCCGCTGAAGATGACCGTGCTCGCACCGGGCTTCACCACGGGAGCCAGGCCGTCCCCCACCACGGGGACACAACTCGTGGCGAATGGCAGCTACGACCCGAACATTCAGTTCTTTGCCAATGGAGAAACCGTCACTCCCGCGTCGTTTGGGCCGCTCAACGAAACGGTGTTGACCACGGTCTTCAAGACACCGGGGGATGGTCTGGCCAGCTTCGCGTTTGATCTCACACCCGAGGTCGAATATTTGACCTTCCCCGAGCAGCCCAAAGTCGATGCATCGTTGCTCGCGACTCCACAACCGCCGGCGCAGGTCAACACGCTGGACGTATTGACGGCCCGCGCGGAAGAACTGCTGCAAGACGAGCGCGTGGTGTTGCTGGAAGTTTTCACGCCGGACGGGAAGCTGCAGGAACGGGTGATCCTCTCGGAAGACGTGCTCGACAATCTCGACGGTGTCGTCCGTGGCTTGCCCGATGGTCACTACCGGTTTGTGCTGCGGGAAGCGGGAGAAACTCAGACACGGCTCTTGCAGGAATTTGATGTTCGCCAAGGCCGCATTGCCGGGGGGAATGACAACGCCGGGGATCGGCCGCCATCAATGATGACCAGGCCGGTGATGCCCAGCGTACCATCAACTGACGCCACGCCGCCGGCAGATGCTCTGCATCCGGAGAATGGCGACAGTCAAGCTGCGGCGGTCGATTCTGCGGACGAAACCCCGTTTGCGTGGTCGGGATGGCGCGCCCGACGGGCGTGGCGTGAAGCCTGTGCGTCATTCGACAAGACCGTCGCGATGGATCACGGGATCGATGCGGCCGATGGCGAAGAATTGCTGATGACCGTGGCAGCCGACAGTGATGCGGTCACCGAATCAGGTTTTGGTCGTAGCGCCCGGTTGTTGCGAAAATACGGGATGTTCTGACCGGTGGTGGATTCGCCGCTCGGCAATCGACACGGCGTTGAATCATCAGGGATGGCGTTGGCTCACGGAGCGGAGTGTGATAGGCGGACGTGTTTTCCGGCTGCTCTCCGCCGCCGGAGGATGACGTCTCGTAAATGAACAGCGATCACGTTGGGGCGGTAAGTCATCATGATCAAGTGTCCGCACTGCGGCCAGCGCATTCAGGGAACCGACTTGGTTTCCGGGGAATGTTCGGCGTGTCACAAACGTCTGACCGCGAGTCTGGGTTCTGCGGAGGACAACAATGCCACACTGCAAAGTGACATTTTGGAGAGTCCCGTAGCAAGCGATTCCTCGCCGTCGCAAACCCCGTCCGCGGTGATCCCCAGTGACTTGTCGTCGGCAAGCTCGGATTCGGTCGGCGGGACCGAGCAGACGATCATGTCGGAAGAATTCGTCTCCCAGTCCTCCGTCGAGTCGGTGCCTGTCAACGACGATCCCGCGGCCGACAAGACGTACGTCTCCGAAGAATTCCTTGCGGAAGATCAATCCGTTCTCAAGACGATCGGTTTTGAAGTCGCGGCCGATGATGCCGACCGCACGATCGCCGGGGATTTCCCGCCACCCGGCGCGGCGACGGAAGCCGATCGGACTTTCGTGATCGACAGTCCCGACGATGCCGGCAAAACGCTGGTGACGGAGTCGTTCGAGGAACACGCGTCGTTGGCGAACGACAAGACGTTTGTTTCCGAGGATGTTCCCGAGTCGTTGATCCGCACGATTCAATCGGAGTGGGGTGACGACGACGGGGCGAATACCCGTCCCGGGGCGACACTGAAAGCCCGTGAAAAACCGATCCTCAAAGGAGCCAAGAACACACTGGTCATCAAGACCAAGTCACTGCGTGATGTGAAAATTACCCCGCTGACATCGGAGAATGAAGCCGAGTACGAACTGCTGAAGATTCTCGGCGAAGGGGGCATGGGGGTCGTCTACGACGCCCGACAGACATCGATCGACCGCAACGTCGCACTGAAGATGATTAAGGGTCCGGCTGCCGAGAACGACAAGCAGAAGGCCAAGTTCCTCGCTGAAGCCGTGGTCACCGGCGATCTCGATCACCCCAACATCGTGCCGATTTACGACGTCGGCAAGAATAGCAGCGGCGCGCTCTTTTACTCGATGAAGAAGGTACAGGGGACGCCGTGGGATGACGTCATTGCGCAGAAGTCGCTGACGGAGAATCTCGACATCCTGATGCGGGTCGCCGATGCGATTGCTTTTGCCCATGCCCGCGGCGTGGTTCATCGTGACCTGAAGCCCGAGAACACGATGCTCGGCGAATATGGCGAAGTCCTCGTGATGGACTGGGGGCTCGCGCAGCCATCAAAGCATTTCCGCAAATCGGCCAGCATTACCGAAACGCAGTCGATGGGGGGCACACCGGCATACATGGCCCCTGAAATGGCCACCGGTCCGCTCGAAAAGATTTCGCCGCAAAGCGATGTCTACCTGCTGGGGGCGATGCTGTATGAAATCGTCACCGGAAAGCCGCCGCACCAGGGCAAGAATGCCATGAAGTGCCTGATGGCGGCAGCGCGGAACGAGATCGCCCCGACCGATAAAACCGGCGAGCTGATCGACATCGCGATGAAAGCGATGGCGACCGAACCAGTCGACCGATATGCCGACGTGCGTTCGTTTCAAGCCGCGATTCGCGAGTATCAATCGCACACCGAGAGCATTCTGCTGTCGAGCCGTGCCGAAGATGACCTCGCTGAAGCGAAGCAATCCGACAGTTATCAAGCCTATGCGAAAGCGTTGTTCGGCTTTCAGGAAGCGTATGAACTCTGGTCCGGCAACAAGCGGGCCGCGGCGGGTATCTCGAAAGCCCAACAGGCCTACGCCGAGAGCGCCCGCCGCAAGGGAGACTTCGATCTCGGACTGTCGCTGCTGGACGAAACGCAGACCGCGCATGCCACGCTGCGGCAACAGTTGCTCGGCGACAAACAGGAGCGTGAAGCCCGCACCGGTCGGATTGCAGCACTGAAGAAGATGGCGATCGGCCTCGCGGCGGTGGTCTTTGCGACGGTGACGGGGGCGTTTTTCTGGATCAGCCACGAAGCCGATAAAGCCCGTAAAGCCGAAGGGGTCGCCAAGCAGGAAAAGCAAGCCGCAGACATCGCCCGTGACATGGAAAAGGACGCGAAGCAGCAGGCGCTGGCGGCGAAAGACCTCGCCGAAGAGAAACGTGTCGAAGCCGAAATGGCGCGTGAACAAGAGGAAGTCGCCAAGAAGGATGCGGTCAAATCGCGTGATCTTGCCGAGCAGAAACGCCAGGAAGCGGAAGAAGCCCGCGCCAAAGAAGAGATCGCCAAGCGGGCCGAGGAGTACGAAGCGTACATCGCCCGGATTGGTCTGGCCGCGGCGAAGATCAATGAGAACGCCTTCAAAACCGCCAGTGAATTGCTGGAGGGTTGCAAACCGGAACTCCGCAACTGGGAATGGGGCCGGTTGATGCACCTGTGCAGTCAAAGCATCCGCACGATTCCGGCTGGTGCGCCGCTGGATGCACTGACCCTTTCACCGGACGGGACGATGTTCGCCACCGGCGGTTGGGACGGCTCCGCGAAAATCTGGGACCGCACTAGCGGCAAGCTGCTGCACACGTTGAAACACGGCGGCGTCTACGTTCACAGCGTCACGTTCTCACCGGATGGCACGCAACTGGCTACCGCCAGCGACGACCCCAGCGGTCCCGTCCAGATCTGGAATATCGCTGAGGGTCAAGTGTTGAAGATGCTCACCGGTCACGAAGACGCCGCGCTGAGTGTGGCTTATTCGAAAGACGGAAAGCGTCTGCTCAGTGCCTCGTATGACAAGACCGCCCGCCTCTGGAACGTCGCTGACGGCAAGGAAGAAATAGCGTTCCGGGGGCATACTTGGTGGGTCTGGCAAGCGGCCTTTTCACCCGATGAAGAGCGTGTGGTCACCGTCAGCCAGGATGGCACGGCGATTGTCTGGAATGTGGATGGCACCGAACGCACCCCGCCGTTCACAGGACATCGCGGGCCGGTCTACTGTGCGGCGTTCGCGGCCGATGGGAAGTCGGTCGCCACCGGTGGCTTCGATCACCGTGTCCTGGTCTGGAAGCCCGAAGAACTCCAGGCGTACAACTTCCGTAATCTGGAGAAGGGGGACAGCGTCACGCCGCCAGCCAAGTTCCGCGAGTGGGACGGCCACGCCACCGCCGTGCGCTCCGTGACCATGATCGACCACGGCAAACTGCTCCTCAGCGCTGGTGAAGACAACACCGTGCGGATGTGGGACATGGCAACCGGCGCGCTCATCAAAACGTTCCGCGGACACGATAGTGCCGTTCGCGCCGCAATCGCCTCTCCCGATGGTCGCACACTGCTGTCCGCCAGCCATGATGCCACGGTGCGGGAATGGAGCATCGCCGGTTATGAAGAACTGCGGTCGTTGCAGGGCCGGAAGTTTGAAGGCCATGCCGATGCCGTGCTGGCCGCATCGTTCTCGCCGAATCAGGAGTGGGTCGTCACCGCCAGTCGGGATCGGACCGCCCGTACCTGGAACAGCACCACCGGCGAACTGAAGCACACGTTCGAGGAAGGCCACCAGTTTCTCGCATCGACAGCGATCTTCTTTGATCGTGGTCGTGGTCTCCTCACCGCGGCGGTCGATAACACGGCCCGCATCTGGGATGTTTCGACGGGAACGCAAGTCCGCCGCTTCGATCGCACCGGCCGCGCTGCGGCGGCGATCGTGAATCGTGATGCCACATTCCTCTTCACCGGCGGCAACACAAAGCAGGCCCAACAGTGGAACGTAAAGACCGGCGAACTGATCCGCACCTTCCCCGATCACCGCGCGGAAGTGACGGCCATCGCACTCTCTCCCGACGAACAATGGCTCCTCACCGGCGACGCCAAAGGCTTTTCCGTCCTGTGGGATGTCACAACCGGTGCGAAAAAGTTCGAGCTGAAAGCCCACACCCGGCGGATTGCCAAGGCTGCGTTTCTTCCGGACGGCAACCGTGCCCTCACGGCCAGCGGCGACAACACCGTTGCGCAGTGGGATGTCTCCACGGGGAAAGAAATCCCGGACGCCACGCTGAAGCATCCCGACAGCGTGTTGACGATGACCGTCGTCCCCGGCGGCGAGCGCGTCGTCACCGCATGTGCCGATAAAATTATCCGCGTGTGGGACGTGAAAGCAGCCCAAGTTCTCAGCACCATCGGCCCCTTCGAGGAATTGATTCATACGATTGATGTCTCTGCCGATGGGACACGGTTGCTCGTGTCACAGGCCGAGAGCCGCACCGTGCGATTGTGGGAGCTAGAAACCGGCCGCGAGATACAGTCCCCCGCTGTCGATGGCAACTTGGCACCGCTCATCGACCTGAAACGAACTGGCGGGTTGTTGTGGGCTGCGAGCTTCGCCCCCGGCGACGACGTCCTCACCATCGGCGGTAACGATGCCCGGTTGTGGGACCTGAAAACCGGCCGCGAACGGATGACCTTCAGCCCGCACGGCGCCGTGGCCTCCGCCCGGTTCTCGCCCGACAACAAGCTCATCGTCACCGGCAGTTGGGATAACTCGGCCCGCATCTGGAACACCGAGACCGGCCAATCGGTACGCAAACTCGAAGGGGAACACACCGCATTCGTCAACACCGCGGTCTTCTCACCCGACGGCGAATTCGTCCTGACGGCGAGCGACGACGGCACTGCAAAACTGTGGACCGTCGCCGATGGCAAAGTCATCCGGACGTTCGCCGGGCATGCCGATCGCGTCCGGTCGGCGGCCTTCTCTTTCGATGGGAAGGCGATCATCACGACCTCCAGCGACAAGACTGCCTGGTTGTGGAACACCGCCACCGGCGACGTCGTGCAGAAGTTCGCGGGGCATCAATGGGCCGTGTTGACAGCGGACCTGTCGCGCGACGGCAAACGGCTCATCACTGGCAGCGAAGACAACGTCGCCAAAGTGTGGGATATCGCCATGGGGGAATGCCTGCTGACGCTCGCCGGTCACACGGCCCCCATCGCCTCGGTGGCGTTTTCCCCCGATGCCAGCCGGGCACTGACGGGCAGCCTCGATCAGGCCGCGAAACTCTGGGACGCCCGCACCGGCAAGGAAGTGTTGACCCTCAGTCGTCATACGGAAGACGTCACCAGCGTTACCTTCTCCCCCGACGGCAAACAAGTCCTCACCGGCAGCCGCGACGGCACCGCCATCCTGTGGCTCACCGTCGACTGGCACTCGCAACAACCGCTTGCCGCTTTGCAAATCCCACAGCCCGCGATGCCTGTCATCGCAGAAGAATAAGACCGTCCACGGAAGACACAGAGGAGACGGAAATATGCCGCAGAAACTGTAAAACGGGAAGCATCCCGGCTGCTTCCGAGCAGCCGGGAGGCTGGCGATCGGTTCACGCGGTGCTCCTCGAAGAACGGCTCATTCCAAATTCTTCCTTCCGTGTGGTCCGTGTCTTCCGTGGTTCCCTCTCTTAATCATTTTTCATAGACCCATCGATTTCTGTGGATCATCCCGACGACTTTGCGTTCCAGCACTGCACGGCGACGATGGTCGCCGCATCACCCGCTTTGGCCCGACTTCTCCGGGAGTGCTTTCATGACTCGACGACTTCTCAGCGGTATGACGACCATCCTCTTCGTGTTCGGTGTGGGCCTGACACCGGCAGCGGCCCAGTTCACTGGCGGTGCTCCGCAGCCGCGCCCGGCAGCCAAAGCCGCCGCAAAGGAAGTGGACCGCACGAAAATTGAAATCCTTGATGAACCACGGACCATCGACCCCGCCACATTGGTCCCGGAGATTCTTGCCAAACCGGCGACCGTCACTTTCAAAGAAGCGTCCCTCAAAGATGTCGCCGCGTGGTTGCAAACCGAGTTGAAAACCGGCGTGCTGTTGGATCGTCCGGCGCTCAATGACGAAGGCCGACTGGTGAGCGATCCCGTGACGGACGAGCTCAACAACGAGCCTGTCTATTTGTTGTTGGACCGATTGCGTTCGCTGCAACTCGGGTGGTATCTGGAAGCGGGGTTGATCCACATCACGACACAGGCCAAAGCCGACGAAATCATGGCGACGGTCTCGTACAATCTCGGCGATCTGTTTGACGTGGGGTACGAGCCGACGTCGATCCTGACAGCGATCCAGGAAGGAACCAGCGGGCAGTGGGACCTCGTCGATGGAGTCGGTGGCGATCTCGTCTTGCTCGGAGACGTCCTGTTCGCCCGTCAAACACACCACGTTCACCGCGAAGTTTCGGGGCTTCTCGCGGCCTTGCGAAAGCACGGCCGACGGACTTTCACCAACGATCCCCCGCAACATGAACCGTTACGGGCGAAACTCGATCAGCCGATCACCGTCGATTTTCAAGAAACGCCGTTCTCCACGGTCATCTCCGAGTTAGAGCGACTTTCCGGTGCAAAATTCCGGATCGACGATTCCGGTCTGAAAGAGGAAGGCATACGCCGACGGACACCGATCACGTTGAGATTGACTGAGCAGAAGCTCCGGACCGTACTCCAGGTTTTATTGTCTCAGCATCTCCTCAGTGCGGTTCTCGAACATGGTGCGTTGACGGTCACATCACAGGCACATGCCGATGAAATCATGAAAACCGCCGTGTTCGATGTCCGTGATCTCTGTCAGGACGAATCGGAATCCACTTCGTTGCAACAAGCCATCGAAAGCCAGACCAGCGCAGTGTGGGAGATGCGGGAGGGGACCGGAGGCACGCTGATATTTGCACGTCCCGGCGTGATGGTTGTCCGCCAATCAGAACGAACGCTCGATGATGTTCTGCGACTATTGGAGAATTATCGGCTGGCTTTGAAGTTGTCCAAACCGCGACCGTTACGCAGCATTGATCCGCAGGAAATCCTCGTTCGGTACTATCGACTGCCGACGGCGATGGCGACTGAACTCGAACGGATCCTTCCGGAACTTGTGAAGCCGGAGACGTGGAAATCGGCGGAGCACCCGGAGGCACCGGGACGGCTTCGCAAGGTGACATCGCGACCGGGGCCTTCGGTCAAGGCCGCAGCGGGAAGTTCGTCAGCGACACCCAATGGCCCGCTCCTCGAACACTCGGTCCTGATCATCGAACAATCACGGGCGGTCCATAAGGAGATCGGCGAACTCCTGCTGAAACTCGAAGACGGCGATGCCTTCTTTGAAAACCCACCCATGGGAACCGGTGGCCAAGGCGGCTTCGGCGGCGGGGGATTCGGCGGCCAAGGGGGCTTTGGCGGCGGCTTCCCCTCCGTCTCACCCAAGGCGGACAAACGCTGATCGTTGCCGCGCGATACAATCTTGGCTATGAACACGCGGCATTTCGACACCATCATTCTCGGACAAGGCCTGGCGGGGACCGCGTTGGCGTGGTGGAGCCATTGGTCCGGGGCGAAGGTGCTCGTCATTGATCGCGCGGCGGCGGTCACTTCGTCCAAGGTCGCGGCGGGGTTGATGACGCCGATTACCGGGCAGCGGCTGGTGCCGACGTGGCGGTGGAGCGATTTCTGGCCAGTCGCCGTCGAGTTTTACCGCCGCGTGGAACAGGTCACAGAGTCGTCGTTCTTCCACACCGGCTCGATGGTGCGGTGCTTCACTGGCACGGAAGACGTGCGGTACTTTGAACGTCGGCTTGCCTCGGGAGAATTCGTCGAGTCATCGGAGACCGTGTGTGCCACTGGCGCTGCCAGTGCTCTTGGGCTTGAGTCGAACGGTCATCAAGTCGAAGAAAAGATACTGGCAGGGCCAGTGGCACACCGTTGCGATGTCGACACTCGCGGGAATGTGGTCCGGCGTCCGCCCGCTCCCGATATCGATCCACAATGGCTCTCGGCGCCACACGGCAGCTTTGAAATGCTCGCCGGCGGGCGATTGGACGTGACCCGGTATCTCGATGCCTCGCGACGCTTCTTTGAACAACACGACGCCTTCCTCGAAGCGGAGGTGCAGCTTCCGGGTGACGTCGTGCTGACACCGCACGGCGTGAAGTTACCGCGATGGAACCTGCAGGCCGATCGGTTGATCTGCTGCCAGGGGTATGACAGTGTCGGCAATCCGTGGTTTGGAAACGTGGAGTTTCAACCGGCGAAAGGGGAAATCCTCACCGTGCGAATCCCCGGTTGGGCGGAACGCCGCGTGATGCATGGCGACGTCTGGCTGGCACCCCTCGGTGACGAAGTCGTCCGCGTTGGTGCCACCTACGACTGGTCACGGCTCGACACGATGCCCACCGAAGAAGGTCGCCGGGAACTTGAAGCGCGGTTGCAGACGATGGTTCGTGGATCGTACGAGGTGCTCGATCACGTCGCCGCAGTGCGACCGATCCTGCGTGATCCCCGCCCGGTCCTCGGTCTGCATCCCCAATGGCGGCAACTGGGGTTTCTCAACGGACTGGCCTCGAAGGGCGCTCTGATGGCCCCGTACTTCAGCCGACATCTGACACGGGTGATCGCGATGGCGGAGCGGATCGATCCGTCCGTCGATCTGGCACGCCGAACAAAGGTGCCCGGATGACATCACTTACCGAGCAAGCCCACACGGCGGTCCGATCGGTCGTCCGCCCCGGCGACATCGTCATTGATGCCACGACAGGAAACGGACACGACACGCTGTTCCTCGCGGAGTGTGTGGGACCGCGCGGTCTGGTGTATGGCTTCGATCTCCAGTTGGATGCCCTCAAGAAAACGCTTCCCAAGCTGGAAGCCGCGGGGATCGAGCACGTCCGTTTGATTCAAGGCGATCATGCCGAGATGGCACAACTCGTCCGCCCAGAGCACCGGGGGGGCATTGCCGCCGTGATGTTCAACCTCGGTTATCTGCCGGGGGGCGACAAGTCGATCACCACGCAGCCATTAGTGACGCTTCTGGCACTGCGTGCTGCCTGGAAACTGTTGAAACCGGGTGGAATTCTCACCGTGATGGCCTACACCGGTCATCCGGGAGGTTGGGAAGAGGCAAGCACAGTGCGGCGCGAATTTTCCAGACTGGCAGATGCGGCCAGCATTTCAATGCCCGATCTGGCTTCAATCCCGCCTGACGCGCCGCAATTGTACACGGCAAAAAAGCGGGCGGTGACTGGAATCGCCGAAGAAGTCAACGAAACGAATTCCCAGCCGCACGGGTAATGCTCGTCGGTCTGGCCGGAAAGTTGCGGAATCTGTTACACTCCGGGCATGGAACTCACCCGCTTCCAGTGCGGAACGCGGCTTGGGTTCGCACCCTCGTGAAAGTCACCGGTTCATGTCCGCCCCGCCCCCTGCCGAACGCCGCCGCCCGTGGGAAGAGAAGAACGTCCTCGTTGCGGGGGTGCTGGCATTTCTCATCCCCGGCTGTGGGCATTTTTACCAAGGCCGCGTGTTCAAAGGCCTGATCTACTTTGTGTGCATTCTCGGGGCCTATTTCGGCGGGATGCGGCTGGGTGAAGGGGCCGTGGTCTACCAATCCCCCATTCGCCGTGACTTGAAGAAAGTCTCGCTGACGTTTCTCGGCCAATCGGGTGTCGGGCTGCCGGCGCTGGTGGCGCTGTATCAATCGCAGCGGTCCGATACACCAGCGAATAAAGATGTCTTCGATTTGAACGAACCGATCTCGGCCCCGTTCACCGGCCGGCTGATTGCCTCCGGACCAACACGGGACGATGTCTCCGGGGAACTTGTCGGCCACATTGAGTTGAAAACCTCGCGCGAGGGATCGCTGCCCGAAACCCGCGGCGTCTTCCGCGGCACCAAGGACGGGCAGCCGATCGAACTGGAACTCTCCGGCGGTTTGAAGCTGGATCGCCCGATCAGCGGCGGCTTCCGGCGCGGGCTGGAATGCCATGTTGTCCATTCCCCCGATCAGCATCCCAATGCGACGATGCACATCCGGGGCAGCATTCCGCGGTCGTTCTTCGATGCCTTCAACGCTCCGGTCGATCCGATGCTCGTTCAAGACCTGCACGGTCGGCTGGGCAAGTATTACGATCTGGCGATTGCCTTCACCCTCATTGCCGGTTTTCTGAACGTGCTCGCCATCTGGGATGCCATTGAAGGTCCGGCTTATGGCTTCGGTGATGAGCAACCTCCGCCACCTAATCCAAACCCCAGCCCAGATCGTCCCGAATCTCCAGCCACGACGGCTGCCGCGAGTAAGTAATGGTCTTCAGGTTACCAGCCCGATATTGAGACTTGTCCTATGTCGTGGATCATCGAACTGGTACCGGCTTTGTGTGTGGCGATCATCGACATCTGGAATGCCGTGGTCGACACGAAGAATCGGCCTTGAATACCGGGCTTGTGATCCAACCTCAGACAATCGAGAATTGTGACCCATGTTGCCGACCGTGTTCGCCATCGCCGATTTGACGGTCACGTGGTACCTGATGCCGCTGGCGGCGATCATCAGCCTGGTTTACAGTGCCAGTCGTTATGAATTGCCCGAGCGGATTCTGAAGCGCGCCGCCCGGTTGTTCGCCACCATCGTGGGCGCGATGGCCGGCGTCTTCGCCGTACTGTGGTTCTTCTCGGTCGGATTGTGATCCGGCTCTCAGCAAGGGATTGCGCGGATCCGACAATCCGCTCATCACGCGGAGAGGCTGTTGTTCTATGTCGGATGGCCTAATACCAATCCCAGAATTCAACTGCGCGTCTGGAGCGTCTTCTGGGAGGGCGAAGCTCCCGCTGAGCCCCTGATTGTCACAGCGTTTTGAAGCGCTCGCGGCTCAGCAGGAGCTTCGCCCTCCCACGCGCAGACAATTCCTGCGATCGGTATAACACGCTCCCGATGACAACCGCGCAAACTCACGGTTCCGGTGGCGATGGTGCCGGGGGGTGCGGAAGATAGCGCAGCCGCAGCGTTTCGTTCTCCATGCGGACTTCGATCAAACCGCGATCGGGGTTCGTCTGGAACGTGGCGTAGCCGAGCATGCTTTGCGCGTCCCGCTGGACGACTTCCATCCCACTGCGCTTGTCAAGAATCCGCAGGATGCCGCTGGTCACACCGTTGGCAATCTGATCGGGTGTGCCAAGCTTATAAGAATAGGCCAGCAGCGGAGCCGTACGAGATTGATCGAGCGGCCACGGCACCCGTGAGAGCGGGATCCGCCAGCGCGGTTGATAAGTGCGGCGGTCGATCGCGATGAGCGGACCATCCACCGGCGGTGTCCGATGGCTATTCCGCTGGTTCGGCGATTGAAATGCCGCCTGTCGACTGACACGGTTACTGACCACAACGAACCAGGTGTCGACATCCCGTGACACGATCGCTCGTTCAAATTGCGGCATCGGCGGGAAACTCACCGACGGTCCCAATTCGCGGCCGTCATGCGTGCTGAAGAACCGCAAGCGACCCGCACCTTCGGCAATGCCCAAGGTGTCACGGTCCAACACCACGGGTGATGATCCCGCTGGGGCTGCGTGTTTCCAGATTTCGCGACCGGTTGCCACCTCTTCGCAGAGCAGTTGCCAGCCGTTGGGCTGAGGCACCATGCGATAGGCGCGCGAGTTGTGCAGTAGCAGAGTCCGATCAGGGTCGGCGGTCCAGGCCCGCTGGTTCATCAATTGACCGTCGATGGCCCGCAGCACTTCGACTTGCTGGCGGGATGGACTCCAGACCAGCACCCGTTCGTCATCACCGAAACAGGTCGCATCGAACGGCAGATCAAACCGTTCCCAGCGCTTTCGCCCCGTCATCGTTTCGACGGAAACGAGTTTCCCTCGCTCCTGATAGCACACGAACCCGGCCCGCACCGGTCCCACCTGGGCGAGTGTCCGACCGAACGCGTTGACCGCCCGCTGATCTTCTTCGCGAATCCCGGGAAGCATCGGCAGCGGTTCCACCCGGCTTTGATCGGCCAGCACCATCGCCCCGACCAGTGTGTCGGTCATCCACAGAATTCGCGCGACCGGTTCGCCTCGTTCATCGAAGGGCGTGATCGCAAACAGTTCGGACCCTGCCCGCAGCAACAGCACGCGACCACGGCCCCAAGCCATCAACGCAAACGCATTCGGGTACTGTCGCATCGGTCCGTTGGAATTCGGCAGCCGCAGTTCCCAAGTTCCGCGATGTTCGGCACTCGTAAAGGTGACGCGGCGGTACTGGCGATCAATCGTGACATCGAGATGGTCAAACCAGGTGGAAGCATCGAGGTCTAAGGGGACCGTGATCTGGTAGACGTCATTGTTCTTTTCCTTTTGTGCATCGATCTGCGGCGAATTCGTCGGCCATGCGGTCGCCGCCACGGTCGCCGTCTCGTTGTTTTCCGTTCCTGTCGGATCGGCACTACGGGCGCGGGCCCGATATCCGGCGGCAATGCGGGGGAAACCGGCGTCAGTCATCACATCGGCCAATCGCTGCCAAAGACGGCTGGATTCCGGTGCAGGTGTGGACTCGGCGAGCGATACAAGCTGCAATTCGACCGCCGCCAAAGACCGGCCGAGGAAGTGACGATCATCCGACTCCATCGCCTTCTGTCGTGCCACGGGCATCGGCTGCCAAATTTCCAACCAGCGGGCAACGGCAAACGGATCGGCTCCCTTCATCGCTCTTTGCCAAGCCTCTTCCTGTAACTGAGCGAGCGCGGCCCGTTGGGAGGCGTCGGCCTGAGTCCACACGTCATCCCACAGTCCAAGGCAGGCGAGATCAATTCGCACATGCCGCCGGACTCCCGCCGTCGTTACGGTCTCGTTCTGAGTGCTGAGTTCAAGCCACCGCAGAATCCAGCGTCCAGCATCGACAATGTCACCCGCTTGGCGTGCCGCGGTGATAATCGCTTCGGCCAAGGTAAAGTGCTCGTCGTTGAGCGCCCCCGCCGGAAGTTTTTCGACGGCGGCTTTCCACGTTGATGGTTCTTCCGCGAGATCCGCCAGCGTGATCTGCTGCTCGGTTCGCAACCACTCATCCGAAGGATTCTCGACCGCGGGCAACTTTTCGCGGGCGCGGTGCCGGTCACCAGCTTCCAACTCCGACCGTGCCGATAATAACTTCAGCGCGGGGTTCTCTGGATCTTTTGCGGCCAGAGAAACCGCATCAAGTCCCGCTTCGATCGGATCGCGCCAGCGAAAGATGTTCGCCTCACTGATGCTGTACCATGACACGGTATCGGTAACGAGATTGCCCATGACAAAGTGGTTGATGCCCCGTTGCCGGCGGACGATACCGTCGGACAACGACAGCCGTGCGAGGTCGCCGTTTTGCAGCGGCTGCAACAGTGCAGTGGCCGTGAGCAACGGTCGCCCCCCCGATTCGGGAATCGCAGTGCGCCAGACAGGCTGCCCGCTTTGCAGATCAAGAGTGGCCAGATTATAGGGGCCCGAAACGATCGCATGCCGGTCGGTCGCCCCGGTGAACCACAGCGCGTCTTCCCGGGGGGCAGTCCACAATGGAGCCCCTGTCTTTCGATGGATCGCATGGAGTCGTTGCGATTCCGGCGAAACGAAGAGGATCGCCGCTGGCGTGGTGAAGAGTCGCACATCACGCCATGTGTCCCACCACGGATCGGGCAGGAACGTTGAATTCTCTCCACGCGGGCGGACGAGACTTTCGCGCGGTGTGGTGGGATATCGGTACGCCCACCGCGGGGCGTGTGTCAGCGCATCGACGGCGACCACCGCACCGTTTGCCGTCGTGATGATCAGCATGCCGTCATCCCAGACCACGGGGCAAGCCGTCCGCTGTCGAGTCGGGTCAGCCGACAACGATCGCGGCACATCACCAATGACGGTCGACCAAAGTTCTTCGCCCCGCACGGCGTCGATGGCGATCAATTGCAGTTCGGTCTCCTGTTGACCAACGACATAAAGCGTGCCATCCACCACACAGGGCGGGCCGCAGAAAAACATCTGCGAGAACCGGTAAGTTGGCCCCGCGGCAGTCCCACCGAGCTTCCACAGCAGCCCCCCGGTTTCAACATCGTAGGCCGAGAGCCGGTTTTCGATCGGATGAGGTGTGGTGTCATCGCGCGGGCCGGCATTGGCGCCGACACGGGGCACGAGGCGGTCGAGTTCGGTGCCCACTCCGCTGCTGACGGCAAAGACACGTTTGCCATCGGTCGTGAGGCGGCCCAGAATTGAATCGGCCGATTCCCGTCGGACGAGTTGATCGAGCACATGACTGCGCCAGTCGCGGTTCTCGAAGGACTCCGTCTTTTCCAGCTTGGGCAGAATCCGTTGCCAATCATCGTGGGCCACACGCCACTGCTCCTTCGCGCTGGCCGCATCCAGGGTGACCAGACCGGTCAAAGTCGGGACGATCACACGGTTCGCCACGATCAGCGGTTCGGCGATCGGATTCAGCCAAGCTCCTTCGGCACGGTAGTCGCGTCGCCAGCCGGGCCAGTACGTCTGAAATTCGTTGGGGAGCGTCAGCGGGCTCTGCCATGCGACCGAGAGGGACGGCCGCCCCGATATTTTGGGGACGGGCTGTTCCAGCGTGTTGTCCAAAGTCCGGGTGATCTCGGCCACGACCGTCATCGCTGATTGAGTTGTTCCCGCCCAGCGGACAGAACGGCCTTGGATTGCGGCTAAATGTTCATGCAGGAAGGCCCGGGCCGTGTCGGGTCGCCGTTGACGGAGCCGGACCGCGAACAGTTCCACGACGGCCTGGGCGCGATCATCAGGCGAAGCTGCCCGGTGATTCAGCACGCGGTGTATTGCACTCGCAGCATGATCCCACTGCGCGGTATCCATGCACCGTCGGGCCCGGCTTTTCCAGCCCGCCATCCCCAAACGAGACGGCCCGTAGCTCCGCAAAAAATCCAGCAGTGCCGGTTCACTGCGCGTGGACTGCCAGCGCTGCCAGTCCCGCTCAGCGTCAGTGTGAACGGATGCATCCCAACGCTTCCAGAGTTCAACCGGTGCGGATTCCAGCCACTGTTCGACCAACCGGCCTCCTGTGGCACTGGTCCCGTCGGCGAGGAGAAACTGGTCGCGGACGAGATTCTGCAAAGACTGCAGGCGGGCCAAGCCGTCCGAAGTGTGGCCGGCCCGTTCAAGATCGATGCGGAGCTGGTCGGCAGAACGCAGACTTCGTAACCGCAATCCGCCGACGCCCGATTCATCCGCCGGGTTTTCCGCAGCAGTGAGTGCCGCGGTCGGCCCGGCGATGCATGCCATCCCGAGGACGAACTCGCAGAAGAGGGCAGGCAACAACCGCATGCACAAAGACTTTCGGCGAGGGAATGTTCAAGCCGGACACCGAGGAACCGCAGTGCAGATTGCGTACCTTCGAAATTCTCGCACAGCAACCGCTCGGTGACCAGCCTGTGTTTCGCAGAAGTGTGGAGTGCGGAGATCTTGGACACCTCTTATCCATCTCCTTTATTTCTCTCCTCTGACCACAAGCAGCAACTGACTCGACCCGAAACACCCAAGCAACCCAAGCATCCAATTCCGCGTACAGCCACAAGAACATCCAGACACCCCATTCCATCCATTCGTCGTGCTTTGTGACAAGATCAGCGTTGTTGGACTTTGCCGATTTTACGGGACGTATCACTTTTGCGGCCTGAAACACTCAACTCTGAGCGCGTGAGAATCCGAAGAAACAGGATAACCGTCCAAGGCGGAAGAACCGCTAGGGTCTGCCTTGTCGGTCGTCGCGCTGGGAGACCCGTCCGCGACGGAACCCCACAGCAATGTGTGATCGCCTGGAAGGTTCAGTCAGCAGGACGCTGGAGCATCCGAATGAAACGCAAGGCGAACCGGTGTTTGTACAGTCTGGTAGTTTGTGCGCTGTTGGCCTCACAGGCCCAGTCGCAGGACGACAGTGGCGGTACGGCCCGAGTCAGTGATCAGCCCGCCCAGTTGCCTGCGGCAACGGCCCCCCTTTCACAAGGAGGGGGATTTGACCCGCGATTCAGCGGTCCCCCGGGAGGACTCTACGAGGCCACGCCCGTAGATACCATCTTCAACCCGCGGATCACCGTGGATAACCGGTCGAACAAGCTGTACGGCTACGACTCCGGTTTCTCCACAATCAACGCCTTTGCGCCGTACTTCATCGAAGAGAACGCCATTCTCTTCGGGTCGGCAGGCGGACTCGTCAGCTACAATGGTCGCGGCGGGGCGAACCTCGGTGCCGGTTGGCGGTATTACATGCAGGACATCGACCGCATTGTCGGTCTGTCAGCGTGGTACGACTTCGACGCCGGTCACGCCAAGTCTTATAACCAGATCGGTTTGAGCTTCGAATCGCTCGGCCGGTATCTCGACCTGCGGCTGAACGGTTATATTCCGATCGGCCAGGATACCAACGTCCTCTCCACCACACTGGCGGGACCGGCACGCTTCCAGGCGAACCAGATCCGCCTGCAAAGCCTCGCCGATACCGAAACCGCGATGACCGGCTTCGATTCGGAAATCGGCGGTCCCATGCCGCTGCTCGGAAAATTCGGCCTGTCGGGTTACGCCGGGTTCTATTACTTCACTTCGCACAGCAACAGCACGGACCTCACCGGGGTCAGCGGACGGTTGGCGTGGCAGGTGAATGAAGACACCTCGGTTGGTTTTCAGGTGACCGACGACCATGTGTTCGGCACCAACACGCAGATTCAGGTTGCCCTGTCGCTGCCCGATGGCGGCTCCTCGAAGTGGCTGCGTCAACCCCGCGTGCGGGATCGCTTGATGCATAACGTCTTCCGTAACGGCCGCGTGACGGTGGACCGTTCGGTCATCTCGACCGACATCGCCGCCATTAATCCGAAGGACGGCAATCCCTACTTTGTGGTCCACATCGATCCGAACGGGGATACGAACGTGCCCGAAGGCGACGGCTCGGTTGAGAACCCGTACAACCTGATCTCGCAGTTCAATGACCTTGCCATCGCGGACAAGGCTCCGGTCGACATTATCTATGTGACCGGTCGCACCGATGGCACCAGCACGAATCTCGATACGGGCGTGCAACTGCTCGATGAACAGCGTCTGCTGGGGAACTCCATTCCCCACACGTTCATGTCGCAAGGCCAGACCTTCGATTTGCCAGGACTGGACACGCTGGCACCGAGGCCGTTGCTGACCAACATCACGCCGGGTGTGCCCGTCGTCACACTGGCCAACTGGAACGAAGTGTCGGGCTTCCAGATCGATGGAACGACTCCGGACACGGCGACCACACGGTTCTATAACGTCGGCATCGCCAGCCAGCCCGGTGGCATCAACGGGTTCAACATCAACCGCAACACGCTGCTGAATACGGTCCAAGGGATTCAGAACACCGTCGAGGCGATTAACATCGTCAGCACCGGTGCCGCGGAAGGGATCATCGAAGACAACGACATCACCGGTGTGGGCAACCGCTCGGTGGGCGGGATCACCGTGGTCCACGTCGATGACGCCCTCGACTTGCGGATTGCCCGCAACAATGTCTCCAACGTCCTGGGTGAAGACGTCAACAACAACGGCGTGCTCGACCCGACGGAAGACTTGAACGGCAACAACATGCTCGATGCCGGTGAAGACCTCAACGGAAACGGTACGCTGGAACTCGCCGAAGACGCGAACAACGACGGAGTCCTGAACCCAGGCTTCGGCATCACCGTCGTGGCTGCCGGTCCGACAGCGATCATCAATGCCAACAACCCGACCGATCCGGTGATTCCCACGGGGATCTTTGATAACGATGTCAGCGGCAACGGCGCCGGCATCAACCTGATTGCGGTGGGCGGGGCGCAGTTTAACGCCGTCGTGAACAACAACGTCGCCAACAACAACACCGATCCGACCGGCTTCGGGATCCGGGTCCTCTCGGATGCGTCGTTCTTCAATCTGCTTCAGTACGCCGACAACCAGACCGACGGCAACGCCGGTGATGGTCTGCAACTGATCGCACAGAACACGGGTGTCATCGGGGTCGGAGATTTCGACCTCACCACCGAGGGATCGTTCAACGCCAACACCTTCACCGGCAACGCTGGCAACGGGATGTTCGTCAACGCGAACAACGGCTTTGTGTTCATGGAAGACATCCTGACGACCACGTTCGCTGCCAACGGGGGTGACGGGTTGCGGATGGTGTCGGAAGCCGGTGGCTTCATCGTGATCGGTGACGGCACCGACAACAACCTGATTACCGAGAACCTGTTCCAGAGCAATGGCGGCAACGGGGCCACGCTCATCGCTGATGCGGGCACCATCAACGCCATCTTCGGTCTCCAGGGATCGGGGGCAACCTCCAACAGCTTCTTCAACAACATTGGCAACGGCCTGGAAATCAACACGCTCAACGGTGGGGCTGTGAATTCCGGCCTGAATCAGAACGTTGCCGTGGGGAACGCCAACGGCTTCGTATTCAACGTGAATTCGGGCTTCATCTCCCTCGCCAGCTTTGAGAACAACCTCGCCACCGACAACGTGGGCGACGGTGCTCAGATCATCAACGGCAACGGTGGCCTGTTCACCGTCCCGGCGATTGCCAACAACGACTTCTCGAACAACGGCCGGGCCGGCCTGTTCTTCGGCGGGGTCGATCCGATTCCGAACTCGTTCAACATCATCACCACCATCACCGGCAACAACTTTGACCGGACGGCTACGGGAACCACCGGGATCCTGTTCGACACCAACGGGGTCTTCACCGTCGGTACCAACGCCTTTGCACCAATCTTCGTCACGAACAACTCGTTCGTCGGTGGATCGGCGGCCACGCAGTTCGGTATCGGTGGCACTGTGCGTGACGGCGGCGTCTTCCTGCAGATCGGGACGGAAAATGCGGCCCAGTCCAATGAGTTCAGTAACAACCGCGGGGCGCACATCGGGCTGAACTTCAACGGCGCGTCGACCAACCTGATCAACATCGACAACGGCACTTTCCAGGGCGCCCAGGCACTGAACGCGACCTTCGCCGGGGAAGGCGTCCACTTCCGCTTAAACGATACCTCGACCCTCACCGGTCAGATCCAACGGTCGACGTTCCGCAGCAACGCCAGCGATGGATTGCGATTCAACGTCACCGGGAACACGCTCACCGAGTTCGCTCAGTTGAACAACTACATCGTAGGAAATCTTGGAAATCCTTCCACAAACCTGTTTGAACTGAACGGCGATGACGGGATCGAAGTCTTCCGATCCGGCACCGGCCAGGTCAACAACTTCCAGATTTACGGTAACACCATTCAGGACAACAGCAACAACGGGATTCACATCACCGCCGCCAATGCGGACACGGTGGACACCTACCTGATTACCGATAACCTGATCCGTCGCAACGGGAACATCAACAACCCTGTCGAAGGCAACGCGGGGATCTTCATGGAAGTCCGCTTCGATGCGGATATCGAAGCGGACATCTTCCGCAACGTGATCGGTGGCAGCGTGTTTGACCGCGATCCGTTCAACGGACCGCAACCGATCCATCTCGCCACCGATGGGAACATCGGCGACGGGATCATGACGCGGGAACGGGTCAACTCGTCCACCGATATCCACAGCATCCGCGGCACCTGGTCGCTCAACACCATCGTCAACAACGGTGGCGACGGCATCGACCTCGACGCCGCCATGCAAGGACTCGTGGTCGGCAGCACCGCCAATCCCGCCGAGGGCAACCTCATCAGTGGCAACGCCGACAACGGGATCCTGGTCACCGGTCCCGGCGATGTTACCATCGGTTTCAACACGATTACCCAGAACGGCACGGCCGGCACCTTGCTGACCGCCGCCGAAACCGCGGGGATCAACTTCCAGGTGCGACCTTCCAGCCAGGTCATCGCCCGCGGCAACCTCATCGAGGATAACCGCGGTGACGGGATTCAGTACGGCTCGCCGAACTTCAGCGGATTCTTCTACCAGGTCACCCTGGATGGGAACGACATCCTCCGCAACGATGGTCGCGGGATCGACATTCTCAATCGCGGCAACAACTACACGCAGGCTACGGTCACCAACAACATCGTTGCCGAGAACCTGCTGGAAGGGGTGTATGTGGTTAACACATCCAGCCTGACGCAAACGCAGTTCGCGAACTCGGCTGACGATCTCATCGCCGACGGAACCATCGGCCGGGCTCCGGTTCTCGAAATGCAGTTCTCGGACAACACCGTTGTGGCCAACGGGTTGGGTACCGCGGGCAGTGCCCAGAGCGGCAACCCGCGGCTCTCCGGCACCGGCCTCGTGGTGCGAGTCGGTACCGCCACCGGCGGCTTCGGACCCACCTTCGATGGCGGCTTCGCCAGCATCGGTGCTCCGATCGCCATCGGCGGCAACCCGTTCTTCCAGTCCACCGGGCTGGGCGGGGTGATTATGACCGTGGATAACAACCGCTTCGGTGGGAACGCCGGGGACGACATCCTGTTCCACTCGTACGTCTCCACAGTGGATCCAAGTTCCGGGGCCGCGGTGTGGAATACTGACCCCGCTGCCAACCCGAACATCAATACGCAAGGGTACCAGAGCGATCCGCTGTCGCGGTTCGACCTCTACTTCCGCAACAACGTCATCGATGTCGATCCGGGCACCGGGGTCTTCTCCTTCGACGATGTGGGTGTCCGGCTCCCCGGCTACATCAATCGCGACCCGCTGCTGGTGGCGTTCTACAACAACGCCGACGGCAACATCAAATCGCGTGATCAAAGCCACACCGGTGCCGACCTCGATGGTCCGTTCAACAGTGCCACTCGCGCTCGCAACGCCACCCGCCTGGCAGCCCGTATCCCGTTCTTCCAGGCTCCCGGGTCGATCGTCGGGATCAACTTCCTCTATCCAGGGATGGGGGACAGCACCTGGCGGATCAGTCAGGACACGCTCACCGATCCGAGCAACGTGCTGAACGGCTACTTCATCCAGGGTGTGAACGTGGATAACCCGTCGCCGATCAACACGACGAACGATCAGTTTGGCAACGGCTTCCTGAACTTCATCGGTAACAACGGCGAAACGCCATGGGGCTGGGGCCTCATCCCCTAACCCATACGGGATAACCGCCTGAAACACACGCACCCCGGTGACGCCCGCAGTCACCGGGGTGTGGTGTTTTCAGGGGGTTGAGAGTTGAGGGTCGAAGGTTGAGGGTCAGAAAGATCGCTTGCGGTTTCGCGCTTCGTGAGGAACACACAGAGTGGTATCAGCGCGAGGCGCGAAACCGCAAGCGAGAATCGTCTACTGTCTGACCCTCAACCCTCAACTACTTCCGCGCTTGCAGGTACGCCAGCAGATGCCGCAGTTCCTCGGGGGTGAGTTGCGTGTCCAATCCCTTGGGCATGATCGACGTCGACGACTCTTTCAGTTCTTCGATGTCCTTCCGCAACACGCGAACCTCTTGCAAATCGGCGGTGCGGAGCGTGATCGCGTCGTTTGATTCCGCGGCGATGATCCCCTGCACGGTCTTGCCGCTTTCGAGTTGGGCGACATGCGGGCGGTAACCGTTCACGAAGCTCGCGCTCGGATAGACAATCGCTTCCAGCAGGTCTTTCCCGGTACGACTTTGTCCGATGCGCGACAGATCGGGACCAATCCGCGCCCCTTTCCCGGCGACGGCGTGACACGCGCTGCAATTCGCTTTCTTGCCGAAGAACACGCGCTCGCCGGCTTTGGCGTCGCCATCGGTGATGAGCGGGGCGAGCACTTTCAGCCGGGCTTCCTGCGCGGCGAGATCGACGGCCACCAATTTGAGCAGACGATCGGCACGAGTTTGAACAGCCGGCGAATACCGTCGGACAAGTGCCGCCACTTCATCCCCCGAAAGCGAATCGACGAGCGCCATTTTTTCGAGCGTGCTCACCAGCGCTGTACCGACCGCATCGTCATTCGAGCGCTCGAACGCCTTCAGCAACGTCGAAATCACCAACGGCCCCGCCGCGTCGAAATGGTTTGCGATTTCGATCAATTGCTTGCCGCTTAGCGGACTCCCCGCAAGCGCTCTCGCACCGGCCATTTTCAACGACGAATCGCGATCCTTCTCCAACTGCGTCACCAGAAACGCGAACTGTTTGTCGTCGACCGCCTTCAACCGCGGCCCGATTGCCGTCAGCGCTTCCGACCGCAACAACGGCGGTGTGCGGTCATTATCCGCAATCGGAGCCATCGCGGCGTCGAAGTCCGGCAACTCCCGGCGCTGAATAATCCGCAGCGCGACGAGTTGATGTTGCGGGTCGCCATTCACCAGCGCGTGCTGCAACAACGGCGACCACACCGCCGGCCACGTCGCCACATCCGCCCGCTGCATCACTTCCCACAGCAGGGCCTCCACCCCGCTTGCCGCTTTGCCGACGGACACGACTTCGGCGATCAACTGCTGCACATCCACATCACCCACCTGGGCCACCAGCAGCGTGCGGATCGCGTTCGCCTTGTCGTCGGCGAGATCCTTTTCGCCCAGCCATTCGCGGATGGTGCCGAGCGCTTCCTTTGCCCATCCCGGATGCCGCGCGAGCACCTCCAGCACCGTCTTCTGCAATGTCGGATCGTCCGTCGCCAACAACGGCGTCACCATCGCCGCCGTCAACGGAGAGTTGTCCATTTGATCGAGCGCGATGAGTGCCGCGCGGCGAACAATAGGATGCTCTTTTTTGAGTAATGCCTGAGTCTCTTCAGCATTGTTTAGTCGGATCATTGCATCAATTGCGGAATGCTCTAGAAGCCGGTCGACATCAGCACGAACTAGAGTGTCAGCGATCTTGCGAACAATGGTGCTGGAGTTGACTGCCGGACCCTTCGCAATTTGTTTTCCAAGGGCTGCGGCCATCTGTGACTTAGATTTTTCCAAATCCTTGCCCGTCTTTGTAAGGATGCGGCAACCGAGTGCTTCGATAGCAATTCGTCGCTCAGCAGGCACCGGCGAATCTAAGCAAGCTAAGATCGATTTGAGGTTGTAAGGAATTCGATACTCAGCCGTAATTCGAAGCGATAGCTGACGACTGGCGGCATCGAGTTTTGGATCATCCAATATCGAACTTCCGTAGAAGAACGCGGAAATTTCGCCGTCACGTGATGCCGCCATCATGAAAGAATTGAGGAAACGTTGTGTCAGTTTCTCCTTATCTTTCATGCTCGCGGCGAGCTCTTCCCATTGCTTGTTAATGGCATCTTGATCTCGGGGATTGTCCTTAAGCACTTCTCCAATCATTTGTTTTGAAAACGCTTCGATGGCACGTTCCCGTACCGCCGGACGCGGGTCTTTGAGGAGATCGATCCAATCCGCGGGCGCGGCGTCGGCTAAGCGCAAGCGGAGGCCGCGCGGGTCGTCGATTTTCTCACCGTCCGTTTTGCGAATCCGATAAATCGCCCCCGTCACTTCGGGCTTCGCAACGCGGCTGGTGGGGCAGCCGTTGAGGAACCACGCGCCGGTGTCGACCACCAGCAGCGAACCGTCGGCGTCTTCCAGTACGTCGGTCGGATGAAAATCGCCGTCGGGGCACGTCAGGAATTCCATTGGCTCGGCGGCGAAGGTGGACCCGCTCCGTTTGAGGGCGACGCGCTTCACCTTGTGCGTGTTGAACTCGGTGATGAAGAGATGGTCTTTGTACTCCGGGCCGAAGTGGGTGCCGCGGTATCGCATCAGGCCGGAGACGGCGACGTGGCCCATGTCGACGATGGGGCCGAGCAGGCCGCCGGTCCACTTGAACTCGCTGATGCAGTCCTGCTGGTCTTCGCGCGGGTAGACGCCCCCTTCGACCCAGTGCATCAGGCAGTCGCCCCGGTTGGGATAGAGAATGTTGACGGTGCCAAGCAGTTCGCCTTCTTCGGTGAACTCGATCTCGACGGGGTTATCGAAGCCGCCGCCGCAATGAACGCGGACATCGCTCCCATCCAACCGGCAGGAATAAATCCGGGCCGCCTTCCCCTTGGAATACGTCTTTCCCTCTTTGTCCTTGAACTCGTGGCCATGCCGACCCTGCGCGATGCAAAGCCGCCCGGTGGGTGAGAGAAACGGGCCGTGGGTGTCGCACGCATTGCCGTTGAAGCCGAAGCCGGTGAGGATCTCTTCGCGCTGATCGGCTTTGCCGTCGCCGTCGGTATCGGTGAACTTCCAGATGCTCGGCGGACACGCACAGTAGACGCTGCCGCGGTACCACAGCATTCCCTGGGGCAGCGTAATGTCGTCGACGAACCGCGTGGACTTGTCGAAGACGCCATCATTGTTGGTGTCTTCCAGGCAGGTGATCCAGTGCGGCTTCTTCTCCAGCATCTGCACGCGGTTGAGATTCTCGCCGGAGGACTCGCCGACGTAGAGTCGGCCGACGTCATCGAAGTGAGCGAAGATCGGCCGCTGAATGTCCGGAAACGCGGCGGCGACTTCAACGGTGAAGCCTGCGGGGACTTGCGGGCCTTCCATCGCCGCACCGAGAGCCGCCCACATCACCGACGCGATCAAACCGTTGGCCATGTCACCGCCCTGTAACGACTTACGGGAATTTCTCCACGAGTCATTGTGCAGGCGGGGCGGGCAGGCATCAAGTTTCGTTAGCGCAATCTGGTCTGGACTCGACAATTCTCGCGAAAAATCATCGGGAGTTCAGACGACCTTCACAATTCCTAAACAATCCGCCGGTATCGTACTCGCTTCCTTGGAGCCCGCGTTGTCGAGGTGTGTCTCGACCGCTTTTGTGTTCGGCTCCCGCAGCGAGGCCTGCGTGTTACCGCCTCGGAGAGTGTTTTCATGGTTTCTTCGTCCCCGGTCCGCAGTCCGCGGCGTGGTTTCACGCTGATCGAACTGCTCGTCGTGATCGCGATCATCGCGATCCTCATCGCCCTGCTGCTGCCGGCTGTTCAACAAGCCCGCGAAGCGGCACGCCGCACGCAGTGCAAGAACAACATGAAGCAGATCGGCCTTGCCGTTCACAACTTCGAAAGCACGTTCCGCAATCTGCCGCACCCCGGCCAGTGCGACAGCACCGGCGGTGGCGCCACGAGTTACATGACCCAGTCGACCCCGACGCTGCTCCTGCCGTACATCGATCAGGCCCCGGTTTACAACCTGATTGACTCGACCACCACCTGGTCGCAGCTGGTAACCGACTACGGCATGACCTACACCCCCGGAGCGACCACCGGTACGACGTCGACCGGTGCCATCCTGAACGCCAACTCGACCGGCCGGGTCTACAATGATCCTCTGGCCAGCCAGGCCCATCGTGACGCGTACAAGACGATCGTTCCGGCCTTCCTCTGCCCGTCGACGCCGATCGGCTCGGTGCGGGGCCCGGACGGCTACGGTGGTTGGGATTACATGTTCATCGCCGTTTCCGATGTGGAAGACGGCTCGGCCGGTGCCGCCGACCCCGTGGGAACCCGTCCGACCTCTTCGGCCCGCCGCACGGCCATGACGATCCAGGGCATGCTAGGCTGCGAAAAGAACTGGGGTTTCGGCCGCATCACCGACGGCACCTCCAACACCTTACTCTGTATTGAAGATGCTTCCCGCGCCCATCCGTCGATCGGCACCTTCGGCTCGTTCTCCAGCCGTCCGTCCGCGGTGGCTGAAGGGGTCGACTGGCAAGCTTCGGCTGGGGGCACCGTCACCACGGGTGGTGGCCGCCGCATGTACGCCTGGGCCGATCCGGACGCCGGCACGAACGGCTTCTCGGGCCCAAGCAATGCCACAGGCGGGACGTCCCGCGTGATCGCCATCAACCAGAACAAGACGCCAATGGGGGGCCCGACCACCTGCCGTTGGAGCACCAACAACTGTGGTCCGAACGACGAACCGTTCAGCTTCCACACCGGTGGCTGCCATGCGACCATGGGCGACGGTGCCGTCCGCTTCATCAGCGAAAACATCGACGCGATGACGCTGAAGTGGCTCACGGGTTCACAAGACGGTCGCGTTCTCGGCGACTTCTAATTCTCGTGATGTCTTGAGTTTCAGGAGTCGCCCCGCGGTTTATTCCGCGGGGCGACTTTCTTCACGTTCATCGATCTCCCCCCGTGCAGACCTCATCGTGATCCTGGCAAAGGTATTGGCAATGTTTGATTTACGGCAACAGGCGGTTCTCAATTTCTGCCGCGGCGGAATTGCGCTCGGCCTGCTTCTGAGCGCAGGCTGTGGTGACGGGGTGACCCAAAACCCTGATCCGGTCGAATTCTCCGTGAAAGTGACCTCTGGCGGCAAACCCGTTTCGGGGATTAACCTCGGTCTCGCCCCCACGGGCACGGGACTTCCGGCCGGCGTCGCCCTGAAAGATGGCGCGGGGCAAGGCCGCGCCATCCCCGGCAAGTACATGTACTTCGCGGCCGTGGGTGATGCCAAGGGAGCAGAACAAGTCAAGAATGCGGAAGCGGTGCTGGCGACGATCCCTGAGAAATACCTCGCGCCGGACCCCGAACGGCAGATCAGCATTTCCAGCGGCGCCACCGTTGAAGTAAAACTCGACTGACGGCAATGCTGTCGGAGTCTGTGAAAACACGAAACGCCCCCGGTCACCATTGACCGGGGGCGTTTTTGCATGGGTGAGCACACGGTGATGTGCCGACGGAGTGTCAGAGCACCAAAGACAGACGCCCGGCATCTCGGAAGATGCCGGGCGTCTTTTCGTTTGTGTACCAGTGTGACTTTGTCAGACGGCTCGGCTTGGGTAAGAAAGAACACTGGCGGCTCAAAGCAGCCGCCAGTGGCACCCAATCCGGAGGATTGCCGGGAATCAAATCTTACGGAAGGGCCACGCTCTTCAGGTTGAGCGAGCCATCGACCTGTTGCAGAACCACTGCGTGGGTCTCAGTGAGCTTGTCGAGTTGCACCGTGCCTTGCAGCGCAGTGACCGGTTCAAATGCCTGACCGGCGGTGCCGCCACCACCAACGGGTTGCGTTAAACCGTCCTTGCGTTCAATGTTCGTGGTGCTGATTTTCATCACCCCGCGATTGTTGTTGGCGAGCAACAGGAAATCTTTGCCGTCCTGCTTGTAGGAGATCATGTCCAGCGGCACATTGCGATTGCCAAGTTCCGCAACCGTCGTCCCCTTGATCTTGTCGCTACCGGCGATTTCCGACACCGAGAATTTGACGAGCGGCGTGCAGGTGAAGCCGGCGAGAACCGAGGGTTCGCCGTTGATGTTGAACGGCACGAACGTCCGGATGATCGCGTTGTCTTCCGTCTTGGCATGGGCCGCGTGATAGATTTCCAGATTAGCGGTGGCGTTCTTGTCTGCGAAGGGGAAGTTCAGCGCGCGCACGCCGGACGAAGCACTGCCGCTGGTGGAACCAGACGCGATGACCTGTCCGCCGACCCAGGCAAGATCCGTGATCGAGGTATCGCGGTTGTTGCGGGCGCGGGGGCCTTCACCGGTGACTTTGTCTTCCGGCGCGTTTGGCAATTCAACACGGGAGAAGCCGATGTCTTTCAGCGACAGCGCCTTGATTTCACCGTTCGGCGTCAGCTTGACGATCTGCGGTCCCTTGGCCATCACCGACAGATAGAGATTGCCGCTTTCCGGATTCACGGCGAGATCGTTGATCTGCACCTTCTCGGCACCGAGGGCCTTGGCCACCTTGCCGGGCAGGTCAGGCACATCGTACTGCGCGGCCGAGGGTGCCCCGCCCTTGTCACCCGTCTGGATGGCCACAATCGCCGCGGCCTTCGTGTCACCAATGAGCAGAATCCCTTCCGGCCCAAACGCCAACGGCCCGGCCGATTTCAGTTCGGGAGAACCGACGGGCAACCTGTAGATGTCGGCAGCCGTCGCTGAAGCCGCCGCGCTGATGGCGACGGTCGCCGCCAGTCCGAGAGAAGAGAACACGCTTCGCATTGAGGTCGTCCTTGCAGGAGGAAGGGAACCGCGACCATTCACGGTCATTCGATCCTACAAAACGGCGTTCGAAAGTGCGAAAGAAAAACCGTTCACAGGAGGTGTTTCCCAGCCCGGAGCGCCAGCGACGGAATCCCCCTTTGATCGGTGACCCCGCCATGCATTCCCACACGGAACGGTTGTGATTTGATCCTCGTAGGGTGGCCCTTCTGGGCCGCCGCTATGGGAAACACGCGGTCCCAATGACGGCCCGGAAGGACCATCCGCCAGAAAATCACAACCTCGGAGTGTGGGAACGAGCGAGGACCAAATCAGACGAGGGCGTCGGGTTCAAGTGCCGCGCCGCAGTAAAGGCAATGCGTCCGGCTACGATGATTGGGACGACTACATTCCGGGCAGGAATGCGGGGCCACGAGAATGCGACCGTCTCTGGTCCCGTCGCGGAGGTCGATCTCATCAATGGTGGCTTGCAGCATTTCCCGCGTTGTCACACCGGCGTTGGTGATGACTTCACAGAGAGCAATCACGACGAGGTTGAGCCGTTCGACCTGACGTTCGAGATCGTGAAGCTGATGTTGATGCCGATCGGCTTTGGTCTCGGTGCGTTTCGCCGTAGACTCCGCCAGATCGGCCTGCGATTTGACGACGTGCAGTTGTGATTGCTGGATCAGATCCCAAAGGAAGTTCACGAGAGCGATTTCCTGTCGGAGTCAAGGGTCTTGAAGACTCACTTCAGAGTTGAGTCTCGTGGACTCAGCAAGGGCTTCACGAGTTCCAGCGAAAGTGTTTGGACGAGCGTGTCCACCTCTGACGTTTGCAGTTCAATGGCGGCTTGCAGGAAATCAGCGAGCCGATGCGCCGGGATCTTCGTTCGTTGTTCGAGCTGGATCAAGTCCCACGGACATTCGTGAATCGCACGGCGCAGCGATCCGCTGAAGGTGTCGAGGTTTGCAGCAGAATCGACGCAACGAAACCGCTCGGGCAGCTCTGCACGTTCGGCATCCGCCTGTTCCGCGAGAATGCGAAAATGCTCCCGCTGATCCGGAGTCAGAGTCATTGTCGGCCGAGACGACCCCGCAGCGCTATTCGCCATCTTCGACCTCGTAAGCTGTGACCGGATAAATCGCGATGTCTTGTTCGATCCACTCGTAAACACAAAACAGCATTCGTCCGGTATCGTCTCGACCGCGGATCGCTGGACGTCCGGTCGAGCGGCTCCACTCTTTCCGTTCTGCATGCATCACAGCGGTTTCAAACTGCTCAGGCGTGACGTCGTTCTCCGCCAAATGCCGGATGTTTTCTTCCGTCCAGAAGAATTGAAACCACGGCATGATGGCCCGATCAACCCTTATCCCTGCAAGTCTGCAAATAGCGCCGTCGACAGATAGCGTTCGCCGCTGTCGGGGAGGACGGTGACGATCACCTTGCCGGCGGATTCGGGACGGGCGGCGATTCTCAGCGCGGCGGCCATCGCGGCGCCGCAACTGATGCCGCAGGAGATCCCTTCCTTCCGCGCCAGTTGCTTGGCTGTTTCCAGTGATTCCTCGTCGGTGACTTGCAGGACTTCGTCAATCAGGCTGCGGTCGAGGATGTCCGGGATGAAGCCCGCGCCGATGCCCTGAATTTTGTGTCGCCCCGGAGCACCGCCGGACAACACCGGGCTGGCGGTGGGTTCGACGGCGATGATTTTGACCGGATGGTTTTTTTCTTTCTTCAGATAGCGACCGACGCCGGTGATGGTGCCACCGGTGCCGACGCCGGCAACGAAGATGTCGATCTTGCCATCGGTATCGTGCCAGATTTCCGGGCCGGTCGTCTTGAAGTGAATTGCCGGATTCGCGGGATTCTTGAACTGCTGCGGCATGAACCAGCCAGGTTGGGCGGCGAGCTCTTCGGCCTTGGCGATGGCCCCTTTCATCCCGTCAGCACCGGGGGTGAGGATCAACTCGGCCCCAAAGCCCTTGAGCATCATCCGGCGTTCGACGGACATCGTTTCAGGCATCGTCAGCGTCAGCGGATAACCCCGCGCGGCGCAGACGTAGCCGAGCGCGATCCCGGTGTTGCCGCTGGTGGGTTCCACCACATGCATGCCGGGTTTGAGTTTCCCCGATTGCTCGGCGTCCCAGATCATGCTCGCGCCGATGCGACACTTCACACTGTAGGCTGGGTTACGGCCTTCAATCTTCGCGAGGACTGTCGCCTTCAATCCTTGCGTGAGACGATTGATCCGTACCAGTGGTGTCCGACCGATGGTCTCTGAGTTATCGGCAAAGATGGGCATGGATGGGCTCCTTCCAAAAAACAGGCGATGCGAACTCCGTGCCCGGCATTATGGACGGAAAGCCGGTCGCAGGTGAAGAGCGATCGCCGGGGAATCTCGCAAGAAGGCCATTCCGAGCCGCGATCAGATTTCGCCTTGGCGCATGCTGTCACGCGCTTGCAGGCTCCACAACGCGGTCATGATGAGCACACCGCGGACGATGATCGCCGAGAGTGGTTCCATCGACCGATTCGTCACCGAGGCGGTGGCATGTGATGACATCGCGCCGGGTTGACGCGGCAGCCAGGTGCGCGGCGCGAACAGGGCGTACAGAATCACCGCCGCGACGACAAACAGGTAGGCCCGGCGCATGACGTTGGCTCCCCGGGAGACCGGGTCAGAGGGGCGGACAAAACTCGTTCAACAAGTTCTGTCGACGCTGGACGATCGGCAGCTTTAGCCGAAACAGCTCGTCCACGATCAACGTTCTGTGGTTTTGCGCTCCGTAATGAAGCCTCAGCGTGATCGGAAGGTCCGGTGAGGATTCCGCGCGGGGCGCGAAACCGCACAGCGGTGTCGGGGTGTGCGGGGAAGCGACTGTTTTCGTGTCGCAAGAGACACGAAATTATTCTTCGAGTTTCCCGAGGAACCTGCCGCCGCTGAGGAACATACCGTTGTCGGCGGGGATGCACCATTCGAGTTCGACACGGTAGGTGTATTGCCGCGTTTCACTCGCCATCTTCACGGTGACTTCGCCGGGGGAGATCGCCCCGCGATGGAACAAACCGATGCCGAGACGGCTGATTTCCCGTGTCATCGCTTCCACGGTGTTGCCCCGGCGGGTGGTGACTTCCGCGGGCACGGTGAGGTCGATCCGCTCATGCTCCCGTGCATGGTCGTTCGTCGATTTTCCGATGCTTTCCAGCACGGAACGGAGATCTTGAACCGTCGGCCGAGACCAGGGGTCGGGAGATTTCATGGGGAACCTCAACACCAGCAGAAGCGCGAACGAATCGGGCGTCTGCAAGTCGCAATGACACGCAGACACTCAACTCTAGTTCACAATTGGCGTTGCAGCCGACGAGTTTTTCCCTGCGGATTGCCATTCCCGGCGTCGCAAGAATAGCCCTGTCGCAACTGAATACCCAGTATGCAGTTACATCTGACAGGACCCAACCAACACCACGGCATCGCGGTGCGGTCAATGACCGACAATGACACGCCGCAGGACCAATGTGGACGCAAACAGCAGCAGCAAACTCGCCAGGACGGCGAGCGGCCAGAGATCAGACCATTCGAAACCCGTCGCGGGTTTGTCGGGATCGACGGCCTTCTGCCGTGGTGCCACCGTCGCGGGGAACGCTGGCAAGGGAGCCACATCGGCCACTTTCGGCGTCGACGGTCGTTTTTCTGTCGGTAACAGGAGCGGACCAGAGTCCCCCCGAAAACGCAGGCGGTCTGCCGCCGTCGGGGCAGCCAGGCCGACTGCCGTCACCGGATCGACGATCGCCGCGGAGTGGGCTTCCTCCCCCAGAATTGGCCCGATTTTTACCAGGTCCGTCGTGGTCTGCTCTTCCGTTTCAGACCCGGATTGCGAAAGCAGCCGCAGTGGACGGTTCGCGGCCATCGTCCCCGGTGTCGTTTCCCGGTTGACATTCAAGTCGAAACTGGTGGGTGCTGCGTCGAACGGAGTCAGCGCAGATTCATCGGGTACACGGGGTGAAACGGGACGTGCCACCTCGGTGTCTTCCACCGGGAACATCGGCACAAGGGCCGCCGGTGCCAGATCACGTTCATCAATCGCTGCGGTAATCCGATGCAGCAGGTCTTCCGGATGTTCTTCGTTTGGCAGAAATTCCATGGCCAGCGACGCACTCAATTCCACCGCCCGCTCGGCTTGTGTCTTCGCTTCCTGAAGTTCGCCCGCTTCCAGAAGTTTCGCCGCCTTTTGATGCAGTGCGTCAACACGGACCCGCAAAGGATGGTTGCGTGACAACGGATCGACCGGTGCGGTCTCGGAATGCGCATCACTCGACAAGGCTTTTTTCAGACGGTTGACGGTGCTTTCCGCAGCGGCCGACACCATTCGACGATCCCAGATCTTCGGACCGCTGGCTTCCTTTTCCGCAGTAGGTTCAGCCGGTTGATCCCCGGTCGGCGTGGCCACGACAAGAATCGGGCCGTCAGCGTCGTCTTCAACCAGTGACGGACCGCTCGCAGACGCAGATTCCGCAGCGGCATCCGGCGGATCAACATCAATGGCAGAACCGGGCGTGTTCGCCGTCACCGTCGATAGTGGTTCGACCGGTGCCGTGTCCGCCGAAGCGTGCTTCCGATTCGGAGCATGATCCCAAAGATTCCCCATCGATTCGCGCGGGCCACGGACGCACCCTGAACCAATCAGGCAGACGCAGAGCGCTGCCGACCAGACTTGCCAGCGGCGATGAGAAATTTGTCGAGACACGATCACACGGGACATCCAAAGGCGATGCGGGCGCCCGGCGGACAAATAGGGTTGGCATCGGTCCGAACCGTCGTCGTCCGTGAAGCATCTTCCACATCATTTCGACTGGTGATGTCTGCCGAGCTTCCGACAGAATCCGCCATAACATCTTCCATGAATGGGGTTTACCACTCTAAATCGGCTCATCGAAGGCCGTCACCCTCACCGCGAGCCGAAACGCGCACCGGCAAAGTCTGCCTAAACCCCTCAAGCTTTCTGTCCAGAACGGTCGATGGCTTACCCCGTTTCATACGATTTCAGGTTGTCCCAAGGTCGGGGTTGCCGGGAGAGTTTGCATGTCGGCTGGTTCGTCTCCGTTGTGCTCCGTTGATGCCCCCTTTTTGCCGCGACTCGAAACCGCTGTGATGACATTGCGGCATCGGCTTGAACAGCATCTCGATCAGGAACATCGCGTCCGGTCCTGCTATCTTGGCATGCAGCAGTCGTGGCAGACGCACTTTCAGCAGATGGGAGCACAGATGTCGATGCTGGAAGGCTTGCTGGCGACGTGGATGCAGCCAACTGCGAACGCGCCACAACTTTCGCTTGTGAGTGGTCCGGATCACGAGTGACGGTCGATAAACTGGTCGGAGAGACCCAGGGTTCAGAAACCCTGGGCTTCCGCAAACTTGCCTTGGGTTGCCTAACCTGCCAGAATCAGGGATTCTCGCGGGCAGTTTTCCCGCGGTGACCGACTCCCGGAAACGGCGTTCGCATGGCATTGGAATACAGTCTCGCATTGCTCGAAGTGAACAATCTGGCCCCCTCGTTTGTGGTGGCCGATGCCTGTTCCAAGACGGCGAACGTCCGCATCCTCGGCATCGAAAGTGCCGATGGCGTCGGACAATGCATCAAATTGGCGGGTCCCATCGCCGACGTGCAAGCCGCTGCTGAGCGCGGGATGGAGCTGGCCAAACGGATGGGGAGCGGGGCCATTTACTCCGTCCTCGCCGCTCCGCTCGAAGTCACCCGGCAGCTTGTGAACAGCAAACCGGTCATGAGCCCGCTGTTGGGCGCTTACGACAACCGAATTCCGAAAGAAAACGCGATGGCGACAACTGAAGCTCTCGGCCTGCTGGAAACCCAAGGGCTCGTGGCCGCTCTGCATGCCACGGACGACATGCTCAAAGCCTCGAATGTGACGCTCGCCGGCAAAGAAAAGATCGGGGCGGCGTACGTCACCATCATGATCCGCGGCGATGTCGCCGCCGTGCAGACGGCGATCGAAGTGGGCAAAGCCACCGTCGAACGCCTCGGCGGCAAGCTGATCCTCGCGGACGTCATTCCCCGCCCGCATGCGGACTTGGCGAAGTTGCTGCCGTAGTCGCAGTGGTTGGCAAACGAGTCTCCGTCAGAGCCGCGACCGTCAGGGAGCGAGTTCTTCTTGATCGAGCCGAAGATCAAGAACACACTCCCTGACGGTCGTGGCTCTGACTGCGTTTCCGGCATTCAACACGCAGATATGTCAGCGCGTTAGAATGCTGCAACGATGCGTGATCCCGCCGCCAACCGCCGTGCGTTTCTCAGCGGGAAAGCGCTGCGCCAGCAGGTGGAGCATGCGGGTGCAATCCTGGCGGATGCGTTGGCGGACGTCGTGCCGCCGTCGCGCGGGCCGACGTTGTTGCTCCGCACGCAGGCGATGGCGACTGATTTCGACGTGCTGCTCAATCCCGGTGGCCCGTCCGATCAGGTGGCGATTGCGTCGATCTCGCTCGATGAAGTCGCCGTTCTCGAACAAAAACTGTCGGTCTATCGCGATGACAGCGATCTTTCGCAACTCAACCGCACGGCGGGTGACGGTCCGGTGCGGGTGGACTCCGAACTGTATCGGTTGCTGCGCCGGGCGGAAGATATCCATGCGAAGACGGGCGGGGCGTTCGATCCCGCGACCGGTTCGCTGATCCAACTCTGGCGTGATTGCCGCCGGGACGGACGACTGCCGAGTGACGTCGAAGTCGTAGCCGCGCTGCAATGCTCCGGAGTGCGACACGTCCGGTGCGATGACGCGGCGGAGACGATCGTCTTCGATCACCCCGGCGTGGAGTTCAATCTCGGGGCAATTGGAAAAGGTTACGCTGTCGACGTGGTTGGACAACGGCTCTGCGACGGCGACGTTACCGAGTGGCTGGTTCACGGCGGGAAAAGCAGCGTTCTCGCCCACGGCACCCACGCCGGTCATGATGGGTGGCCGATTGGCTTGCGGAATCCGTTGCTGCCCGATCGGCCGTATCTCACGCTGCTGCTGAAAGATGCGGCGATTTCCACCAGTGGGACGGCCGTGCAATGGTTCCGTGTGGGTGACAAACGGTACGGCCACATTCTCGATCCGCGGACCGGTTGGCCTGTGGATACGATGCTGTCGGTGAGTGTGATCGCGCCGGATGCGGCCTTGGCGGACGCCCTTTCGACCGCTTTTTTCGTGCTCGGGGTCGAAAAGGCCTTGTCGGCTTGTGATAATTTCATGAATACCGGCGCGATTCTTTTCCCGTACCCACAAGACGGAAGAACCCTCGCACCGGTGTTCCACAACATCGACCCCGACCGCGTCTTTCGTTCCGAACGGTAATCGCCCGCCGCTTGCGGTTTCGCGCCCCGCGCCGATTGTTTCCCAGTGACTTCCATCACACTGAGAAACATTCACTGCGGGGCGCGAAACCGCACAGCGAGCATTGTGAATCGACTGACAACTGACCACGGACCACTGACTCCCCACCCTGAGGTTCCCCCCGTGTCTGGTGACGATCGTAAAATCTCTTCGATTGGCTGTGTCCTGCTCGTCACGCTGCGCCTGGCGATCGGCTGGCACCTGCTGTACGAAGGCTGGTGGAAAATCAACTCCCAATCCACCGCCCAGCCATGGACCGCGGAAGGGTATCTCAAGAACGCCACCGGACCGTTGCGGGGGACGTTCCGCAATCTCACCGGCGATCCGAACGATTTGAACTGGCTCGACTACGACAAAGTCTCCGCCGAGTTCGACGACTACGTGGCCCGGTTCCGTTCACATTACCCCGGCGTCGACGACAAACCGGAACGAGGCCAATCCGTGACCGATCGGTTGGTGCTCCTGCTGGACGGCCCGGCGGATTATCGCGCGGAACTGTCCGCGCTGCCCGAAGGAATCGATCTCAGCAAGTGGAAGAGCGCGATCGTTTTCGATCCGAAGGCGAAACGGCTGATCGTCAACGCCCAGAATCATCTGCTGCCCGAGGAACGGGATGCGATTCTGGCCCTCGCGCCGGTCATCGAAGCCCCGACACCCGATCAAGCCGCATCGGCGGCGCTGATTCTGGAATTCCGGAAGGCGATGGAAGACGTCTACAAACGTCAGGCGACGTTGCCGATCCGTCAGCGGCTGGCAGCGATGTTGAAAGGCGACCCGGACGTCGTCGGCGTCAACCAGCGCAAGGGGGACGCCATCATCGAACAGCGGATGGGGGAAATCGAACAATACCGAGCCGCCATTGACCGTTACGAGGCGAACCTCAAAAAGACACGGGAAGCGTTTCAGTGGGATCATCTGCAAAAGCAGTGGATCGAACTGCAAGCGCTGCGGCGGAAACTCGTCGGCCCCGTGCAGGCGTTGTTCACCGAGTTCAAAGTCGAAGCCGAGAAGTTGCTGGACCAGTCACAACTGGCCGCGGGCCCGGTGCCGGTGCGGATGACGCAAATGCGGTCGATTGATCTGCAAACCATGTACGGTCTGGCAATCGTTGGCATTCTGCTGATCGCCGGATTGTTCACCCGGTTAGCCGCATTGGGCGGCGCGGGCTTGCTGATGATGTTCTATCTCGCCGTTCCGCCGTGGCCCGGTTGCCCGCCGGAAACGGGTGTGGAACACAATCTCATCTTCAATAAAGTGCTGATTGAAGCGATCGCGTGCCTGGCGTTCGTCTTTCTCCCCAGCGGCCGTTGGTTCGGGATTGATGCGATCGGTGCCGCGCTCTTTGGTCGAAAGACGGACAAGTAAGCAGGAGTCTCCCATGACCGTCACGACCGAAACCGACGTCGAAGCCTTGTTCGAGGAACTCAGCCGCATTGAAGGCAAGGGGGAGATTGTTGGTGGAAAGGTCATCGAGATGACAGGAAGTGGGCCATGGCCGGGCGATGTTGCCGCACTGATCTTGTTTGCCCTGTTCCAGTATGCAAGGCGTACCAAACGTGGTCACGCGGTCGGCGACAGGAATACGTTTCGCGTGAACCTACCACACCGGCTCTCGTTCAGTCCCGACGTCGCCTACCATACGGGCAGCCGAATTCCGATGAAGTATTACGAAGGGGCTCCCGTCTTTGCTGTCGAAGTCCGCAGTGAGAACGACTACGGCCGCTATGCCGAACGGGAAATGGCTCAGAAACGGGCCGATTATTTCGCCGCGGGGACGCTGGTGGTATGGGATGTCGATCTGCTCTCGAACGATGTCGTGCGGGTGTACCGCGCGACTTCCCCGGACGTGCCTACAATTTATCACCCCGGCGACACCGCGGAAGCCGAACCCGCGGTTCCGGGATGGACGATGGCCGTGAAGGATTTACTGCCGGATGATTGGACGCTACCGAAGTAATTCGTCCGCGGAACCTGGATCGTTTTTGGCCTAATGACACGAGTCAGAAATGGAGATCATCGAAGTCGATCCACGCGACTTGCGTTTGTTATCCAGTCGAAACGAAGGAGCAGAGCCCATTCGGCTTCATCAGCAATTGGCCGAATTTGGCGGATCAATCGAAAGCATGCCCCCAATCCAAGTTCTCAGAATGACCGACGGAGCCTATTTGATTCAGAACGGCGTGACTCGCGCGACACGAGCAGCCATGTTGCACCCCGGCGTCAAGATTCGCGCCACTGTCGAAGGAAGCTGGCCGAGACACAGCCGCTGGTATCGCCGCCTTGAGGAGACCTTGCCATGATGGATGCTGCCAAATCACGATTGATCGCGGCTCTGGAACGCGTCGTCAAACGCCATCCGGACATGCGATTCGGTCAGCTTGTGGATTTCCTGGCAGAGTATGCTCGACCGGAAGATCCGCAAGCCACTTCGAACATCGACGACGACGAATTGACCGAAGCGTGCGAGCAATTCCTGAAATCCACTAAGCCAACGACAACGATTCTTCAAACAACACCATAGCCACTGACCAAGGACTCTCACCATGCAACTCACTCCCGAACAGCAGCGGCTGGGGAAAGACAATTTTCATGAGGCCGTCAGCTTCACGCGGCGGTCGTTTCTTGTCGGGGCGGCGGCCGCGGTGCCCACGCTCGGGGCGGCGTACTTTCAGTATGGCAGCCTCAACGGCAACCCGGTGAAAGTCGGCTTCATCGGCACCGGCGATGAAGGCTCGGTGCTCCTCACGCAGCATCCCCCGGCGTACATGGACATCGTCGCCTGTGCCGATTTGCGGGAAGTCAACCGCAAGCGGGCGCTCCTCGGTGACGGCAACGAAGTCCGCTGGGGACTCAACCGCAAACTCGGTCGCGAAGCGGCGTCCAAGATCAAGCTGTACCGCGATCACAAGGAGCTGCTCAACGCTCATCCTGAGATCGAAGCAGTCGTGATTGCGGTGCCGTTGTGTCAGCATGCCCAGGTGGCGATTGACTGCCTCAAAGCCGGCAAGCACGTTCTCACCGAAAAGCTGATGGCCCACACCGTCGCGCAGTGCAAGGAGATGATCCAGGTTGCCCGCAAGGAGAACAAACTCCTCGCGGTTGGTCATCAACGGCACTACAACGTGCTGTACGACAACGCCAACGATCTCATCAAGAAGGGGCTGCTCGGCGACATCAAGTTCATCCGTGCTCAATGGCACCGCAACAACAGCTTCCCCGGCAGCGATAGCTGGCGACCGGGCGGCTACTCGGTGGAATCGTTCCGCCGGAAGTTCTCCGACGATATCAACGGACTGACGGCCTTCGCTAAGGAATCGGGATACGACGATCTCGACAAATTCCTCGCGGAGAAACTCGGCTATCCGTCGATGGACAAACTCGTCAACTGGCGGCTGTACCGCGACACCGGCGGCGGTCTCATGGCCGAACTCGGCAGCCATCAATTGGATGCCGCGAGCATCTTCCTCGGCAAAGTGAAGCCCATCGCCTGCTACGGCTACGGCGGCAAGAACTTCTACGGCGTGAAAGGGATCGGTTCGCCCGACCAGCAAGCCGATGATCGCGAAGTCGAAGATCATGTCTACATGACGTTCGAATTCCCCGGCCCGCATTACACCGAGGACAAGAACGACGTCACCATCGTGACTTATTCTTCGATCAGCACGAACCGCATGGAGCCGTACGGTGAAACCGTCTTCGGCAGCCGGGGCACGCTGATCATGAAAGAAGAACTGGAAGCGATGCTCTACAAGGAAGCGAGCAAGAACAGCGGCGGCGGTGCCGATCAGCGGCTCTACATCCTCGACGGCAACGACGGCCAACCGGCCCTCAGCGCCAGCGCCAGCACCGGTCCGACGAAAGCCGCCGCGGTGGCAGATGTCGGCCAGGTAAGCCGCGGGTACACCGAAGAGATGGAGCACTTCTGTTACTGCATCCGCAACAACATCCGCGAAGCGCCGGACAAGGGGGGCTTGCGCTGCCCTGGTGAACAAGGGATGAAGGACGCGATCATGGCGCTGACGTCCAACCTCGCCATGAAACATCACAAACGAATCGTCTTCAAAGACGAATGGTTCGACGCCGACAACCCCGCGGTCCCGGAAACCGATCCGGAAATCATCGGCTGATGCGATCAAACTCGCATCTCTCCGAAAAAGGACGTAAGGAAGCCCAGGGAATCCGTTCTCTGGGCTTCTCTGCTACTGAACGCGACGGCGGTGGGTCTTCCGGATAGAATCGCAGTGTCCTTTTCCGCACGGCCCCGGCTGGGGTGACGGTGGCGGTTCGTATTCCTAAGGCGAAATCATGATTCAGGGCGAATGGCGACGAGGACTGTGCGTGTTCGCAGTCCTCTTGATTCTGGCAACCGGCTGCCAAAAGAAGACCCCCACCGCTGCCGTGGAAGGGGAGGAAACAAAGGCCGCTGCCGATGCCGCCAAAGCGGCTCCGGGGCCGACCACCTTTCCCGGGAAATGGGCGCTGGTCGCCACTCAGCAGATGCCTGACCAGAGCGGTCAACCGACGTTTCGCGACATCCATTTGATGTTGTTCGAACTCAAAGAGGGCGCGGAGGGATTCACGGCCGAAGTCCATGCCACACTCGAAGGGGCACCGAAATTCGAGATCAAGAGCGTCAAGATTGATGGCGACCAGTGCACGCTTGGTCTCACGGCCAATGAGAACACGATCGAATATCAGGGCACGCTCAAAGACGGCTTAGTCCGGGGCACCATGCTGGTGGAAGGGGGCGGCGGGGTCGCCCCGGCGATGTTGCGCCCCACGACCGAAACCAAGTACGACCCCAAAGGCTGGGACCCGGCTCCCATCACTCCCGGTGCCGACGTCCTGCTGAAAGCCATCTCTGACAAGAACCAACCGTTGGCGACACTCAGCGCTGCCGCAGAACTGCGGGGCAATCCGCTGTCGCTGGAAGCCTTCGGGGGAGTGTTTGGGCGTTTGGCTGGGTTGCCCAAGGCCGACGACAAAACGTTGAAGCTCATCGCTGCCGAGTTTCTGGACTCCGCCAAGTTATGGGGACCGCGGATGGCCGAGCAGGTTCGCGCCGCCGTGATTCTCAGCACCGCCGGTTCGCGCCTCTATCCGCGCCTCGCGCAAGAGTGGCTGGACGAAGTCGGTGAGAAAATGAGTGAAGCCGGATTGAAAACCTACGGTGAGGCTTTCGATTCCGCACGCGATCAGGTGGCGATCGACATCGCCTTATCTGATCTATCCTCCGAAGACAGCGCTCTTGCCAAAGGGGCGTTTGATACCTTGGAATCCAAGCTCGCCACACAACGGTATAACCCTGAAGTGCTGCATGCCCTCGCGGCCTATGCGAACGGCCACGAACTCCCCGAAAAGGCTACCGAGTACTGGGGTGACATTGTTGCCTTGCCGTTGTTGGAAGGATTGTGGATTCGCTCACAGCAAGGGAAGCCGCCCGGTGATGGCTCTCCGCGCGAACAATTGCTGAAGCTGTGGGAAAGCAAGCACGGCAATGTCGAGGGCTTCGATCAATTTCTCGAGGAGAAATTCAAACGCCGGATGGCGGAACTCGCTGAAGAGGTGCGAAAAGCCGGTCCGGAAAAAGTCGCCCTGGAGGAAAGCCGCCCCGTCTTACTGGAACTGTTCACCGGGGCCACCTGTCCGCCCTGTATCGCCGGGGATGTCGCGCTCGACATGATCGCCAGCGATTACCCTGCCCCGAAGGTGATCGCGCTCCGTTACCATCAGCACATTCCGGGTCCCGATCCGCTCGCCAATCAAGACGCGGAAGACCGCTTCGGCTACTACGAAGGGGCGGGGACACCGCTCATGCTCATCGATGGTGGCGGTATCCCCGCACCGGGCATCGGTGGGATGTTGCAGCACGTCGGGCAATCGTACGGAGCCCTCCGCCGCAGTGTCGATGCCCGCCTGAAAATGCCCAGCGATGTGCGCATCACCGTCACAGCGGCATTGGAGAATGGGGAAGTTGCCGTCGCTGCCAGCGCGGTCGGCTGGCCCGAGGACAAAGCCAAGCGATTGCGATTGCGGATGGCCCTCGTGGAACATACGGTCGACTTCCTCGCCCCCAACGGCATTCGGAATCACGAACATCTCGTCCGCGCCATGATCGGCGGAGCCAAGGGAACCGCCGTGAAATCCGGGCAACTGGCCGTCGCTTCCAAGCTGTCACTCGCCGATCTGAAGCAATCGCTTTCAGAATATCTCACGCAGTTTGAAAAGAACCGCGGCGTGGAATTCCCACTGAAGCCGTTGGGTCTCGAATCGCTGTCCGTTGTCGCCTGGGTGCAGAATGATGAGAACCGCGAGGTCCTGCAAGCCGTGATCGTCCCGGTCGCAGGCGCCACGGCTGCGACTCCCGCCACGGCAGCGGAAGAAGCCCCCGCCTCCGCCACCACACCGGAAAACGCGGCGAAATAAACCGATCGCGGCGATGAAGTCGTCGATTCCGTGTGTCACGGCCTTGGCACACGATTCATCTTCGGACTGAGCCCCCCCGGTCAATACAGCTTATTGCATGGGAGCATTCAAGACGTTTTAACAGAAAGATGTTCGGAGTTTGTCTCTGTGTGCCACTGGCTCTGCCAGTGTCTTCTCTTCGTATGTCCTTGGGACAATTCACACTGGCAGAGCCAGTGGCACACAGGAAAGCCCTCTTTGGATTGAACTTACCCACGTCCTTGCAACACGTTGCCATGACCGGGGGTCAGACGCTCACCAAATCAATTCCGTCGCAGTTTCGGCAGACCGGCTTCAAGTTCCACCGGGGTCACAATCCCGTCCTTGTCGGTATCGATCTTGTCGAAGGAATCGCGGAGACGTTCTTCAACCTCCGTCCGTTCGAGCTTGCCGTCATTGTTCTTGTCGAGCCGTTTGAACAACGGGGCAGCCAGCGCGCGGGCCACTTCTTCCCGAGCGCTGTTGACTTGCAGTTTCTTGCCGCCGGTGAGGCCGCGTTCCACGGCGATGTCACAGTAGCCGATCAGCATTTCTTCCCACGATTGATCGCCCCAGACCACTGTCGCTGACGGGTCGGGATTCGCGAGGTTCTTCGTCGAGTTATCAAAACTGGCAAACGCCGTGAGTTTCGAACCGGCGGGCACAATCATCGGCTCCGATAACTTGTACGCTGTCTGCCAGTTGAAGTCGTAGTGGGGAACATCGAGCAACGTTTCCGTCTGGCCGTTCGGCCATGTCATCTCATAGCGGAAGGATTGCCCACGGAGATGCATGTGGGGCGACAGCGACAACATCAGTACATCCACCGGCGTCGTTAACGCGGGGGCCGAGAACTTCTGATCGGCTTTATACGGCTCGATCCGGAAACTCCGGCTGCGGGTGGAAACCGTCTGCACCTCATGGGTGATCTCACTGTCTTTGGCGAAGACAAGTCCCACTTTCGTCAGGTCTTCCTGCGCGGTTCCAATCGGCGTGTAGTGCAACTGAAAGATTAGCTTCGATCCCGCGGAGATCTTCTTGGCCATTCCCTTGGGGTAGGCATCGATTCGTAAACCGGGAACGTAGGCACACAGGAACTGACGGTCTTCGTCCATCACCTTGCCGTCTTTCGCGGCGAAGACAATCACATGGTGCACCACGGCGCGGTAGCCGGGGACGACTTCCGCGGCGGTCACCCACTTGTCTTCGGTGAGGCCCGCATCGGCCATGAAATACTGATACCGGACTTCGCCGGTGGCTTTCACTGCAAAAGGTTTGTCGCGCATGGCAACGACCAGGTCCGGCTCCTTGGGCAATTGCCAGCCGGTGGTGAATGTCGGCAACGGCGGTTTAGCATCGGGATCACCCTGCGGGGCCCCCGCTTTCACCCATGCTTGAATGGTGGCGAGTTCGTCGTCGGTCAGCCGATTCTCGTTGGCAAAGTGACCGAACTTCGGATCGGCATGCCACGGCGGCATGCGGCGCTCTTGTGTCACTTCCGCGATCATGTCGGCCCAGCCGGCGACGTCGTCGTACTCTGTCAGGCTGAACGGCGCGATCTCGCCCGGACGGTGACATTCCACGCAGCGATCATTCAGAATCTTCGCGACATGAGTCGTGTAGGTGACGGCGGCATCGGCCGCCGGAGTTCGGACGCGACCGATCAAACACCCGATGGCGGGAGTACTCGCCACAGCGACGGTCCGACCGGCAAGCACGTCATCGATCGCCGCTTTCAATTCCTGTTGGCTGGGAGTCGGTTTGTTGCGACCACCCACGGCGTATTGATCGTCGATCCGGCCGTGATAACGCACCACGCGCTTGTCATCGAGAACAAAGACTTCCGGTGTCCGCTCGGCACCGAGTTGATCTGCGATGACATTGTTCAGGTCTTTGAGCAAGGGAAACTTCAATCCCTGCCGGCGGACATACGACTGTAATTCCGTGATCGAATCCTGTCGATTCGGCGCGATGCCCACGAAGGCCACACCTTGGGAAGTGTAGTCATTCGCCAGTGTTTGCAGCCGCGGGGCATAGAGCTGTGCCAACGGACATTCGGTTCCGAGAACGGCGACCACCATCACCTTGGATGACGCGAAATCGGTCGATGACCACTCTTTGCCCAACGAATCTTTTGCGGCAAATTCACCGACGGTTCGCCCCAGCACCGGCCGTTTGGCTTCCGCGGCAGAAACCATCGTCGCCATTGTCATCAGCGCGGCCGTCACCACCGCCCGCGTTCCACACCAAAACTGCATAACCCATCCTTTATGCGACAGCATCCCTCACCCCAACGGCGGGGGGTGATCCCCTCCTCATACCTCAGCCGGTACCGTATCGGTTTCGGCCGTGAGCGCGAAGGTGAGTGATTGAACCCGAGGCGAATGAAAATGCGTCGGTCAAGAATGTGAAGAAATCCTGTAGAGAGAAAACAGAAGCCCGGCATTTCGGAAAATGCCGGGCTTCTCGATCAATTCATCCCGAAAGCGAGGCTTTACGGAGCCGGAGGTAATACCGGGTTGCCGCCAGGAACGGGGGCTGGAGGCAATTGGGCTTCCTGCAACCATCCCTGGGGAGCGAGGTCCAATTCCACCGGATTGCTCACCGCGGAGTCACCTCGCACGACGATAATCTCGGCTTCGGCCGATTGTCCCACATTGAAGTCGGGCACCTTGAAGTTGATCCCCAGATCGTACCAGCCGTGCACTTCTGCGGTCTGTGTCTGGCCGTTCACCGTGACGAGCAACTGCCCCGGCTCGGGACCGAACCCTTCACCGGCAAGGCTGACCATACTGCCCGGCGACGCGGCGGTGACATCTGTCGAAAAGGCCGCTGGGTCAACCGGGTAAATCGCCCCCCGCTCAATCATGGCCCCATTGTTGGCCTCGTTGTTCTCGGCGAGGTCACGATGGCTGTCCACCAGCACGTGCAGATGGGAGAACGGCACCAGCGTACCATCCGCCTGACGCCCCAACCGATTCGCTTCCAGAGGCAAACGGATATCGACAGGAACGATTGAATTCGCATCGATGGACGGAACCGTGGTCCCCGCCTGGGGCAACTCACCAAGCAGTTGAGGACCGTTCGCTGCTACCAGAGTGATATTGAACGGCGCACCGATCGCCGCGGGGCTGTTGTTGCGGACCCACACACGATATCGCGGGCCGTAATTCTGTTCCTGATGGCCGGGGTCCACAAACCGCACGGCAAGCAGTTCCAGATCGAAACCATTATCAATCACCACCGGCGGAACGTCGATCCAGGTTCCCGCCGCGACAACCGGCAACGGCTGCCACACTGGATACTCATAAATCACGATTGGCGGACACGGATCGTAAATGATCGGCCGACAGATGAACGGCCGCGGATCATAAATCGGCACGCACCAGTTCCAGAACGACCAGCTCACCCACGGTCGCCACATCGGTGTCCAGCAGTACGAAGGACCCCATGACGGGCCGGGATACCACGAACTGAAATGATGCTGCGTGTAGTTGTGGAAGACGGGACCGATCGGGCGCGCCCGCCAGCCACCGCCGTTATTCAACATCACGTTGAGGTTCAACTGCCGGGCCACATCACCCTGCCGACGAAGCGCGAACTGCGTGTCCATCATGAAGTGCTTCTGCACGCGCGGATCGGCGAAGCGGTTGAAGTTCCCGCCACGGAAATCGCCGCGGTTCAGCCGATTCTGAAACTGACCGGAGACGCGGTCGAGGTCGACCACGGCAAACTTGTCATTCCGCCGGAACTGAGGATCTTCCTTCAGTTTGGCGAACATCTGCTGCAACTCTTGATCGTTGCGCGGCCCTTTCTGCTTCTGTAGGTCGAGGAACACCTTGGGAGTGTCCGGCTTGTCCTGTTGCCGTTTCAAGGAGTCCATCAGTTGGTTGCGGTCGATCTTGATCGGCACCGCTCCCTTTTGCAGATCGACTTTGGGTTTGAACGGTCCGGCAAGAGCATCCGGATTCAACGGATTGGACTTATCGCCCGGCTTGACCAGCGGACCACCGATGATCCCTTTTCCGTCGCCGACAGGCAGTTTTCCGCGGTTGCCCTGGAGTGCGTCCAGTTGCTGTTTCAGCTTTGGATTCTTGTCCGCTTCTTTCTTCAGATGATCGTTGAGGTCGAACCCTTTGCCCAAGTTTGGCGTGTTGGGTCCCTTGTTTACCACTCCGTCACCCGGTCGAATGCCTGGCAGCACGGGCTTGTTCCCGATCTGCGGTTGACCGTCTTTCGGCTTCAGGCCGTCGATCTTATTTTTCAGATCCGGGTTGTTGAACGGATTGTCGCCCGGCTTGTTGCCCCCCAGGATCGGCTTGTTCCCAAACTGCGGCTGCCCATCTTTGGGTTTCAAGCCATCCAGCTTGTTCTTCAGGTCGGGATTGATGCCCGGTTTGTTGCCAAACTGCGGTTGGCCGTCTTTCGGCTTGAGGCTGTCCAACTTGTTCTTGAGGTCTGGATTGATGCCTGGCTGGTTGAACGGATTCTTGCCCGGCTGATTCCCGAACTGTGGTTGTCCGTCCTTCGGTTTGAAGAGATCGGCTTTGGGCTTGTTGTCTCCGCCGCCGATTTGTCCGCCTTGCTTGAGAGGCAACTTGGGCTGGTCGACTTTGGGCTGTTTCTGTTGAAGCTGATTCAGTCGCTGCTGGAGATCGTTCCCCGCGTTGTTATTTCCTTGCGGAGGTTTCTGAAAAACTTTCGGCGCGTCTTTCGCCCGCTGCTGCTGCTGCTGTTGTTGCTGCTGAAACTGTTGTAGCTTCTTGCCGACATCCGGATTCACCGGCGCGTTAATCCGCGGCTTGTTGTCGCTCTTCGGCTGATTCTGTTGCAATCGCTGCTGGAGCGACTGCAACTTGTTCTTGTTATCTTTGGCATCGTCTTTGGCGAGCGCCGGCCCCGCGGTCCCGACGAAGCAGAGACCACCCAGCACGGTGGCTCGAATCCAGAAATTCATCATTGCCCTCTCCCAGAAGTCGGCCCGCAGAAATCGCCCCCGTTCACGATCAGGCCTTAGAAACAGCGGAAATCGTGCCAAGGCGGTTGCCGACGGCCTGAATTGTCCGGCTTGCGATTCGTAATTGCAAGGAAATTCACAGGTTACGAGGATCATACCGCGTACAGAATCCGTGTCGGGACATGAGCGTCGTTGCAGAAACGTCGTCAAATTGACGACGGCTGTCCTCAGATTTCTCGCAAACTGGCAAAAAATGCCGCCGAGATGGTGCGGAACCCACCAACTCACCTAGCGTCATTTTCGGGTCGCTGTTATCGTCCGGCCGCTTTGAAGTGGGGGGAGAAGCCTCCCCGCGGGACGGTACCGCCGGGGTGGGCTTTCATTCAATCTGCACGCGCAGTCGGGGTGAAGCGGTATGACAGGCCATTGGCTTCCACGTTTGCTGATCGTGGCCGTGGTGGGAGGGATTGCTCCCGGTTGTGAGTATCTCCCCTTCGGTCAAAACAAGACCACGACCGCCGACATCGACGACTACGACGAGTTGGACGAAGAGTCCCCCGACGAAGACGGTCTTGCGGAATTATCCCGTGATGACGAACTCCCCACGGGCGAATTCTCGCTGAAGCTGGAAAAAGGCCGGCGGTTTCCCCTGTTGAAGACCGTCGAACAACGCATCACACAGTCGCTCCCCTCAGGCACCACGGTCGGCTATTCCAAGCTGGAACTGATGCTCAGTCTTGTGGTGGAAGAAGCCCGCGGCGATGACCGCCGACTCCGCGTGCAGTATCACCGCATTCGTTTTGCACAAGACCTCGGTGGTCAGTTGGTTGAGTACAACTCGGAAGCCCCCGGGGCGAGCATCCCAACCGAAGCCCTGGCCTATGCCGGGTTGAAAGACAATGGATTTTCCTTCTGGCTCGGCTCCGATAACCGGGTGAAGGACCTCGTCGGCTTCCCGGAATTCCTGGAGCGGTGTGTGCAAGCCGTCCCCGCAGATCAACGGGCTGCCGTGTCCAAACAATTGCAGTCGATGCGGACGGAAGACGGCCTCGCCAATTTTGTGGACGACAGCATCGGGCTGCTGCCACATCCATCAGGGAAAGACGAAGCCGACCGGATGATGCAGGTCGGCAGCACCTGGGACATCGCCCAGCGCGCCGGTGTTTCGATGCCCGCATCCACCACGCGCTGCAAGCTCACCAATCTGGATGACAGATCTGCAGAAATTGCACTGGTCGGCACGATTGGGCCTTCGAGTTATCTCGATGAACTGCATCGCGTCCGTTTGCAGGTCCGCGGCGGTGGTTGCACCGGCAATTGCACCGTGGACCGGGAAAGCGGCATGCCGACCAAGTCGCGCGTGGAACGCTATCTCGACATGGTTTGTGAGATGCAGGACGGCAGCCAGATCAATCAGCGCAAGGAAGTCATCACCACCATCGTGGCCTTCCTAGAGCAGGGAGCTCATCCGCCGATGGTGGATCGAACTGAGACCGATCGGGGGAGTCGCCAAGCCGCGGATGAGACGCGTCCCCGCCGTCCGCGGCCGTTCTGAGCTCTCTCACTTCACGCGCTGCGGGGCCGTAAAGAACGAGTCTATCGCGTTGTGACGGTGTCTGCAGCTGCTCGGGTTGTGGTTTGAACATTGCGCTGCAACGTTTCCAGCAGCACGGCGCGGTTCAACGGCTTGGTTGCATAGTCGGTGCACCCGGCAGCGAGACACTTTTCCCGGTCACCGCTCATGGCGTGCGCAGTCAAGGCCACAATCGGCAACGTGTGGCCACGTTCCCGCAGGTGCTGCGTGGCACAGTAACCGTCCAGCACGGGCATCGACATATCCATCAGCACCAGATCGTATGGCTGTTGCTCGGCAACCGCCGCTTCCACCGCATCGACGGCCAGTTGCCCGTTCTCCACCAGCGTCACCGTCGCCCCGGCCTTCTTCAGGATGAACTGCAACAGTTTTTGATTGTCCTGTCCATCCTCGGCAACCAACAGACGATATGGCAGCTTCACGTCTCCTGCTGTTGTCGGGAACGCTGTAACGGTGAGTGCAGAGGCTGCTGATGCCGCAGAGGGAGGGACTGGGACTTCTCCTATGTTTGACACTTGTGTAGCCGCATGAGCCGGCAGCACGACGGTAAAGGTGCTGCCGCTGCCAGCGACGCTGTCGACCAGGATGTCACCGCCCATCAACTCGGCGAAGCGTTTGCAAATCGTGAGTCCCAGTCCCGTGCCGCCGAACTGACGCGTCGTTGAGGTATCAGCCTGGGTAAACGGCCGGAACAGCTTCGCCTGTTGGTCGGCTGTCATCCCCATGCCGGTATCTCGCACAGTGAGGTGAATCTGCCCGACAGGGTCGTCGTTTTGATGAGTTGGTGGTTGGTACGACAGTCCAATCGTCACGCTGCCGGAATGTGTAAACTTGATGGCATTGCTGACGAGGTTTAACAGAATCTGCCGGAAGCGCGTCGGGTCGGTTTCCACGAACTGCGGGAAGGGGCCACAGTTCTCGAAATTCAACGCCAGGCCTTTTCCACGAGCACGGATCTGCATGAGTGCTATACCGTCGCGGACAATCTGCCGCGGGGAACAACGGACCTGCTCAATTTCCAGCTTGCCCGCTTCGATCTTGGACAAGTCCAGGATGTCGTTGATAATCTCGAGCAGAAATTCCCCGTTGCGTTTGATCGTCCGCAGCGGGTCCTGCAGCGCGGGGACTCCGACTGTTTGCTCCAGGAGCAGATCCGCATAACCCAACACCGCAGTCATCGGAGTGCGGATTTCGTGGCTCATGTTGGCCAGGAACTCACTCTTGGCACGAGTCCCTTCGATGGCGTGCTGACGAGCATCTTCCAACTCGGAAACAGCCCGCTGTAACCGTTCGGCGTTTTGCGATTCCTTTTCGCGCGCCTGCTGTAAGAAAGCCGCGTGCCGCACCGCCTCATCCTGGGCTTGTTTCCGGAACGTGATTTCTTCAGCTAAACCGACATAGGTTGTGCCGGAATCGGAATGATTCGCGAACGATCGGAAATGGATCCAGCGTTCGTGTCCCGGGCCGGAGACCAGCCGGCATTCCCGTTCAAAATTGTCTCCGCTGCGCATCGCCGCGTGCCAGGCTTCCCGCACTTCATGGCGTTCGTCGCGGTGAAGAGACTGCGTCCAGTCGTCGTGTCCGGTATTCCGAAAGGCCGTGCCCGTGATGCGCCGCCAGGCGGTGTTGGTAAAGATGACGGCCCCGTTTTCATCGGTCTGAAATACGCCGACGGGAACATTCTCACAGAGTTGGCGAAAACGTTCTTCATTCGCCTGGAGAGACGTGAGCGTGTCCTGCAATGCGCCATTCGCTTCCTGATTTCGTCGCAGGAGTTGATCCCAGTGCGTGGCCGTCCACACACGATAGCTCAGAATCCGCCAGCCGAACAATATCCCCAGGGGCAACGTCCACACCAGGTTCACGCGCGGGTCGATGCTCGTCATCGTCAAGCCGGGAAACAGCGCCGCCGGCACAGCCAGCGCCATAGTCAGCCAGTAAACTCGTGAAGAGTGAACGCACCACCCGGCCGCTGCCAGAACCGCCACGACAAGAGTTGCTTGTCCGGATGCCGGCGCGAAACTGATCCGACCAACAGTATTGAGCCACAACACCAACCAACTGCCGGCCAGCAGTAACGACGACAGGTGCGGGGTGAGGCGGCCTTTCCAGATGGCCACCGAGACCGATACCCCGGCCAGGCCATGCATCACCGTTGTCAGCCACAATGGCCCCGCGATCGGTGTTTGACCGCAGGCATCGTAGGCCGCCAGTCCGAGCACCGCCAAGGACAAGCTCAGCATCGACGCTGCGGCATTGTCGGCACTGCTCAGCCACGATCCTCCCTTCAATAGTTCAGACCGCGGACATGAGGCCGCAGTCGACATGAGAGGTGGTGATGTGGCGGACACGTGCAGAATTCCCAGAAGCGGACGCGCAACGCCCCTGTGGATATGGGGAGAGACTCCTCGTTGGCTTTGGGAAACTTAGGTTACGAATTGTGAACGTGTCCGCGACTTCAGAAAGTTCGGGAGGAAAATCACTCGCCAAACAGAGGTTTCGGACTGGATTACCGACACAATCGCGGTAATCGCTACCGGTCGTTCCGCGGTGACGCTCAGGTTTGCGGTTGCACGTACGCCCAAGCGTCCAGTAGTCCTTCTGCCGTGGTGACCGTGACGCGGCGGCGCTCGTACTCATGACCGACGAGTTTGCCCGGCGGAATTTCTTCAAGCGCATCGCAACCAGCGAGTGTCGTGTCGTACCGTGCTGCGGTGAGAAAATAGACTTCGCCGATCACTTCCGCGCCTTCGCGCCGGGCGATCATCAGCGGGGCCACGCGCGCGTAACCATCCAGAACGGCCGGCAGCATGCGGTCATAAAAACCATCGAGATAATGGTGATTCGGTTCACCGCGCCGGAGTGTACCGAAGACGAATAACGGGAGTGACATCGTGTTCCTGACACTCTGCTCCACTGCACGGCGGCGCGAAACCACGCAGGGAAAACCGGGAGGGCGAAGCTCCTGCTGAGCCGCTGATTGTCACAGCGTTTTGAAGCGCTCGCGGCTCAGCAGGAGCTTCGCCCTCCCATTTGAAAATCGCGAAACAACAGCTACAGCGCGGCCAGGACGGCGTCACCCATTTCCGCGGTCTTCAGCCACGGGGCGTCCTTTGCCGCAAGGTCTTTCGTCCGCAGACCCTGTTGCAACACTTTGTGAACCGCTTGTTCGACGGCGACCGCTTCGGCTTCGAGTTTCAGCGAATGCCGCAGCAACATCGCGACGGCCAGAATCGTTGCCAACGGATTGGCAATCCCCTGCCCGGCGATGTCCGGCGCGGACCCGTGAATCGGTTCGTACAACCCTGGTCCGGACGAACCAATCGATGCACTCGGGAGCATCCCCATCGAGCCCGGCAGCATCGAACCTTCATCGGTCAGAATGTCGCCGAACATGTTTTCCGTCACCACGACATCGAAGCTGCGGGGCTTCGAGATCAGGTACATCGCTGCGGCATCGACGAGGATGTTTTCGTATTGGACATCGGGGAATTCGGTCTGCATGACACGTTCGAACGTCCGTCGCCACAGCCGGGAGACTTCCAGCACGTTGGCTTTGTCGACCGACGTGACCTTTTTCTTGCGACCGCGGGCGGCTTGAGCCGCGAGGCGGACGATCCGTTCGACTTCGCCAGTGCTGTAGATCATCGTGCTGAATGATTCTTCACCGGAGCCGTCTTTCGCCGGGCGCGTGCCCGATTCGCCGAAGTACAGCCCGCCGGTGAGTTCCCGGAAGAAGAGAATATCGACGCCACTGACGATCTCTGGCTTGAGCGGCGACGCAGCGACCAACTCCGGCAAGACGGCGATCGGCCGCAGGTTGGCGAACAGGCCGAGTTCCTTGCGGATCTTCAACAAACCCTGTTCCGGCCGGACTTTTGCCGTGGGGTTATCCCACTTCGGTCCACCGACGGCACCGAGCAGAATGGCTTGCGAATCTTTTGAAGCCGCGAGCGTGGCGTCGGGCAGCGCGGTGCCGAATTCATCAATCGCGATCCCGCCGATGGGGTGCGACGTCATCGTGAAGCGATGCCCGAACTTCGCCGCGATGGCGTTCAGGACTTTCTGTCCCTCGGCGACCACTTCCGGACCAATCCCATCCCCCGGCAACAGAACAATCTTCGCATCCACGACGCAGGCACCTCTGGCTGAAACGGCTCGAACAGAACAATCCCGCCACTTTACGACGGCACAACCGTCAGGAAAAGCATCGCCGCCCCGAAATCGCCGCATCGGCACCGGTGTCGTTCACAACCGTAACGAACATAACGACGGTGGTTGCCTTGGATGAAGTCCCGCGGCAGCCGCGCCGATAGATGCGAAACGGCCTCGGCGAATTCTGCCGATCGTCGGATCTTGAGGAGCAAGAAATGTTGCGCGCGGCGGCGTTCTCCGTGGGATTATTCATCTGCCTGTGGGGTGGCGTGTTCCTCGTGGTCGACAAGATTGTCCTTCACAGCCCGCCGGAAAATGAACCCGGCATCCGCGGCATGCTGAAAAAACAGGCCATCGGCGAAGAAACCCGCCCGATCATCGACCCCGCCGACTGGGCCGCGTTCACGCTGATGTCGATCGGTTCCGTGACGATGCTTTATTCCGTCGCGCTGCCGAAGAAGTCGAGCGGTTGAACTTCCCGTCGAAGTCGAAAAACATGCCGCCTCCCGGCTGCTTCCGGGCAGCCGGGAGGCTTGCGTTCGACGCCACGTGTTGCCAAATCCAGCACCCCGGTTGCGAAGAAGCAGCCGGGGTGCAACCGTTTGAATGCGATCCTGAGATTTCGCCCTCGCGGAATGTGTTGTCAGGCCGTACGAAAGATGGGTACGGTGTGGGGGATGACGCATTCCAGTGAGGGGCTTCTCATGGTGCGGTATTCCTATTTCGCGGTGATAGCGCTGGTCGGTCTCGGTTTGGCGGGATGCGCCGACTTACGGAAGCAGCAGACGCGCGACCAAGTGAATCGCGTCGCTGATGATTTAGATACGAAGACCAAGAAGACCGGCGTGTACGAACGGGTGGAGCCGGCGGAACTTCCGGACCGCGATGCTTGGGGAACACCATTACGGGTCACCTATTCACAAGGCGGCGTCGCGGAAATGGTGAAAGTCACCTCCGCCGGACCAGATCGCGAATATGGCAACCGTGATGACATCGTCGCCGAGCGCATGGCGATGAACTTCAAAGGTGTCGGCGAGGGAATCAAACAGAACGCCGGTTCTGTAGCGCGCGATGTCGCCAAGGGGGCCGTGGAAGGCGTCGCCGAGGGGGTGTCTGAAACCGTTGGCGATGCAGCGAAGTCGGTCAAAGATGCAGTGAAGAAACGATTGCCGAGTTTGAAGCGCGAAAAGCCAGACCAGGACGCAGATGAAGCCGCGGCAAAGTAGTGTTCGCATCCCGGCTGCTTCCGGGCAGCCGGGATGCTTGCGTTCGACGCCGCGTGCTGCCAAATCCAGCACCCCGGCTGCGAGGAAGCAGCCGGGGTGCGGACCTTCATTCTTCCGCCAACGGGAGAGTGAAGCAGACCACGGTTCCCGGCCCGTCTGCCGGGCTTTCGATCCACACGCGGCCGCCGTGCCGCTCGATGGTGCGCTGGACGATGTGCAGCCCTAACCCCGTCCCCGGCTGCGTGTCGTCCAGGCGGACGAACGGCTCAAACACTCGCGAGCGGTCCCGTTCCGGAATGCCCGGTCCATAATCCCGCACGCGGACAATCAACTGCGGATCAACCCGTTCGTAGTGGACCCATACATCCGTGAAGCCCTGATCCGAAGCATATTTCGTGGCGTTCATCAACAGGTTTCGCCACACAGAGAGAAGCATGGCCTCGTCTCCGAGGATCAGCGGCCAATTCCATTCGCACGTGATGTCGAGCCGAGCCGGCAGCAGTGTCTCGTTCAATTCCTTCAACACACTCACCAGGAGAGGTCGCAGTGCGAGAGGTTTCAGTGAGACCGGCGAACGATCCAGCCGCGCGAGTTGCAGCAACTCGTCCAGCATCCGTTGAGAATGATTCAGCAAACGCGCCATCCGGGCGACATCGCTGTCGAACTCTTCCCACCGTCCGTCTTTGGCAAACGCGGGCAGCCCTTGCAGAAAATGGGAGAGCGTGACGAGCGGGCCTTTGAGATCGTGAGCGCTGCGCGCGTGGAGCAATTCGAGTTCGGCGATGCGGCGCTGGAGTTGTTCGATAGAGGGTGTGGAAGGGGGCATCGTGTCCTTCCTGTGAACATCCCAGCCATGGCGATGGCTGGGCTTCCACAACTCGGGTTATGTGCCTTCGATCATCAACAATGGTTCGACATCGCCGGATTTGTCGAAGCGGGCGATGACCGTTTCGTTGAACGTGTGGTGTCCCAACACGGACCGCGACATCCCCGTCGATTGCAGGCTGCGATAGAACAACCATTGTGCGGCACCGATCTTCAATCGATACCCCGCCGCCTGATCGGGACGCAGGATTTTCCCCTCTTCGGTCACCGTCAGCGACTTCCAATCCACGGCGGAATTGCGGCGGCTTGGATGCCAGTCGATGACCAGCGGTGCCAGCAAACCGCGTCCTTCGGCGACGTGGTTCAACCGAATCGCACCGTCGCTGATGGTGCATCCATGCGGCGTGCTGTGGACCCGATCGGCGGGCAATCCCAACGGAACCACCCGCGCCCGACTGCGCGGACCTCGGAGTTGCCATTGCCGCGTTGCCGTATCAGCAGTCGGCGTGAGACCACTCACCAACGGCAACTGCGAGGCGTACTCAATGCGTTCGTTTTTCACGCCACTGATACTGTCGGCGAGGAACAGGAATTGGTCGGTGCGCGACAGCAGAATCATCCGCTCGACGCGCAGCTTGCCGGGGCCGCACATTTGCAGCTCGACATAATCCGCTTCCGGATCGGTTTCCCAGCAGACGCAGGACCATTCTTCGGCGAGCTCGATTTGTGCATCACCAAAGCGCAACTGCAACGCCCACGGCCCGTGAATGATCGGTTCACCGCCGATGGTGACATCCAGCAGCGGCAACGCCTCATTGTGTGTCACGGCGACGGAATCGGCGGTGGCAGACCAGTCGGAACGCAGCAGCGCGAAGCGCGCCCAGTCGGACTGATTGGATGGCATCACCAACCCAGTCCCAGTCCGTGTCGGTTTCTGCCCCGATGCATGTCGTTGGATGTTTTTCAAACAGCTCATCGACGGATTGGCGGACGGCCACTCGAACAAATCCGCAGCCGCCGTCAACACGGGGAGCGGGTCAACGGCCAGCCCATTCGTCAGTGCCAGGCGACCATCGGCACGACAAAGGGCGAGCGTTCGTTCACAAACGTCGTTGACCAGCATCCGTTCATCCATGTCCCACAATTCCGCATCAAAGGCGTGAGCCCAGGTGGTGGAACGAATGAGGCTGGCCAACCATAACGGCAACCGTCCGGCGAGTTCCGCATGCACGGTACCATCATTATCAGCGCGTGCCGGGAGGTCTTTCTTCAAGACCTTTTGCCCGCGGCGCAGGCACTCTGGCGCCCCTTGCAGATCGATGAACAACAAGCCCGTACAGAACGGAATCTCGCCGTTGGCTTGCAAGGCGACATCGGGGCTGAAGCCGGCCGGATCGACAGCGGTGTGTTGCATGGCCGCTGTCAAGACGCGGCGAAACAACGGCCAGGCAACGTCGCCAGCAAGGGCGGAAGTCGACGTCGCCAAGAGTTCGAGACCGCAGGTCAGCCCTGGGATCGTTGCTGCCGTCGTGTTGCCGGGTTCGCTCAGCAATCGGGCCAGCGCGTCAATCCGTTCGCTCCATGCTGCCCGAGGATGAATCGCTGCCCGACGCTTTTGCGCGGCTGTCTTATGGGGACGGAAGGGAGCCAGAGCCCGGTCGAACCGTTCGTTTTCGCCGACAGGAATCGACCACACGGCCTGCAGTGCTTTCGGTGCACCGCCGTTCGATCGAAGCTCTTTCAGCCGACCACGCCAGGCACGCAGAAACCGGTTCGGTTCACCTGTTGCCGCGGCGGCGGTCAGATCAGCCGGAGCGGAACGGCTCCATGACAGGCTTTGCAGGAATGCGGCGTCAGTCCGGGACGCGATGTCGGCCGGAACAGAGCGGAAGGAGATCGAAGAACCCGTGGACATGCCGGAAAAATCACGCTGAGAATGGAATCCGTCGTCGTCCATGAATACGGGGCACGGCTCTGCCGGGCAACGATGCAGCAGCGTAATCGTCCGGACCAGCAAATGCCAACGGGTGAGCGATGAATGGCGACCTGCGGAGGGGTCACTCGGCGATGGCAGGGAACGTCATGGTGAACGTGGTTCCCGCACCCGGAGTGCTGGTGACGTTGATCGTCCCGCGATGCTGGGCGACGATCGCCTGACAAATGCTGAGTCCCAGACCGTTGCCGCGTGATTCGGTTCCCCGTGCGCGGGCCGGATCGACTTGATAGAACCGTTCGAAGATGCGCGGCAAATGCTCGGCGGGAATGCCAATTCCGCTGTCAGACACCTTCAGTTGCGCTTGTTTTGAGGAGGACAGGACATCGATGGAAACGTCCACACGGCCGCCAGACGGTGTGAATTTGACAGCGTTGTCGACGAGATTCGTGATCAACTGCCGCAATTGCTGACGGTTCCCATTGATGACGACCGGACGCGCCACTTGACCACTGAGGGTGACGCCCCGTTCTTCCGCCACCGGGGCAAACATTTCCACCGTCCGCTGCACGATTTCGTCGAGAGGAACTGGCGTGAACGTCACGCGGAGAACTTCGCTCTGGGCTTCCGCCAATTGCAGCAGCTGCCCCACGAGTTGCCCCAGGTGCCGACATTCATCGGCAATGAGATAGAGCAGATCCTCATACTCTGCGGTCGTCCGTTCCCGCTCCAACGCAACCTCCACCGAGCTTTGAATCGCGGTCACCGGTGATCGCAACTCATGGGCGGCATTGGCCACGAAATCACGCTTGCGCCGGAGATGGTCGGCAATCTCATCGAGAAAGTGGTTGATTTTGACGGCGAGTTGATCGAGTTCGTCCCCCACACCACGGACAACCAGACGTTCTTCCAATTGACTGGGACGCAAGCGTTCGGTGGTGGCGATGATCTGCTGCACCGGGGCGATGGCCCGATCCGCAAGTAGAAAACCGCCCAACGGGGCCAGCAACATCAGCGCAAAACCGATGGGGGCGAGAACCTCGGTCAACCGGGAAACATCGTTGGTGATGAATTCCGTCTTCGTTCCAACACGCAGGTAATACCGCGGAATTCCGGGGAGATTGATGCGTCGTTCGACGGCCCGGTACTGTGACGAGGCCCAGATGATCGCCCCTTCCATCGCACCAATCTCTTCGGTCAACGGACTCGGGGGCGAGTTCTCGGGGGGTCCGACCCAGATCGTTCGACGATCTTCATCCAGCCAGCGGATGTGCCAGCCGCGCTCGCGATGGCTGGCGGCCTTCTGATCGATTTCCACCTGAATTTCGTCGAGGTTCGGGTAACACCGCTCGACGGCCAACGTGAGTTCTTTGACCTCGTCGTTGAGCACCCGATCCGTTTCCGATAACAACGAATGGCGCAGCCGCTCGCGGACCGCCACCAGGGCAATCACCACGGCCAAAAAGACCACAACCGTATTCCAGATCGTCAACTGCACACGGATCGTGCGGAACGACCGTCTAACCCTCTGCAGCCACGGCATATCCCCGACCCCGAATCGTTTTGATGAGCGAATCGTCACGACCCCGGTCGAGTTTACCGCGGAGACGGTTGATGTGGACTTCGATCACATTCGTGGTGCCGTCCCAGTTGAAGCCCCACACGTGTTCGCACAGCATTTTGCGTGTGACCACTTGCCCGCCGTATCGCATCAGGAGTTCGAGCAGGCTGAATTCGATCGGCGTGAGATCGACATCGTGTCCCGCCAGGGTGACGCGGCGCGTGGTTAAATCCAGCGTGAGTTCTCCGGCCTTGAGAATCGGTGTGGGGCGAGTTTGAGTCCGGCGCACCACGGCATGAATCCGAGCCAGCAACTCGGCGAACTCGAATGGCTTTACGATGTAATCATCGGCGCCGGAGTTCAATCCCGAGACACGGTCTTCCACCCCTCCCAACGCGGTCAGCAGCACGACCGGGCACATCACGCCGGCCTTGCGAATTTCCTTCAGCACTTCCTGGCCGCTGCGTTTGGGCAACATCTGGTCAAGCACGATGGCATCGGCCTGCTGTCGCAGCGCCGCGCTCGTCCCTTCTTCGCCGTCCTGCACCCACTCACAGGCATGCCCGGCTTCCGTGAATCCCTGCACCAGCGCCCGGCCGACTACGGCATCGTCTTCGACCACGAGAATCTGCATTGCCAGTCCCCTCCCGACCGAACCTCAACGACACCGCTCCAGCCGAAGTAGTGCTCCCTCTGCCTGAGGCCGTGTTGAGTCTTTTTCCACCGGACATTTCAAGTGTATCAGACTCCGGTCCGAAGGGAATGGCGAGGAAAGGATGACAGTTTTGTGAGTTTTCCGCACTCCACCGCGCGTTCCGCCCGCTGTCTTTCACGATTGTTATCCACCGTAAGATCAGTTTTTCAAACCTTACGAGAAGGTGAACCACACGACTTGTCGGCGGCGGCTACGGGGCCGATTCTATGTGTGTGCCGCTGCTCGATGGTGTGGTGGCAGTCAAGAACAACGGGTCCACAAGACCTTACCAACTTGTCAGCCGAGAAGCTCTTGGCGAGCCACCGTCAACCGTATAGAAGAGTCAAGTGTGATGTAAACCCGCCGGCAGACTGGTCTCGCGCATCATGACCAACCCTGCCGATTGCTCTGCCTTCCCGTAATCGTCCTGCCCGCGCGCTCTGGTCTAACCCTCGATCGTGATTTCAGCGGATGAGAAGAGCCTGTTCGTCTCACCTGGCTGAAAGTCCGCGCCTTCACTCAGGAGTGAGACTTGCGTTCATCCCCTGCCCCTGCCCCTGCCCCTGCGTTCTCTGGCTTCGCGAATAACCTTCGCGCAGACATGATCTCCGGATTTCTGGTCTTCCTGATCGCGCTCCCCCTGTGCCTGGCGATCTCGCTGGCCAGCGGCGTCAGCGCCACCGCCGGGGTCTTCACGGCCATTATCGGCGGGTTGATCTCCCCGTGGATCAGCAATTCCGAACTGACGATCAAAGGTCCAGCCGCCGGGATGATTGCCATCGTCCTCGGCTGTGTGGTCGAATTCGGCGGCGGAATGGACGCCTCGCCAGAAGCCAAGCTCGCGGCGTACAAACTGATGATCGGCGTCGGGGTCGTTGCCGGCGTTCTGCAAATCGTCTTTGCGTTGCTGCGCACCGGCTTCGTCAGCGAACTCTTTCCGACCGCCGCCGTCCACGGCCTGCTTGCCGCCATCGGTGTGATTATCATCTCCAAGCAGGCGCACCTGATGCTGGGTGTCAAACCGCATGCGAAAGAACCGCTGGAACTTCTGGCGGAAATCCCGAAATCGATCGGGCTCGCCAATCCGGAAATTGCCCTGATAGGTGTCGTCAGTCTCGTCATTCTGTTCCTGTGGCCGCTGATTATTGCTCCTCAGGAAGTTAAAGCCGCTTGTCGGAGTCGGAAGGGGAGCTTGGTTTTGCGGATGTAGCCGGCGACACGGGTCGGGTGGTGGTGTTTGTTTCGGAGGGCGGTCGCGGTGGCCAGTTCGAGTTCGGCGA
>JBGSUN010000293.1:0-8820 GCA_041753475.1 Planctomycetaceae bacterium | reverse complement strand
AGGACTTGCGCCATGTGCTGCCGCAAATCCCCCGCGGGGGAAATCATACCGGAGGCTCCTTCTCAATCGACACACTCGATCCATCGAAAACTCACCCCCATCCTACCAACCTCGTCAAGTGGGCCTAATGAACGGCCCTGTTACCACCGGTGACCTCGATTGAGATCTGGGGAGAGCTTCGGAATAATGGCACGAATTAATCTCTATCCAATGTGCGATGGCCCCGAGTGAATGCCCAAGTTGAATGCCTCCGCAGCGTTCATTGGCACTTCTTAACGTATTTCCTCAGAAAAGGTCGTCAATGCTGCAATTCCCATGTCCCTCGTGCGGCAAGAAACTCAAGGCTCCCGAAGCTTCGGCGGGGCGGCAACTAGCGTGTCCGGCGTGCAAAGGACACATCCTCGTGCCGATGGCCGAATCTGCGTCCGGCTCGATCGACGACGAGGTGACCGCATGGCTGGAAGGCGCGCCGCAATCTATGGATGCGGCCGCCGCCAAGCCGCCCGATGAGACTGGGAGGGACAAAGACACATATCGGCTTTCTCATCCACCGCCGTCGGCTTCGGAATCCGACGCTCGCTGTGCAGTAGAGGGGCTGTCCGACGAGCCACCGATGCTCGACGTGAATCTTGCTCCTGCACGAAATCGTCGGCGTTCCAAAGACAACGAGCTGACTCCCACTTACGATCGTTCACATATCAAGGCGGCGACGGGCAACCTGGGGAAGCTGCTTTCCACCGCCGGGCTATCGGCGCTGCTGGTTGGGCTGGCATGGTTTATTTGGAGCAGCGCTTCGCCAGATTACCACTACCATGTCGATGAAGACTCTGTACCTCCAACGCTCGTAGTGCATCGAGGCATGGGAGAGGCCAGCGTGGTAGACAAATTGACGCTAGGCGTAGCCGAGTCTCACTCAGTAGTTGGCCCGCGTGAGGTCGTTGCCGGGAGCCAAACCAGCCAAGGCTCCCATGGCGATTGGGAGGTGGCCTTCGACAGGCACATGTGGACCGGCCGTGTGAGGGTCAATGTCAAACGCAATGGCAAGCAAGCTCCGCCATGCAATCTGGAGGTCGCCCGCCAGGAAGAATGCCGGCGGGAGATTGTTGCACTGCTCCAGACCGGGACCTATCGAGTGAAGTTCGAACAAATGGTGGCGAATGCATCGGGCAGTTTTCCTCCGGCTGCACCCATCCTGCGGACAAAGCTAATATTCCTTATCAATGCAAAAGAAACGCGGGGACGAGGCGGCTGGTTGGAGCTTGCCATCGATAACCCGCCAGTGCAAGGCCGGCTGGAGTCCAATGATTGTGATGTGCAATGGGATTTGCACAAGAGCGAGTATTCCGCCGCCCATTATGGTGTTACGCTTCAGCCGGAACTGCCGAGTGCTGATCTTTTGGGAAATATCGAGAAGCAAGCAGCTTTACATCCCGATGTCAATTACCGCCTTGAGGTGCCGAATGGCGGGGCGGGAATCAAGGCGATCGTTGTGGACAGAATTACTGGCAAAACCATCGCGCAACTGCCAGTCGGCAATGGGCTATTCGACCCAAAGATTCGCCGCGAGATTAATTGGACCGAGTGGGACCCAACCGTGCATGCGATCGCAGTCCAGTACCAAGGAAAGGACGTTGCTCCAATTGCCGAGCAAGCCGAGCATTCCGAAAATCCACTTGTATCAAGCCTGCAAGAGCGCCGATGACGGAGTCTGGTAGGGTGGGCTGTGCCCACCATCTTCGCATCGACATCTGAATTGGTGGGTACAGCCCACCCTACCGGGTTCCCCCGTTACTGCCAATACGACCGATCCAGCGCCCGGTAGTTGATGGCTTCACTCAGGTGCATGACGGTGATCGCGTCGTGGGCTTCGAGGTCGGCGATGGTGCGGGCGATGCGGAGGATTTTGTCGTGGGCGCGGGCGGAGAGGCCCATGCTTTCCATTGCCTGTTTCAGCAGGTTTTCGGCCTCGGTATCCAGCTTGCAGTGCTTGCGGATTTCCGACGGTGACATCCGGCCGTTGAGTTTCAGCGGCGACGCGGGGAAGCGCTGGCGTTGACGGTCTCGGGCGGAGAGAACTTGATCCCGCATCTGGGCGCTGGTGGTGCCGGGCGTTTTGTCGGAGAGCTCGCGGAACGGGACCGCGGGGACTTCAATATGAATGTCGAGCCGGTCTAATAACGGACCACTGATTTTGCTCATGTAGCGTTCAATGAGAACTGGTGTGCAGGCACAGTTGCGGCGGGGGTCGCCGCGGTAACCGCACGGGCACGGATTCATCGCGGCGACGAGCATCAGGTTCGCGGGAAACGTGAGGCTGCCCATCGCGCGGGAGATCGTGACGGTGCCGTCTTCGAGGGGTTGCCGCAGAACTTCCAGCGTGCGGCGATTGAACTCGGGAAGTTCATCGAGAAACAAAACGCCATGATGAGCCAACGAGATCTCACCCGGTGCGGGGACACTGCCGCCGCCGACAAGGCCGGCTTCGGAAATGGTGTGATGCGGTGACCGAAACGGGCGCTGCAACAACAATGGTTGACCGGGATCGAGGCGGCCGACCGCGCTGTAAATTTGCGTGGTCTGCACGCTTTCTTCGGGGGAAAGATCGGGCAGAATTGTTGCCATGCGTTGGGCCAGCAGCGTCTTCCCGGTACCGGGCGGACCGATCATCAGAATGTGATGCGCCCCCGCGGCGGCGACGACCGCGGCCCGTTTCGCGGACTCCTGCCCTTTCACGTCGGTGTAGTCGATGGGGTACCGGCCGTAGAGCGACACGGCGTCCTGCCACGAAAAAACGGCGGGCGGAATGTCGAGCGCTCCGGAGAAGAATCCGACGGCTTCGGCCAGGCTGCCGACGGGGATGATCTCCACACCTTCGACCACAGCGGCTTCCCGCACGTTCGCGACCGGGACGACAATCCCACGGCTGCCGCGCTTCTTGGCGGCGAGCGCCATCGACAACGTGCCCCGTGCCGGGCGGATCGCTCCGTCCAGCGCGAGTTCACCCACGGCTCCGTAACTCGCCAGTTTGTCGGACTGCAACTGGCCACTGGCGACGAGCAACCCTAACGCAATCGACAGATCGAGCGACGCGGCTTCCTTAGGCAGATCAGCCGGCGAAAGATTGATCACCACGCGGTCGACGGACCGGGCATATCCACTGTTGATGAGGGCCCGTTCAATGCGGTGCGTGCTTTCCCGCACGGCGGCTTCGGCTAACCCGACCAGAATCGTCTTCGGCACCGCCCCCGGGGAAATGTCGACTTCCACCTCAATGGGCGCGGCGTCAATTCCCAGCAGCGTGTAAGTCGAGAGTTTTGCCAGCATCGCTTCCACACGGCTCGGGGGAAGAGTGTTCAGGTGTGCCAATTGTGCGGAACTTGGTGGCAGGCTTCAACCCGCGCGGGCAGAATCATCGAGGTTCACGATGGCGGCTGACCGGAGCGTTTTGCGAGTGGAAATCCATCTTGTTTGTTCAACGTGGAGAAAAGGATCGAAGATGACTCTGTATCGTGATCGATTGCCGCAGATGTCGAATCAGCCGTTCCTCACCGACGGGGGGCTGGAAACCACGCTGTTGTTTTATGAAGGGCTGCCGCTGCCCCATTTTGCGGCGTTTGACCTGCTCCGCACCGCCGAAGGAAGGGACGTCCTGATGCGGTACTACACGGCGTATGCCCAGCTTGCCGTTGCGCAGGGGACCGGGTTGATGCTGGACAGCGTGAGCTGGCGGGCCAGCCCCGACTGGGGTGCCAAACTGGGTTACGACGCGACCACTCTCGCCGAGGCGAACCGGCGCAGCATTACGATGCTGGAAGAAATTCGCGCCGCCACGGCGACGGAGTCGACGCCGATGGTCATCAGCGGGGCATTGGGGCCGCGCGGCGATGGCTATCGCGCCGAGTCACGGATGTCGGCAAATGAAGCGATGCGCTACCACCAAACCCAAGTGCAGTGCTTCGCGGACTCCAACGCCGACATGGTGACGGCCTTCACCATCAACTACGTGGAAGAAGCGATCGGCATCGTAATGGCCGCGCGGCGGGCCGAGATGCCGGTGGCGATCTCCTTCACGCTGGAGACCGACGGCCGGTTACCCTCTGGTCAAACCTTGGCCGAAGCGATCCACCAGACCGATGACGCCACGGACGGAGAACCGCAGTATTACATGATTAACTGCGCCCACCCGTCGCACTTCGCCGATGTGCTGCGCGATCCGGCTCCGTGGCGCGACCGTCTGCGGGGGATCCGGGCGAATGCGTCCCAGCGAAGCCATGCGGAACTGGATGAGAGCACCGACCTCGACAGCGGCAACCCCATCGAACTCGGTGACTCCTATCGCGCACTGCGCCGGCAAGTTCCCAGCCTCGGCATCTTCGGCGGCTGCTGCGGCACCGACCTCCGGCACGTGACGGCGATTGCCGAAGCGCTGAAGACCTGAATGGTCGTCGACTCGTGTGCCACGGCTGTGTCGGCCGTGCGACGGGTGGCTGGGTCGAAGGCTTTGCGCCGACCCGGCGAAACACAGCATTGTCCTCTGGGTCGTCGAAGACTCCGACACCAGCCACCCGTCGAAAAGTGGATTGGACAAGCCCCAGATGGGTCGTGGTATTCATGCTTCTATAATCCCACAACTCGCAAATTTACTGGAGGAAGGCCGAGCAGTCGCTGGTAGTTTCTCTTTTCGACGGGACTTTCACTTGCATCATATCCTCGTAGAACCAATTATCGACGAGCCTGCTTTTGATTCGTTTCAAGCTGCGATCGGCGCGGGTCAGTCTTCCAATCGTGCCCAACGAGCCGCTTCGGATCAACGGCGCCTTGCAGGCGACATCGTGAAGCAGGTCTTTGTTTCAGACACGGCATTGGCATTGTCGTTTGAAAGGGGATGCTATTTATTGTGCTCCGCTGGAGAGTCAGCGGTTGAATGGGAGATCTGTGATCGGCTCGATCCCTCGGCGATGCAGAATGCTCTCGAATGCAATCCCGTCGACTTGGACTTTTATGGGGAAGCGGGACATGTAACGCGTCGGTGGAACCGTGCCGAGATTGCAGCGGCGTTGATCGGCAATCCCTTGAGCTTCCTCTTTGCCTCGGTGACTTGGGTATTTCTCGCTTGCCGAGGTACCGAGGAACTCATGCTATCTCGATGCAAGAATGTCGACACCGGATTGCAGTTCCTTTATTTCGACTGGTCATAAGATTAAAGGGCTTAGCGGAAGAAATACAGAAGTCCGGCATCCAAGATAGATGCCGCACTTCGACGAATTTCGATTCCGCTTGTCCCCACGTGCGTGTCGATCTATGCTGAATGAGTGTTGACCAGTTTCCGGAAGCGGGTTCGTCGGAGGGCGGTTTCATGCCTGAAGCACCACAGTCGTTAAGGTTGTTGAACGGGGTGGCCCGGCGGATGCGGTGGCAGGCGTTTGTGCGGGCGGCTTATGTCGCGCTGCTCGTCACCACCGTGGTATATGCCGGGGTGCTGCTGGTGAGCCGGTTGACGGGGCTGATTCCGAACGTCTTCACATGGCAGTCGCTGGCGGCGATTCCGGTGGCGACGGGGCTGCTGGCATTGATGCTGCATCGGCGACCGGAAGTGCGGGATGCCGCGCGGGCGGTGGACTTGGCGGCGGGGTCGAAAGACCTCTATCTGACGTTGTCGCTGCTCGACCGGGCCGTGGGGGAGTATCACCCGCTGGTGGTGCAGGCCGCGGAAGATTCGGCGGCGAAGATTGCTCCAGCCCGCGTTGTCCCGTGGACATGGCAGAAGCGGTACTGGAACGCCTGCGTGCTGCTCGCCGTCACCGCCGGGCTGTTGTTCGTGCCGCAGTTGGATCCGTTCGGCCGCGTCGCCGCCGACCAACTGGTGTCGCTGCGGAAAGACCGGCTGATCGAAAGCCGCAAGGAAACCCAACTGCGGCTCGCGGAAGTCAAAAAGAAGATCGACGAGCAGAAAGAGAACGAAGACGAAACGCCGACCGCGGAAGCGATCGATTCGTTGAAGCTTGCGCTCAACAAGATGCAGCCGAAAGCCAAGCTCGAAAATCTCGAAGTGCTGATGGACGAGCAGAAGCAGCTCACCGAAGCGTGGAAGCAGATGAACGCCGAGCAGTTGAAGAATCTGCTCAAAGCCGCCAAACAGGCGGAACAACAGTTCGGCACCGATCAGGAATTGATGAAGAAACTGACGCAGGACCTGCAGGAAGGTTCGCTCGACGGGTTGAAACAGGAACTGCAGGAGTTGCAGGACGAACTTCAGAAGCTGGCGAAGACGGAAGATCCCGTTGAGAAGGAAAAGATCCGGCGGGAGATCAAGGAAAAGCTGAAGACGCTGGATGAGTTCGCCAAGAAGGGACTCGATTCCAAGCCGCTGAATGCCGCGCTGCAACGGGCGATGCAGCAGATGGACCTCGCGCAGTTGCAGGAGATGTCGCCTGAAGCATTGGAAGCCGCACTGGAATCGCTCGAACTGTCCGAGTTGGAACTCGAAGAATTGGCTCAGTCGGCCGAGGACTTGAAGAAGCTCGAAGAAGCGATGAAAGCCATGCAGATGGCGAAGAAGCTCAACGACAAGGACAAGCTCGACGGCAAGAACACGCTCGGCTTCAAGACGATGAAGGAGTACGAGGAGTTCTATAAAGAGATGCTCGCCCAGGCCGGGCAGTGTGACGGCAGCGGCGATGGTAACTGCCCCGGCTGCGCGAACTGCAAGGGCAAAGGGAAGGGGGGCATGAAGGGCCCCGGCACCGGCGAAGGGGGCGTGGCTCCCGAGAATGACGCCGTGAAGAATGAGTTCCAGTCGGAAGTCGCCAAGTCGGCCGTCACTGCGGGGAAGACGTTGTTCTCGCAGAAGACGCAGGGCCTCGGCGACAAGGGCATTGTCCAGGAGAACTACCGTTCGCTCGCCACGCAGGTGAAGCAGGGGGTGAGCGACGCCCTCGAACAGGAACAGGTGCCGCCCGGGTATCATGAGGGGATCAAGAAGTATTTTGATACCCTGGAACCGGCGAAGAAGTAGGTGGGCACGGGGTGGGAGCGGCACGGGGCGCGAAACCGCACAGCGGTGAATGAGGTCGGTTGCAACAGCCGGAAGATGAATGACAACTGACCACGGACCACGGACTACGGACCATTCTTCTTCGTCATCGCCCGGTGCGACCGCGGTGATTGGGGCGCTTGCGGCATTGATCCTCACCGCCGTCTGGCTGAGCGGGTCGTTCTCGAGCCGCGGCGGGGATGCGCTCGTGGTCTACTGTGCTCACGATGCCGTGTACTCGGAAGAGCTTCTACAACGGTTCGAGCAGGAAACCGGCATCCCCGTGGAAGTCCGCTTCGACACCGAAGCGACGAAATCGCTGGGACTGGTACAACTCATCGAGCGCGAACGGCAACACCCGCGGTGCGATGTCTTCTGGAACAACGAACTCCTCGGCACACTCGCACTGCAAGAGCAGGGCCTGCTCGAACCGTATCAAGGGACCGGCTGGCAACGGATGCCCGAGCGTTTTCGAGACCCCGCGGGACACTGGGTCGGCTTTGCGGCCCGTCTGCGGGTGTGGATCGTGAACCGGAACGCTGCCGCCGCCGATGAGCCGACCATTCAAGCGATCCTCGACACGGACACCGCGCGGGCCGCGTTTGCCCAACCGATGTTCGGCACCACGCTCACCCACTACACGGTGCTCTGGAACACATGGGGCGAAGCCAAACTGAAGGAGTGGCATGTGTCGCTGCGGCAGCGTGGTTTGCGGGAGGCGAAAGGGAACGGTGTCGTGAAGGATCTTGTGGCCGCCGAGCAATGCGACTGCGGCGCGACCGATACCGATGACGTGTTCGTCGCCATCGATGACGGCAAGCCGGTCGATATGCTGCCGATTCGCATCGACGGTCAGACGATCGCCATTCCCAATACCGTCGCCATCATCAAAGGGACGAAGCATCGCCCGTCCGCGGAAAAACTGATCGATTTTCTCACGTCGGCGGAAACGGAACTCGCGCTAGCGAAAGCGAAGTCGCGGCAGATTCCGCTCGGAGCGGTCGATGACGCCGACGTTCCCGCCGAGGTGAAACGCCTGCGGGACTGGGCGGCGTACAGCGTCGACCTGCGTTCGTTGCTTCCAGACCGAAACGCCTGTCTGGCATGGCTGCGGAAGGAGTACGCTCCGTGACGTTCGTCACGGCGGTGCTCGGTTCGCTGCTCCGCGCGGTCGTGGTGACCGCGTTCGTGCTCGCTGTCAGTCGCCAATGGTCGCGGCGGTTGAATCACGTCGACCCCCGTTGGCGCGGAGCGCTGTGGACGTTTCTGCTCGCCCCCGGTCTGGTCCCGGAACTGTTGCTGGGATACGCCTACGCCCCGAGGGTACTCGGCTGGCCGGTGCTCACGGAAATCGTCTGCTCGATCGTGCTCGGTCTGCGGTTGCTGCCCGTCGGTGTGATCGCGTGGCAGTTGACGCCGCCGTCACCGTTGAGCCCGTCCGCCTGGCACGTCCGCCGGATGACACGGCGTGACCGGCAACAGACCCTCGAACTGCTGCGCTGCTGGTGGGTCGGCCCGATTCGCAGCACCATCCCCGCGGCGGCGCTGGTGGGATTGCTTGCGTTTCAGGAGTTCGAACTCGCGGGATTGTTGAAGGCCGTGAGCTGGACCGACTGGCTGTTCACCGCCAAACAAATGGGCCAACCGTTTGCGGATCTGGCCTACGCGGCGATCGTTCCCGCCGGGCTGCAAATCGCGGTGATTGCCGCGGCGGTACTGTGTCTGCGCCCGAAATGCGGCAACACGATTTCAACGTCGGTGGACGATGACTCTGGTGTGCCACGGCC
>JBGSUN010000292.1:0-7569 GCA_041753475.1 Planctomycetaceae bacterium | reverse complement strand
CGGGGTGGGCGTCGTGGCTGGCCGCGGTGCAACGGATGGGGATGTTGCTGCTGCGCGGCATCGATCGGGCCGAACGGACACACCGCGCCATGCTGGCCCGCGGCTGGGATGGAACCGAACAGTGGTTGAACTGAACGGCTCGCCCGCCGCGATCGAACTCCGCCGGCTGACGTTTGCGTATCCCAGCGGCCGGAAAGTGCTCAACGAAATCTCCGCCACCTGGGCGACCGGGTCGCGGGTGGCGATTGTCGGCCCGAGCGGTGCGGGGAAGTCAACGCTGCTCATGCACCTGATCGGCCTGTTGCCGACGGTCGCGGTCCACAATCCCCAGCAGTGTGCGGTGTGGATTGACGGTGCCCCCGTCACCGCCGAGCGCTTGCGAACAGTGCGGCAACACGTCGGTTTTGTCTTTCAGGACCCGGACGATCAACTCTTCGCCGCGACCGTCGCTGAGGACGTGGCGTTCGGGCCGAAGCTGCTCGGTTGTGATGCGACGGAAACCCAAGCCCGCGTGACCGACAGTCTGACCGCCGTGGGGCTGCCGCTGGTGGGGAATCTCAATCCGGGGCATCTCAGTTACGGCGAACGGAAACGCGTTTGCCTGGCCGGGGTGCTGGCGTGTCAGCCGAAGGTGCTGGTGCTGGATGAACCGTCGAGCAATCTTGACCCCCGCGCTCGCCGACAATTATTATCGATTCTGCGAGCGCTGCCCGTCACGGTAATCGTTGCCACTCACGACCTCGATCTGGTGCTCGATCTCTGCGACCGCGTGGTGCTGCTCGACGAAGGCCGCATTCAGGCGGAAGGGGTGCCGACCCACATCCTGTCCGATGAACTGTTGATGGAACGTCACGGGTTGGAAGTTCCGTGGCGGTTGCGCCCGGCGTCACCATCGTGACCGATGAACCGATAGTCCCCATCCGTCGCTTGCGGTTTCGCGCCCCGCGCGGATCGCTTCACAGTGATGTCGGTGACCACGACGACAAATTCCGCGCGGGGCGCGAAACCGCAAGCGGAAGATCCTCACGGAACCTGAACCCGTAATCGCTCCGTTTCCATCACGCTCTCCAGTTGCTCCCGCAGCAATCGTTCCATCTTCGAGTCCATCACCAGCGGCACCACGCGCACGCGCGGCTGCACATAGATCAACGATTGCGACGTGAGCGCGGCCTGCTTCCAATCGCGAAACGCCCACGCATACAGCGCCAACTGCCAGCGATACGGCGTTGCCAAATCCGCGTCACTGCTCTTGGGGTCGAACAGGCCGGTCTTGAAATCGATCAGCTTCCATTCCCCCGCGGCGGTGCGATAAATCAGGTCACATGTCCCGGTGATGATGTCACACACCGCGCCATCCGGCGACCGCGTGAACGGATAGACGAACTCGACTTCGCGCAACACCGTTGTGGCCGCGAGAACTTCCTGCATCACGCCGGAGGCATCGAGATTCGCCAGCAAACGTTCCGCGGCGGCGTGCAGCTGAAGGGTGAGTTCCATCCGCGCCCGTTTGGCCGCCGGGACGATTTCATCCGGCCAGCTTTCGGGAAGCGAAAAATCGCATCGTTCCAGTACTTTGTGGACCAGCGTGCCCAGGTCACCGGCGGCGATTACCGGTTCGTCGTCCGCTTCGCGCTTCACCCGAGCTTTCGCGGCGGGAGGATACAACACATCCGCCAACGTCTCCAGTTGGGTGACACTCCACCACCGCGGCGCGGTGTCATCGGCGGCGATGATGCGTGCCGAGTCCGGCCACGGTGCCGGGTCCACTTGTGTGAAGTTCGGATAGATGTCGCTCAACGGAATCGTGTCGCGCTGATGAGCCACGCGCTCGGCTTTCGGCGGGGCTTTGTGCGCGGAGACATCCGGAATGGATTGCGGTCCCTCTGCGGAACCGTAGCTGCCGAGAATCGCATCGTGCTTCGGCAATCCGGTGTCGAGGTGAAACTGTTCCGCCAGCAACCGCATCCATGGCGACTTTGGCGTCCGTTCCAGATCGGTCCCCGCAGAGAGAATCAGATGATCCGCGGCCCGGGTCAATGCGACATAAAACAACCGCAGCGTTTCATCGAGATCGGCTTCCTGTTCTTCAATCGTCAACATCTGCAACCCGAGGTGCGGCCGTTCTTCGCCGAACTCTTTCGGAATGCGGACGAGGGCTCCCCAATCGCTGTGCAGATACGCCGCGGTGCCGTGGGCTTTGCCGTAGCGGTTGATGTCGGCGACAACGACGACGGGGAACTCCAGCCCCTTCGATTGGTGCACCGACATCAAGCGGATGACTTCACCACTTTCGGGCAACGTCGTCGCGAACTCTTCATCCGTCTCGGCAAGGACCGACGTCTGCAAGCGATGTACGAAGTCCCGCAGTGTGAACGTTTCCGCCCGGTCGAACGTCGCGGCTTGCTCGATCAGTTTCCGCAGGTTGGCCACCTTGCGGCGACCGAGAAACTCGGCCAGCAGCGCGGCGTCATAACCGGTTCGTTCCAGTGCCGCGTGCAGCAATTCGGTAATCGGCAAGCGATCTTTCTGGTTCCGCAACCATTCCAGTGTTTCGGCGGCGAAGCGGACCCGTTCCCACTGCACCGCGGGAATGCTGATCGACGACGGCGGCGACTGCAAGCGGTTCCACCAGTTGCCATCTTCGGGCCGCAGCGTTTGCAGCGTGTCGTCATTGAAGCCGAAGAACGGCGACCGTAACACGCCGATCAATGCCACCACGTCGTCGGGGTCATCGAGACACTTGCAGAGATTGAGCAGATCGAAGACTTCCTGCTGCGAGTAGAACGTCTTGCCGCCGACGAGGTAATAGTTGAGACCGTAATCCCGCAGCGAGTTTTCATAGACCGAGACATGCGTGAGCGCCCGGAACAGAATGACAATGTCGCCCGGTTCGACCCGCCGCAGCACGGTCTTGCCGGTCGCCGGGTCTTTGGTCCGAATCCGGGGTGTGGGGTCGGCGATCAGCGCGGCTAGCCGGCGGGCCATCCAGTCGGCTTCCCGCGCCCGCAACTGAGCCGCATTGGGATCGTCTTCATCATCCGGTTCTTCTTCCGCTGCGACATCACGCGGAACCTCGGCATCCCGATCGGCGAAGAGAAACTCAACGGTCGGCTTGGGCGACAATTGCTCTGGATCGAACGGCACGAGGGGTTCGTAGTCCGGAAACTTGCGGTAGAACAAAAAATTGACGAACCGCAGAATCTCCGGCTGGCTGCGGAAATTCATCGTCAACGAGAGTTGCCCCGCGACCGGGACTTCCTGCCGGAGATCGAGAAACACCTGCGGATCGGCCCGGCGAAAACGGTAGATCGACTGCTTGCGATCCCCCACGAGAAACAGCTTCCCGCGGGTGAGCGCGGCACCACACAGCATGCGGACGATTTCCGCCTGCACCGGGTCGGTGTCCTGAAATTCATCGACCATCAGCAACCGCAAGCCGGCCCCGAGACGTTCCCGCACCGACGGATGATCGCGCAACACATCACGGGCCCGCAGCAGCAGATCATCGAAGTCGAGCGCGGACGCCGTTTTCTTGCGGAGTTCGTACTCCGTCACGGCTTGCCGCGTGAGCCGCAATCCCTGACACGCCAGTTCCGCGGCGAGCGTGACGTCATCCGGATCGATGTCGAGCTTCTCGATCACCTTGTCAATCTGCGCCCGCAAATCTTTGAAGTGCCCGCTGACGGCGTCGTAGATTTCTTCGCTGGGCCACGCCGATTTCCCGCCACCCCCTTGCACCTTCGCGGCTTCTCGAATGGCCGTCAGTTCCGCCAAGGGATCGGTCCATGCTGTGGCAGGCGACAAACGTTCGAGCACTGTCAGACAACGTTCGCGCATGGCTGCATGCGTCGGCGTGTGCTGCGATAACAATTCCAGTACCGCCGTGACACCGGCCGCTTCACGGATTTTCTTCGCCAGCCGTGGGACCGTCTCCGTCCGCCATGTGGTCAACCAGCGCTGCGCGAGTTCTTCCGTGGTGGGATCATTCGTTTGCGACCAGTCGACCCGAAACCGCTGGGCCACCAGACTGGCGAGCAGTTCCTGTGTTCGTTCCAATCCAAACCGCAGCACATACGCTTCCGCGTCGGGATCCTCAGCGATTAATAAACGATGCAACGTCGTCTTGGCGGCTTCCTCCCGCAGCGTGTCCGCCAGCGCGGGTTCCAGCACCGTGAACCGCGGGTCAATCTGCGCTTCGACGGCGTGTGTTCGCAGCAGACCTGTGCAGAATGAATGGATCGTGCTGATGCGGGCCGCGTCCAATCCGCGCAGGATGCCGAGCCAGTGCTCGACGTCCTCGTCGGCACACTGCTCGAGCCGCTTCTGACACGCCGAACGAATGCGGTCGCGCATTTCCCGCGCGGCCCGGTCGGTGAAGGTGATCGCTGCCAGCGACCGCAGTTCGGCTTGGTCGGCACCCGGTTCGAGATGCGCGAGAAACCGCTGTGTCAGCACAAACGTTTTCCCGCATCCCGCCCCGGCGGACAACGCCACGGAAACATTCCGCGCGGTAATCGCCGCCGTCTGCTGCGCTGTCCATTGCGTATTCGCCATCGGTCCTGCTCATGCTCCACGTGAAGCCAGCACCCCGGCTGCTTCCGAGCAGCCGGGGTGCTTTCCTTGCCATCGCGCCGCCATCGTCCTCAATCGGGAAGTTGCATTCCACTGTGCGAGGAAATGCGAAGAAGGGGTTGCCGCGAAAAGGCGCAAGAAGACGCAAAAGAAGAGAGGAGAATGACAGGGAGTTTTTGCCACAGAAGGCACAGAAGACACAAAAAGGAGAAGAAAAAGGGAAGGAGGAGAAGAAGGGTGAGGGGAGTAAAGGGCAATCATGTGATATCCGACTTTTCCCACTCGTTCCCACGCTCCGCGTGGGAATGCCGGGCCGTGACGCTCTGCGTCGCGTGATGGCGACGACGATCGGAAGACGACGCGGAGCGTCTCGACCGTGCGTTCCCACGCAGAGCGTGGGAACGAGGGAAGCATGCACTTCATCGTGTTTCTTTCCTTTTCTCTTTCCCTTTTGTGTCTTCTGTGCCTTCTGTGGCTAAAACTCTTCTCTTCCTCTTTTGCGTCCCTTTGCGCCTTTTCGCGGCTAAAACCTCTTCGTCCGTCGCTGGCGCTCCGGGCTGTGAAGGGGATCATGCCAACTTGCCGCGACACTTCGATTCTGGGATAACTCTGCTGACGGATTGAACGTGGTTGGCAGGAAAGGATGCCTGCGGGTGATGGAACCCCCTTCGGATGCGCTGCTGCAACGGCTGCGGGACTGGCATTTGTGCCGGCCGGTGGATCTGCGTCGTGCGCGCGGCCGGGTGCGTCAACTCGCGCGGGATCTCCCCGCCTTCGATTCCGTCTGGATCGATGCCCTCGTGCAGATTGGTTGCCTGACGCCGTTTCAGGCGCGGGTGCTCGAATCACCCACGCCGGAACAATTGCTGGTCGGCGAGTACCTGCTCCAGGACGAACTCGGTCACAGCCGGTGGACACGGTCATGGGTGGCCCGGTCGCTGACCCAGCAACACATTGTCGTGGTAAAACGACTCACCGCTCCGCGCGAAGCTGCCGCTGATGTCGCCACACGGGGACGGGAACTGGTCCGTCGCGCGGCGAATGTTTCCCGTTCGGCGTGTGTCCTGCCGCAAGCGTGTTGGGAAGATGCGGCGGGGTTTTATCTCGCGTCGCCATTTGTCCCCGGCACGCCGTTGAGTGAACTGCTGGTGCGGCGCGGCCGTTTCCCCGCAACCGTGGTGTGGCAGATCGCCCGGCAATTGCTGGCGGCGCTCGCCGAGGCGCATCGCGCGGGAATCGTGCATGGTGATGTGCGGTTATCGCAGATTCGACTCACGAAGGCCGGACGGGCCGTGCTGGTGGAAACCGGTTACCGCCCGGTCCTCACGCCGGAGATTCATTTGCACGCGGGGTTGTCGCTAGAGAGTTACGACGGCGTCGCCCCGGAAACCATCGGCGTCGGCTGCACTCCCACCGCAGCGGGCGATCTGTATTCGCTCGGCTGTGTCCTGTGGCAACTGCTCGCCGGACGACCGCCGTTTCCGACCGCCGATCCGCTCGCGAAACTCGCGGCCCACCAGACACGGACGATTCCCGACATCCGCGAATGGGCGCCGGAAACACCGGAAGCGTTTGCCACCGGGTTGCTGCGGTTGACCGCACGCGATCCGCAGGACCGCCCGGCGTCCGCGGAAAGTTTGCTGAATGAATGGGGTACACCGGGATATTCCAGCCGCAGCACGGTGGCGACATTTCTGCAGCAGTTTCAGGAAACCGTGCCGCACTTGCAGTCCCCGCTCACCGCGGGAACCGGCCGCTGGGCACTCACCGCCGCGGCGTTGTTTGCGGTGAGCGGTTTGGTCTGGGCCCTCGCCGATCAGGGCACCCGCACCGAATTGCTCTCCGTGTCGCAACGACTCTGGACCACCCCGCCACCGGATGAGACAGTCCCCGCGGCGGTGCCCGATCATCGCCTGCCATTTCCGCCCCCCTCTGCCGATGGAACCATCGTGTTGACGGAAGCGGGGCCGTACAGCGTCGCCGATGTCCGGTTCGCGGGCCATCTGCGAATTCAGGGCATCGACGGTCTCATCCCCGAAATCGTGGTTCGCGATCAACCGTTACGACTCGCCGCCGAGACCGTGCAGTTGGACAACGTGCGGCTGCGGTTCGACAGTCCGCTGCGACAGATCGAACAAGCCGACGCGCTGGTGATGGTGCAGTCGCAGCAACTGACGATCAAACGGTGCGACATCGACACCGGTCTGCAACGGATCCGCGGCAGCACGAAAGTCGACCCGGCCACGGGCATCGCCTGGAAACTGTTTGACCCGCTGGTCGCCAAAGCCGGGCAACTCCGCGTGACGGATTGCACATTCACTGGTCACGGCACCGGACTGTTCGCGCACGCATCCGCTCGGCAGGTGACGTTGGAAAACCTGTTGCAGATCGGTGCCGGCACGCTGCTGGCCATCGCGCCGGAAGCAGGCAATCGTTACCCCGTTTGTGAGTTCCGCCAGATCACACTGCGGGAGAGCGGGGCCGCGATCCGACTGTTCGACGAAAAGCCACCGGCCGACCGGACACCCTTGCGAATCACGGCCCACGATTGCGTTTTCGGTCTCCAACAGAAGGGCGGGGCGGGATTGATCGAGTTCGACACGGAAGCGTCCCCGGCATGGCGGCCGCGCGATTTCGTCTGGAGCGGCGACGGCTCGGTGCTGACGGAATCCGCGCCGCTGGTGGTGTGGAACGATTCTGCCACGAAGTCGCGCACGCCGGTAGAAACCGACGACTGGGTCTTCGACGGCTTGGCCCGCGGCCGGTTCACCTTTGCAGGATTGCCGACGGCGAACCCGGAGGACTCCCGCGTGGTCGAATGTGAAGTCCCCCGGACATCGCCCCATCCGCCGGGGATGAATCCCGACCGACTGAAACGGTAACGACCGTTCGGACGGAGTCGCTTCACCGCTTGCGGTTTCGCGCCCCGCGCGGAGCTTGTCGTCGTGTCCACCGACTTCACTGGGAAGAGATCAGCGCGGGGCGCGAAACCGCAAG
>JBGSUN010000291.1:0-12740 GCA_041753475.1 Planctomycetaceae bacterium | reverse complement strand
ACATCGAACGTTTGTTCGCGAAGCTCAAACAATGCCGACGGATCGCCACCCGCTACGACAAAACCGCCCGCAACTTCCTCGCCTGCCTCCACTTGGCCGCATCCATGATCCTCCTCGCCTGAATGTCAACACGGCCTAGTCAGGGATTCCCCGATTGCCGTACCAATCTCGAACCAGTCGTCGGCGTGAAACACGAACACAGGATGTTTCATGCGAGCGCGATCGGCGGATTCCAATTCCGGAACCGCGGGAAGAATCCGGCCTTCGTCGACCCAACCGCGTTGATCGCCCCGCAGCCATGTACCGTAGGTCGTCATCGTCACCATGATCCCGCAAATCTGTTGCATGGTCACGGTTCCGTCTTAGCCCCCCGTCAATGACGGGGGGAAACGATGTCGATGATTGGAAACGGGTGGTATGAACTACGCCGTTTTCCCCCGGTCATTGACCGGGGGCTAAGAACGATTGAATCCGTTTCACCGCTTCTTCAATATTTTCGCGGCTGTTGAACGCGCTGAGGCGGAAGTAGCCTTCACCGGCGGCGCCGAAGCCGCTGCCGGGGGTACCGACGAGGTGGGCTTTCGACAGCAGTTCGTCGAAGAACGCCCAGCTCGTGAGATTTCGCGGCGTCTTCAACCAGACATACGGAGCGTTCACGCCGCCATAAACGGTCAGGCCCGCGGCTCGAAGGCCATCGCACAAAACGCGGGCGTTTTCCAAGTAGAAGTCGATCAGTTTCTTCACCTGCGGCTTGCCCGCTTCGGAGTAAACCGCCTCGGCTCCACGCTGGATGATGTAACTCACACCGTTGAATTTCGTCGAGTGGCGGCGGTTCCACAACGCATGCAATTCGACGCGATCACCGGTGGCCGATTTACCGGTGAGGCCCTTCGGCACCACAGTGAAGGCACAGCGCGTGCCGGTGAACCCGGCGGTCTTGCTGAAGCTGCGGAACTCGATCGCACACTCACGGGCTCCGTCGATTTCATAGATCGAATGCGGGATGCCCGTCTCGGTGATGTACGCCTCATAGGCCGCATCGAAGAAGATGATCGCCTCTTCCTGCCGGGCGTAGTCGACCCACTTCTGCAGCGTTTCCTTCGTCGCGACGGTGCCGGTCGGATTGTTCGGATAGCACAGATAGATCAGGTCGACATGCTGCGTCGGCAACGCGGGGGTGAAATTGTTGGCTTCGGTGACGGGGATGTAGACCAGCCCGGCATAACGGCCGCCCTCATCCGCGGCTCCGGTGCGGCCGGCCATGACGTTGGTGTCGACATAGACGGGATAAACCGGGTCCGTCACGGCGACCGTGTTCCCCAGACCAAAAATTTCCAGAATGTTGCCGCTGTCGCACTTGGAGCCATCAGACACGAAAATCTCATCGGCGGCGACTTTCGCCCCGCGGCTGTGAAAATCGTTGTGAGCGATGGCGTTTCGCAGGAAATCGTAACCCTGCTCAGGACCATACCCGCGGAACGTCTCCCGGCGGCCCATTTCATCGACCGCCGCGCGCATCGCCGCGGTCACCGCCACCGGCAACGGCTCCGTCACGTCGCCAATGCCCAGCCGGATGATCTTCGCCGACGGATTGTCCGCCGCAAATTTCGCCACCCGGCGACCGATTTCGGGGAAGAGGTAACCGGCTTTGAGCTTGGAATAGTTGTCGTTGATGAGAGCCATGAGTGGTGGATGGTCTATGGTGGAGGGTTGATGGTCTGAAAAGGCAACGAACAACGCTTGCGGTTTCGCGCCCCGCGCAGATCGCGTCCCAGTGACCCCGCCAGCGTCCTTTCGGTTCGGGGTCGTGAACCGTAGAATCTCCGCAAGTGTCCGTCCGGCGTCAAGTCAGTCGGTCACAGCCCGGAGCGCGAGCGACGGCGAACACATTTTGGAAGCGAAGTAAGTTCCAAATTCCAAACGCCAAATTCCAAACAAATCCTAAGTTCCAAATTCCAAGCGATGCGGTCGAATCTTGTCTTCGTTTGGAATTTGATATTTGAAGCTTGTTTGAAATTTGGTGCTTGGAATTTGGAATTTTAGAATCGTCGTGGACCTGCACCACCGGACCTTGAAGACCCCCGCATGACTCGTCGCATTCTCGTTACCGCCGCGTTGCCTTATGCCAACGGGCACATTCACCTCGGGCATCTGGTCGAGTACATCCAGACCGACATCTGGGTGCGCTTCCAGAAGCTGCGCGGCCACCGCTGCGTGTTCGTCTGTGCGGATGACACCCACGGCACGGCGATCATGATCCGCGCGAAGCAGGAAGGCCGGTCGGAAACGGCTCTTATCGCCGAGATGAGTGAAGCCCATCAGCGTGATTTCGCCGCCTTTGACGTCCAGTTCGATCATTACGGGAGCACGCACAGCGAATCCAATCGCCAGATTTGTGGTGAAATCTGGACGGCGTTGCGAGAGGGGGGCTACATCGCCGAGCGCGATGTCACGCAACTCTTTGATCCCGTCGAAAACACGTTCCTCGCCGACCGGTTCGTGAAGGGAACGTGTCCGACCTGCAAGACGCCGAATCAATACGGCGACAACTGCGATAAATGCGGTTCCACGTACACCCCGGCGGATTTGATCGACCCGGTGAGCACGCTCTCCGGCGCAAAACCCGAAGTGCGGACCGCGGCTCATCTGTTCGTGCAGATCGAAAAACTACACGATTTCCTCACGGAGTACACGCAGCCGGGAGTGCATCTACAAGAAGAAGTCGCGAACTATCTGAAAGGCCATTTCCTGTCCGAACCGTTACGGGATTGGGATGTTTCGAGACCCGCACCGTACTTCGGCTTTGAGATTCCGGACAGTCCCGGCAACTACTGGTATGTGTGGTTCGACGCGCCGATTGGTTACATCGGTTCGACCGCCGATTGGGCCGCGAAGAACGGGGAGAAGTGGGAAGACTGGTGGAAGCCCAGCACCCCAGGGACCGCAGTCCCTGGGCTTCCGGAGATTCATCACTTTATCGGCAAGGACATCACGTACTTCCACACGTTGTTCTGGCCGGCGATGTTGAAGGCCGCGGGGTTCAATCTTCCCGAGCGTGTCCACATCCACGGCTTCCTCACGGTCGACGGCGAGAAAATGTCGAAGTCCAAGGGGACATTTATTCAAGCCGCGACGTATGCCAAGCATCTCGACGCCCAGTATCTGCGGTATTACTACTCCTCGAAACTCGGGGCGCGGCTGGATGACCTCGATCTGAACCTCGAAGAGTTCGTCGCCAAGGTGAACTCGGACCTCGTGGGGAAGGTCGTGAACCTCGCGAGCCGGACGGCGAAGTTTGTCGAAGCGACCGGGTTGTCGGCGACATATCCCGATGACGGTGGGCTGTTCAACGACATCGCCGCGGCGGCCGATCCGATTGCCGATCTGTATGAGCGCGGCGAGTACAATGCTGCGCTCCGTGAGATCATGGCGTTCGCCGATCGTGCGAACAAATACGTCGAAGAAAACGCTCCGTGGATTTTGAAGAAAGATCCGACGAAGACCGCGGAATTACAGGCGTCGTGTACGGTCGCGCTGAATGTGTTCCGACAGATCGTGATTTATCTGTCACCGATTCTGCCGCGGTTGGCGGTGCAGACCGGAAAGCTGTTGAATTGTCCGATGACGAGTTGGGACGACGTGCGGACGCCGTTGGTAGGCACGCCGGTTTCCAAGTTTGAGCACCTCATGAAGCGAGTTGAACTCGCACAGGTTCAGGCCATGATTGAAGACGGAAAGCAAGCCGCCCCCGAGACGACTCCGGCGGTAGAAGCACCCACGACCGGCGACAGTGCGGCATATCTCGAAAAGGAACCGCTGACGGTTGAGAACTGCACGATCGACGATTTCGTGAAGGTCGACCTGCGCGTGGCCCGCGTGCTGGAATGCACCGCGGTGGAAGCGTCGGACAAGTTGTTGCAGATGACATTGTCCCTCGGCGGCGATGTGAAGCGGAACGTCTTCGCCGGGATCAAGAACGTCTACAAACCGGAAGACCTCGTCGGCAAGCTGGTCATCATGTGCGCCAACCTCGCCCCGCGGAAAATGAAGTTCGGCATCAGCGAAGGCATGGTCCTCGCCGCCGGGGCAGGGGGGAAAGAGATTTTTGTGTTGTCCGCCGACACCGGCGCGCAACCCGGTATGAGGGTGCATTAGGGTCAAGTGGCAAGTGCCGGAGGAAGACGTTCGATCGCATCGCTCCGTACCCCGACCCCGCTGGCGGTTTCGCGCCTCGCGCTGAACTTGTCTGAGTGTAAACCGATAGCACTGAGAAACGTTCGGCGCGGGGCGCGAAACCGCACAGCGAGGGTTGGGAGCCTGGGAGGCGAAGCTAGGTACTGGCCTCACGGTCGCGGGCTTTGATGAGGGTGGTTGCTAACCCCGCGGCGAAGCATCCCACCCCGGCGGCGAGCAGGCCCCAGCCGCGTGGGTTGCCGCTGTGTTGCAGCAGCGAGGCCAGCGACAGGTACGTCTGCCCGGCGGCGGCGATGCTCACCAGACTGGCGGTGGCGAGGAACTCACGGCTGCCGTGCAGGTACCAGCTCAGCCAGACGAGACCGCACATCCCGAGCAAGTACGCCATCGCGACGGCGGGTGACAATCCGTACCACGAGCGGGCCGAGTAAACCATTACGCCGAAGGTCAGCGCAACGAACGCCACGGCGGCGATGTCCCGCAATCGGGCAGCAAAGACATCGCGACCGCACAGGCCGATGACGAGCATCGACATCAGCATCAGATGCATCGGCAAGGCCCCACGCTGGGCCAGCATCACTCCCGGCAGCGCGAGCGACAAGCTCAACACCGCGAATGTCGCCCCGGCAAACCAGCGCAGCGATGCCTGGGGAACGCGGTAGGCAGCAAGGAAACTCATCACGGACGCCACGGCCAGCGGTTGCCAGTTTGGTGAAGCGAACGACTGCAAGTCGACGGTTTTTGGTCCGACAATCGCGGCCAGGGCCGTCAGCGAAATTGTCGCTGGGGTCAACCAGACCGGACCATTTCGCAGGAACGCATAGCCGTAGAAGACCAGCAGCCCGGCGAGCGTCACCTGCATCGGTGCACCAATCCAATCCATGTGCAGGCAGAGAAAATCGCCCGAAGGATCACATGCCGGTTGTCCGGTCAACGAGAGTGGCAACCATGCCATGGGAAAGGCACATGCCAGGTGTTCGGTGAAGCGATGATTCACGCTCCGGCCGAGTTCAAACACAATCACCATGGACGCGATGACAAACGGGGTCAGGAAGTAGGGTGCGAACGCGCTGTCGGTACCGACACGGGGGTGGAATGAGATCGTCAGGTAGAACGCCCGCAGGATCACCGCCACGCCGAGCAGCACAAACAGCGACCACGGATAACACGGCCAGGTCCACGGGGTTCCATTCGCGCGGGCCACGTTTGGGCCCCGCAGTGCCGCCGGCAAGAGTGTCATGGTCACCACCGCCGCAGCGGTGGGGAAAAGGAGTACGCCGAACAAGGTGGCCTTCAACCCGCGAGTGTTGTTGATATCGCCGATGGTATGCAGGCAGTAATCGAGACCGATCGGATAAAGAAAGAAGAGCGCGAAGAAGGCATACATCGGCAGCCGCAGCGACCAGCTCAACTGGATGCGAGCCATCCGCAAGGTCGTTTCTGTCAACAGCAACACGAATCCCAAGCCGCCGATGAGGAACAGCGGTGCGCTCGGCACATGGTGCGAGATCGGTTTGTCGCTGTTGATGCTCATGGCCACGAGCAACAGCACGAGTGTCAATAGGATGGTGCGGGCGTCGTCCCAGACTTTGCCGCAACGGACGATCCAGATGCTGGTCCCGGTCAGAAGGGTGGCATATCCGGCGAGCACGGCCCACAAGCGGGCGTTGCTGAAGCTGATGTCGGTCAGGTTCTCTGACGCTTCAACATCATGAAAGAGGCGATGCAGCCCGAGCAGCACCAGCACGGCGCTCAACGGATAGAAAGGGTTGTGGTTATAGACATACCGCAGCAACGGTCGGAGGAATTCCAACCACTCCCAGAACGGGTCAACCGGTTTTGCGTGGGGAACAGCGGGGGATTCCAGGAACGGTTCAGAAGGCTGATTATCGGCGGGGATTTCGGGCATCGACATGCTGAGCACTCCCTGCGGCTGCGTTCGCCAGCCGCCCGCGTTCCGCACCCCGAGGTGTCACACCGGCCCAACGGAGGACGGGATTGTTTGCGATGCGCAATCACGCGACGGAATCAGCGCGAGGCGTGAAACCGCCAGCGTGGGATTCACGCTCACGACGTTCAACAAGATGGATTCAGAGCCGATGCAGACGGGATCAGCAGATGGGAAAACAGAATGGCTCGGGCTTCTTACGCTGCGACCCATGGCCGTGTGGGCGCGATTTTATGTGAGCACGTTTTTGCCATGGACGCGTCGCCGACGGGGAGTTTGAACAGTTCGCAAAACACCGCGCCTGGCCGCTCACAAAATTGCAGGCTTCTCATCAAAACTGCTTTACGAACCAGCCCGAGCCCGTGTCTTCATCGCTGCCAATGAGCGCGAACGGTACACTGTCACGGGACTGAACGACCGGCAGGACTCGACAGTAGAACGGCGATCATGGCTGATCTGAACGAACCGCGATTCTTCAACCGGGAACTGAGCTGGCTGGAGTTCAACCAGCGCGTGCTGGATCAGGCACATGATCCGACGCTACCGCTCCTCGAACGGCTCAAATTTCTCGCGATTTCCGGTTCCAATCTCGATGAATTCGCCAGCGTCCGGCTCGGCACATTGCAGGGACTGCTCGAAGAAGGTCGCCGCCAGGCCGACGCCGCGGGGTTAACCCCCGAACAGCAATCCAAAGTCGTATTGGGGCGGATGCGGCAGTTTGTCGCCGATCAGTATTTGTGCTTCTCCGAAGAACTGACGCCAGCGTTGACGAAAGCCGGTATCAAGCGGGTGTTGCCACACGAGTTGACCGCGACGCAGTCACAAATTGCAACGGCGGTCTTTCGGGATGAGTTGTTCCCGATCTTGTCGCCGATGGCGGTTGATCCCGAAGCCGAACCGCCGATGTTGATGAACCTTGCCTTGCATCTGGCCGTGCGACTGGCACCAGCAGAGAAGAAAGACGCTGACAGCCCAGCCCCGTCGCGCTTCGCACTCATTCCGTTCGGACGGCAACGCCAACGGTTCATCACCGTCCCCGGTGACGGAGGAGCAGCGTATGTACTGCTGGAAGATGTGGTGATGCTCCACGTCGGACAATTCTTCCCGGGCGAAACGGTACTCGAAGCCGTTCCGTTCCGCATCACCCGCAATGCGGATGTCGAACTGCGGGAAGATTCCGCCGTCGACTTACTCGCCGGGATGCAGCAGATTCTCGATGCCCGTAAGGTGAGTGCGTGTGTCCGGTTGGAGATTGCCGACCAGGCATCATTCGAAATGCGCGGGTTCCTGCAGGATCTATTGCACGTTGATACGGATGACATGTTTCTGATTGCCGGTCCGCTGGAACTTTCGGCATTCATGCGGCTCACCGGTTCACAAGGGTTCGAGCATCTCAAAGACGAACCGTGGCCGCCGGTGGCCAGTCCGCAGATCGATCCCGCCCGCAGCCTGTTTGAAACGATCGCTGAACGGGATGTGCTGCTGTACCACCCGTACGAAAGTTTCGACCCGGTGGTGCGGCTCATTGAAGAGGCCGTAACCGATCCCGATGTGCTGGCGATCAAGCAGACGTTGTATCGGACGAGTTCCCGCAGCCCGATTGTCGCAGCACTCAAGCGGGCCGCTCTCAACGGCAAGTACGTCACCGCGTTGGTAGAACTCAAAGCACGGTTCGATGAGGCCCGCAACATCGAATGGGCGAAAGACCTCGAACGCAACGGCGTACAGGTGATCTACGGCGTGAAAGGCCTGAAAACCCACGCCAAAGTCTGTCTGATCGTCCGCCGTGAGCCGCAGGGCATCGTTCGGTACATGCACTTCGGCACCGGCAATTACAACGAACAGACCGCCACGCTTTACAGCGACGTCAGCTTGATGACTTGCGATGAGGAACTCGGCGTCGATGCCACCGGCTTCTTCCACATGATTACAGGTTACTCGCAGCCCCAGCGCTTTCAGAAGCTGGAAGCCGCCCCGATTGGTCTGCGTGATCGCCTGGTGGAACTGATCGAAGGGGAAATCAACAACAAGAAGCAAGGTCGCAAAGCGCTGATCCAAATCAAACTGAATGCTCTGGTCGACGAACGAATGATCGAAGCGTTGTATCTGGCGTCGCAAGCCGGTGTGAAAGTGCGGTTGAGCATTCGCGGCGTCTGCTGTTTGCGGCCTGGTGTTCCCGGGTTGAGCGACAACATCACCGTCAGCAGCGTTATTGACCGGTTCCTGGAACACAGTCGGGTTATGTATTTCTATCATGGCGGTGATGACCGGCTCTTTATCTCCAGCGCCGACTGGATGCCACGCAATCTGGATCGCCGTGTGGAACTGCTGGTGCCCGTCGAGGATCCCGCGGCCAAAGCCCGCCTGTTGTCGATTCTCAAACTGCACATGCAGGACACCGCGAAAGGTCGTCGGCTGTTGCCTGATGGTCGCTATGAACGCATTCTCGACGTGAAGGAGGGCGATCGCGTTCGCAGCCAGGCCGAGTTGTATCGCCAGGCCCAGGCCGCGTTGCAGGCCGCCGAACAGCAACCGGTCTCCATGTTCGAACCCCACCGCGCCCCCGGCCAGGAACTATAACCCAAAGTCGCCAGCACGCTCCGCGTGATGATCGGATTCCCACAGAACACTGGTTTCAAAGAACAAACGACGATGGGCGTTCCCCGTGGATTTTTGCCCGCCTTGCAGCGTTGGTACGAAACTCACGGCCGCGAATTGCCGTGGCGCGGTGAGCGTGATCCGTATCGTGTCTGGTTGCGCGAGATCATGCTGCAGCAGACGACGGTGACCGCGGTGGTGCCGTATCTGGAACGGTTCCTGCAAGCCTTTCCCACAGTCGCATCACTCGCCGCCGCGGAAGAAATCGCGGTCCTGCGGTTGTGGGAAGGCCTCGGGTATTACAGCCGCGCACGAAACCTGCACCGCGCGGCTCGGCAGTTGATGACTGATCTTGCCGGAACGTTTCCTACCTCTGCAGAAGCACTTGAGACCCTTCCGGGAATCGGTCGGTACACCGCCGGGGCGATAGCGTCTTTCGCATTTGACCAGCCCGCTGCCATCGTAGAAGCCAATACTCTGCGGCTGCACGCACGGCTGCTCGGTTTTGAAGGCGACCCACGCTCCAAGGACGGCCAGCACCAACTCTGGTCATGGGCCGCAAGCATCGTTGAAGGAGCCACGCCGCAATTTGGTGCGGGGTGCATCAATCAGGCTTTGATGGACCTCGGAGCAACGGTCTGTACGCCACAGAACCCCGATTGCCCCGCGTGCCCTCTGAAGAAGTGGTGCGGGGCCTTGGCTGCCGGAAAACAGCGGGAAATCCCGCGGCCCGCTGTTCGTCCGGTCATCACCGAGGTGACCGAAGCAACCGTGGCCGTCTTTCACCGTGGCCGCTATCTCCTGCGCCAACGTGCGGGAGATGAGCGTTGGGCCGGATTGTGGGACTTTCCGCGATTTGCCGTTGATGAAGCGACTTCACTGCTGTCGACGCTGACCGATGGCGTCCGTGATCAAACCGGTCTGTTGATCGCACTTGGTGACGAGATCGTCACGTTGAAACACAGCGTGACACGCTATCGCATCACGCTCCGTTGTTTCACCGCGACCGTGAGCACCGGCCGCTTGCATGCCGTCGATACGCTTCGCTGGGTCGCTCCGTCTGACTTTGCTGAGTACCCACTCTCAGTCACAGGCCGCAAGTTTGCAGAGCGGTTACGCCACGGTTTGCTGAAGTAACGTCGGCTCAGCGAGCGTCGCGGCGTCAGGCCGACGTGTGTGTGTGTGTGTGTGTGTGTGTGTGGATTTTCGGCCGTGGGTCAGTTTGAAGTCATATTCGTGGCCGGTCACCGATCCGAGGGTTGACTTGGAACTTTCGGCGGTGGGTGAAGGTCGACATACAGGTGTTCGGCTCGTTGTTCACAACAAGCCAAAGCATCGTTGATCATCGCAATCGCAGCCGGGATGTCCTTAGCGCGTCCGCCTAGGTATTCCCACGGTCGGTTTTCAAATGGGATGAGATATTTGATTTCACCGAACACGTCAGGATGGCGCGGGTCAATTAGCACTTGAGGCATAGCACGCTTACCTTCGACACCGAGTCGGGGCGCATGATGGATCGTAAGCGTTAACTGTCCAGTGGATTCGATCCATTTTTCAACACCGCTACATGATTGAAGCGAAGAAATGATATCGAGTCCCTTTTGGGCCCAGGTAGCAGCGACTCGCCCAGCATGAGCAGACATCTCGCGCATGAGTGCGGAGATAACTTCCTCGACGTTATTCAGGATCATCATTCGCCCCCTGATGTCGTTCCTTCAGTCAGGATGCTTGATCGTATGGCAAAGCACCAGATTTTCATCGTTATCCGAAAGCACGTCGGGCTGATGCCGCGATGCTCGCCTATTGCAGCTTTCCGCGGGCAAGAATTGGCCAGACTGCTTCCACTCGGTCACCTCGGCAAGCCGTGAATTCGTCGTGGAGGACGGTCGTGAGATCGTGATAACCGACGATCAATTCGACCTGATCACCGATCTTCAAATCCTGCGACTTCGGGCCGAGATTGAGCACGGTATGCTCCGCACTCAACCAGCCGACCTCGGCGTCGGGATACCCCTTAACCGTGAGCGCCTTCGGGTCGGGATTCACCGTCTTCTTGCCCGCATCCAGGACCGCCCGATCCAACGACGGCCGACTGATGACCGTGGCGAGAACGGTTAATGCGGGGGAGATCGCGTCAACATTGTATGCTTCCCGGTAGAACGGATCGCCGAACACGCCACCACCCGCCTGGACTTCAGTGATGGCAGGACTTTGTGCGGTAATGCTGACCGAACCAGTCCCCCCCGCACTCACGATGTCACAGCACAGTCCCTGTCGATGAAACATCTCGCGACAATGCCCAAGAATATCCAGCGCTCCGCGGACTTGCTTCTCCTTATCGGCCGGGTCTTCCACACGCAACAGATGCCCTTCATAGCCCATGATGCCCACGAGCCGGAGACCCTGCAGTTTTGAGATGGCTTCCCCGAGATCGACCGCATCCATTCCTGGACGACAACCAGTGCGATTCATGCCGATGTTGACATCGACCAAGACTCGGCACGTAACACCACGCCGACGACATGCGGCTGCAATGGGTTCCGCCTGAGCAAAGTGATCGCAGCAGATGATCGGGTCTGCGGCACAACAGAGCGCTGCCAGCCGTTCAACCTTGGGAGCCCCGGCAATGACGTTCGCAATCAGCAAGTCGCGAATTCCCGCGTGGGCAAAGACTTCGGCTTCGCTCACTTTAGCGCAGGTCAGACCGATCGCCCCGGCACGAATTTGCCGCCACGCCACCACTGGTGTCTTGTGCCCTTTGGAATGTGGACGCCAAGCCTTGCCCCCGGCCTTCACCGTTGCGGCGACGAACTGCAGGTTCCGCTCGAAAACGTCGAGATCCACGCACAACACGGGCGTGTCCAATTCGGCTTTGCTGAGTCCGTAAATCGATGCCGCCATATCAATCCCATCCGAGAAAGTGAAAGTCTGCTCGAGATCAAGTTCGCACGATGTCCCAGCGTATCAAAACGAAAGCGGACGAGCAGCCACGGGGGCCACTCGTCCGCTGGGAAACTCAACGAACAGCGTTGAATACAGACTATTCCTTCTTGGGCTCTGCAGGAGCAGCTTCGGCGGGGGCCGCCTCTGCCGGAGCGGCTTCAGCAGGGGCAGCGGCAGCCGGTGCGGCTTCTGCCGGAGCAGCGGCCGGGTCAGCCGCCGCCGCGGGGGCACCATGTGCAGCCGGAGCTGCGTGAGAAGCCGGAGCTGCGGGTGGTGCGGCAGGCTTGGGAGCTTCGGCAGCACAACCCAATGCGAGAACGGCCAACGTGGCCAAAGCGGCAAACTTCTTCATGTTTGATTCCTGAATGAAAAGAGAAACTTCAATTGCCAGCGATCAGTGGACGTAACGGAGTTCCGCGGTGCGGAACTACTCTTTCTTTTCCGGTTCAGCGGGAGCTTCCGGAGTTGCAGCCGGAGCGGGTTCCGCGGGAGCCGCAGCACCCTCAGCCGGAGCGGCGGCACCGCCTGCTTCTGGAGCCGCACCCGTCGCCGGAACAGGTTGGGTCGGATTCGCCATCGATTCCATGGCCTTGGCGGGATCGGCTGCGGTCGGTGAAGGATCGGCAGGCTTTGTCGCTTCCGCACAACCAATTGCCAACAGGGCTGCAACAGCTAAGGCACTCAACTTCTTCATTGCGTTTTTCTCATCTCAAGACCGGGGGGGTATTCGCCAAATCCTGGCGGTTCATGAATCAAGATCCGCATCACCCCCGAAAATTCCCGCAGAATACAGTGGAGCGTGCGATTCCAGAATTTTCTGCGTCGGACGATTGACGTCTGGATCGGAGACGATAGAATCACCTTTGCACCAAACGTGCGAGCCACGCAGGGAGACCTGTCTCCCAGGCGTGGCATTTGTTCTTTGACAATCTGGTTGGTGGATTTTGAGGATCAGCTTTGCATGGTATTATGCGGTTGCTGGACGTACGGGGCACTTGTCTTCGGACATTCGAGTAAGGGCTTGCCCTTACTCAACCAACGTACGCTAGCACAAACC
>JBGSUN010000290.1:0-22970 GCA_041753475.1 Planctomycetaceae bacterium | reverse complement strand
GCGTTTCGCACGAATCTCGCGCCATTCTTCCGGCGGCGAAATACGGTACACCGGCAACTGATCGCCGAATTCGGCCATATCATGGATCGGACTGCGCGCCGCCAGATACTTGTTCCGCGCAAGATATTTGATTGGCAACACAATTTGCTGCGCAGGATTGCGGATGTTGCAGAGAAAGCGGTTGCCCCAATCGTCGAAGGAACCCCCGAACCGCGCGCCGCCGGAGAGGAGCTCCATCTCGCCGTTCGTGGGATCGATGCGGAAATCGTTGCGGGAGATCACGGCCGGTTTGGCATCGGGTTGGTCACCGGGTCGAATCTGTCCGCCGTTGGTTCCCCCGGCACCATGGATGTGATTGTCGAGTCCCCAGACGAGGTTGTTCATCACGGCTTGCACGTTTAACTTGCGAAAGCCGGTGAAGACTTTGCGACGTTCATCGGCTTTGCCATCGCCATCGTGATCTTTGAGGTACCAGATGTCCGGCGTCGCGGCGACGAACACGCCCCCTTTCCAGCAGGCGACGCCCGTCGGCCACGACATTTCTTCCGCAAAAATGCTGCTCTTCTCGAAGACCCCGTCGCCGTCGATGTCCTCCAGCAACCGCACGCGGCCGATCGGTTCGTCGGTGGGGTTCTCCTGATTTGGTTTGTGCTTCGATTTGTTGGTGTAGGGATAATCGCGCATCTCGCAGACATAGGCGCGGCCATTTTCGTCGTAGGTCATCGCGACGGGACTGGCCACCAACGGTTCTGCGGCGAGCAACTCCATGCGGAAACCATCAAGCACCCGAAACGTCTTGGCAGCTTCGGTGGCAGGTGTCGGGGCCACACGCGGCAGCATGGTTTTGACGGCATCTTTGTCCGGCGTGTCGAAGATGGTCTTTGGTTCGGCTGCCAGAGCCACATGCATGACGGCGGTGAGCGCAACACCGATCCCAAACGATCCGTACCAGGTCATCAGTCATCCCTCTCGGTTCTCATCCATCACGGCGTGATGGCTTGGGAGAATTTCAATGCATTCTGTGTGCAGACAGCCCGGTGTTGCGCTGCACCGAGTGCCGATTCATCCAGCTTCAATCGAGCCGATTCAAAATAGAAAAACGGGGCGTGCGAGCCAAAGCACAGACACTCGAGCGGGAACTTCTCCAGCAGATTGCCCACGCCGTTGACGCCTTCCAACATCGCGATTTCAAAGCGAACCCCCGCGGCGGCCAGTTTCAACACCGGTTCGCCTTTCATCGTACGGAAGGCATTGAGCAATTGGACGCGTGCACCAGGAACGGTCTGCAACACATCGAGCAACGGTGCCATGTCCGTCGGCGGAACATTCACCAGCGGATGGATCGTCCGCTCTTCCTCCATGATGACGGCAATCTGCACGAACACTCCCTGCTTCGTGGCCGCACTCAACAATTGCGTGAAGACGGGATCGCTCAACTTGTAGCCGTGATAGTTCGGATGCAACCGAATGCCCGGCATGCGGTGAACTTCGACGCAGCGGCGCAGATCTTCCTCCCAACCGGGCAGCATGGGGTTGATGACACCGATGGGGATCAGCAGGCTCTTCTGTTGTGAGCATTCCTCTGCGAGCCGGGCATTGACGCTGGAAACGTCTTTGTGCAGCAGAGCCTCAAAGCTGGCCGCCCAAGCCTGGGTTACGTTGTACCGACGGAGTTTTTCAACCAGCTTCGTCGTGGTCGACAACACCTCATGGCGAAACGGCCACGCGCCCAGTGAGATGTTCGTATCAATCAACCCGTCGGCATTGGTGTCCGCGCGGGTGACAGAATTCGCAGCGACAGCCACCGCGGCTCCGGCCATCGTCGTCTGCAGAAAATCACGGCGGGAAACGCTCATACCTTGATTCCCTTCGCTTGCAGAATTGGCGTCATCAGCCGTTTCAGATTGTCGCAGAAGATCAACTGCTTCGCAGCGGCCGGGATGTCCGCACCGTAAACTTTGGCCAGTTGTGAAGCGAAACTGCGGCCGCCGGCATCGCTGCCGTAGATGACACGTTCGGCTCCCAATTCCCGGACGGCCATTTCGGTGTAACCGGCGACGGGATCGGACCCCGCGAGGTCGGCATACACATTCTTCAAATGCCGGATCGCCCGGATGCCCCGCTCCCAATCACCGCCGGTGTGACCGCAGATGATTGGCACCGTCGGATGGCGATCTGCCAGTTCGGCGAATTCTTCCGGCGTGGATTCCCCCGGATAGTTCCCGCCAATTTTGAACCACGAGTGCTGAAAAATGACCGCCCTCAATTCCGCAGCGCGCCGAATGAGCGGATCGAGTTCGGGACCGTTGGCTTTGGCGGCCACCCACAACTTTACGCCCACCATCGGCCCGTTCGCGACACAGCGCTCTAACTCGGCGAGCGACGCTTCGACATGTTTCGGGTTGAGATACACGAAGCCGAACGTGCGGTCGGGATACTTCGTGATCGCCCGTAGCGCTTCGTCATTTTCCTGCCGCAACGTTTCCGGCGACGGGTCCAGCGACCACTTCATTCCCATATAAACACAAAGCCGCTCAATCCCCATGCGATCGGCGATCGCGATGAGTTGCCCCATCCGTTCTTCCGGCGTCGTCCCCGGTACTCCGGAGAGATGACAATGCAGATCCCAGATTCGCATGATCCCAACATCTCCCGTCCCGCCGCTTTCGTCTCGTGGATTGTCACCAATCCGACTATACTCATCAACGCTGCGTTATGCTTGTGATAAAGGGTTATTGCCGATGACGTCGCCGGGGCCAGGGTGGGTGTACCGTTTTGCGCGGGGTGAAACCGCTGCAAAAACCACGTCGCTCGTTGTGTGGCTGATAGCGGTTTCGGTTGGATCGGCTGCTGAACCTGTTTCGTTCAATCGCGATGTGCGGCCGATTCTGTCGCAACATTGCTGGCGCTGCCATGGGTTTGATCCGGCAGCGCGAAAGTCGGGCCTGCGGCTGGATGAACGGCCAGCTGCACTGCGTCCCGCCGATTCCGGTCATGCTGCAATCGTGCCGGGAAAGCCCGACGAAAGTGCCTTGATGTCCCGGATCACGGCGACCGATGCCGATCTTCAAATGCCGCCGCCGGAGGCCGCCCGCCGTCTATCAGCGCAGGAGATTTCCGTCCTGAAACAATGGATTGCCGAGGGAGCCGAATTCCAACCCCATTGGTCATTCGCGCCGATCAAACGGACTGCTCCACCAAAGATCGACGGCGTCGCACATCCCATCGATGCGTTCGTGGCCGCGAAGCTCCAGCAGCACGGGATGGAACTGGCGTCCGCTGCTGCTCCCGCAGCGCTCCGCCGCCGTGTGAGTTTCGATCTGACGGGATTGCCGCCAACACTGGACGATCTCGACCGAATGTCGACCGAATCGTACGAGCAATACGTTGATCGCCTGCTGAGTTCGCCGCACTACGGTGAACGGATGGCGGTCGACTGGCTTGATGCCGCCCGGTATGCGGATACCGACGGCTACTTCGGAGACAAGCCCCGGCAGATGTGGTTGTGGCGGGACTGGGTGATCGAAGCCTTCAATCACAACCTGCCGTTTGATCAATTCACCGTTGAACAACTCGCCGGCGACCTGTTGCCGAATGCAACGACACAGCAGCGGATTGCGACCGGGTTCAATCGCAACCACATGTCAAACGACGAAACGGGATTGATCGACGAAGAATACCGGGTGGAGTATGTCGTCGACCGGGTTGAAACGACCACAGCGACGTGGATGGGACTGACCGTCGGCTGTGCCCAATGTCACGATCACAAGTACGACCCGATCTCGCAGCGCGAGTATTACCAGCTCTTCGCCTTCTTCAACAATGTGCCGGAAACCGGCCTGCTAAGCGGACATAACGCCCCGCCAAGAATTTCGGTGCCGGGTGAATCGCAGCAGCTTGCACTCACCGAACTGGCTGCGATGACACAAGCCGCGGAACGGACGTTCGAGCCTTTGAAAATGTCATTATCGATGGCCTGCCGGGAGTCCGAAGCCAGGCTGCTCGACACACTGCCGACGCCGCCGGCCGATGACATATTGATTCACACCTCATGCGAATCACCGCTCTCGCCTCGGTGGCGGGCGCTGGGAACGCCGCTTCAATCCCACCCGGGAATTCGTGGTGGGGCGTTGAAGTTCGATGCCACACAACATCTCGAAGCAGATCTCCCCGAGTGGAATCCTGATGGTCCGTGGACAATTGGTTTCTGGCTCTTTGCAGAGGGCTCATTGAGTTGTCCGCTGTCCATGATTGAACCGGAAGGGAATCGGCGCGGCCTGGAAATCCTCTGGCAAAAAGGACGGTTCGTGATCCATCTAGTGCACGAATGGGGTACCAATGCTATTGAGGTCGCCACGCGCGAACCGGTTGCCGCGAAGCAATGGCATCATGTGGCGATTACACACGATGGGAGCCGGTTGGCCACAGGGGTGCGGGTGTTTGTGGACGGCGACGCGGTCTCACTGGATATCCGCCGTGATGCGCTCACCCAAACCCTCACCACACGGCAGCCGCTGCGCATCGGCCGTCGTGATGAGGGACTCGGCTACTACGGGCTGCTCGATGAAATCGCGATGGTGTCGCGGACACTGACACCGGACGCCATTGCCAACTGGAAGCGTGGCGAACGGCTGCGCGGAATTCTGGAAACACCGGCAGACAGACGGCCCGCGCGCGATACCGAGGTGCTCCTTGACGATTACATCGACCACCAGGCAGAACCGGCGGCACGGACCGCGCGCGATGCCGTGCAACAGGCCCGCGCTGCCGAGCAACAACTGAAAGCCTCCATTCCCGTGGCGCTCGTGATGGACGAACTCCCGCAGCCACGACCGACCCGAGTGCTGGAACGAGGGCAGTACAACAAACCTGGAGACGAGGTCACACCGGGAGTTCCCGCGGCGTTGTCCCAGTGGCCAAGTGACGCCCCCCGCAACCGGCTTGGCTTTGCTCGTTGGTTGGTCGCACCAGATAACCCACTCACCGCGCGGGTGGCAGTCAATCGCCTGTGGAAGCAGTGCTTTGGCGAGGGTCTTGTCCGCACGATCAACGACTTCGGTACACAAGGGGAACCCCCGACACATCCGGAGTTGCTCGATTTTCTCGCCACCACGTTTCAAGACAGCGGCTGGGATGTCAAAGCTCTGCTCCGATTGATCGTCACCTCGGACACCTACCGGCAACGATCGCAATTCGTGCTGAAAGACGACGAGCCGGTTGATCCTGAGAACCGATGGCTTGCGCGCGGCCCCAGCTTTCGACTGCCGATGGAAATGCTGCGCGATCAGGCCCTCGTGGCAGCGGGATTATTGAAGCCCCGGATCGGTGGCCCGAGCGTGAAACCGTATCAACCACCGGGACTGTGGGAAGACGTGTCCTACAACGCTGAGGAAAGCTACGAGCCTGATCGTGGCGACGGCTTGTGGCGACGATCGCTGTACACCTCTGTGAAACGGCAAGCGCCACCGCCGGCACTGTTGTTGTTTGATGGACCGACGCGCGAGAAATGCACGCTGGCTCGACCACGGACCAACACACCGTTGCAGGCGCTGTACCTGTTGAACGACGACACCTATGTGGAAGCCGCACGGCAACTGGCGAGCGATTGTCTCGCTGCAACCAAAACCGATGACGAGCGATTCACGCGGCTGTCACGCCGTGTCCTTTCACGAACGTTGCGTGATGCCGAAGTGCTCCCGCTGCGGGGCTTGCTGGATCGGCAACGTCTGCGCTTTCGTGCCGAACCAAAGTCCGCCGACCGATGGTTAACTGTCGGAACCGTGCCGGTCCCGCCCACCGTTGATGCCGTGGAACTCGCCGCATGGACCGTGGTTGCCCATACCATGCTGAATCTCGATGAGGCGGTGACACGACGATGAACATCGACCATTCACCACTGGAGGCGATGTCCCGCCGCGCGTTTCTTGCCAACAGCGGGTTGGGTCTCGGTGGATTGGCGCTCGCCACGATGTTGCCCCAGACCGGTTGGGCCGCGCGCCCTCCCCACTTTCCGGCCAAAGCGAAACGTGTCATTTCCCTCTTTATGCATGGCGGTCCATCACAACTCGATCTCTTCGATCATAAACCAAGACTGAAGGCCCTACACGGACAGGAACTACCCTCATCGGTGCGCGGGACACAACGTCTGACGGGAATGACCAGCGGACAGAAAGCGTTTCCGGTCACCGCTTCCGCGTTCCGATTCGCACAACATGGCAGTAACGGCGCATGGGTCTCAGAGTTGCTCCCGCGGACTGCGAGCATCGTTGACGATCTGTGCATCATCCGTTCGATGCACACGGAAGCGATCAATCACGATCCCGCGGTGACGTTGTTGCAGACCGGACATCAGCAACCGGGGCGACCGAGTTTCGGGGCGTGGGCCAGCTACGGTTTGGGGCGTGACAGCGAGAATCTCCCCGCGTTCGTGGTGATGATTTCCCGTGGCAGCGCGGCCCGACCCGCCGATCCGTTGTATGCCCGGCTGTGGGGTGCCGGCTTCCTGCCATCCAACCACCAGGGCGTTGCCTTCCGAAGCAGTGGCGATCCGGTCCTGTACCTGACCAATCCTGCGGGGATCGATATTGACACTCGCCGCGATCAACTGGATGTCCTTGCGGAATTGAATCGGCAACAATTGGCCGCGCATCACGACGCTGAAACGGCCACCCGCATTGCACAATATGAAATGACGTTTCGCATGCAGACCGCGGTCCCGGACCTGACGGACCTGCGCGAAGAGAGTGAAGCGACATTCACGGCGTATGGACCGCAAGCCCGGCAACCGGGAACGTTCGCCGCGAATTGTCTGCTGGCTCGGCGGATGGCCGAGCGGGGCGTGCGGTTTATTCAGTTGTATCACCGCGGCTGGGATCAGCATTACAATCTGCCGAGCGATCTCCGTCTGCAATGCCGGGATATCGATCAACCTGCGGCGGCGCTGATTTGTGATCTGAAACAGCGCGGGATGCTCGAAGACACGCTGGTGGTGTGGGGCGGCGAATTCGGCCGGACGACGTACAGTCAGGGGAAACTCGAACCGACCAACTACGGCCGCGATCATCACGGCGGCTGTTTCACCATGTGGCTGGCGGGCGGCGGCATTCAGCCGGGACAAGTCTACGGCGAGACCGACGATTTTTGTTTCAACATTGCCCGCGACCCGGTGCATGTGCATGATCTGAATGCGACGCTGCTCCATCTGCTGGGGATCGATCACACCCGGTTGACCTACCGGTTTCAGGGTCGCGACTACCGCTTGACCGATGTCCACGGCCGTGTCGTGCAAAGCCTGTTCGTCTGAACCACCGCCGAAACTCTCCGAGTTGTGCGTTTCGGTAGAATTTGCCGGTGGTGATTTCGTGTCACAATTTGGGCAGACTTGCAGGGTTGGGAATTTCCGAGATGGACATGATGGGCGGAACCCTCGGCATCAGTTGTGGGGACTGTCCTCGGAGAACCGAAAATGACGATGACTTCCACGGGCGACGTAGAAGTTGTGCGCCCTGTTTCCAACTGATGGCGACCGGGTGAGACATCGAGAGGGAGTTCGCACAGCGCGGACGCGACTCCCTTGGCGGTGTCTCAAGAACGATTGAGACCGGCTGTCCGTGGGTGCAAAGTCCCCGCGGCCGGTCTGATGTAAGGGTATGCGGTATGATTCTTCGGGCTCCGGCGCTGATCACGACGGTATTGACGGCATCACTGGTCTTCTGTGGACAGATTTTGCCAGCATTCGCCCAGGTCGTACCGTCAACCGCCCCGGCTCCGGCCACGGCGTCACCCGCGGTGGAAGATCCACTCGTGACGCAAATTGATCTGGCCATTCAAGCCAACCGGCAACGGTACCTCGTCGCCGGGAGCAACAGTCCATGGCAGATCTTTCACGGACTACTGGCCTATCGCCAGGACTTCAAAGTCCGCGTCGGTAATGAAAAAATCTCGGCGATCGACTGGGTCGCCACCATGCAGCCGCAATTCGACCGGCAACCGCTGATGATGAAGACCCAGCACGGCGCGAAATTTCACCCCTTCACCCGGCCGTATGCTTTTGAAGGTCACCCGGCACAGACGCTCGCGCTCATGTCGGAATCGCATCTGCCGATCGATTTCAAGTTCAAGATCGGCACCGAAGAAGTCACGATGGGCGATTTCCTGCATAACACGATGATGGAAGTCAATCCGCGGGAAGAAATCACGTGGGTGCTGTGGGCACTCATTAACTACGTGAAAGTCGACTCCCAATGGGTGAACCAGTGGGGCCAGGCGTGGAGCATCGAGCAACTGGTGCAACACCAGGTGCGGGCCCGTGTCGAAGGTGGCCCCTGCGGCGGCAATCACGGTTTGTTTGTGCTGGTGCGGGCGCGTGACAAATATCTGGCCAGCGGACGCCCCTTGCGCGGCGTGTGGCTTGAAGCCGATCAGAAAATTCAGCGCTATGTTCAGATCGCCCGGTCCCTGCAGAACCCGGATGGAACTTTCTCCAGCGAGTTCTACGAAGGCCGCGGTCATTCACGGGATATGAACGAACGATTCAACACCACCGGACACACTTTCGAGTTTCTCTCCATCGGTCTGACGGACGCCCAACTGAACGAACCGTGGGTTCGATCTGCCGCGATGGTGCTGGCGAACGAGTTATATCAGCACCGCCGTGCTCAACCCGACTGTGGTCCGATGTATCACTCGCTCAACGCGCTGATGAACTACCGCAATCGTCTCCGTCCGCCGCAACCTGAAGTGGCTGCTGTCACCCCACCGGTCACAACCACACCGACTCCGACGACACCCGCGTCCGTCTCACCGGTTGTGGTCGGCCCGGCTCCCGTGGATAACATCCCACCCGCAGATGCCTTGCGACCGACGAATGTGCCGCTGCCGTCGGCGACGGCGCTTCCCACAAGCACACCGAATCAGAAGCCGCCGACTGTGCAGGTTCCGTCTCCCAAGTCGCCGGTGGTTACCGGACCGTCGTCCAAGCCGCCAACACCAAATCTTGAGACGAGCTTGGCGACCCCGGCCTCGAATACTGCGACAACGGAGCCAGGTGCCCCGCTCAAACTACCGCCCGCCTTGGAGGCCAAGCTGCTGAAACTCAGCAATCCCGCTCCCATCGCTCCCGCGCCGAATTCACCGAGCCCGGTTGATCGTTCCGTACCTCGCCTGCCGCCAACCGCTCCGGCGATGCTGGCAACACCCGCCCCTCCCGCACCAGTCTCTGCCAAGGTTCTCAAGAACCCGTAACGGCTGCGGCACTCAGAAGACTCGCATCGTATTTTCGGTGTGGTAGAATGCAGGGGCGATCACCGTCCCCGCATGGAGCCTCGCCGCATGCCGTCGCCGCTTCCTGGAATGGACCCGTTTCTCGAAACGCCGGACCGTTTCCCGACGTTTCATGCGAATTTCATTACATACATGCAGGAGTGGCTGCAGTCGCGGTTACCAGATGCGTATTCCGCCGGATCGGAAGAACGCGCCTACATTGAAACCGAAAACGAGCGCGAAGTTCTGCGCCAGATTGTGCCGGATGTGACCGTCCGCTCCCGAGATCCGATCGCAACCGGCGAAACCGTGGCCTTGGCCGATCCTGCTGTCGCAGAACCATTGACCATTGTGCTCAACGATATCGAGATCAAGGAGCACTACCTCAGTATTTATCACGGTCAGCACCCCGATGAGCGGTTGGTCGCAATCATCGAGTTACTTAGCCCCTCGAACAAGACGGTAGGACACGTTGGCCGCGACCTGTATCTCCAAAAGCAGCGGGAGATTCTGCACGGGGGCGTGCATCTGATCGAAATCGACCTGCTCCGTTCGGGCAAACACACCACAGCGGTTCCCCTCAGTCAATTGCGGCGAAAGGCGGGAGAAGTTCCGTATCATGTCTGTGTCCGGGCCTTTGACACTCCGCTGGTGGTGCAGGTTTACCCGATCGGACTGCGGCAGAAGCTCCCCACCATCCGTATCCCGCTGCTCCCCGGCGATGGTTTCGTCCGTGCCGACCTGCAAGCCATCTTCAACCGAACCTACGACGCCGGACCGTTTCGCAAGCGGATTCGTTATGCGTCCGAAGAACTCACACCGCCACTGAGCGACACCGACGCCGCATGGGTGCGCGAGTGTGTGCAGACGGCGACGACTCATTAACGATTTCCAAGCGACCTGCCAACGATTTGTGAAATCTCGGCGGATTCCAGCTTGCCGGGCGAACTTGCGAGGTGATACTCGTGTCGAGGCATTTCACGAGTGATTGCATTCTCGTCCAGGCTGTCGACAGACAGGTTTCGCCATGTGGCCCTTTCGCAAACCACCCGCCCCGCAAGAGCTCACGGCGCACGATGTCTGCCGCTGGCATTTTGGCGACATTCGTGTCGATGAGATGATGATCGTCGAACGGACGTTCCCCCTCCGCGTTCGTGCCGACCTGCAACTCGCCTTGAATGCAGCGTTTGCCGACGGTGCCGTTGCCGTCAAGCATTTTTGCGGTGTCGCTTCCAGCTATCACCAGGGGGTTCAACTCGCAGACTGCGTTGCCTTCCGCGATCGGCATCAGCAGCCGCACTGCACGCCTCCGCAGTATCAGGAACTCGACGTTGGCGATGCAGAACCGGTCCGCAGTGTGGAAACCGGGCTGTGGATGCTCGAAATCGGCGGCGAGAAGTTCGCCTTCCTGGTCGCGAGTGTCGGAGGCTACGGCTGCGTGCCAGGCATGCGCTGCGAAGTGGGGGGACGTAATTCCCCTCAACTGAAGACACACATTGATAATCTCTTCCGCACGTTGCAGGACTCGGTGAATCAATCTCGGTGCTACCGCGGAAAGATTCTCTCGCTGGAACGGAGCGATCATGACTATTCCGGACAATCCGGCGAAATCAAGGTCCATCGGCTGCGCACGGTTGAACGGGATGACGTCATTCTCCCCGCCGCAACATTGGCCCTGCTCGACCGCAACGTGATTGGCTTCGTCCAGCAGCGCGATGCCATGAAGCGCCGCGGTCTTTCGACTCGCAAAGGCCTGCTGTTTTATGGCCCACCCGGAACCGGCAAAACCCACACCATTCATTACCTCTCACGCGCGTTACCCGGACATACCGTCCTGATCATCACCGCCGAACAGGTCGCCTTTCTCGATCACTACATGACCCTGGCACGACTGCTGCAACCCAGCATCGTTGTCCTGGAAGACGTCGACCTCATCGCGCGGGATCGCAATGAAATGAACAGTGCCTGCGAGGAAGTACTCCTCAACAAGCTGCTCAATCAAATGGATGGACTCCAGGCGGATGCCGATGTGCTGTTCATCCTCACGTCGAATCGTCCGGAGGCGCTGGAGCAGGCCCTCGCTGGTCGGCCTGGACGCGTGGATCAGGCCATTGAATTCCCGCTGCCCGACATTGATGGCCGCCGCAAACTCGCGCGGATGTATGCCGGGGGCATCGAGGTCTCCGAGACACTCTTTGAAGAGATTGCCCGACGGACTGCTGGCGTCAGTGCCGCCTTTCTGAAGGAACTCATGCGACGGGCATACCAGTTCCACCTGGAAGCGAGCAGCGACGGTCCACTTTCCGAACCGGACGTTCTCTCGGCGTTGGACGAGTTGCTCTTTAGCGGCGGATCACTGAATCGCAAGTTGCTCGGTGCCGAAGGAGCAACTTCCACGTGTGAAATCGGATGACCGCGCAAGATTGGGTCAAACCCTCATCCCCGTTATGATGTCCGTCGGGCAGACAGAACCTTTAGGGACCGTGGACATCATGACAACGCGTGTGGCGATTCTCGGCGGGACAGGATATACCGCCGTCGAGTTGATGCGGATTCTTCTCAACCATCCGCAAGTGGAAGTCACCGCGGTGACCAGCCGGACAGAAACGGCGCATCTTGCCGATGTTCATCCGTCGCTCGCCGGGCGCTTGGATCTGCGGCTGGAGAATCTCTCACCGACACAACTTGCCGAGCGGGCCGACGTGGTGTTTGGCTGTCTTCCGCATGTCGCCAGCATGGAAACCGTGCCGGGGTTGCTGGCGGCGGGACTTAAGGTGATTGACCTGTCCGCAGACTACCGGCTCAACGATGCTGCGGTCTATGAGAAATGGTACGGCCACGCCCACACCGACACCGGCCGGTTAGGCTCAACCGTGTACGGCCTGCCCGAGTTGTTCGCCGAACAGATTCGCGGCCAGTCGCTGATCGCCAATCCGGGGTGTTACACCAGCACGTCGATCCTCGCCCTCGCACCGTTGCTGGCCGGCGGGTTTGTCGAACCGACGGGGATCATCATCGATGCCAAAAGCGGCGTCTCGGGAGCCGGGCGGACGCCGAAGCAGAACATTCTCTACGCCGAATGCAACGAGAATTTCGCGGCGTACTCCGTCGGTACGCACCGACATCAACCGGAAATCGAACAGGTCCTGACGACTTTCATGAAACAACCGGTCGATGTCATCTTCACCCCACACCTCACCCCCATGGACCGTGGCATCGAAGCCACCGTTTACGCTTTGCGGACGACAACGGCCACGGCAGCGGAAATGATGTCCGCTTGCCGGGAGTTCTATCGCGGCAAGCCATTCGTCCGTGTCGTCGACCGCATTCCTGGCAGCAAAGACACGGCCTACACCAACTTCTTCGACATGACCGTCCGCGTCGTTAAGGACCGCGTGGTAGTCCTCGCCTGCCTCGACAACCTTATCAAAGGTGCGAGCGGCGTCGCCGTGCAGAACCTCAACCTGATGTGCGGGTACCCGGAAACCATGGGACTGCTGCCACAAGGACGCTAGCCGCGACGTGGAGGACTGGGTGAAAGCCCGTCCAATCGGTTACAACTTTTCCATCACGCCATTGTTCATCGCTGTGGAAAAGCCCGCCGGATGTCTTCGTCCTTGGACACACTTGGTTCGATCCCGTTGGCAATCGCCGCGGTGGCACTGCTGCTGGCGGCCGCCTCGGGTGCCGGTGGGTGGTTGACCCCCACGGTGGTCGTCTCCCGTCGGCAGCAGTGGGAAAGCACATTATTACGAACGGTGGTCGGACTGAATCTCGTCGGCATGGCAGGAATGGTCCTGGGAATGACCGGCGCTCTCGGGAACGGTCGGTCGGTATGGCTACTGGTGGCGTTGGCACTCCCGAGGTACATCACTGCCGCGCGATGGCGATGGAAGCAACGACTCACAGAGTGGCCCGTGCGCAGGTGGCAACGTCCCAGTTGGGGAGATGCGGCGTTCGGCTTGCTGGCTTTCGTCACCCTCGGCCCCGCGTTGTGCTATCCCACCGGCTGGGACGAAATGGTTTACCATGGAGTACTGCCACGGCGGTGGCTGGCCGAGGGCTACCCCGCAGTCTATCGCGATCTCCCCTACTCCGGGTTTCCGTCGTTCGGTGAAGTTCTGTTCTGGCTCCTGGCACCGATCGAAGCCCTGATTGCCCCACGGTTGCTGATCTGGGTGAGCTGGATGCTCGGGCTGCTGGTGCTGGCCGCCCTGCTCCGTCGGCAGGGCGCGGGACGCTTTGCCAACTTCATCGCCTGTTGTTTTGCGGCAAGCCCCGCGGTCTTGATGATTAGTGCTAATTGTTACGTCGAATCGCTGCTCATGATGAACGTCGCCGCATTGTTGCTGGCGGCAATTCACTTTCGTCACCGGGGCGGCGCGCTGGTTCTGGGTGTGCTGGCGGGAGGAGGAGCAGCAATTAAGTTGACGGGGCTCGTGGTTGTCGCACTCCCATGTCTGTGGTGGCTCGGCACCGCGCTGGCGTCACGTCGGCAAGCGACTCACTCACTGCGAATGGGCCTCATGGCCACAGGGACAGCCATCGTCGTGAGCCTGCCGTTTTATCTGCGCCCCTGGCAAGAAACCGGAAACCCCTGCTACCCGTTTCTGGCGGACTGGTTCACGACGGATCTGAACACGATGGCGATGAGCCGGTTTCACCACACGATTGGTGACTTCGGCTTCGGTGTACGGAGCCTGGAAACATTCTTCGCAGCTCCGCTCCTGCTGGGATTTCAGGACCAACTCTACGACGGCGGCTTCGGTTGGCAATGGTTCATCGTGCTCGGTCTTGCCGCACTGGTGCTGGTCTCCATGAGGCGCCATCCCGGCCGCAGGATCGCCATTTGGCCGGCTGCTACGGCCGCGGCCCTGTACGTTGCGTGGTATTGCACTGCGCAACAGGGACGGTTTGCCGTACCGATGGCAGCGGCGGCTGTCTGCGTCGCTGCCACGGGACTACGTCAGTTCGCGCGTCCGATGCAACGTGCCCTGCTTGGTGCTTTCGGCATCGCCACAGCAATCAGCCTTCCTTGGCCGACCGCGGGATACTACGCCGCCAGTTGGGAAACCGTCGCGGGGCACTGGACATGGGCCGATGGCCTGAATGATGCCACACGCGGGAAATACCTGCCGTTGATCAAAGCCATCGATCAACACACTCCGGCCGAGGCACAGTTGCTTCTGGTCCTCGAACACCGGTTGCTTTACATGCCGCGTTCGGCTCAGATCGGGACGCCTTTTTTTCAAGAAGCGTGGCTGATGCCCCCGCGAGATTTTGTCACCGCGGAACGACTGATCGCACAACTCCAACAGGGCGGCATCACACATCTGGTGATTGCCAAGTCGCCGGTGGGCCCCGATTGGTCACCGGCGTACTGGGAACAATCGCAGCCGATCTTTCAAGGAATCACGGCGAGCCTGCAAGCTGGCCAACTCAGCATGGTTTGGGAGTCAGAAGATCACCTGCTCATCGCCGTTCTTCCGCAGGAACAACGGTGAACGGCTGCAGTTAGTCCTTCAATTCCAGGACGACTTCATCATTGTTGCCATCATCGAGAACGACACAGAAAAGATCTGACGTTTTGGCATTACCGTACTTGGCGGGAATCGTATTCTTCGGACCTTTGTTGGAAACCGGCTTGGCAACCGCATCGGGATTGTATTCTGCGCTCTCCAGCGGGGCTTCTTTGGTTGCTTCCGTCGCTTCTACTTTCACGACAGTCACCACGTGCTTCCCCGCGACGGCTCCGTCATTGGGCCGGAATGTCGACAACTGGAACTCTCCCCGGGCATTGGTTTTCCCAAAAGCACCCCGATTTTTTTCTTCGCAGGTGAAAGTGACGTCTGCATCAGCTACCGGCTGTCCCTTGTAGGTGACCTTCCCACGAATCTTGAAGACCGGCTCGCGGTTCGACTTAGCGCTGCCGCCACATCCCAGCATGGTGACACAGAGGACGGTGAACAACACCACCAACGAACAGAGACGCGTCATGGGGCACCTGTGAAAATGCAAAGAAAGGAAATGCCGACATTTCGACAGAGAATGTCGAAAAATCCTTGCGGGAATGTGAAGAAACAATATACTCGGTCAATTGGTTCGATCGAAAGCGATCTGGTGAGCTTTTCTGGCTCCGCGATCACAATTCCCAACTTACATCTCATTTGTCAAATTTCAACGGTCGTGTGACCGTCGCTGATGTCGTTCGTTCCGTTTTTTTGGTGCAAGAGTAAGGAGGCCTACATGCGTTCGCGTGCTCGGGGGGGATTCACACTCATTGAGTTGCTGGTGGTGATTGCCATCATCGCCATCTTGATTGCGCTGCTGCTGCCAGCAGTGCAACAGGCACGGGAAGCGGCTCGCCGCACCCAGTGCCGTAACAACCTCAAGCAAATCGGCTTGGCGTTACACAACTATCACGATGTCTACAACTTCTTCGTCTTCAAGAAGGGGGGCAGCTCGCAGTACCAGTCTTCTGCGACTGATACCGGGCGGTTGACAGGGAACTATCAGCGACTGTCGGGCTTGGTCGCGTTGCTGCCGTATGTCGATCAGGCACCGATGTTCCAGAAGATCGCCGCGGGCGATCCGTCCACAACTCCTCCTGTTCCTCCCGGTGGTCCGGCACCCTGGAGCGGCTGGGCGGGCTGGAGGAATAGTTCTCCGCCGGCTTACAAGTGCCCGTCGCAAACCTCGATCAATTTCACCAAAGGTTTATGCAGCTATGCGTTCTGCGTCGGTGACGTTGTCAACGGTAATCTGAATGCCACGCAAACCAATGGATTGTTCGCCGCCAACACCACCTATGGCGTGCGTGACATTACCGATGGTGCCAGCAATACCGTCGCCTTCAGCGAGCGCGTTGCCGCCAGCTTCGGGATCAACGGCAAAGCCAACCCCAACAAACGGGAAGGCACGCGGACTAACGTTCCTACAATTGTCACGGCACCGGGGACGTGCATCTCCACAACGGCAACCGAACTCTCAGGGGATCGGTACTCGGTTTGGGCAACCGTCAAAGGCCGCTTCAGTTCCACCTGGTGCGATGGACAGTCCGAAAACGTCGCGTTTCTGACGGTGCTCGCTCCGAATTCGGTCTCGTGCACCAACGATACCAACGGCAACTCCGACTCGGGCAGTCCGTTGCTGTCCGCGAGCAGCTTCCACACCGGCGGTGCCCACTGCCTGCTCGCTGACGGTGCCGTCCGCTTCATCTCGGACAACATCGATACGGGGAACCTCAGCGTGGCCGCTTCGCTGGGTGGCCGCAGCCCGTACGGTGTGTGGGGTGCTCTCGGCACCAAGTCCGGTGGTGACATCGTCACGGACTTCTAATCCGTTCCACTGACAGCCCTTTCAGCCCATCAAAGAAGCCCGGCATTGGAAACAATGCCGGGTTTCTTGTTTTTGTGCGGAAGGTTCTGCCGTCGCTGGCGCTCCGGACTGAGAAAGAGGTTACTGCATTCCGGCGAGTGCCGCATCGCAGGTGTCGTACATCGGCCAGAGTTTGTCGAGGTGCGTGATTTCCAGCACTTCACGACAGTACGGACCGAGGCCGACCAGCGCCATCTTCCCGCCCGGTTTGTGCTGCAACCGATTCCAGGCGCGGAACAGGACTTCGATAAAACTCGAGCCGAAAAACTCGGTGCCGGAAAGATCCAGCACCACCTGCGGCGGCGCGGCCGACGAGACGGCATCCATTACTTCACGCGAAGCCTGCTCGACGATCAGTTCATCGATGTGCTTGCACTTCGGTCCGAAGACCACCACGGTGGTGTCACCCTGTCGCACAACTTGTGTCAACGCGGTTTCTGCCATGACTCTCTCGTCTTTCCGAGCCGGGCGGCCCAATCACCACACTCTGGTTATCGTCCCGCGTCCAAACGTAACGAACGTTGCAGCGGCTGTAGCGTAATCGACAATGCCACCTCTTCGCCATCGCGGAGCAAGGTCAATGGCACGGTCTCGCCGACTTTCCGTCCCTTCAAAGCCGCACTGACATCGTCGACCTTATGAATGGGCTGACCCGCCAGTGAAACGATGAGATCGAAATGCCACTCGCCCAGTCGGTCCTGATACGGCGGACGGACGCCGGCTTCCATCGCCGAGCTGCCATCAAGAACTTTGAGCACCAGCACTCCCGAATCAATGCCTAACCGCTGCGCCACTTCGTCACCGGCCAGCGTGACTCCCAGCCCAGGACGTTCGATCTTTCCGTATTGAATCAATTGCGGAACAACGTCGTTCACAATGTCGACCGGGACCGCAAACCCAATGCCGGCGTATGTCCCCGACGGACTGTAGATGGCGGTATTCACGCCAATTAACCGCCCGGCACTGTCGAGCAGCGGTCCACCGGAATTGCCCGGATTGATTGCGGCATCGGTCTGAATCACCCCTTCAATGGTTTGATCGGTCTGGCTTTGAATTTCGCGACCGAGTCCGCTGATGACGCCAGTGGTGAGTGTTTGATCGAGTCCGAACGGATTCCCGATTGCGAAGACACTCTGCCCCACTTTCAGGTCTCCCGAAGTTCCCAGCGGGATCGGCTTCAACTTGTCGGGCGGGGCATCAATCTTCAGCACCGCCAGGTCTTTGTCCGGCTCTACACCAATCAATTTGGCGGCCCAGGGCGTGTTATCCGAAAGTGTCACACGGGCCGAATTGCCAGCACGAATCACGTGAAAGTTCGTGACGATGTGGCCCTGGTCATCCCACACAAACCCCGTCCCGGTTCCTTCCGGCAGGCGGAGCACGTTGAAATTCAAATCTCTCCGAACGGCCAGGCTGGTGATGTGGACAACACCCGGCGACGCCGTTTCAAAGATTTCAATCGTCGATTTCTCGGACTCAGCCAGGTCGCCGCGCGGTGTGACCGATCGGGGAGCCACGGGAGCCGCCGAGAACCAGCGGGGGAACAGTCCGGCTTGCCGCATCATGATCGCCGCCACGGCAATCAACAGGACCGCCACCAGCGAGGAACTCACCGTTCCCGGCTTGGCTTCCGTCGTGGACTGCGGTGGCACATCAGCGGCACTCACGGATTCCGGACTCCATTCTGTGAAAAGATTGACCGCATTCTAATGCAGTTCGGTCGCTTTTTCTCCCAGTTGCGACAGGACCTTTTTCAAACGCTTGCGGTCTTTGTCCGGCAGGGATGAGAATTCGTCGGTGAATTCATCGGCATTGATGGCCGCCAGACAGCGTTCCAGATTGCCGGTTAGACGCCGCGCGATCTGCTCAAACGTCGGCGCCGGACGTTCTGCCATGGAGGCTTCCGTCGGGGGCGGTGTCATTGCCGTGGCATTGAAGGGGGCATACCCTTCACCATTGGGATCGGATTGCCGATTCACACCGGCGACTACAGGAACGGCCTCGGAACGCGTCCCCCCTGCCCCGCCGCCGCCTTCGGAGCCATCGCCCGGCATGCGGACTTCGACCGGATCACTGGGGAGCCAACCGAGCTCGCTTTCATCGGCGACTTCGGTCAGATCTTCACCACGCTGCGCCCGCCGCCAAGCTTTCATCTCGGCGACGGTTGAGCCGATGTCGTTCGCCCATTGCAGACATTCCGCGGCGTCGTCCCAGTTGAGGGCCGAGTAGAAATGCGACCATTTCAGCGCGGGATAATTCGCGGAGACATCACCGAACGTTTCCCACACCCGGCGCCGTTGGTAGACCTGATCACCCGTCAAGCCGACGAGCATCGCAAAATCGGCATCAGTCCGACCGCGGGCAAACCGTTTGGTCCACAATCCCGCACATTGCCCCACTTCCCAATTACAGTGGCTGACAGCGGTCTGGGCCCGTTGAATCAAATCCTGCTCGGTCTCAGTCCGAGCGGCCGTGGTCGACATGGAAACACCTTGGCAGGGGAAACAATTGCGTCAGGCATCCGTGCCGATTTCGCTGCATCCCGGCTGCTTCCGGGCAACCGGGATGCTCGATGATGGCCACCGACCCGAAATGCGGGGCAGTCGCCACTCACCAAGCGAACTGCGATGGTATCGCTCCCGCGATCCCGCCTCCAGCGCGGCGTTCGTTAGAACACACGGTCCAATTGAGCCAATTCTGCCGCGGCCGACGATTTTTCACCAAACTTTGCAGACACTCCAATCCACAGAATCGATACCGTCGGCTTGACCGAACCGTAGTCTGCCATTAGCATCCATCTCGGTAGAGCATGGTGAGCGACCGGTTCCGGTAACGTGGGAACGGTCAGAGAACGTCGATCACACGAATCGGACTCAACGGCTGAGCCGGTTCTGTCGATAAATCGTGCTGCTGGCTCCGTAGCCAAGTGGCTAAGGCAGTGGATTGCAAATCCACCATCCCCGGTTCGAATCCGGGCGGAGCCTTTCGGCGTCCTGAGACGCCACCTGCGGACAGGGAACGCCTAACTCGCAACCAGAAAGCGGGTTAGGCGTTTCGCTTTTGACCGCCGTTTCTTTCGCATCGACGACAGCCGATGACAAGGAATGTCCTTCGACGACAGAATTTCCGGTAAGCTTTTTGTCCTCTTGTTTGCCCGGTCGCGATGCCGTGGCCACGATGGCATCTGCCGCGCGTGGGCTGAGTTCCAGGCCCGCACCAACGTCACCCCGAAGCGCCCGCCGATCGGGTTTGCGTCCGCGCTGCTCGCCCGGCGACGACAACGGACAATACCACCGCTCCCCCCGGCGACCAAACTCGCAGCGGAGTGAGGACCTGAGAACGCATCACATCGAATGGAGCGCGATGCGGTTGCCTTCGCTGTCGAGCACCACGGCGCGCGAGCCGTGCGGACCGATGGAGTGCACGGACTGAAGAATCTTCCCGCCGCTCTTTTCGACAGTCGCCACCGCGGCGTCCAACCGTCCGTTGCAGTTGAAGTAGAGCAGCGGCCCCTCCGCGGACGGTTTCATGTCCGGCATCACCACCAGACAGCCTCCGACAACCGTCCCTTCATGCGGCAACACGGCGAGTTCCATGCCCGCGGAGTTGTCCCTGGTCACAGCCTGCCCCAGAATCGCCGAATAAAACGCCACCACGCGATCGAGATCGACGCAGGGGATATCGCACCAGACGACTTGATTAGGCATGGCCGAATTCCATCGGGATTGCGGGAAGTCGAAGCTTTCTTACTCGCGGTCCAGTCCGAATTGGAAGTCCCGGCTGCGGTGCCGTAATACGATGATCCGAACGATCTCACCTTCGAGCCGGTAAAGGATCCAGTACGGAAATCTGCGAAGCGGTACTCCGCGAATGCCGGGAAAGAGTTGCGCGGGTTGACTCGGGGCCGCACAGATTCGCTCAATCGCTCGTTGGTATTCCGCGCGCAGAGAGAACCCCAATCCCGCCTGCCGTCCTTCGTAATACTCAGCCGCGGTAATCAATTCATCGGCGACGGTGGGGTGGTAGCTGATGAGCATCGTGCCAGCGCCTCATCCAATCGAGCCATCACATCGTCGTGTGAAAGGGGAACCACTTGTCCCGAATCCAACTCCCGGCATCGCTGTTGGACGAGCTTCCCCAACTCGTCATCGACAGCCGGACGGACATCCGGCCCATCAATGCTTAACCACAAGGCATCTGCCAATTGAAGACGCTCTTGCGGCGGCAATTGCAACACAGCACTCAACAGTTCGGCCGTCGATTCCACCATCGGTTAATTCTCCCCGTTCAGCATACTCTCCTTGTAATCTCACGCAACAGCGGTTTCAACGAGATATCGTCAGCCACAATTACACGGGCACTTTCGCCGCTTCGGTCGCCTTTTGAGCGGCGAGGAGTTCGAGAATCGCGGACACGGCCGTCGCGACGGGCAACTTCTTGGCGTCCGCTTCCCAGCGCCATTTGGCTTCGATGACGCCGTCTTTCAGGCCTTTGCCACCGATCACGATGCGGAGCGGGATGCCGATCAGGTCGGCGTCTTTGAACTTCACGCCCGGACGCTGATCGCGGTCGTCGAGCAGCACATCCACCCCCGCGGCTTGCAGTTGGCTGTAGAGCATCTCCGTCAGCTTGGTGACTTCTTCCTCGGCGACACCGAGCGGGCAGAGAATGACCGAGTACGGAGCGATGCTGAGCGGCCAGATGAGGCCGTTGGCGTCGTTCTTGGTTTCCGCGAGACCAGCGATGATGCGGTTCACGCCGATGCCGTAGCAACCCATGATGATCGGTTGCCGCACGGCGTTTTCGTCGTCAAACGTGGCATCGAGTGCGACCGAATACTTCGTCCCCAGCTTGAAGACGTGGCCGACTTCGATGCCGTGGACGAGTTCCAGCGTCCCTTCGCCACGCGGTGACGGATCGCCCGCGGCGGCGTTGCGGAGATCGAAGGTCGTCGTGAGTTGATAGTCACGACCGACATTCACGCCGGTGAGATGCATGTCCGCTTCGTTTGCCCCGGTGATGGCGTTGGCAATCGCGGGGACATCGTGATCGGCGATGATCGGGCACTTGATGCCGACTGGACCGGCGAATCCGACGGGAGCACCGGTGACTTTGAAAATCGTGCCGGTGTCAGCGAGTTCCAGCGTTTTCGCACCGAGCGCGCGACGGACTTTGTTCTCATTCGCTTCGTAATCACCACGGATCAGCACGGCGACCGGCTTTTCATCCGCGACATAAATCAATGTCTTGACCATCTGCTGCGGCGTGCATTTCAACATTTTGCACACGGCTTCGATGCTGCCGACGTTGGGCGTGCTCACCTTCGTCAGCGCGGCGGCATCCGCCGGAGTTTCCAGCGACGGCGTCTTGCGGCCGGTTTCGGCCCGTTCCAGATTCGCGGCGTAGCCCGTCTTCTTACAATGCACGATCTGGTCTTCCCCGTTGTTGGCGGGGATCATGAACTCGTGCGACGCATCGCCACCAATCGGACCGCTTTCCGCTTCCACCGGAAGGTAATCCAGCCCACAGCGCGCGAAGATCCGGCAGTACGCTTTGTAGATTTTCTGATAGGTGTCGTTCAGCGATTCCACGTTGGCGTGAAAGCTGTACGCATCCTTCATCAGGAATTCGCTGGTCCGCAGCACACCGAACCGCGGGCGTTCTTCGTTCCGGAACTTGATCTGGATTTGATACAGCGTCAACGGCAACTGCCGGTAACTGCTGATGTGCTTGGACATGAGGTCGGTCACGACTTCCTCGTGTGTCGGTCCGAGGGCCAGATGCACGGTGCGGTCGCCGCGCTTCACGTCGAACTTGATCAGCACATTGCCGAACGCTTCCTTGCGGCCAGTTCGTTCGAAGAGATCGATCGGTTGCAGCGCCGGCATGAAGATTTCGACGCCGTTGGCCGCGTCCATTTCCTGGCGGACAATCGCTTCGGCTTTCTTGAGGGCGCGCAGACCCAGCGGCAGATAGGTGTACGCCCCCGCCATGAGCTGCCGGATCAGCCCCGCCCGCAGCATCCATTGATGGCTGGGGACTTCGGCATCCGAGGGAACTTCCTTCATCGTGGGAATAAACGTCTGCGACCAACGCACGGGGCGACTCCATTCGAGGATTTTGCAATGAAGCCAGATTCTAGCGGACGGGGCACCAATGTGAGAAGCCCGGCGTTTTCCTCAACGCCGGGCTGGGTGCATCCGCTGAATGGTGGGGATCAGGTGGCCAGGTTGAGGCTGTTCCAGGTGGAGTGCCAGTGTTGGTTGATGTCGGTGGCGCGGAGGGCGGTGATGGCCAGGGCTCCTTTCTCGGTCCAGTGCATTCCGGGGCCT
>JBGSUN010000289.1:0-17156 GCA_041753475.1 Planctomycetaceae bacterium | reverse complement strand
TCGGCCGTGCGATCTTGCAGGACGCTTTGCCACTTCGCACGGCCGACACGGCCGTGGCACACAGACCATCACGGTTTGGCCGTTTCGAGCGCGGTGGCAGACTCGCGCAACAGGCCGATGGCGGATTCCACCAGCAATTCACCGCTGCCGGGTTGTACAAGGGAATTCGTCACTTCATAACCGCCGCCGACGCTGGCGGAACGAGTCGGAATGTAAATCGTTTCCACGACTTGAGACAGTTCCACCACGAATGTCGTCCTGAACGGAGAAGCCCGCTTGATTGCCAGCCCCAACTCCACAAAAACTTCCCCCGGCAGCGTCACGATCGCGACATCGGCTCCCAAGGTGATCACGTGCACTTCGACCGGTAGCGTTTCCCCAATGTTCTTGCAGGCGTGCGACAATCCCAACGACAGAAACGCCGCGGATTGGGGGTTCGGTTCAGCGTGGCGGAATTGATCGAGCACCAAGTGCTTGTAGGCCGTGACGTGGTCGAGGAACTCGATCTTCTCACCCTTCTGCACGGCGGTGATCAGTTGCACGGCATGTTGGACTTCCGCGGGAGACACATCCTGCAACGGCAGCGGCACCACCGCCCGGCGGACTTGCAGCGTCGGTTGCTCGATGGCGGTCAATTTTCCCAGGGATTGGGCCGCGGTTTCGCCCAGCGAATTGCCGATGAAGTCGGTCTTCAATCGGGGTTGTCCAGTGGGATCGACATGGTTGATGTCGCCGCAAGTTCCCGTTCCGAAGATCGAGATCACATCCGTCTTCAATGCTTTTCGCAGCGACTGTTCGATGTAATACGGATAGTCCCCGGCCCATTCGAGACCGCCGACGGTGTCGAGATGCAACGCAAAATTGCTGAGGACGCCGAGCGGTTTGCCGTCTGCCGAATCGATGCGCACCAAGCCAATTTCGGGATCGATCGGAGCGGCTAACCGCACGGCTTGCGGATGTTTCAGGCCGACCCACGTTTTCACACTGCCATCGCGCATCACCGACCGGCGACAGAACGAGACCGGCGTTGTCTGCTCCGCGGACCCGGCATGCAACGTGACCGGCGCGGCGGCTTCCTTCGCTTTGATAATCGCCTGGGCGATGCCGTCGATCAGGCGACCTGCATACTCTGTCCGGGGCGTCGCAGGTGCCTTGCCGAGATGTTGATACAACGATTTCGTGTAATCCGGTGCCGTGTGCGAATGGGTCGCCGAGAGAATGATGTGCTCGGCGGGAATGCCGGTGGCTTTCGCCGCTTGCTGTCGTACCGCCTGCGACAGGTCTGTCGCAATGCCGGTGAGATCGCACACCACCCACGCCGCCTGAGTCTTCTCTCCGACAAAGACCACCGCCTTCGCTTTGAGCGGGTCTTTCGATCCGGTCGCGAGCCGTTCGTGATAGTACCCCGCCATCGGAAATTCGACCGGCGGCGTGATGTCGACCTCCGCCACGCCGACCCGCAACGGTTCCGCGGCGGTGACAGTGATCGTTGCGAGACAGAACAGAAGCAACCAACGCCACATGGGCAAAACCTCTTTGGTTTGAGATCGGAATCGCAAGCCCAGAATACCGTATTGGTGGTGGTCCGGCGATCATGCGGGGGGATCCGGTCTGTCTTCGAGGTCACGCGGTGGGATCAGCACGAGGCGCGAAACCGCAAGCGGGGTGGGTGAACTCGGGGACAAGATCGCGGAGTTAGCGGGGCACGGAATGGTGCGGGGCGGGGGTTTCCATTTCGAGATCGAGAATCAGCGGGAGATGATCCGAAGCATCGACAGCCGGTTGGCGGCGCGACACATGAGCATTGGTCACCCGCAGCGGTCCTTTGAGAAACGCCTTGTCGAGCGATCCCATCGGCCAATACGCCGGGAACGACCGAAACCGCGACGGCGGAGCAGTCACATGCTGATAGCCGTGGATGGCAAACGGACCGTTGGCGAGCGTGTTCCGCCAGTCGTTGGTGTCCCCGATGATGACCGTCGGCAGATGATCGCGGCCGCGGAACAGATGGTGTTCCAGCAGCCTTCGCACCTGCCAGTGCCGTTCGCGCTCCCGCAAACCGAGGTGCCAGTTCACGACGCGCAGGTCACCAATCGGTGTGGCGACGACGGCCCACTGGGCCCCGCGGATTTTACAGCCGTGCAGCGTCAGCGAAATCTGGTGCTCTTCGAGAAACGGCCACCGCGATAGCAGCAGGTTGCCATACCCTCCCTCGCGAACCGGATGCGTGAACTGGAAGAGTTTGCCCACGGCTCGGAGATGCTCGGCGATCAACTCGGGCTGATTGTCGAACTTCGATCGGATGACGTTGCGGTCGACTTCCTGCAGACAAACGATGTCGGGCTTCTCGTGATCGAGCACCGCCAGAATGCGTTCCAGCCGGTACCGCCGGTCGCGTCCGCCGATGCCTTTGTGGATGTTGTAGGTGAGAAGCCGCATGGGAGGCCATCTGTTTAGCCGCGACCCGAAGTCCGCGGATGGGTCAAGTGCTGAGAGTCAAGTGTCAAGTGCCGAACGATCGTCAAGGCACCGACAAACCGACGCATGTGCGACCTTGATCACACTCTTCCCTCCGGCACTTGACACTTGACTCTCAGCACTTGGCTAAACCCGTACGTCTTCCGCGGCGGCGTTCAAATCATCCGCATACCTTCGCCGAATCGGTTCGATCACATCCGCCACAAAGCGATCCACCTGTTCCGGCGCACGGCCGATGAAGCGGCTGGCGTCGAGCGTGTTCGACAGATCGACCGTTGCAAACGCCGGGTCCTTTCGCAGGCGTTCGAGCAGGTCGTTCGCGCCGCCCTCTTCCTTCACCACACGCCCGGCATCCTGACTGTGGACGCGGATCCGTTCGTGCAGATCCTGACGATCACCACCCGCTCGGACACCCGCCATCAGGATTTCTTCCGTCGCCATAAACGGGAGTTCTTCCAGCAGATGCTTCGCGATAACCTTTGGGTATACCACGAGACCGTCGACCACGTTTCGCAGTAGGATCAGAATGGCATCGGTCGCGAGGAACGCCTGCGGGATTGTTAACCGGCGGTTGGCGCTGTCGTCGAGCGTCCGTTCCATCCATTGCGTGGCCATCGTTTGGGCCGCGGAGGATTGCAGGCTCATCACGAATCGCGCGAGACCACACACCCGTTCCGACCGCATCGGGTTCCGTTTGTACGCCATCGCCGATGAGCCGATCTGATGCTTCTCGAACGGTTCCTCGACTTCCTTGCGACTCTGCAACAACCGCAGATCGGTCGCCAACTTGTGGGCCGATTGCGAAATACCGCCGAGGACATCGAGCACCTGGGCATCGACCTTCCGCGAATACGTCTGCCCGGTGACAGGATAATGTTCGTCGAAGCCGAGTTTCGTCGTCACCCGGCGATCGAGTTCCTCGACCTTCGCATGGTCCCCTTCAAAGAGCGCGAGGAATGTCGCCTGTGTGCCGGTCGTTCCTTTCACGCCGCGAAGTTTCAGCCGCGCGATCCGTTGTTCGAGTTCATCCAGATCGAGCACGAGATCGTAGCACCATAACGTCGCCCGCTTGCCCACGGTCACCGGTTGTGCGGGTTGCATGTGCGTGAAGCCGAGGCAGGGCAGCGACCGATACTCCGTCGCAAACTTCGCCAGTCGGTCAATCACGCCGACGAGTTGCCGCCGCAGCATTTCCAGCCCGCGGCGCATCAGGATGAGATCGGTGTTGTCGGTGACGTAGCAACTCGTCGCCCCGAGGTGAATGATCGGCCGGGCCAGCGGCGCGACTTCGCCGTATGTATGGACGTGGGCCATCACGTCGTGCCGCAACTGCTTTTCATGTCGCGCTGCGGCGGCGAAGTCGATGTCGTCCGTGTGCGATCGCAGTTCGGCAAGCTGCTCGTTGGAAATCGGCAGCCCGAGTTCCTGCTCCGCTTCCGCCAACGCCACCCACAGTTTTCTCCATGTGGAATGCTTCGTCTGCGGCGACCACAACCCACACATCTCCCGCGAGGCATACCGGCCAATCAGCGGGTTGTCATAAACATCGTGAGACACAGGATCATTTCTCGCTTGCGCTTTGCGGACAACAAATCACGCCGACATCAACATCATTTCGTCCGCTCAACCAAACCATTATCATGGGCCGACTTGACCCAATTGTCACCTCCACCGCCGATGCGCAAGGATTGTTCGATGCCCACACCTCTGGAATCACTCGTCGCCTGCGGAACCAAACTCTGGTTGGACAGCATCGATCCCGATCTCGTCCTCGAAAACCGCAAGTTCGGGGCAACCGGGGCGACATCGAACCCGATCATCATTTCCGACCTGCTCAAAACCGGCCGGTTTGATGACCAGATCCGTGCACTGGTGCAGAAAGGGCTCAGCGATACCGACATCGCCTGGGAAATGACCGACACGCTCGTCAAGCAGGCTCAGGAAGTCTTCGCGGAAGTCCACACGGCGACCAAGGGGGATGACGGCTACGTCAGCTTCGAACTTGACCCGCTGCTCGAAGACAAGTCGTGTACGCTCTCCGTCGCGGATAAGGCCAAGCAGTACGTCGCGCTCGGCAAGAAATACGCGGCCGGGCACACCAACCGCATGATCAAAGTCCCGGCGACGCCCGGCGGTCTCGCGGCTCTCGAAGAACTCGCCGCCGCGGGGATCACCCTCAACGTCACGCTCCTCTTCACCCAGCGGCAGTACGAAATCGCCCGCGACAACGTCTGGCGCGGAGCCCAGCGGCGGTCGTCCCTCACCGGCTTCAAGTCGGTCTACAGCATCTTCGTCAGCCGGATCGATGTCTACACGAAGAAAGAAGTGCCGAACCTCATTCCCGAAGCCCAGGGGCAAGTCGGCATCGTCAACGCCCAGCGACTCTGGCAGGAAAACAACCAGTTCTGGGCGGACAAAAAGCTGCCGCTGAAACAGGAGTTCATCTTCGCCAGCACCGGCACCAAAGACCCGGCCGATTCCCCGGACAAATACGTCGCCGCCCTCGCCGGAGCCGACATCCAGACCAACCCCCCCGGCACCAACGCCGCCGTTCAAAAGCTGGCGGGCAAAGTCTTCACCCGCAAGGTAGACCAACTCCCGCCCGCCAACGTCCTCGCCGACATCGACGCCAAAGTCGACTTCGCGAAACTCGAACAAGTCCTGATGGACGAAGGCCTAGCCAAATTCGCCGACCCGTTCAATGCGCTGTTGAAAACGATTGCGAGCAAGCGGTAATGGAGACGCAGGGGAAGGCTGGTTTCTCGCGCCAATTCAAAAAAATGGGCGGGTAGGAACGGTCCTGTATTACTTTGGAAGTAGCGACGATGCTAGGCAATTCCATTTCCCAAGACCGCTCTGACATCTCCATTCCTCTGCCGGATCAGCCCATTCCCTGGGTAGCAGATGATCGACTTATGCGAGTCATCATCGAGAACATGTTTTCAGGGGTGATGCTGGCAACTCCGGGTGATGGAACGATCCTCTTCGCAAATGCACGCTTCAATGCCATGTTCGGCTACGAATCAGGGGAATTGCATGGACGCCCTGCATCGGTTCTGAATGCACCCAACGAACTAACGCCTGATGATTGCGCTCGTCGAATCTTGCAGGCGCTTGATTCGTCTGGTGTGTGGAGAGGGGAGCTAGAAAATATTAAGAAGGACGGCACTCGATTCTGGTGTGAGGCAAACGTGACGGCGATCAACCATCCGCGTTTCGGGATGGTGTTGGTCACCGTGCAGTTAGATGTTACGGCCAAGAAGCGTGCTTTAGAGGGACTGAGACAGAGTGAAGAAAGACTCGGGTTAGTCCTCGAAGCCACTGGGAGCGGTGCGTGGGATTGGAATGTCCAAACAGGTGCGGTCCATTTCAGCCCCTTTTGGAAAGCAGCGCTGGGGTATTCTGCTGAGGATGTTCCTCCACGCGTTGAGTTTTGGGAAGGTATTGTCCATCCACACGACATGCCACGAGTTCGGCAAGCATTGACCAAGCATTTTGAGGGAGGAAGCACCGCTTATGAGTGTGTGACGCGCTTGCTCAAAAAGGACGGCAGCTGGCAGTGGAACCTGGATCGAGGCAAGGTCGTCGAACGGACCCCGGATGGTGCCCCGTTGCGGATGGTCGGTGCTGATACTGACCTCTCACAGCAACGCTGGTCTGGCCTGCGCGAATTCATTCCGATCTGCGCTGGCTGCAAGGTCATTCGCGACGAAAACGGAACTTGGCGGCGATTGGAGCACTATTTCGGAGAACTGAGTTTGGCCCAATTTAGCCACGGGCTTTGTCCCGATTGCATTGCGAAGTTTTCTGAAGGCATCCCTGAGTAGTCTTCGAAGCTACATGCGACGGATGTCTCGGTGGGGTAGCCCTGCTTGACCGGAACTCTGCACCGTGCCACGGCTTCGAAGTCTTCGCGGAAGGAGTGTCTTCGAGCGCTTCCTGAAATTTCCGCGCGGTTTTCGGCGGTTTGGCTGTTGAACATGCTTCTGATCTCTCTGGGTCGTCGCGGACTCCGACACAAGACATCCGCTCGTTTCGCAGGCCTTGAGTGAAGAACTTTCGCCGTCCAGCGTCACCGTCAATCGCCACGGGCATTCATTGCGTTGGCATCGCCCAGCCGGTTGCCAGTTCGCTGAGATAGTGTCGCACGGCGGGGTCGTCCGTAAGCGCCATGGCGCGTGTCAGGGCCTCGGAGGCCGATTGATTTTCGTCCAGGCGATGGTGCAGATGCGCACGCACGGCCCAGTAGGGTTGGTAAAACTGGATGAGTGGTGATTCCAGTTCATCCAGCATGCCGATTGCCCGCCTCGGTCCGTGCACCTCCGCCACCGCGGCGGCATGACCCACTCGATTCCCGATCGTCGGGGCGGCCTGGATCAATTCGCCGTAAAACTGAAGGATCACCGGCCACTCGGTTGTCCCCGTTCGACAACGGTCGGCGTGGACCGACTGAATGGCGGCTTCCCACTGGAAGCGGTTCGGTTGTCGGAAGGCGGCGGCTTCCGCAAGAACGGTTTGAGCTTCGGAGATCATCGCCTGATCCCACAGCCCGCAGTCCTGCTCGGATAATGGGACAAATTGACCGGTGCGGGAGCGTCGCGCCGCCGAGCGCGATTCACAAAACAGCAGCAGCGATAACAGGCCGCGCGCTTCCGCATCGGTGGGCAATAATTGCGGCAGCAGGCGAGCCAGCCAGATGGCTTCTGTCGCCAAACCCCGGGTCTGCATCTCGCCGGGCGTGGCCTCCCAACCCGTGCCATAGGCAATGTAGATCGCATCGCGCACCGTGCTGATGTGCTGCGGGAGCACCTCCACATCAGGAATCGAAAGGGGAATGCCCGCATCGCGGATTTTCGTTTTCGCTCGCACCAGCCGCTGCGAGACGGTGGCGGGCGACATCAGGAAAGCCCGGGCAATCCGGGCCGCATCGAGACCGAGAACCACCTGCAACATCAGCGGGGCGTGCAGCGCCGAATCGATCGCTGGATGGGCACAGGCCAGCATCAGTCCCAGGCGTTCGTCCGGCAACTCGGGCGACAACACGGCGATCTCGGGGAGTTGTTCGAGGTGCGTCGTATCAACGACCGCGGTGCGACGGGCCTGTCGAAAACGATCAAGCATTTTTCGACGGGCGGTTGTCAACAGCCACGCGACAGGGTGATCGGGTACCCCATCGCGTGGCCAGGTGGACAAGGCGGACACGAACGCTTCGCTTAACACATCTTCGACCAAAGCCACGTCGCGCGTCCGCACCGACAGCCAGGCAACCAGCTTGCCATACGATTCCCGCACGGTCTGCTCGACCACGCGAAACGCCGGATCGGCTCCGTCTGTGTTCATCGCGTTCCGAACAATCAGGCACTTGGAGGCGGGGGCAGCATCGGCCGAATCTCGACGGCTCCCGCCGGAAAGGTGGGACACTTTGCCGCCCACGCGAGGGCATCATCCAGCGTCGGCACGTCGATCAGGTAAAACCCGCCCAACTGCTCCTTGGAATCGGCGACCGGACCATCCTGCACCAGTCGTGACGCGCCGTTCATCCGCAGGGTCGTCGAAACGGTGGGGGGCTCCAGTCCCGCGCCGCCGGTCATCACGCCGGATTCACGGAGCAGTTGCGAATAGGCCATCCATCCCGCCCAGTAGCGGCCGGCATCGGGACCATTGCGCTTGGCGAATTCGCTGGCGGGCTCATGGATGAGGAGAGCGTACTGCATGTTCGACTTTCTTGCAGGAGATGCGGAGGTGTGCCGTCGCGGACTGGTGCGACGCTTCACCCCCATGACGCCCCCGGTTCAGCCGCTTCGACAAGAAATTTCTCGGTCGACGGATTTTATCGGGAATTTCTCGCGCGACCACCTGTGGGACGATCACAACGCGAGGCGTGGTTCGGGGTGGCCCTGCTTGGCCGGAAGACTGCACTGCGGCATAGCACAGTGACACCCAGCGCGGCCCGACCACCGGTCATCGGTGTCCGGTGAGGTTCGCCACAATGTCCCTTCGGACCGGTCACCCATGTCCGGTGCATAGAGAACACCCAATGATCCCTCTTGGAACATCCAAAGAACATCCCGGCGAATGATGTCGTTTTCCAGGAGGAGCCGAAAGACGAACGACGCGTGGCGGGGGCGAAGTCGTCGCCAACCGAGAGACGCACGCTGGCATCATCTGGGTCGTCGCGGGCTCCGACACCAGCCACGCCGTCGTCGACGCAGACGCAATTCGTCCACCGTTGCTATAATGCACTCCGCCTCGCGGACTCGGCAAACCGGACCCTTGTCGGAGGGTCTGAACGACGAACCTTGTACCGGAGCATTGTGATGTCCGTAATTGATGCGTGGGTCGCCCCGGCGGCGAAGCAGAAGCTGGTTCGCAAGCAGATCGACCTGGGCCCGTTGGGAGCGGAAGAGGTCGAAGTCCAAGTCGAACATTGCGGCTTGTGCCATTCTGACCTGTCGGTGCTGAACGACGATTGGGCCTTTTCGCAGTACCCGGCCGTACTCGGGCATGAAGCGATTGGGCGCGTGGTGGAAGTCGGGTCGACTGCCAAGGGGTTGAAGGTCGGTCAGCATGTGGGGATTGGCTGGAACTCCGGGAGTTGCATGCACTGTCGGCCGTGCAAGTCGGGGGACCACCATCTCTGTTCGCAGGCGCAGCCGACGATTGTCGGCCATCGCGGCGGGTTTGCTCAGCGCGTCCGTGCTCACTGGGCGTGGACGATTCCGCTGCCCGAAAAGCTCAACGTCGCCGAGTCCGGTCCGCTGCTGTGCGGGGGCATCACGGTGTTCAATCCGTTGGCGATGTATGCCAAGCCCACGAGTCGCGTGGGCATCGTGGGGATTGGTGGCCTCGGTCACATGGGCGTGAAGTTCGCGGCGGCTTACGGTTGTGAAGTGACAGCGTTCACTTCCAGCGAGAGTAAATTCGAGGAAGCCCGCGGATTCGGCGCCCACCGCGTGGTTTCCAGCCGCAATTCGGCCTCCATGAAGATGCTGGCCGGTTCGCTGGATTTGTTGATCATCACCGCGAATGTCCCGCTCGATTGGGAAGTCCTGATGGCAACGCTTGCGCCGAATGGGCGCATGCACGTCGTCGGTGCCGTGCTGCAACCGATTCCCGTTTCGGCCATCGCAATGATTTTCGGCCAGAAGTCGGTCTCGGGATCGCCGACGGGGTCACCGGTGGCCATGGAAACGATGCTGGAGTTCGCGGCCCGTCACAACGTCACTCCGCAGACCGAGCACTATCCCATGAGTCAGATCAACGAGGCGTTTGAGCGTCTCGAAGCCGGAAAAGCCCGCTATCGGATTGTGCTCGACGCCGATTTTTAGACCGCTTTGGTTCGACCGCGGGCCGTCGGTGGATCACATGAGTGGCATTCCACGGATGAACGAGTCGCCAGTGGAACCGCTTGCGCATCTTTGTTACCGTGACGGAAACCTCGTTTTCAGGAGCTCCGTATGCGTCGGTTGGTCAGTTTCGCTCTGTTGGTGGTGTTCTGCCTCGCGAGTTCGGTGACGGCGGCTACGCCGTCCAAGACGTTGGAGTTGAAGCCGGGCAGCAATCCCGAGAGCGTCTGTCGCGGCTTCGGTGGCAAACTGTATGTTACGATGATTAACGGCGACGAACCCGGCGACGGCACCATCGTTGCGGTCGACGGCGATGAGATCAGCGTCTTTGCCAAGGGATTCAACGCTCCCAAGGGGCTGGTGTTTGTCGGCCAGCATCTTGTCGCCGCCGATGAAACCACCGTCTGGAAGATTGATGCCAAAGGCAATGCAGCCAAGCTCGCCACGGCGGAGGATTTCCCAGCCAAGATCGAGTTCCTGAACGATGTCGCGGTCGCCAAAGATGGCGAGAGCGTGTACGTCTCTGAGATGAGTACTCCGACGCCGATGTTCGACCCGAGCGGCGAACGGAAATTGTTTGCCCTCGACGGAGCCGAAGCGAAGGCGCTGCCAAACAAAGGCTGCGTTTACAAAGTGACGCTCGAAGGAAAAGTGAGCCTTGCCGTGCCTTCCGGGAATCCACTCATCCGGTTCCCCAACGGCGTGGCGGTGGGTGGCACGAAAGAAGAAGAACGGTTGTTCGTCGGCGACTTCTTCACCGGCGACATCGTGCGGTACTTCGGCAGCAAGTACCAGACGATTGGCAAAGGCCCCCGCGGAATCGATGGCTTGACGGTCACCAAGGATCACTTCATTGCTTCCAGTTGGATCGAAGGCAAAGTCGTACAGATCGATCGCAAATCGGGTGATTCGAAAGTGCTGATTGAAGGCCTGAAATCAGCGGCTGACTTCTTTTATGACGGGAAGAACAAGCAATTGATCATTCCGGACATGATGGCCGGGACGTTGATTTTCCTGCCATTGGAGTAGTGAACCATTCGCGGAGTCAGCACGGGGCGTGAAATCGCACAGCGCTGATGGGGCACCGAGAGTTATTCGCGATGAAGGATCGTTGACATCCTGTGCGACGGAATGGAAATGAACTTCAGGGAGTGGTCACCGATGCACACGCAAGAATTGCTGCAGTTGCTGGAACGGTTGCGGAACGACCTGAGCCAGACTACGGGAATGGACGACGCGACCCGTCAGCATCTGCAGACCCTCGTGGGGGAAATCGAGCGGGGGATGGCCGGGCCGGACACAACTGCACCGCCCCCGGAGAAATCGTTCAGTGACCGCATTGCGGAAGCAATGACCGATTTCGAGGTGCAGCACCCGCGACTCACCGAGACGCTGTCCCGCATCGCCGATCAATTGGGATTGATGGGGATTTGATCGGCGCTGGGAATCCGTGCGGGGCGCGAAACCGCAAAGCGGGGATTGTGAGCCAGGTTATTCGAGATACGTCGTTTTGCTGGCGGCGCGGTCGTATTGGCCGGCGAGTTTGGCGGCGACATCGGCGGATAGCCGGTTGGCTTCCACTTCCGCGGTCAGTTTCTTGCGGAACGTTTCCACCAGTTGGTTCTGATCGTACTTGGCGAACGCCAGCATGTCGGTGATACGGCTCCCGTTGACGAGCTTGGTGATGTGGTACCGGCCATCGGCGTCGATCACCACCTGGGCTTCGTTCGGCAACCCGAAGAGGTTGTGGAAACTCCCCATCACTTCCTGGTATGCCCCCACGAGAAAAATCGCCAGGTAGTACGGCTGGTCGTCCTGAAAGTGCGGCAGTTCCAGCGTTTCTTTGTCATCACGCAAGTCGACAAAGTGATCGATCTTGCCGTCGGAATCGCATGTCACATCGACCAGCGTGGCGAAGTCGACCGATGGTTCATCGAGCCGGTGCAGCGGCACAATCGGGAATAACTGCTTGATGGCCCAACTGTCCGGTGCCGAGCGGAACAGCGAGAAATTGCAGAGATACTTCGCGGCAAGGATCCGTTTCAGAGCCGCGAACTCTTCATCGGAGAGGGCGTCTTCCTCCGCTTCCCGCAAAGCGCGAGCGCACGTTTCCCAGAAGAGAACTTCCCCTTTGGCCCGGTCTTCCAGACTGATCAGCCCGAGATTGAACTGCGTGTGGAGTTCGTCCTTGTGCTCCAGCGCGTCGTGGTACGATTCGACGTAGTTCTTGCCGTTGATGCCATCGCACAGTTCTTTCAATTCGCCAATCACCTGCGGGTCATCGGCGTCGATGGTGACCTCGGGGAGATCGTCGGCGAAGGTTTCGATTTCATCACGGATCGAGGTGACGAACACGCTGTGGTAAGCGGTCATCATGCGGCCGCTTTCGGTGACGATGTTCGGATGCGGTACGTGTTCTTCGTCGCACACCGTCTTGACGACATAGATCACGTCATTGGCGAATTCCTGCACGGTGTAGTTCATGGAGGAATCGGAGCGCGTTTTGGAGCCGTCGTAGTCGACGCCAAGGCCGCCGCCGATGTCCATAAACTCGATGTTCGCGCCAATCTGTCGCAGCTTGGCATACACCCGCGCGGCTTCTTTCATGGCATTTTTGACGCGCTTGATATCTGTGATTTGCGAGCCGATGTGAAAGTGGAGCAGTTTTAGTTGGCGTTCAAGCTTCGCATCTTTCAGCAGACGGACGCACTCCAGTAATTCGGAGGTCGTGAGGCCGAACTTCGCCGCCTCCCCGCCAGAAGCCGCCCATTTGCCGGACCCGCGCGTGTAGAGTTTGGCGCGTAACCCAATCCATGGGGCCACGCCGGTCTGTTGATACCGTTTCAGCACCATCTTCAGTTCGTTGAGTTTTTCGACGACCACAACGACCCGTTTGCCGGCCTGAATGCCCAGGCACGCCAACTCGATGAACGCTTCGTCTTTAAAGCCGTTACACAACAGCAGCGACTCCGGCGATTGTTCCTGTGCCAGCGCGGCATACAACTCCGGCTTGGAACCGCATTCCAGGCCGACTCGGCTGCGGGTGCTGTCCTTGAGAAATTCTTCCACGACTTCCCGTCGGGGATTCACCTTCATGGGGAAAACGGGGTAATGCTTGCCGGTGAAATGAAAGTGGGCGATGGCATTCGTGTAGGCGTCTGAAAGCTTGCGCAACTGGCTGGTGAGAATCTGGGGAAAGCGTAGCAGCAACGGCGTATCCATCTTTCGGTCGCTGGTGAGATGATCGACGAGTGCCTTGAGATCGACCGAGCGCGGGTCTCCGGCCGCCGGTCGCGCGAGGAGATTTCCGTTCGGGCCAATCTCGAAATATCCCGCTCCCCAGTTCTCGACACCGTAGAATTGTTGTGCGGTCTGCAGGCGTTCTTCTTGCATCAGGAATCTCGTGTTGAAGTCGGATCTCGTGTGCCACGGCCGTGTCGGCCGTGCGGTTTGGCAAAACGTCTTCCATTTGCACGGCCGACATGACCGTTGCACACAGGAATTCAAGTCCGGCTGGTCAGAAACCAAACCGGGCCTACAACAGGTAAGTAGATTGTCGACTGGCGTTTTGTGTAGGACGCCACCTATGATAGTGGAGTGTCGTTCGCTCTGTCGCCCGTCGCGATGTTGCAGCGGATGATTCGGTGGAACAGGGAATCCCGTGCCAGACGTTGAGACGGTCGCCTCCCCGCCGCGGTCGACGACACCGCCGCCGGCATTATCGCAGCGTGTGCAGTCCTTGCGATTGCCGAAACCGGCCCCCAGCCGAAGTGGGAGTTGGGTCCCGTGGCTCGTTATGCTACTGCTCGCCGCGGGATTTGTTTATACGTCCGCCGGAGGCGTGATTCCGGGCGTGCCGCAGATCTTCGCCCCCGCGGTCACCGAAGTCCCTAAGGCGACCGATCCGACATCCGACACAGCCTCAACGAAATCATCGACGGAAACTCCTGCCACGGGGAACGCCGCAGCGACCAAACCGGCGGCGGGGAAAGTGGTGCTGGAATCAAAGGGCTACATTATCCCCGAGCAACAGATCCTCGTCAGCCCGCAGGTGAGCGCCCGCATCGTCGAACTGAATTTTGAAGCGGGACAACAGGTCGAGAAAGGCTTTGTGCTCGCCGTCCTCGACGATACCGAATATCGTGCCGAGTATGCCCGCGCCACGGCCGACTATGAAGCTTCCCGTGAGCGGATGATAGAGTCGAAAGAAGGGAGTCGGCCCGAAGAGATCAAGCAGGCGCAGGCGGAACTCGCAGAAGCCGAGACGCAACTCGCACTGGCGCAGCGGTTGCTCGACCGCCGCAAGGAGTTATTTGAGAAGAAGATTATCCAGGCGCAGGATTTTGACGACGCCGAAAGTGCCTATCAGGCGCTGGTCAAGCGCGTGGATCGGCTCAAAGCGACGACACAGCTCGTTCTTGACGGACCGCGTGTCGAAAGGAAGCGTGCTGCAGAAGCCGATGTGCGGCGGTCCGAAGCGGAATTGACCCGCGCAAAATGGCGGCTGGATAACACGATCATCAAAGCTCCGATTACCGGGACGATTCTGAAAAAGAACGCCGAACTCGGGAACCTCGTCAATCCGGTCGCCTTCAACGGCTCGTTCAGTCTTTGTGACATGGCAGACCTGTCAAAGCTCGAAGTCGAACTATCGATTCAGGAGCGCGATGTTTCCAAAGTCTTCCAGAATCAAAAGTGCCGAGTCCGATCGGAAGCGTATCCGGACCGGGCCTATGACGGCGTGGTCTCACGCCTGATGCCGATCGCCGACCGGGCCAAAGGGGCCGTTCCCGTGCGCGTGCGGTTAACCGTACCGCCCGAAGAACAGGGCCAGTACCTGAAGCCTGAAATGGGGGCGACGGTGACGTTCTATGCCGAGAAAGTCGAGAGCGAAGAGTCGAGTGTCGAGAGCCAGAAGGAATGATGGCATCACGTTCCTGGTTCTTGCTGGCTCTTGTTGACTCTCAACTCTGGACTCTTGACCTTTCTGGATGCTCTCCATGCCCGAAGCCGAACCCTGCGTCCGTGTTGACGACGTGCACAAGTCATTCAAACGCGGCAGTGAACTTGTCGAAGTCCTCAAAGGCCTGAGCCTGACGGTGAACGAAGGGGAGTTCGTCGCATTGATGGGCCCGAGCGGCTCGGGCAAAACAACGCTGCTCAACCTCATTGCCGGTCTCGATCGCCCCACCACCGGTGACGTTTGGGTTCGTGATGCGTGCATCTCTTCACTGACTGAGGGGCAACTCGCCTCGTGGCGCACCAGCGGCATCGGCTTCGTCTTCCAGTTCTATCACCTGTTGCCGGTCCTCACGGCGTTTCGGAATGTGGAACTGCCGCTGCTGCTGTTGCCCCTTTCAGCAAGTCAACGCAAAGCCCAGGTTCTCAATGCGCTGGAACTCGTCGGGTTGCCGGACCGCATGTATCACCGCCCGGGACAACTCTCCGGCGGTCAGCAACAGCGTGTCGGTATCGCGCGGGCCATTGTCACCGACCCCGCTCTCATCGTTGCGGACGAACCGACCGGCGATTTGGATTCGAAGTCCGCTGACGAAATTCTCGACCTGCTTGGCGAACTGAAGAGTTCACTCGGAAAAACCATTATCATGGTGACCCACGATCCGAAAGCCGCCTCGCGCGCCGACCGCATCGTCCATCTGGAAAAGGGCCAACTCGTCGACGACGTCCCCGTCCTCGCCGGCAAAAAGTAAGCGAGGTCTCCCGCTTGCGGTTCCGCGCCCCGCGCCATCCCCACACAGTACCGCCCCATGAAATATCTCTTCCTGATCCTTGAGAACATCCAGCGCAGTCCAGTCCGGACAATCCTGACGGGATTGGGCACGATGGTTCTGGTCCTGGTGGTGACGCTGGTTTTCACAATCCTCACCACACTGGATCGGGCGACCACCGAGAAGTCGCAGAACCTCAAGGGCATCGTCACCGAGAAATGGCAGATTCCCAGCCAGATGCCGTGGGCGTACGCGTCCAGCTTGACCGAAGGGGGAGCAAAAGATCCCGGCGATATCCAGCCCGATGACTACATGACCTGGGGCTTCTATCTCGGCTCCACCGAGTCCGATCCGAAGAAACGCGATTTTACGAACATCTTTTTTGCGTTCGTAATGGAGCCTGACAAACTGCTGACAATGATGGACGATCTCGACACGTTGGAAGGCGATGCCAAGCGAGACTTACAGGAAGCGATCGCCCGAATGGAAACCAATCGGCAAGGTGTGATCGTTGGTCCGGGTCGCCTCGAAAAAATGAATAAGCGTGTCGGCGACCGCATCAAACTCTACGGCCGCAATTTCAAAGACATCGACCTGGAGATCGAAATCGTCGGTACCTTCCCCAAAGGCCGGTACGATGAATCCTCAGTCATCCGTCGGGATTACCTCAACGCCTCGATGGATGCTTATCAACAGAAGAACAACGGCAAGCCACACCCGCTCGCCGACAAGACGCTCAACCTTGTGTGGCTGAAACTGTCGGACCGCGAGAAGTTCAGTAAGGTCGGCCAGCAGATCGATAAATCAGCATCGTTTACTCAGCCCGCGGTGAAGTTTGAAACCGCCTCGTCAGGGATCGCCGCATTTCTGGAAGCGTACCGTGATCTGATTTGGGGCATGCGGTGGCTCCTCGCCCCGGCGTGCATTGCCACGCTGTCGCTCATCATCTCGAACGCCATTAGCATCAGTGTTCGCGAACGTCAGAAAGAGTTCGCCGTCATGAAGGTACTGGGCTTCCGACCGTCGCAGATCTTGTTGTTCGTACTCACAGAAGCCCTGCTCATTGGCACCCTCTCAGGTGTGTTGAGTGCCGCGATGACTTACGGCGCGATCAACTATGGCATGGGCGGTTTGCCGTTCCAGATCGCGTTCTTCCCGCGGTTTCTCGTTCCGATCGATTGCCTGTGGTGGGGAGCCGCGATGGGGGCCGGGACCGCATTCGCCGGGAGTGTGATCCCCGCGTGGTCCGCCCAATCGGTGAATGTGGCAAACGTCTTCGCCAAGGTCGCATGACCGAAATGGTGCGACTTCGGTGTGTCACGGTCCTGTCGGCAGTGTGAAGATGAAGATGGGGAGCATTCTGCGCATTCAGTGGCACGCTGGTTGTCAGGGACGCTGACTCTCCGTTCTGTTCTGCACACCCGTACAAAAACTGCTGGATTCTCCGGAAGCGACCGCCGATTTGCAGGGCGGTTCAGTTCGTGAAGTAGCCGAGGATGGTGAAGAGGGGTTGGGGATTCCAGGCGAAATCTCGTCGGGCTTCGGCGAGATTGTGGGGGTTTTGCTGTCGACACAGCGTGATGGCGGCGTTCCGCGCGGCGGC
>JBGSUN010000288.1:0-50256 GCA_041753475.1 Planctomycetaceae bacterium | reverse complement strand
AGGCCCCGGAATGCACTGGACCGAGAAAGGAGCCCTGGCCATCACCGCCCTCCGCGCCACCGACATCAACCAACACTGGCACTCCACCTGGAACAGCCTCAACCTGGCCACCTGATCCCCACCATTCAGCGGATGCACCCTCGGAACAAGGACGAACCGGCCGGAGATTGCGTTTCCTCACCTGATGCGGTTTGATGGACAACATCGCGCTGCGTCGCCGCGGCGTTGTCCCGCGGAGATTGATCTTGTCTGAATTTCGTGGCTTCGATGCCGAACGCCGCTTCATGGAAGCCTGGAATGCCATCCGCATTGCGCGGCCGGTCCACTATTCCCTCTTCACGTTCGGTGAGTCGGAACTGCCGTATTTTCTCGTGCTCGATGCGGGCAAATCGGGACAACCGGTCAGCATCCGTCAGGGGATGGTGAAGATCGCGCGGCCGCTCATCATCACGCCGGACAATGCCGAGCCGGAGTTGCAGAACTTCTTTGACAGCGACGAAGAATCGGGCTTCGCTCAGTATCTGCTTGCGCGACAGGCGTCGTTCTCGCATCTGCGGTTCAACAACATGCCGCGGGGTGAACGGATCGTGAGCGACAGCGTGGAAGAGGCGGTCGACCAGCTCAATCGTCAATTGGATGACGAAGAAGAAGACCGCGTGGCGATTCTGGCCGCCCCGGCCCCGCTCGCCGGTGTCGCCGTTTTACGTTATGCCGCCGAACGGGTGATGAAGAGTGCGACCGATAACATCACCGAGCTGCGCGAGCGTGGTTTCTTGCCGTGAATCAACCGGGATGAAGACCCCCGGTTGCAGACAACCGGGGGCTAAATGGGAATCGATGATGTTGCAACAAATGATCTACGGTTTGATGACGTTCCTCACGATGACGGCAATCGTGGATGCCGCGGGTCCGCCGTACCGGGTTCTCGCTGCGGATAAAGGCCGTGTGGCGATCCTATCGGCGGACGGAAAGGTCGAATGGTCGTACGACAACAAGGCCGAAGCGCACGATCTGCATCAACTCGCGAACGGCAATATTCTGCTGCCGCTCAGCAGTACGGAAATCGTCGAGATGACCCCGGCGAAGGAGATCGTCTGGCGTTACAAAGCCGTGCCGAAAGCGGGTTACAAAGGCCGCGTCGAAGTCCATGCGTTTCAGCGTCTTGCCAACGGCTTAACGATGGTCGCGGAAAGCGGCAACGGCCGGTTGGTGGAAGTCGACAAGGATGGCAAGATCGTCCATGAGATCGCATTGCAATTGGAGCATCCCAACCCGCATCGGGATACCCGCATGGTGCGGGCGCTGGCCAACGGGCATTACCTCGTCTGTCAGGAAGCCGAAGGCCGCGTGAAGGAATACGATCGTGACGGCAAGGTCGTCTGGAGTTACACGCTCGATCTCGGCGGCCGACCGCGCTCCGATGGTCACGGCCCGGAAGGCCACGGCGTCGAACTCTTCGGTGCGATCCGTCTGCCGAACGGGAACACGCTCATCGCCGGCGGAAACAACAACCGCGTGGTGGAAGTGACGCCTGAAGGCAAGATCGTGTGGACGCTTGATCAAAAAGAACTGCCGGGCATCACCCTCGCCTGGGTGACCACGCTGCACGCACTGCCCAACGGCAACCTCATCGTCGGCAACTGCCACGCCGGTCCGGAAAACCCGCAACTGTTTGAGGTCACCCGCGACAAGCAAGTCGTGTGGACGTTTAAAAACTTCGACACCTTCGGCAACGGTCTGGCGTCATCGCATGTGCTCGGATTGCCGGAAGGAACAGTGCGGTGATGAAGGTCAGTTGTCCGTGGTCCGTTGTGAAAATGCATCTCCCCCAACGGACAACTGACCACGGACCACGGACAAATAAGACCATGTCCGTCACGCTTCAGAAACTGTTGCTGCAAGTCATGCGGACCGACCGGGCCGCGGAGCTCACCGACGCCGGGTGGGTGACGAGGTGCCTGTTCTGTCGGAAGGCGTTGCTGCTCTCAGCGGACGGTAAACACCGCGGCGGGGCTTCGCTGGAACACATCGTGCCACGGAGTTGGTTCGACCATCGTGCGGCGGCGGATCTCATCGCGAGCTTCGATGGCCCCAACGATTTGCGAAATCTCGCGCTGGCGTGCCGGAGTTGCAACAGCGGCAAAGGGAGCGGTCACGATGCCAACGGCCCGCTTGATTCACGGGCTCGGGAGATTGTCGTTACGCTCTTGGAAAAGCGCGCGAAACGGTTCGTGCCGTTGGAGGATGACGCGTAACAAGCCCGAAGCGCAAGCGCCGGGTTTCTTCAAGAAAATACGACCCGGCGCTCGCGCTTCGGGCTTGTGAAGTGTCTACGAATCGAGCTTGCTCAGCCGCCCCGTGCTGTCGCCGAGGCTGTCCACCCCCGCGTCCATCCGATCGAGCAGCGACAGGAACAGATTGTTGAGCGGCGTTTCCGTCGGGTAGACGATGTGGCGACCGGCGTGGATCGTGCCGCCGCCACCACCGGCGAGAATGATCGGCAGGTCGTGGTGTGTGTGGCGATTGCCGTCGGCGATGGCGCTGCCGTAGACGATCATCGAATTGTCGAGCAGTGTCGATTCGCCTTCCTTCGTGCCGTCGAGCTTCTCCAGGAAGTGGGCGAATTCTTCGATGAAGAAGCGATCAATCTTTTTCAGCGAGGCGATCCAGTCTTCTTTCTTCTGATGATGCGACAGGTGGTGATGCCCGTCGTTCACACCGATGATCGGGTAGCTGCGGTTGCTGCCCTCGTTGGCGAGCATGTACGTCGCCGCGCGGGTGCTGTCGGTCTGGAAGGCCATCGCGAGGAGATCGTACATCAAGCGGATGTGTTCCCGGAGATCTTTGGGAATGCCGTTGGGTTGCGGCATGTTCGGCTTGGGCCGCGTCGCGGCTTCAGCTTGCGACCGCACGATCCGCTGTTCGATTTCATTCACGCTGGTGAAGTATTCATCGAGCTTCCGCCGGTCGGTCTGCCCCAGCTTCTTGTTCAACCGCGCGGCGTCCTCGGCCACCAGATCGAGCACGCTCTTCCGCGCGGCTTCCCGGCGTGCCCGATCAGCGACGGCCTGTTGATCGCCAAACAACCGCTGAAACACGGCCTTCGGATTGATCTCCTTCGCCATCGGGGTCGACGCGGTTTTCCACGAGATGCTGTTCGAGTATGCACAGCTATAACCGGAATCGCACTGACCGGCGCTGCGGCCCCCTTCGGTACCGACTTCTAATGAGGGCAGGACCGTGTATTTGCCGACTTTCTCCGCGGCAACTTGATCGACCGACATGCCGACCTTGATATCGGTCCCGCCGGTTTTCACAGGGTGCGCCCCGGTAAGAAACGCCGCCGCCGAGCGGGCATGGTCGCCGGGGCCATCGCCTTTCGCGCGGGCATTGTCCTGCATCAATCCGGACAGAACGTTGATCTTGCCTTTGAGCTTGGCCAACGGTTCCATCGTCGAGCCGAGTGTGTAGTCCGTCCCCTCGCCGGTCGGCGACCAGTCGGGCATGATCGCCCCGTTCGGGAAGAAGATGCACAGCAGCCGTTTGGGTGCCGTCGCTCCGGCGGCCCACGCTTTCGCCGGGAGCATGGCTTCCAGCAGAGGCAACGCCATCGTCGCCCCGACACCCCGCAGAAACGTCCGCCGCTGCAATGTCCAACCGCTCATGGCCGCTGATCTCCCATTAGCGGGCGTGAATTTCCCGCTACTGAATTCTAGTCGGTCGAACACAGAGGTGCCATCAGATTTATGCAGGATCTTCGATGCGAATCCCGATCGAAAGACGGTCTGTCTGCACCGGATGCGCCCTCGTTGGCGCGTGACTGTGCCGACTTTCACGTCGGTTCCCGTTGATCCGGTTGACATGCAGTTGAGGTTCTGATTGCCAATCCAGAAAACGGCCGTAATCCAAGCCGCGAATCTCCGAGAACCGTCGCATGCGATCGGGACTGGGAGGCCGACCTTGATGACCTCGCAAACCGTCTGGATCGTCGTCCATGACACGGATTGGTCCTCCGTTCGCGGGTGGGGTATGCTGGAAACGTGAGCTTTCCGTTTCGCGGCCCCTTTCCTCCGAGCGAGCATGATGAGCCAGTTTCGTACCGAACATGATTCGATGGGTGATGTCCAAGTTCCGGCCCAGGCGTATTACGGGGCGCAAACGCAGCGGGCCGTCGAGAATTTCCCGGTCTCTGGCTGGACGTTGGCTCCCGATCTCATCCACGCGATGGGCCTCGTGAAATGGGCCGCGGGGATCGCCAATCGTGATCTGAAGAAACTGACCGGCACCGGCAAGAACCCGCTCAATGACAAGCAGGTGGAAGCGATGCTCGCTGCCGCCAAGGAAGTCGCGGCCGGGAAGTTTGACCGCGAGTTCCCGATCGACGTGTTCCAGACCGGCTCCGGAACGTCGAGCAATATGAACGTCAACGAAGTGATCTCGAACCGGGCGATCGAGATCATCGGCGGAGATCGGTTCGACCAGAAGAAACCGATTCATCCGAACGATCACGTCAACATGGGGCAAAGCACCAACGACACGTTCCCGACGGCGATTCATGTTTCGGTGGCGGTGGCGATTCAGCAGAAATTGATTCCCGCACTGCAAAAATTCGCGGAAGTGCTCGCCGAGAAAGCCAAAGCGTGGGACAAGATCATCAAGATCGGCCGCACGCACCTTGCTGATGCCACGCCGTTGCGGCTCGGCCAGGAGTTCGGCGGGTTCGCCCGGCAACTGCATTTGTCGCTGGATCGCGCTCACAAAGCGATCAATCCGGTCCTGGAATTGCCCGTCGGCGGGACTGCAGTGGGGACGGGGATCAACACGCACCCCGAGTTCGCCAAGCGCACCTGTGCGGCTCTCGCGCAGGAAACCGGCCTCGGCTTTTTCGAGGCGGAAAACCACTTTGAAGCCAACGCCCAGCGTGACGGACTGGTGGAGTGCCACGGTCAACTGCGGGCCATCGCCACGACGCTGTTCAACGTGGCGAACAACATTCGCTGGCTCGGGAGCGGACCGCGGTGTGGTTTCTACGAAGTGATGCTGCCCGATCGGCAACCGGGGAGTTCGATCATGCCGGGCAAGGTGAACCCGGTGATGTGCGAAAGCCTGATGCAGGTCGCCGCGCGGGTCATCGGCAACGACCAGACGGTGGCGTTCAGCGGCGCGACCGGCGGTCAGTTCCAGCTCAACATCATGATGCCGGTGATGGGGCAGACAACGCTGGAAAGCGTGCAACTTCTCGCACAGGGAACGACGGCGTTCGTCGACTTGTGCGCCATCGACATGGAAGCCAACGTCGAAGCGTGCGAAGCGTCTGTGGAACAATCACTGGCAATGGTGACCAGCCTGAATCCGTACGTCGGCTACGAAAAGGCGTCGGCCCTCGCCAAGGAAGCGTTCAAGAGCGGCCAGACCATCCGCGAACTCTGCCGCGAGCAGAACATCCTGCCGGAAGACCAATTGACGAAGGCCCTCGACCCGTGGAGCATGACCGAACCGCAGGCTTAAAGCCCGTTGCGCAGGAGTTCTCGAAATGACAGCGACAACCACACTTCCGGCGATTCCAGCCGTGTCTGGTTCACAGCGGGATGGCGATTGCATTGTGCTGCGCGACATCAGTTGGGAGCGATACCTCGAGCTGCGCGACGATCCGGCGCAAATGCGCGTGCGGATGACTTTTCACAACGGAGTGCTGGAGCTCATGTCGCCCTCAGGACCGCACGAACGAATTAATCGCTTGTTGGAGGGTTTGCTTCGCGCCTGGTGCGAAGGTCAAAACATCTCCCTGGCCTCCTTTGGCAGTACGACCTATCGTCTTGAAAAGAGCAAAGCCGGGCTAGAACCGGATTCGTGTTACTACATCGAACATGCCGCCGAAATGCGAAACCGCGAAGAGGTGGATCTCTCGATCGATCCTCCGCCGGATTTAGCCATTGAAGTGGACATTCGAGCGAGTTCACTCGGGCGGCTCCCCATCTATGCAAGTTTGGGAGTTCCCGAGGTCTGGCGCACGAATGGGGAGTGGCTGAAAATCTATCGGCTCGAAGAAGCCGCGTATGTGGAAGTTCCTGCGAGCCTTTCCCTTCCCGGTTTTTCTTCAACCGCGGTGATGCAGTTTCTTGAACGCCGGAACGAGGACGAAATCAGCCTCATCCGTGAATTCCGCACCTGGGCCGCCGCGCAGACACCGTCTGCTGGATCGGATAGCTAACTTTCCATGCCTGCGGAACAGTTCCTCAAACCGGAAGTCATTCGCCGTGTCGCGCGGTTGGATTTGCGCGCCCGGTTCATTGTCGAGGGCTTTCTGACCGGGTTGCATGCCAGCCCGTTTCACGGATTCAGCGTCGAGTTCAGCGAGCACCGCCGGTACTCACAAGGGGACGATCCGAAAGACATTGACTGGCTGGTGTATGCGAAGACCGACCGGTACTACATCAAGAAGTATCAGGCCGAGACCAACATCTCCGGCTACCTGCTGATGGACCTATCCGCCAGCATGGGGTACACCTACCGGCAGGAGCTCACGAAGTTTGACTACGGGATCTGTCTTGCCGCCGCGCTGGCGTACCTGATGATCCACCAGCAGGACCCCGTCGGCCTGATCACGTTCGGCGAGAAGCTGCAATCGAGCCTCCCGCCGAAGAGTAAGCGGACGCAACTGGGGACGATCCTCAGCGTTCTGGCCAAAGCCCAGCCGTCCGGGCAGACCGATCTCGCCGGGAATCTGAAGCGGATCGCCTCGATGATCCGGCACAAAGGGTTGCTGATGATTTTCAGCGACCTGCTGTGCGAGACGGAGCCCGTCATCCAGGCACTGCACCTGCTGCGACACGCCGGGCATGACGTGATCCTCTTTCATATTTTGGATGAAGCCGAAGTCACCTTCCCCTTCGACGGCCTCGTGAAGTTTGAAGACCCGGAGTCGACGGACACGCTGACCCTCGACGCCGCGGGGATGAAGGTCGACTATCTGGAAGCGGTGAAGCAGATGCGGGACGAGTACCGTCAAGAATGCCTGAAGATGGGGGTGGACTACGTCGCGTTGGACACCAGCCTGCCATTCGACCGGGCGCTCATCGAGTACTTGTCGCAACGTCAGGCGAGATTTTGAGTTGCGTGCACCCGCCACAAGTTTCCTCACGCCGTCGTCCCGCGTTGCACGAATTCCGCGATCGTCATGGTCGTTATCGTCGGCATTCGCCGGGAATTGACGTAACCTCTCCGGCTTTCGGTGCTTGCCACCGGGTCATCCGGTCCTTACGATGTCATACTCCGGGTTGATGCGCCGAGGCGATGTCATGTTCGGCGGAGCCGCCAACGACTCCGGCAATTTCCCGAAAGATCCTTCCAGCATTCCCGGACCGAGCATCGTATACGGAGACGAACGCCCGTCGTGTTTCTCATCCCTTTTCTCGACAGCGTTTGTTACCGATCGTTGATGCTGACCCCAATTATTGTTCCTAGTTTTTGGTTCTCACTTCTCGTTCAGGCAGGCTCATGAGCACCACCGGTCAACCGCGTGAAGCGGTGATTGAGATTCGGAACCTCACGAAAATCTACCGCGACTTCTGGGGGCGCAAAAAGGTCCGGGCCGTCAACGCCCTGAGCCTCGACGTCTACAAAGGCGAAGTCTTCGGTCTCCTCGGCCCCAACGGTTCGGGAAAAACCACGACGCTGAAGATGCTCCTCGGGCTGCTCTTCCCGACGGAAGGGGAGATCAAAATCCTCGGCCAGTCGGCCAGTGACGTCCGCAAAAACGAGCGGATCGGTTACCTTCCGGAAGAGTCGTACCTCTACCGGTTTCTCACCGGCGAAGAAACGCTCGACTTCTACGGTCGTCTGTTCAACATGACCGGAGCCGAACGCAAGCAGCGGACGGACGAGCTCCTCAAGCTGGTGAAGGTCGAGCAAGCCCGGCATCGCCAGTTGAAAGAGTACTCCAAGGGGATGACCCGCCGGATTGGTCTGGCGCAGGCGCTCATCAATCATCCGGATCTCGTGCTGCTCGATGAACCGACCAGCGGTCTCGACCCGCTTGGCAGCCGCGACATGAAAGACCTGATTCTCGATCTGAAAGCCCAGGGCAAGACGATCGTGATGTGCAGCCACCTGCTGGCTGACGTGCAGGATGTGTGTGACCGGATCGCCATTCTTTACGGCGGCGAACTCAAGGTGCTCGGCCGGGTCGACGAACTTCTGAAGAGCCAGAACCAGACGCAGGTGCTCAGCGATCAGCTTTCCCCGGCCGCTCAGGCGGAAGTCGAGGCGGTCCTCAAGAAGCATGGCGCGAAGTACCAGGTCGATCATCCGACGGCCAACCTCGAAGAACTGTTCCTGCGGACAGTGCAGGAAAGCAAGGATCGTCCGGGCCGGCGGTTGATTGCCGACGAACCGACCAAGGACAACAAGACGACAACCACCAAGGCCTGATGACGCGCGTCACCATCCAGGAAACGGCGATTCCCGTTTCATGGTGACGCACTCCGGTGGGTGTCTCCGACTGAGCATGAATCATCGTTCTCCTATTTTCAGTCTCGCCGTGACGAGGAGCGTGTCCTCGCGAAGGCGTTCGGCAAGGCTCGGCAGATGAACTTCGATCCTGTCCCGTTTCCGCTGTTAGAGTCCTTTCTGCTGTGGCTGCTGGTCGTAGGCAGCGCGACGTGCATTGTGCTGGTGGTGTCGCTGGTCGCAACGATCGCGGCAGTGGGAGCGCGCGGTCCGGCTGTCTTTGCCAACGAACTTGGGGCGATGGTGGGCGACCTCATCAGCCTCTCCCCCCGCCGCATCTTTGCCCTCGCTCAGTTGACGTTCCGTGAAGCCGTGCGGCGCAAAGCGCTGATGGTGTTTGTGGTCTTTGCCATCCTGTTCATGTTCGCCGGGTGGTTCCTGTCGAGTTCCAATCTCGCCCCGGAATTCCAGGTCAAAATCTACGTTTCGTTTGTACTCCGGGCGATCAGCTGGCTGGTGTTGCCAGTGGTTCTCCTGCTGGCATGCTGGGGGATTCCCGAAGACATCCGCCAGCGCTCGATGCACACGGTGGTCGTGAAACCCGCGCGGCGGCTGGAGCTCGTCATCGGCCGCATGCTCGGTTACTCATTCGTCGCGCTCGTGGTCCTCTCGGTCATGGGCGTCGTGGGTTGGGGCTGGATCAAACGGCAACTCCCTATCGCTGCCAAATCGCAACTGGTCTGCCGTCAGCCGGTCCACGGCGTGCTCAGTTTTCTGGATCGTGAGGGCGTTCCGACGGACAAAGGCCTCAACGTCGGCGATGTGTGGATGTTCCACAGCTTCATCGAGGGGGCAACGAAGGCGCGTGCGATCTGGACATTCGAAGGCGTCGGTCCGCAAGCTCTCGATAGTGAAGGCAACCTCGTTCTCGAAAACCGCTTCCAATCCTTCCGCAGTCACAAAGGAGACATGCGGCGGTCGATCTATTTTCAGTACACGTTCGTGAATCCGGAAACGAATCTCCGTGTCCCTTACCAGTTGAAGACGGTTGACGAAGGCCGCGGGAGGACGGACAAGATCAATCGCTCGTTGCTAAACGTCGGTGAAGCCTCCGCTACCGATGGCAAGAAATACGACATCATCAATGATCTGGTCACCAAGACCGGTCAACTGACCGTCGAAGTGGCATGCATCGATCCCGGCCAGTACCTCGGGATGGCCCGCCCCGACTTGTTCATCCGCACGGCCGATTTGCCATTTGAATCGGGCTATTTCAAAGCCGTCGCCTGCATCGGGCTGATGATTCTGCTGGTGATCTTCCTGGGGGTCTCGGTCAGCACGTTTGTGAAAGGTCCCGTAGCGACGTTCCTGACGTTCTGTGTGGTCATCGTCAGCTACGGGGCTCGTGACTTCATGGGCCGGATCGTCGGCGACCGGATCGCCCTGGAGAAAGCGGCTCAGTATTCCGGCATGCAGGAGATGAAGAAGCTCGAAGGGGGCGGCGTCCTCGAATCGATCTACCGCATCCTGTGGCACATGAATCCGACGACGGAGTTGCCCGCCGGTCCGTCCACAACGGTGATGCAGACCATCGACAGCGGCCTCATCAACTTCCTGTGGTTGGTCTATCGCATTCTGCCGAACTTCGATTACTTCTCGGAAAGCCTGCTGTACGTGGCGAACGGCTTCGATGTCCGCTTTGATTCGTGTGTGCTGGCCTGCATGATGGTGACTCTGGCCTACTTCGGCCCCTGCGTGCTCCTCGGGTACTTTGCTCTCCGTGTCCGGGAGTTGGAAGCGAAATGAACAATCTCACCTCGCAACAACGCAAATTCGTCTATCTCGGCGCGATTCTGCTCCTGCTCATTCCGATCATCTGGCTCGGGATGCCTTCCGATGGCACGCCCGATTCCGGTGGGATGATCTCCCGGTTGCGGCAGGATCTCGACCTGGGGGAAAGCGATCTCGGTGATCTCGATCCGTCGGGCGCGGCGATGAATCTCGCGCTCCTTGGTCTCCGCGGCGTCGCGGCCAACATCCTGTGGATGCAGGCCGACGAACAGAAGAACCACAAAGACTGGGCTGAACTCCGGGTCACCACCGACTCCATCATCCGTTTGCAGCCGCACTATGTGAAGGTGTGGGAGTACAACGGCTGGAACCTCGCCTACAACGTCTCGGCAGAATGGGACGCCGTCCCCGACCGCTACTTCTGGGTGAAAGAAGGGGGCAAGTTCCTGCAACGCGGTGTTGATCGAAACCGCCGTTCGCCCGACTTGAAATGGCATGTCGGCCGGATTTACGGACCGAAGATCGGCATGTCCGACGAAGCCCGCTTTTTCCGCCGGTACTTCTATCAAGACCCCGATCCGCAGTTCAACAAGGGGCCTGACCCCGAGTTCAACAACAGCAGCGAAGATAACTACCTCGCCGCCAAACGCTGGTTCCAGCAGGGCAACGACGCCGAGTCCCAAGCCCGCCAAACCATTATGGACCGTTCGATCTTCCGGTCCTACCCGGCCCGTTCACAACTCGACTACGCCGCTGCGCTGTACAAGTACGGTTTCAAGGAAGAATACGATCGGGAAGTGGGCGACCGGAAGCTGACCGACGAAGAAGCCAAAGCCCTTGAGCTGCGTGTCCGGGAGAAGCTGAAAGAACAGACCCGTCAGGCGTGGATTTTGGGATTGGACGACTGGACCAAACGTTACGGCCAGGAATTGTTCTCCATCGAGTATCTCCCCGGCGTCATTGTGCAACTGCGCATGGAAATGGCGGAAGAAGAAATCCGCAGCCTCGGCAAGACTCCGGAAGGGATTGCCCAACTCCGGCGGGCCGTCGACCAGTACCAGAAGATGAACAACTATCGCTACTGGCGAACTCGAGCACTGTGTGAATCGGAACCCGATACCGCCGAAGCACACTGGGCGCTCTTTGCGGCCGGGGAAGAGTACCGCAAGCAAAGCCCGTCGGCCAAGACGTTTGCCGAACAATCAATGGCTCTGTTCGAGAAGACGTTGGAGAAATATCCGGAGCTCCGCGACGAGGACAACTTCATTGAAGAAGCCCTCACCGCCGTGCTGATCTGGAATTTGTACATGCGTCTGGAAGGCGAAAAGCCGCCGGAAACGTTCCCGCTGAAGTCGCTGTGGGACGAAAAGCAGGAGCGGGTACCGGAAATCGAACGGCGATTCGAACGCGACTCTCGCGCGGCTTATTGATTCTGAACGCAGTCAATCGGTGGGCACAGCCCACCCTACGGCTCCAATAGAATTCACTGTGTCCCGGTTGCCTCCGCAGCCGGGACACGGTCGTTTTCGTCGTCACGGCCTCCGGGAAATTGCCGGGGGAATGGTTTTCTCGGGGTGAACAGGCATCATCTCCGGCCGCGCCCTGATACAATCTCCCCTTGCCTTCGCCGCGAACCCAGGCGGGCCGAGATGACTCTCAACAGTTGTCCGCCGAATGGTTTCGTCGGCACCGATCCTTTTCCGCATGAGAATTTGACTGACCGATCCATGTCGTTGACCCTTGAAACCCAGCGCATTCGCAGCCTGCAGGATGCCTGCCGCTGTGCCCAGATTGCCGAAGAATTCCGCGGCCGTGATACGGTGGTGCTCGACCTCACCGAAGTCACGCCGATCGTGGATTACTTCGTGATCACCACCGGCATCAATCCGCGGCAAATGGTGGCGCTCGCCGAAGAAGCCCGCGTGCAACTCAAAGCCCGCGGCAGCCTCTGCCGCGGACTCGAAGGAACGCACGATTCCAATTGGCTGCTGCAAGACTATGGAGACATCGTCCTCCATGTCTTCACCGCAGAAGCCCGCGATCTGTATGATCTCGAACACCTGTGGGCCGATGGCAAGAAGGTCGACTGGCGGGCCGAACTGGGGCTTCCCCCCGCGAAAGTCCTTGAACCGGTTTAACGCTTTCCGAGCGTTGCCATGTAAACCCATTTAGCCCCCGGTTGTCCGCAACCGGGGGTTTCTTCGATCCACGATGGCGCTTCACCCCCCGTTGCGGACAACGGGGGGCTAAATGGGAAATCCACGCATGAACTTCCTGACCGAATTGCGCGGTCGTCTGCGGAACGCTCTGACCGACCTCGTGCCGAGGGACGTCGTGGCCGATGTCGGTCCGTATGCGGAGATGCTCAAGCCGACACAGGACCCGAAGTTCGGCGACTTCCAGGCCAACTGCGCGATGTCGTTGGGCAAACTGCTGAAAAAGCCGCCGCGCGATGTTGCCACGGACATTGCCGCGCGGCTCAAACTCGACGACTTGTGCGATCCCCCCGAGATTGCCGGGCCGGGGTTTATCAACCTGAAACTGCGGACGGATCGCCTCACGTCCGAAGCCGCGGCGCTCATCCACGATGACCGGTTGGGCGTCGCACCGGTCGCGGCCCCGCGGACGTTCATCGTCGATTATTCGTCTCCCAACGTCGCCAAGCCGATGCACGTCGGACATCTGCGGAGCACGGTGATTGGACAGGCACTCGATCGCGTCCTGCGGTTCCTCGGTCACAAGGTTTACAGCGACAACCACGTCGGCGACTGGGGCACACAGTTCGGGATGATCATCTACGGATACAAACATTTCCGGGATGACGCCGCGTATCAAACGGCCCCCGTAGCGGAACTCGCCCGGTTGTACCGACTGGTGAATCAGCTCAGCGACTATCACGAAGCGGTGAAGTCGGCCGCGACACTCGATGCCGCCGTTCGGATGGCGGAAGGGGCACTGTCCGATGCCCAGGCGCAACTGGCGGCGAATCCGAAGGACAAAGACGCTCCCAAAGCCGTCAAGAAACAGGAAGCCGCCGTCGCAGAAGCCAAAGCCGCGGTCCAATCGGCGAAGAAGAAGCGGGACGCCATCGACAGCGACGCGGCTCTCAAAGCCCTGGCCGACGCCCATCCGAAAATCGCGGAACTCGCACGGCAGGAAACAGCCAAACTGCACGCCGATGATGCGGAAAATCTCGCGCTGTGGAATGCATTCATTCCTCTGTGTCTGGCGGCACTGGAGTCAATGTACGACCGCTTCGGCGTGAAGTTCGATCTCACGCTCGGCGAGAGTTTTTACAATCCAATGCTCGCTGACATCGTCGCTGACCTGAAAACGAAAGGCCTCGCGAAGGAAAGCGACGGCGCGACGTGTGTGTTTGTTGAAGGGAATGCGGCCCCGTTCATCGTGCAGAAAGCCGACGGGGCGTTCACCTATGCGACCACCGATCTGGCGACCATTCGGTATCGCATCGAAACGCTGCAGGCCGATACCGCGCTGTACGTCGTCGATGCCCGACAGGGTGAGCATTTCCAACTGTTGTTCGCGACAGCCAAAGCGATGGGCCTCAGCCAACTGGAATGCCGACACGTGAGCTTCGGCACAATCCTCGGTGACGATCGCCGTCCGTTCAAAACCCGCGCGGGCGATACCGTGGGACTCGAAAGCTTGCTGGATGAAGCCATCGCGCGGGCCCGGGCGATCGTGGATGAAAACGACGACGGCAAGAAAGACGGCCCGGAACTCGATGCGGCCACCCGCGCCGATGTCGCGGAGATCGTGGGCATCGGCGGCGTGATCTATGCCGACCTGCATCACAACCGCGACAGCGATTACATCTTCAGTTGGGACAAGATGCTCGCCAAGACCGGCGATACCGCGACATACATTCAATATGCGTATGCTCGAGTCCGCGGCATCTTCGCGCGGAATGGCATTGATGCCGACGCGCTGCGAAACACCGGCGGCACGATCCTGCTCAACTCACCTGCGGAACGGCAGATCTCGCTGCAACTGCTGCGGTTCTCGGAAGCGCTCAACGATGTTGTCGTCGACTACCGCCCGAATCTGCTCACGCAGTATCTCTACGGCACGGCGAATTCTTTCGCGACGTTCTACGAACAGTGCCCGATTCTGAAAGAACCGGACCCGGCAGTGCGGACCAGCCGGTTGTTGCTGTGCGATCTAACCGCGCGGGTCCTCAAGACGGGACTCAATCTGCTAGGCATCCGCGTCGCCGAAAAGATGTGATGTCCCCCGGAAGCCCAGGGATTCTTATCCCTGGGTCTCTTCACATCCGTCAAATAACATCGACCCGATTCGAATCATCGTTGCGCCCTCTTCGATCGCGATCTCGAAATCCCCGCTCATGCCCATGGAGAGTTCGGGTAACGGCCACGGTCCCAACCGCGCGAGTTCATCACGCAGACGGCGCAGGCCACGAAAGACAGCCCGGGTTCTTTCCGCATCCGCATCGAGTGGGGCCATGGTCATCAGGCCGACCAGATCCACGTGAGATGCCGCGGTGATCTCGCCCCATTCCATCATCACCGCATCCGCCGAATAGCCGTCTTTGCTGGCTTCGCCGGAGATATTGACTTCGAGCAGAAGCGAATACCGTTGCCCCTCCGCAGCGGCGACTTCGTCAAGTTTCCGCAGTAACCGCAGGGAATCGACGGAGTGAATGCGATACGCCAAGGGGGCCACCAGCGACGCCTTGTTGCGCTGCAAGTGTCCAATAAGATGCCAGCGGACATCGGTCGGATACCGCCCCGCGCGGCCGGCGAGCTGCTGCGGTCGACTCTCCCCGAAGTCGCGGACACCAAGGTCATACAACCCCCGCACCGCCGCTTCGGAAGCGTACTTCGTCACCGCCACTAGCGTCACCGTGGACGGATCACGTCCGCAGCGTGTACAGGTCGCTTGGATCCGCGCGCGAACGGCGTCGAGGTTCTCACGAATTCGGTCAGAGAGTGCGGTCGTGGTCATGGATTCGTTGCAGGAGATTGTAATAAAGAAGCTTTCAATCGACCTTCGCTCGGGAAGCGTTCCGCTCATCACGCGGAGCGTAATGGCCACCAAAGTAGCCATCACGCTCCGCGTGATGAGCGGATGAACGACAAGCGCTGATCTTCCAAGGACTCAATCTGGATTCTACGCGAATCGTGACGACATCGCACGGTTCGTGCCGGACTTGTGTCCTCCGTCTTCCGCAGCGGATACTGCAATTGGTGCGAAGGAGGTGAGAGAATGTCTGGAAACGCTCTGGTGGATGGTGCCGGTCAGTTGCGACACGCGCAGGAATTGCTCCGGCAGGCGTGGGACCTTTCGAAAGACGGCTGGAACGATGGCGTACGGCAGAATTTCGAGGAGGAGCGGATTCAGCCGCTCCTCGATCAACTGCGCAGTGCGCTCGATGCGACGCAGCAGTTTTCCGAGGTGCTGCGGAATGCCGTCCGCCACGCTGCTGATGCGGATCGGCCAGATCACGGTTTGTGATTCAGGCTGTTCGAACAGATGACCCGTCTGCATCCGGCCTGTACAATCTGGCACACGAAGCCGGGGCGATCGTGACGATGTCGCCGGTCAACCACTTGAGTGGATCAAGTGATGAGCATCAGTTTCTCGTGTCTCAACTGTGACTGTGCCCTGCGCGTTCGTGATGAACTTGCTGGCAAGCGTGTTCGTTGCCCCCAATGTCAACGCCCGGTTGATGTCCCCGCTGGAGAGACACACGACGAACTCGACTTTGCCTCCGCCGCTTCAATGCCTCCCGAGTCGGACGCATCTGAAAACGACGGCGATGATTTTCCGGACATTTCGGAGTTCACGCGTCCAGAGAGGAATCCGAGTTCGAGTGGGGATGACGACGAGGATTTACCCGCGTTGCGCCCCATCATGCGGCCGAAACGGAGTGCCTTCCCCCACGCAGAAGCCACGGGCGGGTTTATTCGCGCTCGCGATGGCGGGGAAACGCCACGGCGACCATCGAAGAAGAAGTCCGAAGCCCCTCCGCCTCCGGTGCTGGTGAATCGCGGAAGTCCCGTCTGGTCGATCGGACCACACTGGGTGATGTTGCTGCTGTTCATCCCGTTGGCCGTGTCCGTCTTCACCTCGAGTCCGAGCCTGGCAGAGCGGCTGGTCGATCATCCCGAGGTGCTGGAAAAGTTGGAGACGGTGACCGACGCGGATGAGCTTTGTGCTCTGTTCCCCAATGATCGTTTGCCGGGGGCTCATCTGGCGCGGCATACATGGATTCACTGGCTCTACGCTGCGGTGGCGCTCTTCGTCTACTGGGGGCTGCTGAGTTTTTCCTGGCGTGAATCGACGGCCAGCCCCACTCGTTTGTTGGTAACCGGATTGGTGACCGGCACGATCGGGATCTTCCTGCTCCTGGCGTTTCAGTTTCTGGCATTCGGTACGCAAGGCTTCTGGCTCCGCGGCCGGGGGATTGTCGTGTTGCTCTTTGTGATCGTGAAGTTCATTGGGTATTCGTATATCTGTGCGTTGGATCCCAACAGTAGCTTGTTCGGCAGCTTGATGGGCTTCACCTGCGGGGTGGGGCTTTGTGAGGAATTCTGCAAAGCGATCCCCATCATTTACTATCTGACCGCGGGGGACAAGACGAACTGGCAGGGAGCATGCCTGGTGGGACTGGCGAGCGGGATCGGCTTCGGTGTTTCCGAAGGGATTCAGTACTCCGCCGACTTTTACAACGGGATGTCGCCGGGGCTGATTTATCTGGTCCGCTTTTTGTCCTGTGTGGGGCTGCATGCTGTCTGGTCATCCGGCGTCGCACTGTTGATGTTCGCCAACCAGGATTATCTCGACGAGATTTTCTCGTTCGAAGTCTTTCCGATGTTCTTGTATGAGTACCTGCTCATCCCCATGTTCCTGCATGGGTTGTATGACACGCTGCTCAAGAAAGACATGGAACTGTGGGCGCTCGCCGTCGCCTTCGGGAGCTTCGGCTGGTGGTTGTGGGTGATCGCCAAGATCGGCACGCCGGCCAAACGTCGGCGGCGCAAAGCCGCCGCATAACCATCAGGGTGTGGCGTCCGATGCACTCGCCGGGATCGTTGTGTCCGCGGCATTACGGGTCGCCGGGTCAAGTTGTTTGATGGCGAGCGCGACGGCAGCACGGACGCCTTCGTCTTCATCGTCGGCGAGTCGTTGCAGCACCGGAAGATACCGGGTTGAAGCTTCCCCAATCCGGCCGAGGCTGGCGGCAGTCGCGATGCGGACCGCGGCAGCGGGATCGGAGAGGCCACGGGCTAAGTCGGTGAGTGCGGTCTCTGCGGCCGGGCCGGCATTTCCCAAGGATGTCGCTGCGGCCACACGAATGGTTTCGTCGTCATCGTTCATGAGCGCGGTGAGCGTTTCGATGGCTTCCGGCGGCGGTGTTTCCAGTGTGCTCAGCGCCGCGGCAGCATTCACCCGGACGAATGCTGAGGCGTCGGTCAAAGCGGCCGTCAGCCCTGCCGTGGCTTCTTCGGTCGGTGGGCCGAGTTGTACCAGCATCATCACAGCCATTTCCCGCGCCACCGGGTCATCGCCCTTCAGCGCAGTGACATAAGTCGGCACGGCTGCGGATCCCAGCTTTTGCAGCGCTTGCTCAGCCTCCGTCCATGCCCCGGGTTGATTATCGCGGACGGCAACCAGCAGTTGAGCGAATGACTCCGCACCATTATCGACGGTGATGTTCGGCAGTGTCGGTTCCGGCGACGCATCCGCGGGAACCGGCTTCAATGAGGGAGCGTCCGGGGACGCCGTCACCGGATTGGCATGCGGAGCCGCCGCCGTCCCGGGATCCGGAGCACGATTACAGCCGACCACCAACAGGGACAGAACCGAAAGCAGCACTGCGGAACGAATCATGGAGGCGATCCTTCGCCGAAGTCACACCACAACGTGGGTGCTGGAAACCAACCACGGAGAATGTAACCTCTTTCCGTGCAACGACTCAACCCGGGTTTCCGCCACCCCAGGAGAAGAATTACGCCGGAGATTGGCGGTGGGCTTCGAGAAACCACAACTGCTTGTCGAGCGCTCGGGACAACCCGGTGAACAAATCGGCGGTATCGGCGTCGCCCAGTTCCGCGGTCCGATCGATATCCCGCCGCACCGCTTTGCCGAACGCGGCCAGGCTGGTGGCCAAGGCGTCGATGTGCTCGGCCCCGGTGGCAATGTTCAGAGGATACGTCGGCAGATGCGACTGTTTAGCCACCGCGGCAACGGTCCCTTCCGCAACACCACCGAGAGCCACCACGCGCTCCGCAATGTCGTCGGTGGCTGCTAAAAGTTCCGCATAGACTTGATCGAACAATTCATGCAGGGCGATAAAATTCGGGCCCTTCACATTCCAGTGCGCCTGTTTCGCCTGCATTGCCAGGTCAAGAACATCCGCCAGCCGTTCGTTCAAGATCGCAGACACACTGCGTCGTTGAGGTTCCGGAATGTCGTTGCGCGTCGCAAACATGGGCACTTCTCCTGATTCGGTCGAGGAGGCTCGGTCGGCAGCCTCATGGGGAGCCGGACAATCAGCTTATTGTACGCCCTTGGTCAACCCAGACGCGGAATATCACCCGCGGCGTCCCGAACGCTAGTCGTTATGCCGCTCACGGTTGATTCGATCTCCGCGTTTGTTAGCATACGATTTAGAAGGGGTTGCGGAGTTTTCTCCGGAACCGTTTCCGCTTTCCCGTCATAACCAGGCGGGAGCGTCCGGAAGGCTGACGTCCGGAAGCTGAATCAGGGTTTCACCATCGGTCGTTTCTTCATCGAGCGGCCGTGTGGTCGATCGATCTCTCGTTCACTGATCGTAACGCGGGTGAGTTGAATGGATTCCGTTCTGGCTGGATTGCTGACGCTGCTCTGCGGGTTCTACCGCAGTGTCTGTCGGCACGCGCTGAACGCTGCGGGAATGGGGGGCTGGCCACAGCCGTGCCTGGTTCCTGCGCGAAACAGCGTCCGGCATTCTGACCCGCACTCCGCTGCAGTGTGGCGGTCCCGGCATGCGGCCGGTCGCGCCTGCGGCGGGATCGATCCGCCCGACTCCGGTTGGCGGACACGCTCGGCAATCGACTGGTAACCCCCGTTTCAGCCCGGCACGCACAGCACCGTGCGAGTGGTTTCTGACAAGAAATCGTTCGCGACGGTTTCTTTCGTGCGCTCTCTGCCGCTTGCAAAAAATCAGGTGGGGCCTATGTCCGATGCATTTATCGGTGCGATCGCCTTGGCGATCGGCGCCGCGATTGGTTTTTTTATCGAACGGGCGATTCGTGGTCGTGCGTACCAGACGCGCGATCAAATCCTCGCCCAAGCCGAGCGGGATGGCGAAAATGTCCGCAAGACCGCCGAGTTGACCGCGAAAGAAGAAGGCCTCCGTCGCCGCGAAGCCATCGAAAAGGAACTGCAGTCCACGCGCGACGAGTTGCGTCAAACGGAACGGCAACTCGACAAGCGCGAAAACTCGCTGGAGGAGCTCCAGGAAGACATCCTCAAGAAAGAGCGGATGCTGGAAACGACCCAGCAGAAGCAGTCCGAAAAAGCCCGCGCGATCGATGCCCGCGAGAAAGAACTCGATAAAGCCTTCAAGCAGGTGCAGGAACAGCTTTACAAAGTGAGCGGCCTCGATCCGAAGACCGCCACCGACATGCTGCTCGAACGGCTGGAACGGGAACTGCAAGCCGAAACCGGTGCGCTGGTGATGAAGCAGGAGCAGGAACTCAAACTGCAATCCGAAAAGATGGCCCGCGAAATCCTCGGCATGGCGATCCAACGCTATGCCTCAGCCCACACATCGGAAACCACCGTCTCGACGATCGACATCCCGAACGATGAGTTGAAGGGACGCATCATCGGTCGCGAAGGCCGCAACATTCGCGCCTTTGAAAAAGCGACGGGCGTGGATGTGATCGTCGATGACACCCCGGGCGTGGTGGTCGTCTCGGCGTTCGACAGTGTCCGGCGAGAGACTGCCAAGCAGGCGCTCAACAAACTCATTCAAGACGGCCGCATTCACCCGACGCGGATTGACGAAATCGTCGCCGAGACGCAGAAAGAAATGGATGCTTTTATCCGGCGTTGTGGTCAGGAAGCCGCACAGGAAGCCGGCGTGCCGAACCTGCATGAGAAGCTGCTCGACCTGATGGGTCGGCTGCATTTCCGGACGAGTTACAGCCAGAACGTGCTGCGGCATTCGATCGAAGTCGCGCATCTCACCGGACTGCTAGCGGAGCAGCTGGGACTCAACGGCACTCTCGCGCGGCGATGTGGATTCCTGCATGACATTGGCAAAGCCGCCGACCATGAAATGGAAGGGGGCCACCCGGCCGTCGGGGCAGAGTTGCTCAAGAAGTACGGTGAAAAGGCGGAGATCGTGCATGCCGCGCGCGGGCACCATGACGACATCCGCGTGGATTACATCTACACGGTCCTCGTCGCCGCCGCCGATGCCTGCTCGGCGTCCCGTCCCGGTGCCCGTCGCGAAACGCTGGAGAAATACGTTCGCCGGTTGGAAGAACTCGAAGCCATTGCGTGCGGCTTCCCCGGCGTCGATCAAGCCTACGCCGTGCAAGCCGGGCGTGAAATTCGCGTGATTGTCGACCCGACGGAAATCAACGACCGCGAAGCCGCCAAGATGTGCCGGGATATTGCGACCGCAATCGAACAATCGCTGACGTACCCCGGTGAAGTGAAAGTGACGGTCCTGCGCGAAACGAAGGTCGTCGAGTACGCCAAATAGTCGAGAGTCCAGAGACAAAAGTCGTGAGCCAGAGGAAGACCACCAACACCGCTTGCGGTTTCGCGCCCCGCGCAACATGCTTCTCAGTGTCATCATGCTGAGACGCTCAAAAAATCCGTCTCCCCTCACAGGAGTCGAATCATGTTCCACAATGGGTCCGCGATTCGTGCATGGTTGGTGATCGTGGTCTGTTCCTTCACGGGGGCCCTGTCCGCCGCGGAGAAACCTGAAGACGCCGTCGCGCGGCTGCTCGAGCGCTTGCGGACTGAGTTCAAGGACAACTACGGCAGCGACGAATGGGCCGGCGTCATCCGCGAACTGATCCAGCTCGGCCCCGACGCCACACCCGCGCTCAGCAAAGCGCTCGATGCGGAAGAAGACCGTCGCATGCTCCGATGCTACGGCTTCGTGATGCGCGGCATTGGCGACAAACGCGCCGTCCCGGCACTCATCCGCAACTTTCCGAAAGCGATCATCCCGCCCGCCAGTGATATGGGATATCGCTGCAACGATCCTGAACTGCTCGTCTTTATGCAGAAGCATGACAAAAGTGACCGAAACGACGACGGCGGGTACGACTTCGGTCGCCCCATCAACGAATTCCGTACCGCCCTGCAAAAACTGACGGGGACCAAACTCACGGAAGATGAACTCGTCTTCGTCGATCTCAGCGGGACAGCCCAGCAACAGAAGCAGAAGCGCGTACTGTACGACCGCTGTGCCAAACAATGGGCCGCGTGGTGGAACGAACACGGCCGCGATCTGGTGAAAGATGATGTCTATGCCACAGTGAAGCTCACGGTGCAGGACGAGGCGAGCGCGGGAGCGGTGTTGCCGAATCTGCTCATCGCGGAGGGCAGCGGTTCGTCCAACTGCATTCTGCAATCGGTGCGCAATCCGGCGGCCAAACGCTGTTTCAAAGATCTCGACACCGGCCGTGAAGCCGGGCTGCCCGATCATCTGAAGTCCGCCGCCGGGCAACCGCCGCGGTTGGATGACATCCGCGCGTGGGCCGACAAGGAAGGCTACGACCTGATGGGCGATGAGTATTTCGTTCCCGGTGACGAGAAACCGCATTATGTGCTGCGGGCCCTGGGGCTGACGGCTTGGCAAATGGACGCCAAACACTGGAAAACGCTCTCCGCCGACATGCAAAAGAATGTTCCCATCACACTGAACCGATGGACTAACAATCTGCTCAACACCTTTGACGATGACCGCGGCTGTTTCGAGCCGGAAAAGACCGGGCTGTTTTCCTTCCGCACGCGCGAAGGGGTGTACGGCGTGATCTTTGTTGGCGTCGAAGTGCATAGCGATCAGCAGAAGCCAGGCGGCTTTCCCGGTGGAGACGACGAACTGAAGCCCGTCCACTTCTACAAAGGCCGCCGCTATGCGTACAAGATGTTCGCCGACCCGGCGGAAGCCGTTGCCGCACCGGAATGATGATCGCGCGGGAAACCCCCGGTCGCGGACGACGGGGGGCTAAATGGACACCACTTAGCCCCCCGTTGTCCGCAACTGGGGGGATGACGCGCTCGGTTCGGCAAGCTCCGCGATCCATCGTTGTGCCGCGGCGGTGAATTGTTCGCCACGGTCGGCGAAGTTGCGGAACCAGTCGTAACTCGCACACCCCGGCGACAACAGCACCACATCGCCCGGTGTGGTCTGGTCCATCGCCCACGCAAACGCCGTCGGAAAATCCGGCTGTGGGTCCGAAACGACGCACTGTTGGTACGAAGTCCTCTCGATCAACGGCTTGAGCAGCGCCGCCGTCGTGCCCATCAACGCCACGGCTTTCGCGCGGCGGGCGATCGTGATCGCCATCGCGGTCAGATCAACCTGCTTGTCATACCCCCCGGCGAGCAGCACGACCGGTTCGGAAAACGCTTCCAGTCCCACGATCGCCGACTCCGGGGTGGTGGCGAGCGAATCGTTGTAGAACCGTCGCCCCGCTGCTTCACCGACAAACTGCAACCGATGCGGCAGCGCCTTGTAGGTCCGCAAGCCGCGTTCGATGTGCTCGTCGGTTGCTCCCCAGGCCGCCGCCGCACTTGCTGCCGCAAGGGCATTGGCCCTGTTGTGTCTGCCGGGAAGCGACAGCCATTCTTGCAGCGGTGGTTCCCAGATTTCGCCGCCGTCTTTGTCGGCAGCCAACGAACCAACGCTGAACCAGCCGTTACCCGAGAATTGCTGCAATCCGAAGTACTGAGTCGTTCCGCATGTGGTCCAGGTTCGCACTTCCAGGTCATCGTCGTTAAGCACGGCGACATCGGCCGGTGTCTGGAACTCCAGTATCGATTGTTTCGCCCAGCGATAGTGGGCGAACGACGGGTGCCAGTCAAGATGATTGGGACTGAGGTTGGTCACAATGGACACGCGCGGGCTGACTTGCAACCGTCGCAGATAAGTGAGCTGGAAGCTGCTCAGCTCCAGCACGACCACATCTTCAGCAGAGATTTGGTCCACCAGTGGCAACAGGCTGCGACCGATATTGCCGCCCAGCCAGGCGCGGGGGCCCATCTGCATGAGAATGTTATGCAGCATGGCAGTCGTGGTCGATTTCCCATTGCTGCCCGTGACCGCCAGCACCGGGGCCGGGTTGTGCTGCCAGAAGAGATTGATTTCCGTGGTCCACGGAACCCCAGCCTCACGCATCAGATCAAACACGCGATTGTGAGGCGGGATGGCCGGATTGACGACCACCAGGTCGGCCGTGATGAAATCTTCCGGAATGTGTCCCCCCACGTGCAGCCGCAGTCCGGGCACGTCGGCCAGTTCCTGCAAGGTGGCCGCCATCTCGGCTTCGGACCGACGATCCGAAATCGTGACTTGGGCCCCGCGCTCGGCCAGGAACCGCACCGCTCCCGCACCGCCGCCGAACGCACCGAGCCCCATCACCGTCACCCGGCGGCCGCGGTAATCCCGGAAATCGTGATCGGGCTTCATCTGCGAACCGTCATGAGAGAGGAAGAGATTTTAGCCGCGAAAAGGCGCAAGAGGACGCAAAAGAATGGCGGAAGAAAAGTGGAAGAGGTTTCGCCACATTAGGCACAAAAGACACAAAAGGAAGAGATCGGAAAAGGAGGAATCTGACGACTTGCTTCCCTGTTTGTTCTTCGCCTTCTCTCCTCCCCTTTTGTGTCTTTTGTGCCTTTTCGTGGCTAAATCGCCTTTGTATGGATTCCATTCAGTAACGCCCACAAGGTTGGAAAGCGGGTGAAGCACGACAGGACATGGTCGGCGAGCGGGGCGTAGTCCGGGATCACGGCGGGCGCGTACAACACCGTTGGCATGCCCGCAGCCCGGCCCGCTTCCAGATCGAAACGATAGTCGCCACAAAAGGGAACGGTGACCGGCGATAACCGCCAGCGTTCACACATGGTGATCAATCCCGTGGGATCCGGCTTCGGTGGTGCGTCTTCCCGGGTGAGCACCTGATCGAACCGCAACCTCAAACGATTCAGCACGCGGTCCGTTGATTCCCGGGAATTGCGCGTGAGGATACCGGTGGGAATGCCCGCCTCTCGCAGGAACGCCAGTGTTTCTCCAACACCGGGGAACAACGTGGCGCGATCCGATCCCGCGAGTTCATGCGCTCGCAGCACTTCCTGCATCCGGTCTTTGTCGGCCCCTTCCGGCACGTCCGCGAGGGCTTCCAGAATTGGTCGTCCGCGCGGCAAGCCCATGTCGTGACGGATGAGATCAAAATCGAGCGCGGAATCAATCAGCGTGCCATCCAGATCGAAGACCATTCCACGGACGGCGTTCATTCCAGATCATCCAGATGCCAGGCCGAATTGAGCGTGACCAGTTCGGTTTGTCCCGCGGTATGTTGTATCAGGTTCACACAGCAGTTGAGTTGCCGCAGCTTGCGGGCGTGCTTGAGATCGATGCCAGCCAGTTCCGCGAGATAGACGCGGTTCGCCAGATTGTGGGCCACCACCACGATGTTCTGCCCGGCGTGCTGGTCCAGCAGTTCGTTGATCGTGGGCCGGACGCGGTTCAGCAGATCGAGATACGATTCTCCGCCGGGATGGGGCGTGTGGACCGGGTCGGCGAAGAACCGATCGTGGCCGTCACGGTCTTCTGCCTGGATGGCTTCCCACGACATCCCTTCCCACCGGCCGACGCTGCATTCGCGCAGTTCTGATCGCACCTCGACCGTCAACCCATGATGCGACGCAATCGCCGCGGCGGTTTCTTGGGCTCGTAACAACGAACTGGCATAGACTGCATCGATTTTGAACCGTGACAGAAACCGTCCCACGGCTCGTGATTGTTTCCGTCCGAGTTCGGTCAGCGGGCCGTTGATTTCACACCCCTGTAACACAAATGGCCGACATTCATTCGGCGCGGTCGAACCGTGCCGAATGAGAAGCAGCCGGGTCATGCCTGGAGGCGGAGTGTCCAGATAGCGTGGTTCGGTCATTCGCGAAAATCTTCCTGACAATTTGTTTTGTGTGCCACGGCCGTGTCGGCCGTGCGATGGGGCAACACGCTCTGCAATTTCGCACGGCCGACACGGCCGTGGCACACACCATTTCATCCCTTGTTACGTGATTGTGCCAACTGACACGCCACTCTGGCGGCGGCGAGAAATCCTTCGGCGGACGCTTTGCCTTGACCGGCGATGTCGAAGGCGGTGCCGTGGCTCGGACTGGTGCGGACGATCGGCAGCCCCAGCGTGATGTTCACGGCCATGTCGAAACCAATGAGTTTCAGCGCGATGTGACCCTGATCGTGATACATCGCGACGACACCATCGAATTCCCCGGCGACCGCGCGGCGCAACAACGCATCAGCGGGAATCGGGCCGGTGGCATTCACGCCCGCCTTACGAGACAACAATACGGCCGGTTCGATGCACTCCGCTTCTTCGTTGCCGAAGAGACCGTGTTCCCCTGCATGGGGATTGAGCGCACACACACCAATGCGCGGCACCACTTCGAGCCGTTTCAGAAAACCATCCAGAAGCAGAATCGTTTCCCGAATGCGGTCGACGGACAACAATCCCGGCACGCTGCGAATCGAGGTGTGCAACGTCACATGGGCGACACCAAGACCGCTCGGTCCACGGACAGCGTTGCCCGCGGGGAGATACAGCATCATGGCGACGTCGTTCACGCCGCATTCGGCCGCCAGAATCTCGGTGTGTCCCGGAAAGTTGAGGCCCGCGAGTCGTAACGCTTCCTTATGTAATGGTGCCGTGCAGATGGCGTCGATCTGTCCCGCCAGTGCTGCGCGGGTGGCAGCAACGAGATACTCATACGCCGCACGTCCGGCCGCCGCTTGAATGGAACCCGTGGTGACGCGCAGCACGGCGTCATCGGACGGATCCCAACACGCCACGCCGTTGGTCACGGTCTGCGTGGCATGATTCACTGAGACAACGGTGAGCGGCAGATTCAACTGCGACGCGGTTTGTTCGAGGATGACCGGATGGCCGATGACGAGAGGATCGCAGAAGTCAGACAACCGGCCGATGGTCAGCGCGCGGACGAGGATTTCGGGACCGATTCCCGCGACATCGCCCATTGTGAGTGCCAACCGTGGCCGAGGCATGAAGTCACATCCGTTTGAAGAGACCCACGGTTCAGAAACCGAGGGCTTCCTGTTAATCGTACACATCGGCGTGGTGCAGGGGGATGCCTTGTTCATCCTTGTGGGACAAGAGCCTGGGCTCGATTGTCGGCCATTCAATCCCCAATACTGGGTCGTTCCACAGCAGCGTTCGTTCGTCGCCCGGTTGATACAACGCCGTGCATTTGTAGAAGACGTCTGCGGTTTCGCTAAGTGCACAGAAACCGTGCGCGAAACCCGGTGGGATATAAAGCTGCCGATGATTCTCGTCGCTCAGTTCCACCGCATAGTACTGGCCGAACGTGTGTGACGATTTGCGCAGATCGACCGCGACATCCCAGATCGCTCCGTGGATGACATACACCAGTTTCCCCTGCGGCTGCCGATGCTGGTAATGCAGTCCGCGGATCGTTCCCCGCTTCGAGCGCGAGACGTTGTCCTGCACCCAGGTCGTCGGCAGCCCCGCTTCCGAGAAACGTGGCGACTGAAACGTTTCCAGAAAGAACCCGCGCATGTCGGCGAACGCACGCGGCTCCATCTGCACTAAACCGGACAATGGCGGATGAGAGATCTGCATGGAGTTGCGACCTACGCCGTCTTCGGGGCGTGACGGCCGACGCGGTTAATGCGGCCGTGGATGTCGTTGAGAATCCAGTGGAACACCGTCAAATGGACGCATTCCACGATCCCCATGTCATCCAGCGGCACGTGCAGGTTCTTCTTCGCCAGCGACTGCAGCTTGCCGCCGGTGTAGCCGGTGATGCCCCACGTCACGAGATCATGCCGGTTGGCCCATTCGACGGCATTCAGAATATTCGGGCTGTTGCCGCTGCCGCTGATGGCCACCAGCACATCGCCAGGGGACGCAAAATTCTTCAGTTGCTCGACGAAGACGCGATCAAAACCTTCATCATTCCCCCACGCCAGAATGTACGGCGTGTTGTCGGTGAGACTCAGCACCTTCAACCGCTTCACGGCGTCGTTGGTGAAATCTTTTCGATCGAGCGTGCTTTTGCCGAGGTCTTCGCAGAAGTGGGATGAATTCGACCCGCTGCCGCCGTTGCCGCAGATGAAAACGAACTTGCCGTTCTGATAGGCCGTGTAGATATCGTCGGCGAGACCTTCCGTTTGCGACAGATCGAGCGTTTCAAAGACGTCCGCCACGCGACGGAGATACGGACCGGGGGGAAGATGAGCACCAAGCATCGAAACGATTCCAGTCGAGTTTTCTTGACCAACGAGCACTCCCATGGTTGTATCCGATGTGCGGGGAGAAAGTCATCCCCAGGGAGGTTTGTTGCCAGTGGTCCGTGGTCAGTGGTGAAGAAAGACGCACCCACCCCGCTTGCGGTTTCGCGCCCCGCGCCAAGTCCACCGCGTGGTTTCGGATTGGGTGGCCCCGCTTGTCCTCAAGCGGGGTGCGCAGCACAAGAAGCTTGTGGGCGATGTTCGATAAATCACGCCGGTTTGGATGTTGGATACGGGTTGTGAGGTTTCTTGAGCCTGCGGCTCCCAGCTTGAAGACAAGCTGGGCCATCCGGGGAGTGCACGACATTGTGCAAACCGTGCTAAGAATGGACAATTTCACGACGTCTAGTTTATAGGAGCTTAACCGATGATGTGGGATGCGTTTGTCAGCCATGCAAGTGAAGACAAAAACGACATTGCGAAACCACTTTCGGAATTGCTTCGTACTGCGAGTTTCGATGTGTGGTACGACGACTGGGCTCTACTTGCTGGTGATTCGCTTCGTGAGTCCATCGAGAAGGGCTTGCGACAAAGTCGGTTTGGAATCGTGGTTCTGAGTCCAAGTTTCATCAAGAAAAAGTGGCCACGACGAGAGTTTGATGCAATCCTGACTTTGGAACAGCCTGGAACTCAACGACTGCTTCCGATTTGGCATCAGATTTCCCATTCCGAGGCTGAGGACTTTTCTCTGTTCTCAATCGATCGAAAAGCGCTGCCTACGAAATTGGGCCTTGAATGGGTTGCGACCAAGTTAGCAGACCGTCTTGCGACCTATAGTGTGGTCGATCACGAATGTCGCGAGCATTTGGTTGATGTTCGAGGTTGCACATATCTTGGATATGCCACGCGACCACATTGGATCAAAGCAAATCCAAGTCGCATCAGTAGCGATTGGCTTGCAGAACGCTTAATCCGGAACGCATATTTGCGAATCTATCAAGATGCAAATGGGATATGGTTCGTCGTCGACCGAATGGAAGGATGTGGCGTCGTCCTTTGTGAGTCGCAGTTTAACGACATTAAACCGACGTCATCGACAGCAATGAGCACGACGACCACCCCAGGCCCGACATCCAACTACACATGAACACTTTTGGTTGGTTGGGTGCCACTCAAGTTATACCGTGATTGGCCACATTTTTGCCAACCAACATCGAGTGAAAGAGCATCTGCAATGAGCGAACAACCGTGTCGATGGGGCATCCTCGGGGCCGCCGTGATTGCCCGCAAGAACTGGCAGGCGATCCGGCTTTCCGGCAACGGGACCATTACCGCGGTGGCCAGCCGTTCTGTCGAAAAAGCGGCTCAATTCATTGCGGACAATCAGGCCCATGTGCCGTTTCCTACGGTCCCCGCGGCCGTCGGTTCGTATGACGAACTGCTGGCCCGGCCGGATATCGATGCCGTGTACATCCCGCTGCCGACAGGCCTCCGCAAGGAATGGGTGATCAAAGCCGCGAATGCCGGGAAGCATGTGCTGGTCGAAAAACCCGTCGGGGTCACCACGGCCGATGTGCGGGACATGCTCGCCGCCTGTCAGAAGAACCACGTGCAGTTCATGGACGGTGTCATGTTCATGCACAGTCAACGGCTGCAGAAACTGCGGACGGTGATCGACGACGGCGTCAGCATCGGTCGGTTGCGACGCATCGGCATGCAGTTCAGCTTCAACGCCGGGGATGAATTCCTGTCGAACAACATCCGCGTGAGCAGCAACCTCGAACCGCAGGGCTGCCTCGGCGATCTCGGCTGGTACACGATCCGCTTCGCCTTGTGGACCATGAATTACCAGATGCCAATGAGTGTGACCGGGCGGTTGCTCGATGAGGCCAAACGCCCCGACAGCCCGGACACCGTGCCGCTCGAATTCTCGGCGGAAATGCTCTTCCGTGATGGCGTCTCGGCGAGTTTCTACAACTCGTTCCAGACCGAAAACCAGCAGTGGGCCCATCTCAGCGGGACGAAAGGCTTCGTCCATGTGCCGGACTTCGTGCTGCCGTTCTTCGGGAGTGAAGTCGCCTTCACGGTGTCCCAGGCGGCGTTTCACCAGAGCGGTTGCGACTTCAACATGGAAGACCACACCCGACGGGAAGCCGTGCGGGAATATAGCAACAGTGAAGCCAACGCGCAGGAGACGAACCTCTTCCGGACGTTCAATGACCTCGTGCTGAGCAAACAACTCGACCCGCACTGGGGCGACATCGCGCTGAAGACCCAGATCGTGCTCGATGCGTGTCTGGAGTCCGCGCGGAACAGCAACCAGCCGGTCGACATTGCGGGGTAGTGGTCAGTAGTCCGTAGTCCGTTGTCAGTGGTGAAGAAAGACTCTCCCCGACACCACTTGCGGTTTCGCGCCTCGCGCGGATCCCACCGCGTGATAGCAAATGGGTGGCCCCGCTTGTCTTCAAGCGGGGTGCGCAGCACAAGAAACCTGGAACGATGTCCGATGAATCACACGATGGGGTTCATCGAGCACGGTGCGTGGGGCTTCTTGAGCCTGCGGCTCCCCGCTTGAAGACAAGCGGGGCCACCCATCGGTCTGACGATTAATGGAGCGACAGCTTCTTGGCGTTAATTTGAAAGAACTGTCCGTCGGCATACGACAAATAGACTCGCTCACCGCGTTGAGACCGCTCCAGCATTTCGATCACTGTGATATCCGGGGCGGACGTCCATTCGGAAAGATGTGACGGGATGGCCGCGATCACAGGGTGTCCGTTTTCATCGGTGAGATAGTGTGCGGGGGAGTCAGGTTTGCCGTCACCTGCCCGGATGAAGTAGAAGGGGGTCTGGTGGCTCGAGCGGGACAAAATAAAGTCCACGGGGGGCAGCTTTTCGTCGCGATTGTCGCCGGGTTCTCTGGTCGAGATATCGCTGCGGGATGCGAAACGGCTGACAGCAACTCTCCATGTGACATCGGCACCGTCGACGTGAGAGAGGCCTTCGGGATAATGGCCGTTTTCCTGAGCGAAGTCTTCGATAAGCCGGTGAATCTGCCGTGCCTTGATTTCAGCGGTCAAGCGGGTCACCGTCTCGCGCGACGGCATGGTTGGATAAAGAATCGCTATCACCACCACGACCGCTGCAGCGCACCACATGGCGCGCCGGACCATTCTGTTCTGAATAAGGGGCATGCGGGCATCCTTTCATCCGTATGAATAAGCATGAGAGTGTACCCTGCTTTCTCGATCATCATTCAGCCCGCAAGGGTGGCCCCGCTTGTCCTCAAGCGGGGTGCGCAGCACAAGAAGCTTGTGGACGATGTTCAATGAATCACACGACGGGATTCATCGGACGCGGCTCCTGAAGCTTCTTGAGCCTGCGGCTCCCCGCTTGAGGACAAGCGGGGCCACCCAATTCTCAACGTTATCGTGCGGGCTTCACGGTGCGGAAACCACAGTGAAACGTCCCCGACTGCGTATCGCCTTTCATCCGGGCGGCGACCCGGTAACCGATGCAGTAATTATCGCTACACATGAAGGATCCGCCGCGCTGCACGCGCTTGGGAATCGTCGGTTCCAGCGGGTCATAGCTGACGGGCGGTCCCTGCGGATTGCGGGTCCGGCTCTGGCGATAGTAATCCGGCTGGTACCAGTCGCCACACCATTCCCACACGTTGCCCGAAAGATCGTACAGCCCGTAATCATTCGGCGGGAACGACTTTACTGGCGACGTCTGCTGGAACCCGTCTTTCACATCGTTCTGGAGCGGGAACTCGCCCTGCCAGATGTTGTGCATCCATTTCGCATCGGGGTTCCGTTCATTCCCCCACGGATATTCCTGCCCCTCATGCCCGCCCCGCGCGGCGTATTCCCACTCTGCTTCGGTCGGCAGGCGGCACCCCTTCCATTCGCAGTACGCCCGGGCATCATCGAACGAAATATGCACCACCGGGTGATCCATGCGGCCATCGAGGTTCGACCCCGGACCTTCGGGCTGCTTCCAGTTCGCGCCGCCGACGTACTTCCACACCTGATACGGCCACAATGGATGATCTTTCCGCAGCGTCTTCGGATCGAAGCTCGAATTGAAGCAGATCGACCCCGCGACGAGGTTTTCCTCGGGAATGCTTGCCACATCCGGCACCTGTCCGGCGAGGTCTTCCCGCGTGATTTTTTTCTCCGCGACGGTCACATAACCAGTGGCATCGACGAACTCCTTGAACTGCGCGTTGGTGACTTCGGTTTCATCCATCCAGAAACCATCGACGGTCACACGATGCGACGGGGATTCATCGGGATACTTCGGATCGTTGCTGCCCATGGTGAACGTGCCGCCGGGAATCCAGCGCATGCCGGGCGGGGTGGGTCCCGGTTCTTTCACAATCAGTGGTGCATTCGGATCCTGCAAATCCGTGCCGAGGGCGTCTGCCTTCGGCACCGGAGGCGAAGACTCGGTCTTGGCACAGCCCGTCAGCGCGACCAGTGCCAGCAGCAGGAGTAGTTTGTTCCGTATCATCCGAGTCTCACCAACAGAAGACGACAACACCCCGGTTGCTCCGGAAGCAACCGGGGTGCATCATTCAGTATAACGTCGCCAACACCGCTTGCGGTTTCGCGCCTCGCGCCAAATCACCGCGTGCACAGCTACTCCGCAAACGCCGCATCAAACGCCCGTGCCGACGGGGCAAAGTCCACGTTCTTGCAATACTGACACGATTCCCGCGCCCCATGCTCGCGGTCCATGCCCGAGTCTTCCCATTCGACGGACAGCGGGCCCTGATACTTCGCCGCATTCAAGGCCCGGATGATTTCCTCGAACTGCACGCCGCCCCGGCCGACGCTGCGGAAGTCCCAGCCGCGGCGTTGGTCGCCGAACGACAGGTGGCTGGCGAGGATGCCGCTCTTGCCGTTGAGCGTGACCTTCGCGTCTTTCATGTGGACGTGATAGATGCGGTCCGGGAACGCGCGGATGAACTCGACCGGGTCGACCCCTTGCCAGATGAGGTGGCTGGGATCGAAGTTGAAACCGAACTCCTCCCGACGATCCAGCGCCTGCAGCGCCCGCTCTGCGGTGTAGATGTCGAAGGCGATTTCCGTCGGGTGGACTTCCAGCGCGAACTTCACGCCGCATTCCTGGAAGACGTCGAGGATCGGATTCCAGCGGTCGGCCAGGAGTTGGAAACCAGCGTCGTACATCGCCTTCGGTGTCGGCGGGAAATCGTAAATCAGGTGCCAGACGCTGCTGCCGGTGAAGCCGTTGACCACGCCGACGCCGAGCTTCTTCGCCGCGCGGGCCGTGTTCTTCATTTCTTCGGCGGCCCGCTGGTTCACGCCTTCGGGTTTACCGTCGCCCCACACATACGGCGGAAGAATCGACTTGTGCCGAGCGTCGATGATATCGAGCACCCCCTGGCCGACAAGGTGATTCGAGATCGCGAAGACCTGCAGGTCGTACTTCTCAAGGAGTTCGCGTTTGCGGGCACAGTAGCCGTCATCGGACAGGGCTTTGTCGACTTCAAAGTGGTCGCCCCAACAGGCCAGTTCGAGGCCATCATAGCCGAAGTCCTTGGCCTTCTTGCACAGTTCTTCCAGCTTGAGATCGGCCCATTGACCGGTAAACAGCGTGACGGGACGGCCCATCGATCGGATTCCTTGTTGTGTGGTCTGAAGAAGTGAAAGGCCCGGTGCGCACCGAGCTTTGACGGTAAAAATCCCGCGGGGGAATGTCAACAAAGTCACTGCACCGCTTGCGGTTTCGCGCCTCGTCGGGACGTTGCCGCGTGAGTCCCTACTTCACCGACTTCCCCTTCAAGCGTTCATCGATCTCCGGCAATGAGAACCGAATACTCACAATGTACGGGGCTTCGTCCGGCGTCCAATGGCCGTAGGTCGTGGTGACGAACTCGCCGCTGGGGAGTCGTTCCAGGCCGGGGTAGGCACAGTCGGCCCCTTTGTGATTGTCCATCAATCGCACCCGGCACAACCCCTCGCGACCGGCGACGATGTCGTCATAGGTTCCGACCCAACCGACCCAGTCCCCTTTGGTCGGCGATTCCAGCGTGGTGTCGCGGAAGGTGATGAACAGCCGCCCGTCGGGAGCATACGCCCCGATGTGCCGGTCGCCGGTGAGGGCCGCTGGTAGTGCACGTGGCGGGGTCCACGTGACGGCTTCGTCATTGGAAAAAATGACGTGGGAATTCTTCTTCCGCGCGTTCTCCCGCAGCAGCACCGCGAGTTGCTTGCCGTCGGGGGAACGGATCACGCCCGGTTCGCACAGATGGACATCCTGGCTGGCAAAAATCGGCTCCGGCTTGCCCCAGGTGCGGCCGCCATCGGTCGATTTCGTCTGGTACAGCGTGAAGGTCACCGGCTTCGTCGGTTGCGGTTTCTCAGTGAAGAAGCGGCCGTCGTCGTGGAACATCGCGACGTAATGTCCCGGCTTTCCATCCACGGCGAAGACGCAGCCCATCGCCACGATGCCACCGTAGTTGCCGATCGGATTCAGTTCCGTCCAGTTTTCGCCGTCGTCTTCAGAAGAGGCCATGCGGATCGGATGCAAGCCGGAGAACAAGATCAGCCGTTTCTTGCCTGCGGGATCAATCACGCGGTGAATCGTGGGCGTTTCCTTCGAGGTGCTCCAGTTCGTCGGCGTGGGCAAGCGGTCCGACCAGGTCTTGCCGGCGTCGGTGCTTCGCTTGTAGACGATCGGGCCTTTGCCGTGCCCTTTCGGGTAAACGATGAGCATCATCTTGCCGTCTTCGAGCAGCACCGTGGTAGGGTGCCCAAGGTAATGTCCGGCCTCCCGATCGACGATCACCTGCCGTGCGGTGTCCACGCTCAGGTCAACAATTGGAATCGTGTACCCGCGCGGCATGTCGGCGGCAAAGGCCGACGCAGCGGCTGAGCACATCAGCAGCGTTGACAGAAATCGCATGTCGACAATCCTCTGGCGGGTGGCCCCGCTTGTCCGCAAGCGGGGTGCGCAGCACAAGAAGCCTGCGGACGATGTTCGATGAATCACGCCGGGAGTTGATTGCAGCCGTTTCTCTGAGTTTCTTGAGCCTGCGGCTCCCGGCTTGCGGACAAGCCGGGCCACCCTTCGGTGCTACGGTGCGGACTTCCGTTGGCTCAGCGCGTCCGGCTTCGGGAAATCGGTGGGAACGGGTTGCGTCACCGCGCCTGTTGCGGCCCATTCACACCCGCGCTGGAATGTCGTGATAAAACCGACGCATTCCTGCGAATAGTCACCGTGGCCGAGGGCCGTGTGGAAGACGCGGCCTTTGCCGAATTTGAGCGCCATCAGCATCGGCTCGTGGCGACCGCTGCCGCCGTGTTTTGGATCGGCAAATGCGGTAGCGAGAATCTGCATGTTGGAACCCGGACCACGCAGTTTGTCATACAGTTCATCCTTCACATGCAGCCACTCGCGCGGCAGGCCTTTCATGATCGGATGCTCGGCGTCACGGGTCACCACGGAGAAATCGTGCTGCGAGCCGTGGTGTCCGCCGGACCCCGCGGATTCGTCACGGACGAGCTTGCCGTCGTCGCTGAGGTACACATACGGTCCGCTCTTTTCGTTGCGGCCGCCCCACCCGCCGAGGCCGATCATTTCGTTGTACTCGGGCCATTCGGGGAACGCGTTGTCCGCCGCGTGAACGACGACGAACCCGCCACCGTTTTTGACGAACTCCGCGAACTTCTTCTGCGTCGCCGCGGGCCAGGCCGCGCCGTTGTAGTTCGAGATGACGACGGTGTACTTCGTAAAGTCCGGCGCGAAGTTTTCATCGGTTCCCTTCGGCGCGGTGGTGGCGACATCGACCGTGAAGAGTCCCGTTTCTTCGAGGTACTTCTTCATCATCTGCGTGGTTTTGGGCCAGATGCCGTGGTTGTTCTGACCATCGACAATCAACGCCGCCTGCTTTTCCGCCGCGGTGGCATTGATGGCCGTGCTGGCGATGAGGCCCAGAAACAGAACCGTCCAACCGAACGAGGCGCGTCGCATGCTGTGTGCTCCCGAAAGTGTCGATTTGAAGGGAGTCGCCACTATACCGTCGCAAGAGACGCTCGTCACAGCCCGGAGCGCAAGCGACGGGAGTCAGAGAATGATGAGTGATGATCGATGAGTGATGAAAGGAACTTCCAATCATCCCTCATCACTTCTCCCTCATCACTTCCGTGACTCCCGTCGCTCGCGCTCCGGGCTGCGATGGGTGGATTTCCGGCACGACGATTGCGTCGTCAACGTTGCCGTTTCGCCACGCCGCAGCAAAGTCGCTACGGTGTCGCGTGCGGGGGTCTGCCGAAGGGAACAATCGTGTCGGTTGTGCGGGCAGACTTCATGGCGATTCGGCAACACGGACGGCTTACACCGGGCACGACCGCTGCCACGGAGTAGGTTTCGTTTGCGGCGAATTGTCATTTTCACATTCGGTGAAGGTCAATTCTGCAATCGCTCATTGGTCATGTTCGATCATGCGGACACACTCACCATCACGATGTTGCTGCCGAACCGCCCGCGCCTGGGCGTGGGGGGCGCTACTCGTTTTGTCCGTGATCTCCCCCGCTTCGGCACAGCCCCCCCGGATTGCCCGATCGGCCGATGTGACGCCGCTGCCGGCCGGGCCGCCGATTTCGCACTTCAATCTGCATCTGGTCGCCACCGAGGAGTGGTTGAACCGGGTGATTTCGCGGAATGAAGTCACACCCGGGATCGTGGATGACTGCATTCTTGGGGCAAAGGTCGATGGCCAGCAGGTGACGAATACTCATCTCCGGCTCGATATCCGTCCGTCCGGCGAGCAGATCGCGGCGGCGTTCATTCTGGACGGAACGGTCTGCACGCAAACGCGCGGATTGACAGAGCAAGCCACCATTTTCTCCCGCGGGCAACAAAAGTTTCAGGCGGTGAAAGACCTGTTCTTCGATGGCCAGGCCCTTTCCACGCGGCATGCGGTTGTGAGTGTCCGCGCCCAGAATGAAAACCTCGGGGCATCGACCCGGTTTGATGGAACGCCGTTGCAGCCGCTGGTCTCACAATTCGTGCTGAGGGCTGCCGAGCAGCGTCGTCCCGCCGCCGAAGAGGTCGCGCGGAACAAAGTCGCCGATCGGATCTATCCCCGATTTGATAAGGACGTGGACGATCAGTTGGCCAGCGCCAATCAACAACTGGAAAACGTTGTCCGAAAACGGCTTAACGATCTCGGTCTGTTGCCGTCTGCACAGCGCTGCCGATCGACCGACAACGAACTGCACTACGCTTCCCGGGTCGCTGCGGAAGCGGATTCCTTCGAGATTGTGTCGCCAACGACTCCGTTGCTGGGGGCACACGGCCTGCGGTTGTATGTCCATTCGTCGTTGTTTGACGCCGCAGCGTTGAAGGCCGGATTGGCGGGGTTGAACACGTCGGACAAGCAACTGGCCCGCATGCTGAAGCGGCTCGGATTCTCTTCCGGTGAGAGCGATCCGGGCACCGGTGGCATTGAAACGGCCATCGAGTTTGACAGCCGCCGACCGGTGATGGTGATCTTCGACAATGACGAAATGGTTATCGAATTGCGGGCCAAGCTGCGTCCGGCTGGCCAGGAATTGCTGCCACCGTTAACGCTGTCGCTGCCGTTCCGGGTTGTCGAGCAGGATGGACAACGGCTGCTCCGTCCCGGTCGGGTTGGAGTGGCCGCGCGAACTGAAGACGGCAGCCAACCGGCAACCTTGCCCGCCGCAACGGAGACGTTGATTCGCCAGGCGATTTCCACGAGCCTGCAGGACATCCCGCTGCCGACGGTGGTCCCGGAGTCGTCCTGGCTCCCCGGCAAGACGCCACCGAAGTTCACCACGCTGCGCTTCCACGACGGCTGGATGGCGCTCGGGATCGACTGACATCTCATAAAGGCCACAAACGCCGCTGTGCGGTTTCGCACGACGTGTTGGTCGCTTCCCAGGGGCTTCGTAGACACGGGGAAACATTCTGTGCGGGGCGCGAAACCGCACAGCGGAGAATGGGAGCCTCGGCCGAATGCCGGGATGGTTGAAACTTCCGTGGAGATTGCTAGACTCTGTCCTTGGACAAAACGGAAAAGGTGTACTGGCCGGGGACTCGGGATCCCGCCCGCCGCAATTCTGCGGTGGTTGAATCTTTGTAAGTCGTTGTATACCAGCCAGTTGAGGACATGGGTTAGCGATGTCGATTACGAAAGAGCGCAAGACCGAGTTGATTCACGAGTATCAGCGCGGCGAAGGCGACACCGGCTCGGCGGAAGTGCAGATTGCCGTCCTGTCGCAGCGGATCACTCAATTGACGGACCATTTGAAGGGTCACGTCAAGGATCACGCGGGACGCCGGGGACTGCTGATGCTCGTCAGCAAGCGCCGTCGGTTGCTGGACTATCTCAAGAACAGCACGCCGCCGCGTTACTTTGCGGTGATCGAGAAGGTCGGTCTCCGAAAGTAATCGGTTACAACCCCTTGTCTTGTGGGAGGCCCCGCTGCACGACCGACTGGAGAGCTGAATTGCTCGACAGTGGTTCGCGTGGTGAGTGGGCCTCTTTGGTCTTTTCCGGCGGGTCCGCGTTCGCGGAATCAAAAAATGGCCAGTTTGGGGCGTCATGGGGACGCCCCTTGCGAAGAGGCCCGCCGAAACATCATCTACTTCAGGAAATGAAACAGTGAAAGTGACTTTGCAACGGGAATTCGCCGGTCGGACTTTGACTCTGACCACCGGTGAAATGGCCAAGCAGGCGGCGGGTGCCGTCTCCATTCAATTCGGCGACACCGTCGTCTTCGTCGCCGCTCAGAACGGCCCAGCCCGACCGGGAACCGACTTCTTCCCCCTCACTTGTGATTATCGTGAACGTTTCGCAGCCGCCGGTAAGTTCCCCGGTGGCTTTATCAAGCGTGAAGGCCGCCCGACCACGCGGGAAATTCTGACATCCCGGTTGACCGACCGCCCCATCCGCCCGCTCTTCCCGGAATCGTACATCGAAGAAGTGCAGGTGATGTCGAACGTCCTGGCGTGCGACCAGGAAAATGATCCGGATGTTTTGTCAATCATTGGTGCCAGCGCCGCCTTGTGTCTCGCCCCGGTCCCGTTTCAGGGACCGATTGGGGCCGTCCGCGTCGGTATGATCGATGGTGAATTCAAGCTGCTGCCGACCAAGACCGACCTGACCAAGAGCACGCTCGATCTCATCGTCGCCGGCAACCGCGCTTCGGTGTTGATGATCGAAGGCTTCGGCCAACAGCTTCCCGAAGACGTGATGGGCGACGCGATCATGTTCGCGCACCGGGCCATCGTCGAACTGTGCGACATGCAGCTCGAGTTCCTGAAGCAGGCGGGTGTGGAACGCGCCGCTCCGGCTGCGGCTTCAGCCAATCCGTTTGAGTCCCTGCTGCGGGAAAAGGCCTACAGCAAACTGCGGGATGCCAAGCAGTCCGCTGTCAAAGCCGAACGGAGTGCCGGGACCAAGTCCGTCAAAACCGCACTGGTCGAAGAGTTCTTCCCGGAAGGGGGCGAACCCACGACCATCGGCACGAAGGAACAATTCGGTGCCGCGTTTTATGCGATGGAAGCGAAAGTCGTCCGCGACCTGATCCTCGAAGGCAAACGCCTCGACGGTCGCACGCCGCCGGATCTCCGCGCCGTGTCCTGTGCCGCGGGCGTTTTGCCGCTGGTCCACGGTTCCGCTCTCTTCACACGTGGTGAAACGCAATCACTGGCGACGGTCGTCCTTGGTACCGTCCGCGATGTCCAGCATGTCGATGGTCCATTCACGGATTACGACAAGCGGTTCATGCTCGATTACAACTTCCCGTCTTTCTCCGTCGGTGAATGCCGTCCGATCCGTGGCCCCGGTCGTCGTGAAATCGGTCACGGGGCCCTCGCCGAACGGTCGGTCCAATGGGTCTTGCCGCCGGAAGAAAAATTCCCGTACACGCTGCGGGTGATCTCGGACATCATGGAATCGAACGGCAGCAGTTCGATGGCCTCCGTCTGCAGTGCGACGCTGGCTTTGATGGATGCCGGGGTGCCGATCACGCAACCCGTCGCGGGGATCTCGATCGGTCTCGTCAAAGACGGTGACCGGTTCACCCTGCTGACCGACATCATGGGCGACGAAGACCACTTCGGCGACATGGACTTCAAGGTCGCCGGGACGCAGAAGGGTGTCACCGGCATCCAACTCGACCTGAAGATCGACGGCATCAACGAAGAGATCATCCGCAAGACTCTCGAACAGGCCCGTGGGGCCCGCATCGAACTGCTGAAGACGATGCTCACCGCCATTCGTCGGCCGCGCTCCGACATCGCCGCTTCCGCACCGCGTTTGCTGCGGACGAAGATCGATCCGTCGAAGATCGGCCTCCTCATCGGACCCGGCGGCAAGAACATCCGCGCGATTCAGGAAGACACCGGGACCACCATCGACATCCAGGACGATGGCACGGTCATCATCGCCTGCCCGAACGCTGCTGGGGCACAGGACGCCTTGGCCCGTGTCGAAGCGATTGCCGAAGAAATCAAGGTCGGCCGGATCTACAACGGCACCGTCAACTCGATCAAGGATTTCGGCGTGTTCGTCGAAATCGCGCCGGGCAAAGACGGCTTGTGTCACATCAGCGAACTGGCGGAAGGCTTCGTCAAGCAGATCGAAGAAGTCTGCAAGCTGGGTGACAAGATTCCGGTGAAGGTGATTGCGGTCGACGATCAGAACCGCGTCAAACTGTCCCGCCGCGCGGCTTTGGCTGATATGGCCGCCGCTAGCAACCCGCCCCCGGCACCGGCCGCGGAATAGTTTGGTCCTTCTCAGCCCGGAGCGCAAGCGACGGATGAATTGAAGAATAACCATGAGGATGAGTGACGACGTCGGAGCGATCTGACCCGTCACTCATCCTTTTTTCGATCTCGAACAGAACCATTCGCCCGTCGCTCGCGCTCCGGGCTGGGACGGATCATGCCGATGACCGAACCCTCCCCTCTCACGCCGAACGATACCGAGCACTGGCGGTCGCAGTACAACGAGATTGCCGCGTCCGCCGGGCGGTTGGCGCACGAAGTCCGCAATCCCCTCGGCACGATCGGGTTGAACCTCGAATTGCTGGAAGAAGAGCTGCGTGACACGGAAACGCCACGCGATCGGCGGATGCACAAGAAGGTGCAGACGCTGCAGCGCGAGTGTCAGCATCTGAACCTGATCGTCGAGAACTTTCTGCAGTTTGTCCGCACCGGAACCGTGGATCGGCAACCGGTCATCTTGAATGAACCGGTCGCCGAATTCATCGAGATTTTCCGCCCCGTCGCAGCGGCCCAGCATGTGGAACTGGTCCCGCACCTTGCGGCTCAACTGTCCCCGGTGATGCTGGATTGCCGGATGTTCCGACAGGTGCTGTTCAACCTGTGCCAAAACGCGTTGCATGCGATGCCGGACGGCGGGGATCTGGAGATTTTCACCTACGAGCGCGGCGGGGAAGTCGTGCTGGAAATCATCGACAACGGCAAAGGGATGGACGAGCGGACGCAAGCCAAAATGTTCGAGCCGTTCTTCACCACCAAAGACGGCGGCACCGGCCTCGGTCTGGCGACGGTGCAACGGATCGTGATGGCCCACGGCGGCAAGATCGAATGCGAATCCGCCCTCAACCGCGGCACCCGCTTTCGCATCCGACTTCCCATCGCGAAGTAACCCAGCCGGTGACCCGCGTCCTGCACCGCTTGCGGTTTCGCGCTCCGCGCCGATGAACCGCGTGTCCTCAATCGCACCGCGTGCAATCCTCACCCCGCACCGATACACTACTGGAAATGCCTGTTGCGCCCTCCCCGCGGCACCCGGCCGTTGCTCCCTGAGACCACAAGATCGCCCGATGACGGCGCACGAGAACTCTGCCACCGATCTCGCGAACATCAAGATTCGCGTCTTGATCGTCGATGATGACGAAGCCCACGCCCAGGCCGTAGCCGAAGCCCTCGCGCGCGTCGGCTACGAATGCGTGGAAGCCAACTCCGGCAAGCGGGCCGAGGCGCTCATCGAGTCCGAGAACTATGACGTCATCGTGACCGATCTGGTCATGGAAGACGTCGACGGCATGGAGATCCTGCGGAAGGCCAAGGAGGAACTCCCCGAAGCGGAAGTCATCCTGTTGACCGGCCATGCGTCCGTGAAGTCGGCATTGGCCGCGGGTCAACTCGGGGCGCACAACCTGCTCACCAAACCGGTCGACATTCAGGAACTGCGCGTCGCTGTCGAAAAAGCGTCCATGCGCGTCCGGCTACTGCGGAAGAACCTTGAACTCAGCCGCCGTCTGGATGAGAAATTCGGCTTTGAAGGGGTCATCGGCAACAGTCCGTCCATGCAGCGCGTGATGGACAAACTCCGCAGCCTCGCGCCGACCGACAGCACGGTCCTCATTCAGGGAGAAAGCGGCACCGGCAAGGAAATCGTCGCGCGGGCTTTGCATCAGAACAGCGAACGGAAGAACAAACCGTTCGTGCCGCTGAACATCGCCGCGCTTCCCGAAAGCACGCTGGAAAGCGAACTCTTCGGTCACGAAGCTGGCGCGTTCACCGGAGCCGCCACGAAGCGGATCGGCAAGTTCGAGTACGCCAATGGCGGGACGCTGTTCCTCGATGAAGTCGGCGAAATGCCGATGTCCACGCAGGTGCGTCTGCTGCGGGTGCTCGAAGAACGCAAGATCACCCGCCTCGGCAGCAACGAAGAACTGGAGATCAACGTCCGCCTCGTCGCCGCAACCAACGCCGACCTGCAGGAGATGGTGAAAAAGGGAACGTTCCGCAAAGACCTTTACTACCGCATCTCGGTGGTGTCGATCTTCCTGCCGCCGTTGACCGAACGCCGCGGCGACATCCCGTTGCTCATCGAACACTTTCTGAAGCAGGTCGCCGGGTCCCGCAAACGTCCGCTGCCGACGGTCACCAAGCCGGTGCAGCAGGCGCTCATGGCGTACTCGTGGCCCGGCAACATTCGCGAACTGCGGAACGTCGTCGAGAGCATGGTGGTGCAGGACACCGACGGTCGGCTGGAACTCGATGATCTGCCAACGGAAATCGCGCCCCTTGGACAAGCGCACGATGGTGCGGCGGGGGATGGCATCAGCCTCGGTGCGGACGGACTCATCGGCCGCCCCTTGACCGACGTCGAAAAATTCTACATCCAGCGGACACTGGAACTGACGGCCGGCAAGCGCGACGAAGCCGCCAAGCTCCTCGGTATCGGCGAACGGACGTTGTACCGGAAGATCAAAGAGTTCGATTTGTGAGTTGCGTCAATGAGCCCGAAGCGCCAGCGCCGGGTTCCTGCGTTGAAATGCACCCGGCGCTGGCGCTTCGGGCTCGTTGATTCAAAGGCCTTTCACGGATGACCGCCGCACGGGATGAATTTACGACCGACGAAGTCACCGCGTTTCAACGGGATGGATACGTCATCGCCCGCGGTTTGACCGATGCGGAGACGCTGGTGCGGATGAAGACCGTCACGCAAGACGGCATTGATCGGGAAATCACGCCGGTCGAGTATGAAGCCGATCTCAAATATCCCGGTGCGCCGCCGTCGCGTGATGTCGCCGGGGGACGGACGATTCGCCGGTTAAAACAGGCGGCGACGCGCGGCCCGGTGTTTCTGGAATGGATGACGCAGCCACCCATCCTGCGACGCTTGCAGCAATTGCTCGGCCCGAAGATCGTCTGTCCGCTCGCGCATCACAACTGCATCATGACGAAACAACCGGCGTTCAGCAGCGACACCGGCTGGCATCAGGACATCCGCTACTGGTCGTTCCAACGCCCGGAACTCGTCAATGCGTGGATTGCCCTCGGTGAAGAACGAACCGAAAACGGCGGCCTGTTCGTCATCCCCGGCTCGCACCGCATGACTTTCGGCCCGCAGCAGTTTGACAACGAAAAATTCTTCCGCAGCGATCTGCCGGAGAATCAAGCCGTGATTGCGACCAAAGTCGCCGTCGAAATGCGACCCGGCGACGTCCTCTTCTTTCACTGCCTCACCTTGCACGCCGCGACCCGCAATTTCACCACCGCCCCGAAATGGTCCGTCGTGTTCACGTTCCGTCCCGGCGATAATGTCCCCACCGCCGGAACGCGCTCCGCAGAATCCCCCGAGTTGCTGCTCACCCCGGGCGTGTGAGAACCATTTAGCCCCCGGTTGTCCGCAACCGGGGGAGATCTTCGATACCGTTAAGAACCCCCGATTGCGGACAACGGGGGGCTAAATGAGGGTGGCCCATGCAGCCCGATTCCTCACACCGCTGCTGGGGGTGCGATGCGGCGCTGGAATCGGATGTCATCTTCTGTCCGCATTGCGGCTTACAAGTCCGAACAACGGATCCGGAGCCGACGGAAGTCCGCACCTACGATGTCGTGCTGTCGGTCATCATGGCTGTGGTCGCGTTGTCCGTGACACTCCCGCTCATGATTCCCCTCTTTGAGCGAGTCCTGATCGCAAGATTTCGCAATGACGTGATTGGCTCCATGATCCTCATCGGTCTCTGGAATGGTTATGTCCTCGGGCTTCCGCTGCTTGTCGTGACCCGGCGCTGGTACTTACGAGTTCGGCAAGGCCAGTTAAACCATGCGTGGGTCTGGCACGATTACTGGTATCTGCAAGCACGAGTGCTCTGGCCGGTCTGGTGCATGCTCCTGTATGCCATATTTGTCGGCATCGCCAGTTTGGGGCGTTGAAACGGTGTTCCTCGGTATCCCCGTCCATCTGTGTTAATCTGTGAAATCGGTGGATGCCTTTTGAATCTGTGAGTTACGGAACGAAATGCAACGCGATCAACTTCAATCGCTGCTCGAACGCTGGCGGGACGGAGCGGTCACCGTCGCGCAATTGGAAGAATCCCTGCGCGATGGCTACGCCGCGACGGCGATTGTCGATGAAGCACTGGTCGATCTCGATCGGGTCCGCCGCTGTGGCTTCCCGGAAGTCGTGTATGGTGCGGGGAAAGCGCCGGAGCAGGTGTTGCAGATTCTGATTGCGCAGCAGCAGGCGGGACAGGCGTCGCTGGTCACACGGGCGACGTTGGAACAAGCCGACCTGGTCGCCGCGCGGTTTCCGGATGCCGAATACAACCCCGTCGCCCGCACCATCCGTCGCGGTACGGCTCACCCCGCGGGAACCTCCGGCCGCATCGCGGTCATCACCGCCGGGGCGACGGATCGACCGGTGGCGGAAGAAGCGGTGGAAACCGCCCGGTGGATGGGCTGCGACGTGCGGCTCATCACCGACGTCGGCGTGGCTGGTCCGCAGCGATTAATCGAAAAACGGCGTGAGTTCTGCGACATGGACGCGGTGGTGGTCGTCGCCGGAATGGAAGGGGCGTTGCCCTCGGTTGTCGGCGGCTGGGTTGATTGCCCAGTGGTGGGTGTGCCGACGAGTGTGGGCTATGGTGCCCAGTTGCAGGGACTCGCGCCGTTGCTCAGCATGCTCAGCAGTTGTGCGGCGAACGTCTGCGTGGTGAACATCGATGCGGGCTTCAAGGGCGGATACTTCGCGGGGTTGATCGCCCGAAGACGGCAGGCGGTCTCCGGTCCCCTCTCCCCCGTCTGCGGGGGAGAGGGCTAGGGTGAGGGGGGCATTTGTTCGGAAGGCGATGTGTCAAATCAACAGGAAAAAGAGGCTGCAATTTCATTGGCAAGTCTTGTGAACCACTCGGCCCCCTCACCCTGACCCTCTCCCCCGCAGACGGGGGAGAGGGGACCAGAATCACTTCGTGCAGCACCGCCGCGTGGAATTGGGCGATATTCCAAAGCTTCTTGAGCCTGCGGCTCCCGGCTTGCGGACAAGCCGGGCCACCCAGGGAGTGGAAGCGCCATTTTACCCCCGGTCATTGACCGGGGGCTAAGACGGGATATTTCGATGCCGCAGTTCATCACCGACCTGCCTGAACTCCCACCACGGCCCGCGGACGGACACAAAGGCACGTTCGGCCGCGTGGTGATCATTGCCGGCAGCCGTGGGATGGCGGGGGCGGCGGCGTTAGCCGGAATGGCGGCTCTGCGTGGTGGTGCGGGGCTGGTGACCGTCGCGACACCGGCGACCGTCGCACCCATCGTGGCGAGCTACGAACCGGCGTACATGACGTGGCCCGTCTGCGATGTCCACGGGCAACTGTCGATGGCGTCGCTGTCCGAACTGATGGAACGGCTATCCCATGCCGATGCCGCGGCGGTGGGGCCGGGGACCGGGCAATCGCATGAGGTTGATGAACTCGTGGCCGAACTTTATCGCTCGGTGGAAATCCCGCTGGTGGTGGATGCTGATGGATTGAATGCGATCGCGCATCACGCCGACTTTCTCACCACGGCCCGTCCCGCCGGTTCGCGCGTGTTGACGCCGCATCCGGGTGAGTTCGCGCGGCTCTCGGGATTATCGATGGACACCATCACAGGTAATCGCGAGGCGTGTGCCGCCGCGTTTGCTGCGCAGCATGGCGTGGTCCTGGTGTTGAAGGGACAGCACACCGTCATCACCGATGGCGACCGTCTGGCGATCAATCCCACCGGGAACAGCGGCATGGCGACCGGCGGCAGCGGCGATGTATTGACGGGGCTGCTCACCGCGCTGTTGGGTCAACGGCTGGAACCGTTCGCCGCGGCTCAACTGGCCGTCTATGTGCATGGACTCGCGGGAGATCTCGCCGCCGCGGAGTGGTCGCAACCTGGGATGATTGCATCCGACTTGCCGAGGTACATCGCGAAAGCATGGCAACGGCTCGGGCAGTAAGCGTACACCCACGGGGTGGCCCCGCTTGTCTTCAAGCGGGGTGCGCAGCACAAGAAGCCTGAGAACGATTGCGAAAATCACACCGCCGCGTGGAATTGCACCCGTTCTGAAAAGCTTCTTGAGCCTGCGGCTCCCGGCTTGAGGACAAGCCGGGCCACCCGGGATCGGTCAGTAAGCGTCCAAAGCCCGGCGTCTGGCTTCGACGCCGGGCTTTTGCTTTCGATCCATCCCACGTCTGGAAATGAACGCCGAAGGTGGATCGCAATCCAGAAGCCCGGCATCTCGGAAGATGCCGGGCTTCGCGCGGGATTACTCCGGCTGTGCAGTTGCTTTCGGTGGCATCGGCGCGGGAGCCCTCGGATCTGTGATCCACCACTGTTGTTTCCCCACCGCCTGCGGATCGAGAAGCACCAGCGGCCGGCGCGACAGCATCGGGGTGATGCGGTCCCAGTAGAGAATCGTACCGGCGGTTTGCGGGGCGGCTTGGAACGCGATCAGCAATTGATGCAAGCGATGCGCCTCGGCATGCGCCCGTTGTTGTTGTTCCGTCGATGCGGCCGCCGCGGCTTCCAATTGAGCGGCCGCCGTGCCCGACAATCGCGACGGCTTCTCGTTGAGCCACGTCTGCCACACGTCATCCGTCATGTCCGGTAGCGTCTCATTGGGCGACGACGGCAGCAACTCCGTCCCGACGGCGGCAATTAGCGTTCGCGCCGCGGTGGCCGCTGCGACGTTCTTCTGCGTTTCCTGATCTTCGAGGGCATCGGACACCTGCCGGTACGCCGCCACCACCGGTTGCGGCGGATGGACATCGAGCAACTGCACATCGATGATTTCAATCCCCAACGGCAGCGCCTCGAGCCGCGCCGTAACAGCGTGCTGAACCTGTTGTTCGAGGGCCGTGCGATCATCGGTGAGCCAGTCATCGAGGGGATGCCGCGCGGTCAGTTCCCGCAAGACGGCTTCCAGTTCCATGCGACACAGATTGTGAACTTGTGCCCCGCCGCGATAGACGTAATCGGTCACTTTGACCGTGCGGAACTGCAGCTCGGCGGAGAGGTCGACCAAAACTTCATCCGCGGTCAGAAACAGGGAATTCGCAGAACTGCGGCTGCCGTCGAGGTCGGTGTGTTCACTGGTCCATTCGATGACGCCGTTTTTGGACTTGGCATCGACGAACGGGGCCTGTACTCCGAGCGTCACGGTTTGAATCCAGTCGGGGCGGACACGGGTGACGGTTTCCATCGGCCACGGCCAGCGCCAATGCCAACCGGCCTCAAGTACTGAGTGATGCTTGCCGAAACGGGTCACCACGGCTTGTTCATCCACGCTCAGGCGAACGAGCTGCGACAGCAGCCACGCCGCGGCGATCCCTGCCAACAGTAGGCGTGTTCCCATTCGCCGGTGTTCGAGAATGCGGTAGACCCACGCCGAGGGGGACCACCACGCCAGCCACGCATCCCAGTCGATGGGGGTTGTTGCCGCGGTCGACCGGTCTTGTGTTTCAGGACCGTCATCCTGTGGCCATAACAGTCGCAGGGCATTGATCATCACGGCGAGCGAAGCGACTTCGTGAAACAGCGCCGCGGTGACGGGGCTGAGCCATCCGCAAGAACTCGCGATCACCCCGAGACCGTTCACGCCGAAAGCAAACCAGAAGATGCTTTGCCGGATGTTCTGCACCATCGCGCGGGAACGGCGAATCAATCCCGGCAGCGGACGCAACGGATCGCCGAGCAACAGCACGTCCCCCGCTTCCGCCGCCAGATCGGCACCCGGACGCACCACTACGAGACCGACATCCGCCACGGCGAGCGCGGGGGCATCGTTGACGCCATCGCCCATCATGGCGACTCGATGCCCGGCGGCATGCTGAGAGTTGATCCACGCCGCTTTGTCCGCGGGAGATTGCTCACTGGCGACATGCTCAAACGGCGGTAATTCCTTCAACAACGCCGCAGCGGGGGCGGCTTTGTCACCCGTGAGCAAAGCCCAGCGGCCGACGTGCTGCTCTTGCAAGGCATCAAGAACGGATCGCGTCTCTTCCCGCACGGTATCACGCACGCCGATGACACCGAGGCAACGGCCCTCGAGCGCCACAAACAACGTCGTCTGTCCCGCCTGACTCGATTCGGCGGCGGCTTGCTGCATCGTTTCCGTGAGCAACACATGATGCTGATTCATCAGTTCGTGCGAACCGACAACGAGCGTCACCATTCGCGGTGGCTCGACGATCTCCGGTGTAATGTGTGCGAGGGCCGAGGACCGAATCGTGGCAACGATCCCTGCCCCCGGTTGCGTCGTGAATTCATACGGTGCGGGAAAGGCCAGCCCCGCGGTTTCGGCGGCGTTCACCAGCACGCGGGCCAGCAGATGTTCGCTGCGACGCTCGGCAGTGGCCGCAATCGCCAGCAGCGTCTCGGTGGTGACACCGTCAGCGGGATGCAATCCGGCGATGGTCAACGCACCCTGCGTCAACGTGCCGGTTTTGTCGAAGGCGATCGTATCCACGGTGGCGAGCCGTTCGAGAACGGTGGACCCTTTCACCACCACACCCCGCCGTGCCAGACCGGCAATGGTGGCGAGCACCGCACACGGCGTCGCCAACACCAGCGGACACGGACAGGCCACCACCAGCACCGCCAGCGCCGGTAACCAGGCCGCTTGCCAGCTTCCCGTCGAGACTCGCCAGCCGACCAGCGTCAGCGCGGCGGCAATCAACACGGCTGGTAAAAAACCCTGCGCGAGTCGATCCGCCAGCCGTTCTCCCTGCGACTTCTTCGCCACGGCTTGTTGCACGAGCGTCGTGATCTTCGCAAGAGTGGTCTCATCACCGGCTCGTTCCACCCGCACCTGCAAACCGCCGAACTGGTTGACGGTTCCCGCAACGACCGGACTGCCGATCGTCTTTTCCACCGGTAAGGCTTCTCCGGTGAGCGTGCTTTCATCAACGGCCGATTTCCCGCCGATCACCACGCCATCAACGGGAAGACTTTCTCCGGGACGAATGGCGACCACGTCGTGGCGTCGCAGTTCCGTCACCGCGACGTCCCGTTCGCCGTTCGATTCGCACAGATGCGCCAGCGCCGGTTGCAGCGCAAAGCTTCCCCGCAGGGCCCGCCGGGCACAATCGACCGTGTAACCTTCGACGCTTTCCCCGAAGAGAGCAATCAGCACCACCAACCCGGCAGTCTGATGTTCGCCGAGGATGATCGCCCCGAGACACGCAATGGTCAGCGCGAGATCGGCACCCACCCGCCCGGAGAACACACCGTCCAGCGTGTGATACAGAATGCGTGATCCGCCCAGCAGAGCCCCCCACAACGCCAGGGGATATCCCAGCACCGACCGCCATGCCGCGAATGCCGGAAACCAGCCGCTGCCCAAGACCACATCGGCCAGCAACAGCGCTGCGACTGCCACCGTCAACACATACAGCGGTGCCGACCGGTGGTGAAACTCCAGCCGTGCGGCGGCGCGATCATCCCCGAGCGGATCATCGCGCAACAATTCACAAGCCGATTCAGGAACGTAGTGCATCACCCCAGTTTAGACCGTGCCTCCCCCCGCTCGCCATTGTTGACCGATTGAGACTCAGGTTGATCTCTGCACACGGGGACAGACTCCGGTCCCCTCTACCCCGTCTGCGGGGGAGAGGGTTAGGGTGAGGGGGCGTATTGAAGAGAGACGAGCGTGTTGAAGCATCGGGTGGCACGGGCGGCTTGCCCGCCCGTGCGAGTTGGCAATCAGGGCG